>CP132905.1:0-936503 GCA_031446165.1 Arsenophonus sp. | reverse complement strand
TAATATATTTTTATTTTTCTAAAATGTTACGAAATATTAAATTAAAAAATATTTTTACTAGAAAATTATTTGTATATTTTATATTTTTTTTAAAAACAATGCTTCTGTGTACTAATATATTTTTATTTTTCTAAAATGTTACGAAATATTAAATTAAAAAATATTTTGGATTTTTTAAATATATGACATAAAATTTAATTGAAGATGTTAATATAGAAAATATTAGTATTTTTAACAATTTTTTATTTTATATATTTAATATAAATTATATGTTGATATAAAAAAATATTATATAGATATTTCATAAAATGCGTTTTTATTGCAGAGTCTATAATCAATTGATTTGCATATTGTATCAGCATTTGTTAGATTCATAAATCTATTTTTATTAAAAAAGAGATAAAAATTTGTATTTTGTAAATATTTTTGTGATTTTAAATATATTTTTTATCATTAAGAATGAATCCATATTATTGCATAATCTATTTATTAGATTTTTTTGTATAGTATAAATAGTTTATTATTTATCAATAATTAAAAAAATGGTAATTTTTATATGTATTATGCTTTTAAAGCAATATTATAAAAATAATTTATGTATTATAAAAAAATGTAATGTGTTTTATTTTAAATATTTTTAAATTAAGTAAAAGATAAATGGTGTTTATATTTAAAATATAATTATTTAAAATATAATATTAATAATTTGTGATATTGATATTGTAGTATTGAAATTAAAGATATGGTTTTCTTAAGAGATTTATTTTAATTAACTATTTTTTAATAAAAATTTTTGTGTTATGAAGTATTTTTTAAAATTTTCCATATTATATTTATATTATAATATGGAATTACATAAGAATGAATATATATTTTATAATTTTTTTAATAGCTATTGAATAAGATAAGAAATATGTTTGACAGTAATGTAATAAAAAATAAAATACAAGATGTGCATAGACGGATTAATATTTTAAAGAGGTGTCTTTGATTATGACCAAAAAAAATATCGGTTAGAAGAAATAAAAAAAGAACTTAAAAAACAAAAAACATGGGAAAATTTTAAAAAAGTTCAATTCTTAAGTCAAGAACATTCTTCACTTAATATAATAGTAAAAAAAATTGATTTTTTGATTAATAATTCATTAGACATATTTGAATTTTTTGAAGTAGCTGTAGAATCTAATGATTTAGAAATCTTTAAATATTTAATGATTGAATTAGATAATCTTACAAAAAAAATTAAAGATTTAGAATTTTATAATATTTTTTCAGAAGCATGTTATTTTAATAATTGTTATCTCGATTTGCAGTCTGGCTCAGGTGGTGTTGAAGCACAAGATTGGACTCATATGTTAATGAGAATGTATTTGCGTTGGTCTGATTCAAAAAATTTCAAAACAGAAATAATTGAAATTTCACATAGCGATATTTCAGGTATAAAATCTGCAACAATAAAAGTTATTGGTGAATATGCTTATGGTTGGCTGCGCACTGAAACAGGAGTCCATCGGTTAGTGCGTAAAAGTCCCTTTGATTCAAATAAACGTCGTCATACTTCTTTTAGTTCTGTTTTTGTTTATCCTGAAACAGAGGATTCCGTTGATGTTGTAATTAACTCAGTAGATTTGCGAATTGATGTGTATAAAGCATCAGGAGCTGGGGGTCAACATGTAAATAAAACGGAGTCAGCAGTAAGAATTACCCATATTCCTACTGGAATTATTACTCAATGTCAAAATGATAGGTCACAGCATAAAAATAAAGAGGAAGCGTTAAAAAGACTAAAAGCTAAATTATGTGAACTAGAAATTCAAAAGAAAAATGCTGATAAAGAAAAATTAGAAAAAAATAAAGCCGATATTAGTTGGAGTAGTCAAATTCGTTCTTATGTATTAGATAACCCTCGAATTAAAGATTTGCGAACAGGTGTTGAGAATTATAATGTACAAGCTGTTTTAGATGGTGATCTAGATGAATTTATTGAAGCAAGTTTAAAAGCAGGGTTATAGAGGAAAAAATGTTTCAAAAAGAAGATAAAAAAGAATTTGTTGATTTAAAAAATATTACATTTAAATCTCGTCGCGATAAGTTAATGCAATTGCGTGATGATAATACTGCTTTTCCTAATAATTTTCGTCGTGAGTATTTATCTAGTGATTTATATATAAAATATAATCATCAAGATTGTAATGTTCTTATGAATTTAAATCTTGAATTTTCTGTTGCAGGAAGGATGATTGCAAGAAGGATTATGGGGAAAGCTTCTTTTGTTACTTTACAAGATATGGGTGGTTGTATTCAAATTTATGTTTCTTCTGATGATTTGAATGAAGATATTTATCAAAAAAAATTTAAGAAATTAGATTTGGGGGATATTGTAGGTGTTAGAGGTAAATTATTTAAAACCAAGACAGGTGAGTTAACAATACGTTGTCATAAAATTTATTTATTAACAAAAGCATTGCGTTCATTACCAGATAAATTTCATGGACTTACAGATCAAGAAATACGTTATCGACAACGCTATTTAGATTTAATTGTAAATAATAGATCACGAAAAATTTTTATGATTCGCTCAAAAATACTTTCTGTTTTAAGAAATTTTATGCTTAGTAAAAATTTTATGGAAGTTGAAACACCTATGATGCAGGTGATACCTGGTGGTGCTTCTGCTCGTCCATTTGTTACACATCATAATGCACTGAACATTGATATGTATTTACGTGTATCTCCAGAACTTTATTTAAAACGTTTGGTTATTGGTGGATTTGAGCGAATTTTTGAAATTAATCGTAATTTTCGTAATGAAGGTATTTCATCTTGGCATAATCCCGAATTCACTATGATGGAATTTTATATGGCTTATGCCGATTATAAAGATCTTATTTTGTTAGTTGAAGAATTATTTTATACTGTTACACAAGAAGTGTTAGGAACTGCACAAATAAAATATGGTGATTATTTATTAGATTTTGGAAAACCTTTTTTGCAAATGACAATGAAGGAGGCAATAAGTAAATATTGTACTGAAATCAATATAACTGATTTAGATAATCTCGATAAAATAAACATAATTGTAAAATCATTTAATATTCAAGCAAAAAAACATTGGGGATTAGGGCGTTTACAATCTGAAATTTTTAGTAAAAAAGTTGAACATCATTTAATTCAACCAACGTTTATTACTGAATATCCTACAGAAGTATCTCCTTTAGCGCGTCATAGTGATAAGAATTTTTTTGTTGCAGATAGATTTGAATTATTTATTGCTGGACATGAAATTTGCAATGGTTTTTCTGAATTAAATGATCCAGAAGAACAATCTGAACGTTTTGTTCATCAAATTCGTCAAAAAAATGATGAAGATCATCAAGATAATATTTTTTATGATGAGGATTACATTTTAGCTTTAGAACATGGATTGCCTCCAACAGCTGGGTTAGGTATTGGTATTGATCGCATGATAATGTTATTGACGAATAGTCATTCTATTCGTGATGTCATTTTATTTCCAACATTACGTACTGTAAAGTAAATCATATAATCAAGAAAAATATCAATAATTTTTGTAAAAATTATTGATATTTGCAGTAATGATATTTATTAAATATATATTTAATATTTTTTAATAAAAATTCATATATGAATTTTTGTGATTTTTTCTAAAAATTTATATATAATAAAAAAAACTAAAAATTATTTTTTATAGGTTATTTATTTTTTATTTTAGATTAAATAGGAAATATATTTTTCTTGAAAAGATTTAATGGTAATATTCTTGAATACATACTTGATTGTATATTTTATAAAATAATATTTTTTGAATTAAATGGATAAATATTTTAATTAATTTTTATTGAATTATTTATATATCTAATATTTTATTTTATGTTTTTAAAATTATTTGTCATATGAAATAAATTATATTTATTAACTTAAAAGATTTTTTATAAGTATGATTGATAATAAAAAAAGTAAAAATATAATTTCAGTTTTTTAGAGATAAATTATTTTTGTATTGCTAAATTAGCATTAATTTTTTCTGATACAGCAATTTTGACAATGCTAGAAAAAATATCAGATTTCAATGATGATTTTCCAATTAATGCACCATCAATATCGGATTGTATAAAAAAATCTTTAGCATTATTTTCATTTACCGATCCTCCGTATTGAATAATAATTTGTTTTGCAATAGTAAGATTTTTTTTACCTATATGTTGACGAATAAATTGATGTACTTTTTGAGCATGTTCTGGGGTAGCTGCTTTTCCTGTGCCAATTGCCCAAATTGGTTCATAAGCAATAACACTATTTTCAAAAGCATTAACACCTAAAATATTTAATACCTGATCAATTTGATGTATACAAACCGCCTTTGTTTTTCCACAATTGTATTCTTCTTGATTTTCACCAATACAAAGTACTGGTATTAATCCTTGCGATTTTACAATAGAAAATTTTTTTGCAATACAAGAATTGTTTTCTTTATGATGTATTCTGCGTTCTGAATGCCCAATAATAATATATTTTATTCCAATATCTTTTAGCATTTTTGCAGAAATTTCACCTGTAAAGGAACCGGAAAGGTTTATGTCAACATTTTGTGCACACAGTTCTATGTTACTGCCATTTAAAATTTTTTTTGCTGCAATTAAATATGGTATTGGTGGTGCAATTACTATTTTACAAAAAGTAACATTTTTTAATGTGTTACATATTTTTTGCATAAAGTTTTTTACTATTTTAGTATTACCATTAAGTTTCCAATTTCCTATAATTAACGGATATTTCATGTTTTTCTCCAAAAAATAGAATTTAGAAATAATATTTTTATGTTAATGTAATTAGATTAAGTTATATGATATATTGTAAATATTTTCATGGTAATTTTAAATAATTTTTGATATGGATTTTTGAAATTTTAATTTTAATTTATGTGGTAGATGTTGATATTTTAATAATTGATTTTATAAATCAATCATTTATCTTCGGATTAATAGTTGGAGAAATTTTTCTATATTTTTTATAATATATTATATTTTAGTATATTAATATTAAAAAATAAAAATATTTTTAACAAAATTTATATACATTTGTATTCTGAAATGGTAAAAATGCTCTATATTAATTATTAATTTAATATACTTTATAATACATTATAAAATAAATATTTAAATTGATATTCTTTAAAGTGGTACATATGCCTGATTTTTTAATAAAGAATTATTTTTATACGTTGTTTTGATGAAATAGATTTTTTATTTTAAATTTTTAATGATAAAAAATAAGTAGCGATATTGTAAATATATAATTTATATTAAAATAATTTAAGTATAGTTTATTTATAAATATTTTATTAAAAATTTTTTAAGATTTTTAAAAATTAAAAAATATATTTGATTTTTTTATCTTTTCAAAAATGGTTTTTAAATATAATTATTGTAATTTTAACTAAAATATTATTTTCATTCAAAAGCAATAAAATAGTATAGTTAGTATTAATTTAATCATGATTTTTTTTATACAAAACTGTGATGATAATAATTAGCAATCATTTTTTTAATTTTTAAATAAAATTGTCATATTTAATAATAAAATATAAAATAAAATGTTAAATTAAAAAATAAAAAATATTTTTTATAATATTATTTTATAAATTTTACTATAAAGAATATATTCTTTTAATAGTATTTTTTTATTTTGTATACTTTATAAGTGATTATTATACGTGATTATATGTTTATGTGTTATTCGAGATTAATTTTATAAAAAATATTTTTATGGCAGAAATTTACAATTTTTATAAAATTTAAAAAATTAGATATTTTTTGTTAAAATATTGTAACATAATTATTGTTATTTTTAATTTTAAAAATTAGAATAAAATCGTAATTTTTTGTATTAAGATATTATAATAATTTTTATTATTAATTTTATTTTTATTAAACAATCACAATAATATATTATTAGTATAATTTTTGTTTATATTACGTTTATTTTTTGCTAGCGGTATTTCTATTTTTTAGAAAACATATTATTTATAAAAATGATATATATAATATATTTAACAATATGCAATTATTTATTAAAAATAAATTTTTGATTATTATCAATATATATGATAAATATTTTTTAAATATAGATATTTTCCAATAAAAAAATATGGTTTTCAGAAAATAAAAATATGTTATTTTTTAAGTTTCATAAATATTAAAAGATTAATAAAATAATTGTTATATAAAATTTAAATTTTAAATAAATTTTAGTTTTAGGGTTTATAATTTTTATATTATTTATAGCAAAAGAAAAATCGTTATTAAATGATGCTTTGATTATAAATTGTAAAAAGTATGAATATTAATAATAACATTTATTATAGTTTTCTAGCAGTTTATGTGAACTTTGTAAATTTATATAGCAATATCGCATAGATTAGTGTACTAATAGATATAAAATATTACTCTTTGATTTTATTGTATTTTTATCTATCAGGATAAAAATATAGGATATTATTTTCTATACTCAAAAATATAATAATTTTTTCTTAAGTTAGATTTCCTTTAAACCATAAAGAAGAATAGGTATTTTAAAATTTGTATTTTTATTTTTTAATTTTATCAATATGTTAAGTTATTTAAGACGATTTTTAGATTTTTTAGGATTATCTTTCATTTCCGATAAAAAAAATTACATTAGATTTTTTATGGATTGAATCTGTTTTTTGGTTAGCTAGTAGATTTTATTTTTTTAAAAAAATTGTACACAGGTATTTATCAATTTTTACTATAATCAATATTTTGAATGTGATATTTTTTTAGTTTTTTGATAAATACTGTTTTTCATTTTAGGAAAACTTATTTTTTTATCTCTTAATTTATATTAGATTATTTGCCGTTTTACTGTTAATTCTTGTATATTTTTTATATATTATAATTTCAATGTAGTTTTAATAATGGTAAATTGCTATTTTATGCAAGCACTAAGTAGATATTGTCATACCTATGCAAAATATACTTTTGGCAATTAAGGTAGGTTTTTAAAGAGGATTTATTTTTTGTTTTATATAATTTGTTTTTAGGTTTATATTTACTGGTATATTTGTCTTTATTTGCTATTTTTATGGTACTTTAACTTTTCTTTTTGTTGTTTTTTATAATAAAAAATTTAAATTTAAATAATTTTATAGATTTTTTTATCTATTATTAATGAATATTTATCCATATGGGTATTTGATTCATTTATTAATTAAGTTTCTTAATGGTAGAAGGATTCATTACATAATAATTACATGAAAAATGTTAATAATTTTGATATGTAGTGTGCTAAATGTATTAAATTTTATTTTTCCATTTTTCTTAAAAAGTTTTATTTCAGTTATTTTTGCAATTATTGTTTTGATCTTTTAAGAAAAAATTATAAACTATATATTATATTTTTTTTATTTTTTGATAAATAAGTAATTTTATGATAAATATAAGTACTATAAAAAAATCGATGTTTTTTATTGTTAGTAAATTTTTATTTTTTTGGTTAAATACTTATAAAAAGATATTTTTATTTTTATGTAATTTTTAAAACATTTGAAATTTATGAGATTTTTATATTAAAAAATTTTTTGATATTTGTTCTTTAAATTTGTTTTTTTATTGTCACTTATGTTTAAATTTTTTTATAACTTATTTCAGTTGCTAATTTGATTTTTTATAGTGCTATTATTTTTGTTATAGATTTTTAATTATTAAAGTTTTTATTTTTAAATTTTTATTATTTTAAGTTTTATAAAAAAAAGAAAATAGAGAATTTTTATTGATTATAAAGAAAATGAGTTTTTTGACTACATAATTAATTCATTAAGTTTTATGAATTTTTTATCGATAATAAAATACTAATAGATATTGATTAAAAATAAAATTTTTCTAATTTTTTGAATTATAACTATAAAATACAAACATGACATCAAAAAATGATCTTAAAAATTTTAATGAATTTATTTTATTTTTTTAAAAAAGTATAATTAGATACTACAGGAATAATTTTATATAAAAGATAAATAAACTGTAGCAAATTTTCAAAAATAAATTTCTTTATTATATAGATATAATAGTTTAACAGATAAACTTTTTTTAACATAAATATTGATTTTTTGATTATTGATGAAAATGAAATAGTAATTTACTAAAAATTCATTTTTTTAACTTTTATTTTGATGTTTTTTATATATAAAATAAAATTATTTAATAAAATTATAAAATTAATAGATAGATTTTTTTAGATGTTATTAAAGTAAAGTTTTTATGATTTTCTTTAGAAAAAAAATATGTTATATTTAAATATATTTTAAGCATTTTTTTAAAATTATCTTGATAAGATATTGTTCATGATATCTTTATAATATTGTAGATTACAAATTAACGTTTTTTAACGTACACTTTATTAAGAGCAAAACTTTATTAAGAGCAAAGTAAATTTTTTAACAAAATTTTTTATTTTTATTAATAATTTATTTTAAAATATGTGCTTTTTTAATAAAAATTATAGAAATAAGAAAAATTTATTATTGGTGAAAAATGTTAATATCATTTAAAAGGTCATAAATTTCATTTCGATTTAAATAATCTTATTTTTTACATTTTATATGAAAATTTTAGTATTTTTTTTAAATAACTGCACTTTTTTATTGGATTTTTATTGAGTATTAAAGAGTTTTATTTTTGTATCTGATATTTTTATTTAATTTTTATTGAAATTAGTATATATACCTAATTTTTCAAAAAAATATAAAATAATATATGATGTTAATTTTATGATTATGAATTTTTGATTTCTATAAACGTTATTTTTTCAAATATACATGTCATTACATTAAATATAATTAATTTTATAGTTATTGATGATTGCAATAAGGAAACTTTTCGATGAATTTTTTTATTTCTGAAGCAATGGCTCTAGCAGATGTTAGAGCTCAGGAAAACACTTATTCTTTGATTATTATGTTAGTTATTTTTGGATTAATTTTTTATTTTGTAATATTGCGGCCACAACAAAAACGGGCTAAAGAACATAAAAAATTAATAGATTCTATTTCTAAAGGTGATGAAATATTAACAACAGGTGGAATTATTGGGCGTGTAATGAAAATATCTGAAACAGGTTATATTATTCTTGCATTAAATGATACCAATGAAGTGACTATTAAACGAGATTTTGTTACAGCAGTTTTGCCAAAAGGTACAATGAAATTTATTTGATTTTGAATTTTATAGAGAAAAATTTTGTTAAATCGTTATCCTTTGTGGAAAAATTTTTTTATAGTAAGTGTTTGCATTATTAGTATAATTTATGCACTACCAAATCTTTTTGGGGAAGATCCAGCTATTCAAATTGTTGGAGTAAGAGAAAATTTTGCAAATGAAGCAATTTTCAATCAAATTGTTAATACTTTAAAAAAAGAAAAAATAAAGATTAAATCTATAAAATTACAACATGATGAAATTCTTATTTGTTTTGATAATGTAAATTTACAACTTAATGCAAGAGAAATTTTATTATCTCAATTAGGAAATAAGTATATTATTGCATTAAATTTAGCACCTGCAACACCTAATTGGCTAAAATTTTTAAGTGCTGAACCTATGAAATTAGGTTTGGATTTACGTGGTGGTGTGCATTTTTTAATATCAATGGATATTAATAAAATTTTAAATAAGTTACAAGAAAATACGATGGATAGCATTAGCAATGATTTACGTGCACAAAAGTTACCATATTCAAGTATACGTAAAATTAATAATTATGGTATTGAAGTGCGATTTCGCAATAGTTATGAATGTTTAAAATCCAGAAATTATTTAAAAAACATTTATAATGATTTCTTTTTTGAAGTTACCAATAATAAATTAATTGCATTAATGAAAAATGAAAGAATTGATAAAACTCGAAATGATGTGTTATCTCAAAATCTTAAAATTATTCGTAATCGTGTTAATCAATTAGGAATTATGGGCTCATTGATACAACGTCAAGGTGATCACATTGTTGTTGAATTACCTGGTATTCAAGATACGGCAAGAGCAAAAAGAATTTTGAATGCAACGGCTATGTTAGAATTTAGATTAGTCAATATGGATGCTAATAATTCTATTATGGATAGTTTTCATGTTCCTGATGATTCAGAAATAAAATATACTCGTGATGGTCAGTCTGTGCTACTGTACAAGAAAATAATTTTAACTGGTGATCATATTATTAATGCAAAATATGATTTTGATGACATAGGCAATGTACAGGTTAATATTAGTTTAGATAATATAGGTGGTTCTATTATGTCTAATTTTACGCGTGATTATCAAAATAAACTTATGGCAACCTTATTAGTGGAATATCGAGATACTGGACAAAAAAATACTAATGGTGATATTATTTTAGTAAAAGATGAACAAATCATTAATATTGCAAGAATTTCTGGTTATTTTGGTAATAAATTTCGTATTACTGGTATTAGTAATCCAACAGAAGCTCGCCAATTATCTTTATTATTAAGGTCTGGTGCATTGGTTTCACCTATTCAAATTATTCAGGAAATTACAATTGGACCATTATTAGGATTGCAAAATATTAAAGAAGGCATTAAAGCATCATTTTCAGGTTTATTAGTTTCTATGTTGTTTGTAATAACCTATTATCGTAAGTTTGGTGTTATTGCAAGTTTTGCTTTATTAATAAATTTAATATTGATAGTTGCTATTATGTCTGTGTTACCAGGAGTTGCTTTAACTATGCCTGGAATTGCTGGTATTATTTTAATTGTTGCTATATCTGTTGATGCTATCGTTTTAATTAATGAACGTATTAAAGAAGAGTTAAAAAATGGTCTTTCTGTGCAACATGCTATCAATGAAGGTTATAAAGGTTCGTTTTCTAGTATAGTAGATGCCAATTTAACTACTGGTATTACATCAATAATTTTGTATGTAGTAAGTTCAGGTTTTATAAAAGGTTTTGCTGTTACGACAATTATTGGTATTGTGACATCTATGTTTACTACAATGATATTTACTCGTGCTATTGTAAATTTACTATATGGTGGTAAACGACTTAAAAAGTTGTCTATTTAAGATATTTTTCAGGAATTTGATTGTGTTGCAAAGTAATGCAGCAAATGATTTAAATAACATAAATAATAAATGTAAAATTATTGACTTCATGTCTTTAAACTATTTTGCGTTTTTTATTTCAATGGTTATATTAATTATTTCACTGACGATTATTACATTAAAAGGTTTTTGTTTTGGATTAGATTTTACTGGTGGTACAGTTGTTGAAATTAATTTGAGTAAATTGGTAAATCTAGATAAAATTAGAGAAACTTTGATGTTTTATGGTAATAAAAAAATATTAATTCAAAATTTTGGTAGTGTTCATAATATTGTAATTCGCTTGCCTCCTAATCAAGATTTAAAAAATGAAAAAAATGATAAATCAATTATTTCTATAATTCATAAAGATATTGATAATAAAGCATTTTTAAAAAAAATTGAATTTGTAGGACCAAGTGTAGGAGATGAACTAGTTACAAAGGGATTAATAGCTATTATATCTGCTTTTGTTGGTATTTTAATTTATGTTAGTGTGCGTTTTGAATGGCGTTTAGCATCTGCTACTGTAATTGCATTAATACATGATGTGATTTTTATATTAGGGATATTATCATTATTTCATATTGAAATTGATATGACCATCATTGCTTCATTAATGTCAGTAATTGGGTATTCATTAAATGATAGTATTGTTATTTTTGATCGTATTCGTGAAAATTTTTATAAAATGTATAACGTATCGTCTGATATGATAGTTAATATTTCCTTAACGCAAACATTAAAAAGAACATTGATTACATCAATAAGTACTTTATTGGTAGTGGTAATGCTTTATATGTTTGGTGGTTTAATGCTTCAAGGATTTTCATTGGTGTTTTTTACTGGTGTGATTATTGGAAGTATTTCTTCAATTTATGTTGCTTCTTCATTAGTGTTAATTATGGGAATACAACGAAAACATTTAATTACATTAAAAGAAAAAGATAATAAATTTTAAAAAAAATATTGTTAAGTTTAGTGATTTTTTTACTTATTTAAATTGATTAAAATTTATTGATGTATTTTAACAAAATAAAATAAGGAAATTGTGTGCATTGTGTATTTTGTAATGCTTTTGATACTAAAGTTATTGATTCACGTTTACTTGGAGATGGTTTAAAAATTCGTCGTCGTAGAGAATGTATTATCTGTCACGCACGTTTTACTACTTTTGAAGTGGCAGCATTAGTTATGCCTCTTGTAGTAAAAAATGATAATATACGTGAATTATTTGATGAAGATAAGATAAGAAAAGGTATGCAAAAAGCATTAGAAAAACTTCCTATAAGTTCTGATGCTGTAGAAACAGCTATTAATAATGTGAAATTATTTTTACGAAAAATAGGAGAACAGGAAATTTCTTCAAATATAATAGGGAAAATAGTAATGGCAGAATTAAAAAAAATAGATAAAGTTGCTTATATACGTTTTGTTTCTGTATATCGTAATTTTGAAGATATACGTGAATTTTGTAAAGAAATTGCTGCTTTACAGGATTAAAAATGATATTGTATGATAAAAATTTTATGTATCGTGCATTATATTTAGCAAAAAAAGGACAATTTACCACTTCGCCAAATCCTAATGTTGGGTGTGTCATTGTTGATAATGGAAAAATTGTTGGAGAAGGTTTTCATTATAAAGCAGGTGAATCACATGCTGAGATTAATGCTTTGAAAATGGCTGGAGGAAAAGCTAAAGGTGCAACAGCTTATATTACATTAGAACCGTGTATTCATTATGGTAAAACCCCCCCTTGTGTTGATGCCTTAATCGATGCCGGTATAAGTTGTGTTTGTGTTTCTATGAAAGACCCAAATCCAAAAATTCAAGGCCGTGGTTTATTAAAATTAGAAGAAGCTGGAATAAAAGTATTACACGGTTTATTAATCGATGAAGTAGAAGATTTAAACAGAGGTTTCTTAAAAAGAATGCGTACAGGTCTGCCATATGTACAACTTAAATTGGCGGCATCACTTGATGGTAAGACAGCACTTGCTTCAGGTGCAAGTAAATGGATTACTTCTTCTGAAGCAAGAAAAGATGTACAAACTTTTAGAGCGAAAGCCAGTGCGGTTTTAACCACTAGTAGTACGGTTGTTAGTGATAATCCTGCTTTGAATGTTAGATGGGAAGATTTTACATCTAAATTAAAAAATATTTATCCTAAAAAAAACATTCGACAGCCAATAAGAATTGTTTTAGATAGAAATAATAAAGTGACTTCAGAACATATAATTACAAAAGTTGCGGGAGAGTGTTGGTTAATTCGTTCTAAGCCAATCTTACAAAATTGGATGAATCATGTAAAAGAAATTTTTATGCCTAGTTATAAACAGGGATTTGATTTGATGTTAATGATGACAGAACTTGGCAAACAAAATATAAATTCAATTTTTGTTGAAAGTGGACCAACATTAGCTGGTGCTTTATTACAATTAAAATTAATTGATGAACTAATTATTTATATTGCACCTAAAATTTTAGGTGAGCAGGCAAAAGGTTTATTTAAAATCCCAGCATTAAAACAAATAAGCAATGCTACTTTGTTTAAATTTATTAATGTTGAATGCATTGGTTTTGATGTACGTTTAAGACTTCAACCATTATAAAAAAATCTGATTAAAATAAAAATATTAGAGCAATTTATGCACGTACACAAAAAATATTAGTGATATATTTAATTTTTTATCAAATTAAATCAATATAAAAATATAAAAATATTAATATAATTTAGATCATAAAGAGAGAGTTTATGCATATTATAAAAAGTTTTGTAACAGCACCAAAAGCTCGTATAGCAATAGCCATCGCACGTTGTAATCATTTTGTAAATAGTAGCTTATTGAAGGGAGCTATCGATACTTTAGAACGTATTGGTTTAGTAAAACAAGAAAATATAACGGTAGTCTGGTTACCTGGAGCTTTTGAACTTCCTTTAATAATTCAAACATTATCAGATACAAAAAAATATGATGGGATTATTGCACTTTCTACTATTATACGTGGTGAAACAAAACATTTTTCATATCTTTTTGATGTATGTAGTTCTGGAATTGCTAATATTGTTATGAAAACTAATATCCCTGTGGGATTTGGAGTTTTGATAACAGAAAATATTGAACAAGCAATTGAGCGTTCAGGTACAAAATCTGGAAATAAAGGTGTAGATGCTGCTTTATCAGTACTTGAAATGATTAATATAATTCATGATATTAAAAGTTAATAAAGATTATTTTTTTAAAAAATGGAAAAGTTTGTGAAATCTAGTACTCGTCATAGAGCACGAGAGTGTGCTGTGCAAGCAATTTACTCTTGGGAATTATCAGGAAATAGTATTGATGATATCAAAATAGGTTTTTTTGCTGAACAGGATATGTCTAATGTTGATATTTCTTATTTTCATGAATTAGTCACTGGAGTTTCAAATCATGTTTCTGAATTAGATGAAAAAATTACTCCTTATCTTTTTCATCATATGAAGCAACTTGGTTATATAGAAAAGTCTGTTTTACGTTTAGCTATTTTTGAACTTTATTATTGTAATGATGTACCTTATAAAGTTATTATTAATGAAGCTATTGAATTAGCAAAAATGTTTGGTGCAGAAAAAAGCCATACATTTATTAATGCTGTTTTAGATAAAGTTGTTAATATTGCACGTAAAAAATAATTTTGATCAGTATACACAAACAATATTTTTTTAAGAGAATTTTTTAATTTTATTTATAAAATTTTTATAAATAAATACTGTAAATCTTTTTTTTTATTTGTGTATGATTTCTAAAAATATTAGTAAAAAAACTATTTTTTTGCGCAGTTATTTTAATACAATCAAAAATTATTTATATTGTTTGAATATAGGTTTTTAAGATTTTATATATAATAATATTTCTAATAAACAATATTTTTTATTTTAAAATACAATAAATCGTATACTTTAAAAGTATATTTTTTATAAAAATATTTAAATAAATTTTAAGATTATGGATAAAAATTTCTTTTCGACTATTTTTCATCCCTTATATCTATTTGGAATGGGGTTTGGTAGTGGTTTATCTCCTATTGCCCCAGGAACAACAGGATCATTAGTTGCTATTCCATTTTGGTTATTAATGTATTGGTTATTACCTATCTGGTGGTGTTTTTTTATTATTGTTTTTTGTTTTTTTATAGGTATTACTATTTGCCAAAAAATTTCAGATGATATAAAAGTATACGATCATAGTAGTATTGTTTTGGATGAATTTATTGGGATGTGGTTGACACTTATGTCTATTAATACTATTAATATATATTGGGTGTTAATGGCATTTATAATTTTTCGGTTTTTTGATATATTAAAGCCCTGGCCTATTATTTGGTTTCATAAAAAAATATTAGGAGGTTTTGGTATTATGTTAGATGATGTAATAGCAGCTTTTTTTTCTGTTATTACTTTATTAAGTATCCAGTATTTTATATTATTTTTTTAGTTTTTTTAATATTTTATTGGTATTATTTTTCTGCATGTTTTTTTTGTTTCTCATAATAAAAATTTTTAATTGATTGTATTATTCCTGTTGAATGAAGCCCCAAATCGGCTTGTATTTCTTTTTTATTGCCTTGTTTTATGAATTGATCTGGTAATCCAAGATTAATGATAGGTACCATATGATTATTGTTTACTAAAAATTCATTAACACCACTACCAGCTCCTCCGATAATGGAATTTTCTTCTAACGTTACTAATAATGTATGTTTTTTTATTATTTGTAGTATTAATTTTTCATCTAAAGGTTTTACAAATCTCATATCAACAACGGTTATATTAAGTATTTCCCCTGCTTTCATAGCTTCAATTAATAATGTGCCAAAATTAAGAATTGCAATTTTTTTTCCCTTTCTACAAATTATACCTTTACCAATTTTTATTTTTGATAAAGGTTCTAAAGTGACAACACCTGATCCCCCACCTTTTGGGTAGCGAATTGCTATTGGCCCGTTTCTGTAATGATGCCCAGTATGCAACATTTGTCGACATTCATTTTCATTGCTTGGGGACATAATAATCATATTAGGTATACAACGTAAAAAAGATAAATCAAAAGCACCTTGATGCGTTTGTCCGTCTTCTCCAACTATACCTGCTCTATCAATAGCAAAAAGAATGGGTAATTTTTGAATAGCTACATCATGAATCACTTGATCATATGCGCGTTGTAAAAAAGTAGAATAAATTGCAACAACAGGTTTATAACCACCGATAGCAAGCCCTGCTGCAAAAGTAATAGCATGTTGTTCAGCAATAGCTACATCAAAATATTGTTTTGGATAGGTTTCTGAGAATTTATTCATGCCTGATCCTTCTCTCATTGCTGGTGTAATTGCTATTAATTTAGGATCTGTGGCGGCCTCTTCGCATAACCAATCACCAAAAATTTGTGAAAAAGTTACTTGAGTATTATGATTCTTTGGTAAAGAATAAGTTGATAAATTAAATTTAGGTACAGCATGCCAGGTGATTGGATCTTGTTCAGCTGGTGCATAACCTTTTCCTTTTTTTGTGATTACATGCAAAAGTTGTGGACCTTTTAGTTTGCGAATATTTTTTAATGTTTCTACTAATTTTAGTACATCATGACCATAAATTGGTCCGATATAATTAAATCCTAATTTTTCAAACATAGTACTTGGGATTATTTTTTCTTTAATATTTTTTTTGATTTTTTGCAAAAAAACTTTAATTAATGGTATATTAGAAAATAGTTTTTTTTCTTCTTCAGGTAAACTAGTATATAAATTACCAGATAAAATTTGTGATAAATGATGATTTAGTGCACCAACATTTTTTGAAATAGACATTTTGTTATCATTAAGAATTACTAGTATATCTTTATGAATATCACCAGCATGATTCATGGCTTCAAAAGCGATACCTGCAGTAATTGCTCCATCACCAATTATACAAACAGTTTTTCTATTTTTATGTTCATATTCTGAAGCTACTGCCATTCCTAGGCCTGCACTTATAGAAGTAGATGAATGGCCAACGCTAAAACTGTCATATTCGCTTTCTGTGCGGCAGGGAAATGGGTGTAAACCATTTTTTTTTCTTATTGTGTAAATAGTATCTCTACGCCCGGTTAATATTTTGTGTGGATATGCTTGATGCCCTACATCCCAAATAATATTATCAAATGGTGTTTGGTATACATAATGTAAAGCAACAGTTAATTCGACAGTACCTAATCCAGAAGCAAAATGTCCACTGGAAAGACTGATAGTTTTTAATAAAAATTCTCTTAGTTCTTGACATAATTGCCCTAATTTTTTTTTTGGTAAAAGCCTTAATTCTTTAGGTGTATTTATTAATGATAAAATTGGATAAGAAGTGATATCAATACTCATATTTTTTTAATGTAATAATTATTATTGTTTATTGAAATAATAGGAAAATATTTTAAAAATTTTATATCATTATATATGTGTCATATTTGTAGATTCGGAAAATTAATTTTTGCGTTTTATCATGAAGTGTGTAAACATTTTTAATGTTGTTATGTTAAATTCATATTTTTTTTCTAATATATTAAGAATATTCAATGCTTGTTTATATAAAATTTTTATTTTGTTTTTAGTTTCTTCAAGACCTATTAATAGTGGATAAGTATTTTTTTTGTTTTTTTTATTGGTGTATTGATTTTTTTTAAAAAATTTTGTGTCATTTATTATGTCGAGAATATCGTCATGCATTTGAAATATTAAACCAATAGTATTAGCGTAATTATCTAATAATGTTAAAAATTCTGTTTCTTGATAATGAGAAGCTAATGTACTCATACGAATTGCCGCTCGAATTAATGCACCTGTTTTTTTATAATGCATACATTCTAATATATTTATATCGATCTCCTTATTTGATTCAATGTCTAATGCTTGCCCACTGCACATGCCTGCTACTCCAGTAGCATTTACTAGCTCACGTATCATAGCAAGACGATGATGATTATTTACATTAGGCATATGAGCATTTGATAGAATATCAAATGCTAGTGTTTGTAATGCATCTCCAGCTAAGATTGCATGTGCTTCTCCAAAAGCAATATGGCATGTAGGTTTTTCACGGCGTATAGAATCGTTATCCATTGCAGGTAAATCATCATGGATTAATGAATATGCATGAATGCATTCGATTGCTGCAGCAGGTGTGTCTAGGTTTTCTATGGAAACATTTAACATTTCACCGATAGTATATACTAAAAAAGGTCTAAGTCGTTTCCCACCAATTAATGTTCCATATTTCATGGCTGCAACAAGTTTTGTTTGATTAAATGGAAGGTTTTTAAAGTGATTTAATAATATTTGATTGATACGATTTTGTACCCATTTTATTTTTTTTGTAAATGATAGTTTTAGCATTTTAAATATCATTATTTTTGTTTTCCAAAATAAAGCATTAAGTAATACAGTATCATTTTTTTTAATAAAATTTATGTTTATTTTTTATATTCTTTTTATTAACAGATGATTTTAAACTATTAGACTATTAATAATGATATTAGTATTAATAATCTACTTATATTAAAATAGGAAATGATATTGACTGTTTTTTGAAATTAATTTTAATAAATTAATATTTTTATATTTTAATATATAAATCTCATAAAATTTTAATATATAAAGAAAAGATTTTACTGTTTTTTTTATATTTTTGTTTTCTATGAAAATTTGTAATTTTTTATGGTAGACAATATTTTTTCATAAAATTTAATAAATTTTATTTAAATTTAAATAGAAGTATCTATTTTCAAGTTTATTAAAAACCAAAATGTGCAAAAAAGCATTCCTACAATAAAAATGTAATTATCATTATTCAATTGTAATAGCCATCCACCTAGTATCCCCCCTAACGCAACACCGAGAAATTGACTGGTAGAATATATCCCCATTGCAGCTCCTTTATATTTCTTATCTACTTTTTTGCTGATAAGTGAAGGTAATAATATCTCCATAATATTAAATGCGATAAAAAATAGTTGAAGTCCAGTTAATATTAATAGCAATTGTTTATTACAACAATAAAATATTAATTCAGATATAAATAAAATTGTGATAGATAATAAAAACACTTGTTTTGTTCGATATTCATTATTTGCATAAATAATAAAAGGTATTATGCTTATAAAAGCGATAAGTAAAGTACTTAAATATATTTTCCAGTGTTGATGAGTTGGAATATTTAAATCAATCATTATTAGTGGAACGGCTATAAAATTTATTATTAGTAAACTATGTAAACAAAAAATTCCATAATTTATTTTCAGTAATGTTAAATTTTTTATTAGATTTTTTATTGTGTTTTTTATAAAATTTATATCATTGTTTAAGGTGTTATTTGTAAGATCAGGATCTGGTACATACAGTTTAATTATTAATATTCCTAATAGTCCAAATAAACTTATGATCCAAAAAAGACCATGTAATCCGATTATATGAGTGATAATTGGACTTATAATGATTGAAATAGAAAATGTTATACCAAAGCTTATTCCAATAAAAGCTATTGCCTTTGTCCTGTTTTTTTCACAAATTAGATCTGTAAGTAATGCCATAATAACAGCAGAAATAGCACCTGAACCTTGTAGAGTTCTACCAATAATAACACCCCAAATAGAATTTGTTGATGCAGCTATTATACTACCAATAATAAAAATCCATAAACAATTGATAATTGTTTTTTTTCTTCCAAATCGATCAGACATAAAACCGATTGGAATTTGAAATAAAGCTTGAGTAATACCATACATTCCAATTGCTAAACCTAATAAAAAATTATTAGCATCCTTTAGATCTTTTCCGTAACTAGTGAGTATAGGTAGCACCATTAACATACCGAGCATACGCAATGTGAATACTGATCCTAATCCAAGAATTGCTTTTATTTCTTTAGGTGTCATGAAAATACTTAATGTTTTTTTTGTAAAATTCTTATATATATTATAAAGCTATTTTCTATATTAGTTAACATATTTTTAATACTATTACTGCTATTACTAAATATAAAAAGTAATTCTTCTGTATAGAATTAATATGATGTTTATATATATTTTTATTGCAATGTTTTTATGTGAATAGGAATTTTGTATTAACTTGGTTCAACAGAAACACCAGAATCGATAGACATCATAATACTAAGAAATGTAATAGCTAGAAGAGAAAAAATGAATATTTTTCGTGCCCATAATTGATCATTATTATTTTTTTTGAAGCCAGATATAGAAATTTTAAGCCACCAAAAATTAATTACAGTAGAACATATAAGATATTTATATCCAGTGTAACCACTAATAGTTAGCATTATAGTTGCTATTATAAAAGCTGTAATATATAAAAAAATATAGTTTTTTGTTATATGAACCCCTTTGATAACTGGTAATATTGGGATATTTGCATTTTTGTAGTCTTGAAGGTGAAAAATAGCGATTGCATAAAAGTGTGGCATTTGCCATAAACTAAAAATTAATAGTAAAATTAAAGCGCCTATATCAAATTTATTAGAAACAGCACAGTAACCAATAACCGGTGGTGTAGCACCAGATAAACTCCCTATTATGGTTCCATATAGAGAATTTCGTTTCATATATAGACTATAAATAAAAACATAAATAGTAAAACCTATAATGCTAAAAATTACCGATAAAATATTAGTGTTAATATATAACAATATGATTCCAGAAATTCCTAATATAACAGCATAAATTAAATACTTTTTTATATTTATTATTTTTTTAGTTAAAAGACGATTTTTGGTTCTTTGCATTATTTGGTCAATATCCTGATCAATATAGTTATTAAAAACACATGCAGAAGCAACAACTAATGATACACCTAGTAATGTATTGATAAATAAAAAATAATTTATGCTTCCTTTGGAAGCTAGTAAAAATCCACCAATAACAGATATTAAATTACCAAAAATAATACCTGGTTTTATAACTTGTAAATGTTCTTTTAACATATGAAGTTTTAATCTAGTAACATATTTATATTTAAATTATACATTATCCACATAGAACCTATTACTATAATAGCAATAATTGTTATAGTAAATAGTAAAGCTATGATATTCCAGTTTTTATTTGATGTAGTATGTATATGTAAAAAATAAACAAAATGTATTAAGATTTGAGTTATTCCTGTAATAATGATAGTTAAAACAATATTACTATGAGATGTAGTATTATTGATGACCATCAAAAATGGGATAATTGTTAAAATTATAGATGATATAAAACCTATGAGATATGTTTTAATGCTGACTTGTTTGCCCTTTAAACATCCTAGAATTGAAACATTGTTCATGTGATTGCTCCATATAGATATACAAAACTGAATATCAGAATCCAAATGATATCTAAAAAATGCCAAAAAAGACTTAAGCAGTGTAAACGTGTTTTATTAATTATAGTTAGCCCACGATATGAAATATGGATTAACATTATAATAATCCATCCTAAACCAAAACTTATATGAACTCCGTGTGTGCCGATTAATGTAAAGAAAGCAGATAAAAATGCGCTTTTATTAGGCCCATAACCATGAGCAATTAATTGATGGAATTCATGAAGTTCCATATTTATAAAAATTAGACCTAATGCAAAAGTAATAAACAACCATAATTTCACGTGATTTATGTTTTTTTTATGCATGGAAAACATTACAAATGCGTATGTCAAACTACTAGATAATAAAAGTAGAGTTTCTTTTAGTACAAAATTAATTTTAAAAATTTCTTTTCCTGTTGGCCCTCCTGCAACGTTTTTAACTAATACAAAATATGTAGCAAAAAGACAAGCAAACAAAATTAGATCACTCATTAAATAAATCCAAAAGCCAAATATTTTTGTTTCACTGTTGTAATGTTCATGATTTGTATAAATATTTGCTTTTTTGCTAATTAAGTTTGTTAACATTATTAAGACCTATTTTTTATTTTATTATGATACAAATTTTCAATTTGTTTAATTTTATTTACAGGGATATAATAAGTAGTATTTTCATCAAATGTTTTAGCAATCCACGTTAGCATAATACCAATACATCCAATTATCACTAAATACCAAATATGCCAGACCATAGCAAAACCTAAAGTTAAAGAAAATATTAAGATAATGAAACCTATAGAAGTATTTTTTGGCATATGAATTGGTTTATATATTTTTTGTGTTTTATAAGAAAGATTTTTTTCTTTTGTATCCCACCAAGCGTCACGTGTATTAATTTTTGGTATTATAGCAAAATTGTAAAAAGGTGCAGGAGATGATATTGACCATTCTAGAGTACGCCCATTCCATGGATCTCCAGTAAAATCATAATTTTTTTTACGATCAATAATACTTATAATTATTTGAATGATTTGAGATAATATTCCCATGCCAATAAGTGTAGTTCCAATAACAGCTATTATGAGCATAAATTGATATTGTGGATCAATATTTTGGCTTAATCTACGGGTCATCCCCATAAATCCTAGTATATATAGTGGCATAAAACCAATAAAAAAACCAGTAATCCATAACCAAAAAGCACGCATTCCCCATTTTTCATTTAATGTGAAACCAAATGCTTTTGGAAACCAATATGTCATTCCAGCAAAACAACCAAAAACAACTCCACCAATAATTACATTATGAAAATGAGCGATTAAAAATA
The DNA here is from genome assembly GCA_031446165.1 of Arsenophonus sp. Lineage (GTDB taxonomy): Bacteria > Pseudomonadota > Gammaproteobacteria > Enterobacterales > Enterobacteriaceae > Arsenophonus. The sequence goes on along the minus strand of CP132905.1, from coordinate 913,668 downwards.
AACTGTTATGTAATATAAAATTTATACCTGGAACAGCTAGAAGTACCCCAGTCATCCCCCCAATAGAGAATGTAATTATAAAACTAATAGTCCATAACATTGGTGTTTTGTATTGAATGCGTCCACGATACATGGTAAATAACCAATTAAATATTTTCACTCCAGTGGGAATGGCAATAATCATAGTAGCGATACCAAAAAATGCATTGACGTTTGCTCCTGAACCCATAGTAAAAAAATGATGTAACCATACTACAAATGACATTATAGTAATAACAATTGTCGCCCATACAAGGGATGTATAACCAAATAAACGTTTTTTACAAAATGTCGCTGTCACTTCAGAAAATATTCCAAAAGCAGGTAATATTAATATGTAAACTTCTGGATGCCCCCAAGCCCAAATTAAATTAACATACATCATCATATTTCCACCAAAATCATTAGTAAAAAAGTGAGTATCTAGGTATCGATCTAATGTTAAAAGTCCAATTGTTACTGTTAAAATAGGAAATGCTGCAATAATTAACACATTGGTACAAAGTGCTGTCCAGGTAAAAACAGGCATCTTCATCATTGTCATACCAGTAGCGCGCATGCGTACAATGGTTGTAAAAAAATTAATCCCTGTAAGTGTAGTTCCAATGCCAGATATTTGTAAACTCCATATCCAATAATCTACTCCAACTCCAGGATTATATTCTTTTTCGGATAATGGAGGATATGCTAGCCAACCTGTTTGTGCAAATTCACCTATTCCTAATGATAAGTTAATTAATATTACACCAACAACAAATAACCAAAAACTAATAGAATTTAGGGATGGAAATGCTACATCTCTGGCACCAATTTGTAATGGTACTATTAAATTCATTAGGCCTATAACAAAAGGTGTTGCCATAAAAAAAATCATTATTACCCCATGAGCAGTAAATATTTGATCATAATGATGTGGTGTTAAAAAACCAGATTCACCAGATGAAACTAATGCTTGTTGGGTGCGCATCATGATTGCATCTGCAAAACCCCGAAGCAACATTATCATTGCAGTAATAATGTACATTATACCAATTTTTTTGTGATCTACGGTGGTTAACCATTCATTCCAAAGCCACTTCCATTTTTTATAATAGGTGATAATTCCTAAGATAAGAAGACCAGTTAGTAACGCAAAAATAAGAGTTATTATAATGATTGGTTCATGAAAAGGAATTGCATCAATTGTTAATTTACCGAACATATTATTTATTCCTTTATTGATTTTTCTGCAAAGAATGCTTTTTAGGATTTATGATATAATGAGTATTCTTAATGTGATTTGTATGTCCAAATTTTGATATAATATCTTCGTATAAATTTACTTTTACATTAGAAAAGTAAGTTACACCTACATTGTAGCTTGGTTGCACTAGTTCATTCAACTGAGATATAGTATTTAGTTTTTTTTTGGATTTTTTTACTTTTTCAATCCATTTTTCAAAATTTTTGGTATCAATGGTTGCAATGACATTAAATTTCATATCTGAAAATCCATGACCACTGTAACTGGATGAAAACCCTTTATAGATTCCAGGTTTATTAGCTATTAGATGCAATTTACTTTGCATTCCTGCCATGGCATAAATTTGACTACCCAAAGCAGGAATAAAAAAAGAATTCATTACTGAAGCTGATGTTACTTTAAAGTTGATTGGTACATTTGTAGGAAAAGCAATTTCATTAACAGTGGCTATATTTTTTTCTGGATAAATAAATATCCATTTCCAATCACTAGCGATTACTTGAATAGTAATAGGATTTTTTTTGTTGATGAGTGGTTTATAAGGATCTAATGTATGAGTAGTTTTCCATGTAATGATTGCGAGAATAAAAATAATACCAACAGGAATTGCCCAACAACATAATTCAATCTTATTTGATTTATCCCAATTTGGTTGATAAGCGGTATATTTATTGTTTTCACGATATTTTATTGCAAAAAAAATAGTCATAAGAATTACTGGAATGACAATAATTAGCATTAAAGTAAGCGATGTTATTATGAGTTTTTTTTGTTCAATACTGATTGTCCCTTTGGGATCCATTAATGTTATATTGCAACCAGTAAGCATAGAAAAAAAAGTAATTAATGAGATAATTTTAATGCCTTTTTTATATTTTTTAACTCCCATTCAGGCGCCCTCGATCTTAGAAATTATACTGATTTATTTTTTATTTTTTTAACGAAATGATAATGAATTTTATGATAATAAAATAAAATTATGACTATATTTATTCAATTTAATAAGGATATTCGACATAATTATTTTTATTTTTAATAAGCATATTTTAAATGTTTTATTTTGTATATTTGATATTAATCTTGAACATTATATTTAAATATGCATTTTTTTGAAAATGTTGGTGATTAATCGTGATTAATATTTTATTATACGTTATTTTTTATATTATTTTTATTATAAAATAAATTATCTAAATTTAAAATTTCATAAATATCCTCATTGGTATTTTTTATATGAGTTTTATATTTTATTATATTAATATAATTTTTTTATTAGCTATCGATACATTAGATTTTTTTTAATGTACATGCAATACAAAAATGTTATTTTTCGAATTTCTTTATATTTTGTCGTAACAATATTTCAATTAATAGATCATATTAGATGCAATATTTTGTATTATTGAATAATAATGTTCATTATAATAAAATTATATATTTAGAAGAACATTGAATGGAGATTATTTGAAATAAAAATAAAAAATATTGAGATATAGCGATATATTTTTCATTTTTATGATCTTTTATGTTGGCAGTTTTAGATTTTTATTTTTTGTTGTTTTTGATTAATATTTTTATTTTTTTTAAAAAAATATTGAATTTACCCTTTTTTTGATAAAAATTTATTTTAATTTTTATATTTTTGTTTTATAATACTACAAGTCGACTGACATTATTATTAATATATAATTAAATAAAATTGATAAATAAAAAAGTGTTCATTAAAAATTTTTATGCATAATTATGAATCATATGTCTAATATAAATAATATTTCCACAAAAATTAAAACTAAACTTACGACTTTTTTTTTGCCTGTTTATCTAGTAGTTAAAGATGAGAGTATGAAACATAATTTTTCTAAAAATATGGAAACTCATTTTAAAATTATTTTAGTTACAGAAAAATTTATTCAACAAAAATTATTAAAACGTCATAGAATTGTATATCTTCTTTTAGAAGAAGAATTATCTAATGGTGTTCATGCATTAGAAATACATACTTATACGCCAATTGAGTGGAAAAGATATCAATATAATATAAAAAATTTTTCCATTCCTTGTTTAAAAAAGATAAGTTAACTTATTTTTTATATGGTTAATTTTTTTATATAATGTATACTATTTTAGTATACTAAAATTAAATTCAGTTTTTATCAGTAACAACTTTTATTGAGCATTATTTTATATACATTTACATTACGTATTTTTAATTTGTTTTTTAGTTTGATGACAGTTATGATAAATTTAATTTTATAGTTATAAGAAATAAAATTACATTAAAAATAATGGTAATATAAAAACTAATAACTACAAGTTATTATTATTTTAGTAATGAACAATATTTTTATTAAAGCACATATAATAAGTATTTCAATAAATATCCAATAAAAAATAAGTATTTTTTAAATAGTTAGATCTTTAATATGTTTTCATTATTTTTAATTTTAATTTTAATAATATCGTAAAAGTATGTAAGCATGATAAAAAACATTTAGTAAACGATACGTAAAAATTTTTTAAAAATTAAAATCTTTTACAAATTTTTAAAAATTGAGCAATCTCTTAGAAAGAATAATTTCGAAAAAATAAAGAAGTTTTGCAAGATTTAGTAAAATTTTTTATATTTAATTAGTATTGTTAATATAAAAAATGCTAGAAAATTAGAATAAATATTATCTAAAAACATTTAAAGAAGAAAAAATGTTTTATAGTAACGTTTATTTGTTAAATGTTAATTATTTTTTTTAAATATAAGAATAAAAAAAATTTTTATTGTGTACTTGAAGGTTATATGAGTAGGTAAAGAAGAAAAAATAAATAAAAATAAATAGTTATGTACAATATAATTTTGTTTGTAGTTGATTTTAGATAAATTTTAATAAATTAATTATTAATAATTTTAAAAAAGTAATAAAAAATATGTTTTATGTATTATAAAAATATTGTTTTTTTATATCAATTTTTAGAAAAATTTTTTAATTATTTTATTAAAAGTTTATATAAATAAAGTGTATAAAAATATAAAATATAAATTAAAAAATGTTAGAAAAAATTCATAGATATATCTTTATGTAAAGATATTAATATTTAATAAATATCTGTTTGTATATCTTAATCTTACATATGATTAAAAAACTTTTTAATAAAAGATATTAAAATTTGTATGATGAATAGTAATTTTTTAAAGAATATATAGAATTATCTTGCTAACATTTAAATGAAATTATTAAAAAATGTTTTTTAGTATTTGTTTTTTTAGATTTATGAAGTTTGTTTTTTATTTAAATTTTAATTTAAATTAGTTAGAAGCAATAAAATAAATAAATTATTGCTTACAATAAATTAAAAATCATTATTAATCTTTTAAGAGATTAGGATTAAATTAACAAATTAACAAGTTTTAAAAAAATAAAGAGTTAAACTATTAGTGATAATTAAAGTATTAGTGATAATGAAAGTAATGAATGATATTCAAAAAAAATCAATATTAAATAAGTCTTTTTTATTTGATTTTGTTTATGCAAATTAGTAATTTTTATTTTTTATATTTTGTTATTTTTTTTATATTTTTCATAAATTACTAGATTAATATACTAATCTTAAAATTGTTATTTAATTTTTAATTAATGATTTTATATTATAAAATTTAGTAAATAATATAAATGTATATCAGAATTAGTATTATTAATATTTGTTAAGAGTTGATTTTTTAACACTATTAAAGAATATATTTTTATTTGAATTTGCAGATGTATATAAATATAGTTTCTCATAAAAATAAAATGATCAATAATAAAAATATTTTTATGATTTAATATCAATGAATATAGACTGTATTCATAATCACGAAATATAATATGTATTCTCAATAATAAAAAATATGTATATAATTAAATAAAGTTTAATACATTTATACCTGCTTTTAAAAGCAGGAGAAATATAAAAAATACATTTTTAATGCAATATTTTAAATCAATATTTTTATAATTAATAAATGAGTTGTGAGGTATATAAAAATACATATTTATATAGAATATACAAAAAATTAAATTTTTACAGATCAATTTTTATGCAAAATAATCATGAACTCGAATTAGCCATTCAGTATTATATAATATTTTTAATAAATTCTTTTGTAAATTCATTAGGAAATAAAAAATTTCTTTTTTAAAAAATGCTTAATTATTAAAAAACTTATATGATTGTTTACATGTTTTCTTATAATTTTATTTTTGTTATTCATAATTGTTATATTATGATCTTTATGAGATAGTTTAATGGTTAGTTTTTCGTATTGTTACTTAAAAAGTATTTGATCGTTTGTATGATACAGTAATTCATAATGTGGAGGCAAAATGTCATATCATAACAACAACAATCAATTTGTTCAAAATATGGCATTATTGTTGCCTATGGTTATCGAACAAACTTCACGTGGTGAACGCTCTTATGATATTTATTCAAGATTATTAAAAGAAAGAATTATTTTTTTGACAGGGACGCTTGAAGAATATATGGCAAATTTAGTGGTTGCCCAAATGCTTTTTTTAGAAGCAGAAAACTCTGATAAAGATATATATCTTTATATTAATTCACCTGGTGGGGTTATTACTGCAGGCATGTCAATTTATGATACCATGCAATTTATTAAACCTGATGTTAGTACACTTTGTATGGGGCAGGCATGCTCGATGGGTGCATTTTTATTAGCTGCTGGAACTAAAGGAAAACGTTTTTGTTTGCCTAATGCACGTATCATGATACATCAACCGTTAGGGGGATTTCAAGGGCAAGCTTCAGATATTGCAATTCATGCTGCAGAAATTTTAACTATTAAATCACGCATTAATAAACTAATGGCAAAACATACAGGTAAAAAAATTAAAGATATAGAACATGATACTGAAAGAGATCATTTTTTATCTGCAGAAGAAGCAGTAGTTTATGGTTTGATAGATAAAATTTATTTTAATCGTATGTAATTTATTCAGATGAATAATGGTATATCTGATATCATAAAACATTACATTAATAATTATTATGGTACAATTTTTTGAATCTGAAATGATGCTTTTTATTTAATAGTGGGGCTATTTTTAATGACTAATAAACAAAAAGAAAGTTCAGAAAAGTTACTTTACTGTTCTTTTTGTAACAAAAGTCAGCATGAAGTGCGTAAATTAATTGCTGGTTCGTCAGTTTATATTTGTAATGAATGTGTGGAGTTATGTAATGATATTCTTAAAGAAGAAATTCAAGACATTTCATTCAATCATGCACGTAGTACATTGCCTACACCACATGAAATTTATCGTCATCTTGATAATTATGTTATTGGTCAATCAAACGCTAAAAAAGTATTAGCTGTGGCAGTTTATAATCATTATAAACGGTTAGAACATGTATTTGATAAAAAACTTAATGCTGCAGTAGAATTAAATAAAAGTAATGTTTTACTTATTGGACCAACCGGAACTGGTAAAACTTTACTAGCAGAAACTTTAGCACGTTATCTAAATGTGCCATTTGCTATGGCTGATGCAACAACATTAACAGAAGCTGGATATGTTGGAGAAGACGTTGAAAACATTATTCAAAAACTATTGCAAAAATGTGATTTAGATATAGAGAAAGCACAACGTGGTATAATATATATTGATGAAATTGATAAAATATCCCGTAAATCTGATAATCCATCTATCACACGAGATGTTTCAGGAGAAGGAGTGCAACAAGCGTTACTTAAGCTGATTGAAGGCACAATTGCTGCGGTACCCCCGAAAGGGGGGAGGAAACACCCACAACAAGAATATTTGCAAGTTGATACATCTAAAATTCTTTTTATTTGTGGAGGAGCTTTTTCAGGTCTTGATAAAATAATTGCTCACCGGTTGAATATACATTCAAGTATTGGTTTTTCCGCTGAAATAAAAGGTAAATTGGATGATAAATTAATAGAAAGTCATTTATTTGCTCAAGTAGAACCAGAAGATTTGATTAAGTTTGGTTTAATTCCTGAATTTATTGGTCGTTTACCTGTTATAACTACTGTTCATGAATTAAATGAAGAAATGTTAATCAAAATATTAACAAAACCAAAAAATGCATTAATTAGGCAATATCAAACACTTTTTGAAATGGAAGGAGTAAATCTTGAATTTGATAATAAAGCATTAAAAGCAATTGCTAAGAAAGCCATGGCAAAAAAAACAGGAGCCCGTGGTTTACGTTCTATTGTAGAAATAATTTTGTTAGAAACAATGTATGATTTACCGTCCATGAAAAATGTAGAAAAGGTATTAATTAATAAAATGGTAATAGAAAGGGAATCCAAACCGTCTCTAATTTATACTCAAACGGATATGCAAGCATTAAGTAAAAATAAAGCATGATATTTTTATTGAGAATTATATAACATAAAATAACTTTGATGTTCCAAGAATTTTATCTTGATAATATATTTTATAAATAAAATTATTACATGTTACAATTTTATCTCACAATAACTATGTAGTTAAAATTAGGTTTCTAAAAAATTTTTTATGAAACTATGAAATTGGTATAAGCTAACGGAAGAGGAAAGCTTATGAATCTTGAGCGTTATGAACGTATTGAAATTCCTGTATTGCCTCTGCGTGATGTCGTGGTTTATCCACATATGGTGATTCCCTTATTTGTTGGTCGAAAAAAATCAATTCGTTGTCTTGAAGCTGCTATGGAGCATAATAAAGAAGTAATGTTAGTGGCTCAAAAAAAAGCGTCTACTGACGAACCAAATGTTAATGATTTATTTTATGTAGGAACAGTTGCTTCTATTTTGCAAATGTTAAAATTACCTGATGGTACTGTAAAAGTCTTGGTTGAAGGTTTACGTCGTGCAAAAATAACAACACTAACAGATAATGGAGAATATTTTATTGCTGAAGCAGAGTATTTTACTCATCCTATTTTAGATGAAAAAGAACAAGAAGTTTTGAATCGTACAACAATTAATCAGTTTGAAGGTTATGTTAAATTAAATAAAAAAATTCCTCCTGAAGTATTAAATTCATTGCATGCAATAGAACAATCAGATAAATTAGCTGATACTATAGCTTCCCATATGCCACTAAAATTAACAAATAAACAACGTGTTTTAGAAATGATTGATGTTGTGGAACGTCTTGAATATCTAATGGCAATGATGGAGTCTGAGATTGATATTTTACAAGTTGAAAAACGTATTCGTAATCGTGTAAAAAAACAAATGGAAAAAAGTCAAAGAGAATACTATTTAAATGAGCAAATGAAAGCTATTCAAAAAGAATTAGGTGAAATGGAAGAGTCACAAGATGAATATGAAATATTTAAACAAAAAATTAAAGATGTTAAAATGCCAAAAGAAGCACGTAAAAAGGCAGAGGGAGAATTACAAAAATTAAAAATGATGTCACCTATGTCTGCTGAAGCAACAGTATTACGTAGTTATATTGATTGGATGGTACAGGTACCGTGGAACACGCGTAGTAAGGTAAAAAAAGATTTAGTAAAAGCTCAAGAAACTTTAGACAGTGATCATTATGGTTTAGAACGTGTTAAAGAACGTATTTTAGAATATTTAGCGGTACAAACTCGTATTAGTAAAATAAAAGGCACTATTTTATGTTTGGTAGGACCTCCTGGTGTTGGTAAGACATCGTTAGGTCAGTCTATTTCTAAAGCTACAGGACGAAAATATATTCGTATGGCACTAGGTGGTGTGCGTGATGAAGCAGAAATTCGAGGACATCGACGTACCTATATTGGATCTATGCCTGGAAAACTTATCCAAAAAATGGCAAAAATTGGTGTTAAAAACCCTTTGTTTTTATTAGATGAAATAGACAAAATGTCTTCGGATATGAGAGGTGATCCAGCATCAGCCTTATTAGAAGTTCTTGATCCAGAACAAAACATTGCCTTTAATGATCACTATTTAGAAGTGGATTATGATCTTTCTGATGTGATGTTTGTTGCTACTTCAAATTCTATGAATATCCCTGCCCCTTTATTAGATCGTATGGAAGTTATTCGTCTTTCTGGTTATACTGAAGATGAAAAATTAAAAATTGCAAGAAAATATTTATTACCTAAACAAATTAAACGCAATGCTTTAAAAAGACATGAATTAACAATTGATGACAGTGCAATTATTGGCATAATTCGTTATTATACTCGCGAGTCTGGTGTTCGTGGTTTAGAACGTGAAATTTCTAAATTATGTCGCAAAGCAGTAAAAGCATTATTAATGGATAATTCATTAAAACATATAGTTATTCAGGATGATAACTTAAAAAATTATCTTGGTGTGCGTAAAGTAGATTACGGCCGTGCAGATACTGAAAATCGTATTGGCCAAGTAACTGGTTTAGCTTGGACAGAAGTTGGTGGTGATTTATTAACTATTGAAACTGTTTGTGTGCCTGGTAAAGGAAAATTAACTTATACTGGTTCTTTAGGAGAAGTTATGCAGGAATCTATTCAAACAGCATTGACCGTAGTGCGGGCTCGAGCAGATAAATTAGGTATAAATATTGATTTTTATGAAAAACGAGATATACATGTACATGTGCCTGAAGGTGCTACTCCAAAAGATGGACCCAGTGCTGGCATTGCAATGTGTACAGCACTAGTATCTTGTTTGACTAGTAATCCTGTAAGGGCAGATGTCGCAATGACAGGTGAAATAACATTAAGGGGATTAATATTACCTATTGGTGGTTTAAAAGAAAAGTTGTTAGCAGCTCATCGTGGTGGCATAAAAATTGTGCTTATCCCAGATGAAAATCGTCGTGATTTGGAAGAAATACCACAAAATATTATTGAAGATTTAAAAATTTATCCGGTAAAAACTATTGAAGAAATTTTTTCAATTGCTTTTCAAAACCCGCCTTTTGATATGGTGTAAAAATAATTAAAAATTTTTGTAATGCATTCATTTATTAATTTTTCATATTTTTAACCCGTAATATTTATTAATACATTAATAAATATTAAAAATTTGCATTTCGTATTTTTTGTATTTAATTCATAATTTCTATAATTATAAATATAATTTTATAAATCAAATATTAAGAATATTTTAGATAGAATGTTAATTTTTTATAGGTTTTAATATCATTAGATTTAAACGTAATATCAAAAATTTTTAGTGATATCTTTTTTATAAGATATTTTAATGAATATATAAGTTTTTTATTAAGTAAACAATTTTTAAATTCATTTAATTAAGTATGTTTTTGACTATATGTTTAAAAATTTTATAATTAATCCATAAATTATGAGGATTACACATTAATGTTGCATAAATTGCGTGTGATGGCAAATAGTTTTTTTTTAAAAATAATATTTGTGATTATTATTTTGTCTTTTCTCTTTAGTAGTGCAGGTCATTATTTAATACGTAATGTAAATAATTATGTGGCAAAAGTTAATGGTTCAATAATCACTTCATCACAATTACAAAGAGCAGTACAACGAGAACAAATGATATTACAAGAAAAGTTAGGCGATCGTTTTTATGAAATTATTGATAATGAAAAAGAAAAAAAAATATTACGTTATCAAGCATTAGAACATCTAATTGTAATTAGATTATTAAATCAATATTCCAATGATTTGGGATTAACTGTAAGTGATAATGAAATTAAGAAAAACATATACAATATGGCTATATTTCAGACAAATAATCAGTTTGATAAAAAAAAATATAAAGCCCTTTTATTAGAAAATAGTATTAATTCTGATGATCTTGCTAAAGAAATACGGCAAAATATACTGAATCAACAAGTCTATAAAATGTATGTTAATGATGAGTTTGTGTTACCCCACGAAATTGAGGTGTATGCTAAATTACTTTTAGAAAAACGAGAAATAAAAAAAGCAATATTATCGATCGATAAATATGCATTAAAACAATCGGTTACAGATAAAGAATTACGAGATTATTACGATACACATCAGCAAAAATTTTTAATTCCTGAAGAAGTAAAGATTAGTTATGTTAAATTAGATATAGCTTTACAAAATATTCATATAGATATTAAAGAAAATGAGCTACAAAAATATTATGAGCAAAATATTACTGATTTTATAGAGCCAGAAAAAAGGCATTATAGTATGATTCAATTAATGACAGAAAAAGAAGCAGATGCAGTTAGTAAAGCTTTATCTGAAGGTGTTGATTTTAATAAATTAGTTGATCAAAAATCTATAAATAAGTCTAAGTCTGGTGTAAAAAATAACGGTGCTATTGGTTGGATGGAAGTCAGTGCAACACCTCTTGAAATTGTTAATGCTAATTTGATTCATAAAGGACAAATTTCAGATGTAATTAAATTAGGAAAATATTTTATAATAATTCGCCTTGATGATATCAAACCTAAAAAAGTAAAATCTTTCGATGTAGTAAAACATAAAATTAAAGAAATTTTAAAGAACAAAAAAACAATTGATTCATTTTATTTGTTGCAAGAAATCGCAAAAAATGCAGCCATGAATGACAATGAATCTTTAAATGAAGTTGAGAAAGTCACAGGGATTAAGGCAATAAAAACAGATTGGTTTAATCGTGATAGTCTTCCTCCTGAAATAAAATTCAAAAAAATTATTGATGCGATTTTTGATGGAAATTTATTAAATAAAAATAAAATAATAGGTATTAATTCTGGGATTATTAATATTGATGATAATAATGTTTTTATTATTAGAATTGAAGATTATAAACCAGAAGAAGTAAAAAAATTTGATTTAGTAAAGCAATCAATAATTAAATTAGTAAAAAAAATGAAAGCCATGAAAGTAATGGAGGAAGAGGTTAAAAACTTACTTATCCTATTAAATGATGATGATATTCCTGAAGTTGCTTTAAAAAAATTAGGTATTGTATTTGGAGAATCGAACATTTTTGACCGGTTTATGCAGGAAAATTCTTTAACTGAAAAAATTTTTAATGTAACATTAGATAATAAAAAAAATAAACCAAAATATTTTTTTGTAAAAGATGAAGAAGATAATTTTGTGATTATTAAATTAATTAAGTGTATTTATAGTCAACCAAAAAATAATGAACTGGAGTTGTTTTCTGAACATTATAAATATATATTTGGTAATACAATGATGGAATCATTAATCTCAAATTTACGTAAGAAAGCTAAAATAAATTTAGGAAATTTTTAATAAAAAATAAGTTTACAACTGGCTAATTCAATATTTTTATACAATTGTTATTTATGGAATAATTTTTTATTGTTCATGTTATAATAAAAATTTTATGATTTTTTAGTATTTATCAGTTTTCATAAAATAGTTATTAAAATTTTACACTACTATTTTGTAAATAATGTTATTGAAAACAAGTATATAAATTTGTTAGTTTTTTTATTTGATTAGTTTTATAATAACTATTATTTTTTCATGGATTTATATTAGATGATTTAGTGATTTTATTTTTTAAATAGTAATCAACTTAAATCTATGTTTTATTATTAAATGGTGTTTTTAAAATTTGATGCAATTTCTATATATTTTTAAATTGTGTTAATAATATAATAAATTACGTTGTGTATGGGATTCATTAATTTAAAATTTAATCAATGTTTTTAATAAAAATGCTGATACCTATACTATATGAGGTATAGGAGAAATAATCTAAATTTAATAAAAATATTTGTAAGCAGAATTTTATCTTACATATTTCCAAACTGATGAAGGAATTTTGTCATATAATTTATTCATTGTGAGTTCTGCTAATCTATGATCTGCAGCAGAATAAAATAACTCTAGTTCATCTTCTGATAATTCGTATTTATTTTTTTCAATTACTCGTTCTAATGTTTCTATAGTTGTACATTTTCTTAAACGTAATAGATAGTCCATTTTAGTCATAATGCTCTTTCTTTAAAGTCATGTATATAAAAAGTATGTAAGAGAGATATGTAAAAAATATAAATGTTATTAATTTTTTATATTAATTAGTACTTATGAAAATAAAGTCTTTAATCTTATTAATTTTTTCTAAAAAAAATTGTGTTATAATGATAAATATGTTTTAAACTTCTGGAATTTCTTTATAAATAACATCAGATAGCCTATATCTTTATTTAAATATTTGTCAATAAAAATAAAGGTTTTTTTAATAATCATGAGTTTACAAAAAATAACACGATAATTTTTAATTTATATAAAAGGAATAAAAATAAAAAACTATTTTTGAAATTAAACTATTTATTACACTATTTATAATGTGTGCTATGCATAGATAATTCTTTTGAGTTAATTTTTTAATATTTAGATAATAAACATAAAAAATTTTGCACGAATACTATATAAAAATCATCTAATAAAATAGATAGTTATTTTTTATTTTTATTTTAAATATTTACATTTTTATTTTTGTAAAAAAATGTGTGTCTTATTTGCTAGTATATTTTTATATTAACATCTAAAAATAAAATACTGAGAAATTATATAAAAAAATTTTTGTATAGGTTTTTAAAATGTTTTATTTAATTGTTTATTTTAATTTTTAAGATCATTTTTATATTGATAAAATCTATTTTTTATTTTTATAATTATTGGTTAATTTTTTATTAGTTAATTGTTGATAAATATTTAAAATATTATTTTCTAGAAAGTTAAGATGAATAAATTATTTCTAAAGGTTAATAAATAATTTATATTATAAATAATGATGTTCATATTATAATATGTTTTTATTATTATGGCTAGTTATTTTTCTCATCATTTTTTATTCACAGATATCAATAATTAATTTTACAAGAGTAGAAGTAGGAGCAATAAAAAATAATTTTTGTAATCAGATTTTTATAGTAAAATATTATATAGAGTATTTTTTAATATACATATCAATCATTTTAAATTAAAGCTAAAAAATAAATATAAGTTATCTTAATAAATATTTTAAATTTTCATTATTAAATTATATTTTTTTTTGAAATATCTTAGATTTTTAAAGTAATTTTTATTATTTTTATATTAAAAAATTGATATATTTTTGTATTTTTCTATTTTTTGGTCAGTGTTGTTAATATTTTTTATTATTTATTGTATTCATAATAAATGAAAAAAATTATTTTTATTCATCTTGTAAAATATTTTTTAAAAATCATAATAATTTATAAAAACTATTTTACACATATGTGTTAATTGTTTTATTCAAATTTTTTGTATATCTCATTAAGATAAATTAATGCTAATTTTTAGTTATATATGATATAAAAAAATTTGAAAAATTATAATATACATTTCATAATTTTATATTTATTTTATAAAAATTGCAGAAAATTATCTATGTAAAAATGATTTTTTACATGTTTTTATAGTAAAAATATTATCAATTCTATGAAAAGTTATGTTTTTTATGAATATTATTAAGAATATATATGAAAAATGGTAATTTATCATTTAGTTATTTATAACAAAGATTAAGAAATTAAGTTTACATATTAAAAATTTATGTTATTAAATATTTTCTTTTCAAGAAAATATTTAATAATGATATATGAATAAGATATTAAAATAATATTGTTTAATTTAATAAAATATAAAAAATATTTGATAATTATTATTTTTTTTGAAAAAAAGCAATAACTTTTTGAAAAAAGAGTAATAAATTAATATTTTTATCTTCATATTAATCAATATGAGTTATTTTGCTCATTATTATAAAAATAATTTTTTATAATAATGTATACTATATTCTAATTATAATTTTTTTAAAAACTATGTTATGACTTACCAAGTACTTGCAAGAAAATGGCGCCCACAAACATTTAATGATGTTATTGGACAACAACATGTTTTGACTGCTTTAGAAAATAGTTTGAAAAATAATCGTCTTCATCATGCTTATTTGTTTTCCGGAACACGCGGTGTGGGGAAAACAACCATTGCGCGCCTGTTTGCTAAAGGATTAAATTGTGTATTAGGCATTACTGATAATCCGTGTGGTCAATGTGTTAATTGTCTTGAAATAGCTCGTGGTAGATTTATTGATTTTATTGAAATTGATGCTGCTTCACGCACAAAAGTTGAGGATACACGTGATTTATTAGATAATGTTCAATATTTGCCAACACGCGGCCGATTTAAAGTATATTTAATAGATGAAGTACATATGCTTTCACGTCATAGCTTTAATGCTTTGCTAAATATTTTAGAAGAACCACCACAGCATGTAAAATTTTTATTAGCAACAACAGATACATATAAATTACCAATAACAGTTTTATCACGTTGTTTACAGTTTCATTTGACATCATTAGATATTGATCAAATTACTAGTCAACTTGAACGTATTTTAGTTGCTGAAAAGATATCAAGCAACCATTGTGCTTGTAGATTAATTGCAAGAGCTGCAGAAGGCAGTTTACGTGATGCGTTAACGTTAACTGATCAAGCAATTGCGATTGGTAACAATATAATCTCGAAAGAATTAGTTATGAAAATGTTGGGAATATTAGATGATGAACAACCATTAACTATCATTGAATCAATTTTTTATAGAAATGCTACAAAAACGATGGATTTAGTAGAAGATCTTTCTTTACGTGGAACAGATTGGGATTTTGTATTTGTTAGGATATTATCGTTATTGCATCGTATTGCTATGATTCAATTGATAACCTTAGATATAAAAGAAATAAATTCATCAATAGAAGAACGTTTATGTTTTTTAGCAAATTCTATTACACCAATAGATTTACAGTTTTATTATCGTACTTTTTTAATTGGACGGAAAGAGCTTCAATATGCACCAGAAAAACGTATTGGATTTGAAATGACCTTATTACGGTTGTTAATATTTTCAACTAAAAGCTGTGACAAAAATTAAAAAATTGGCTTTTTTTTTAGAAAATCATTTTAAAAATAAAAAAAAGAAATTAAAATTCACTTTTTTAGAGTATTGCGATTAATATTTTTAAATAATTTATTTTTAGTCATATTTAGTATAAAGTTACTTAAAAAAGTAATATTATCTCAGGATTAAAATGAAGTTATATTCATCTAATAAATTATTTTATCCAATGAATTATTTTTAATTTAAAAAATAATTACCATAATTTATAGTTTCCAGAAATATTATTCTTTTTAGGAAGAAGAAGTTATAATTTTTAATTAATGGAATGATAGTAAAAATAAAAATTACTTTGAATAATTTAAGCAATAAACTATTATTTGATTTTATTAAAAATATTATGTAATTTATATTTTATAAGATATCATGTTTTTTAATAAAATTACATGATACTTTATGTAATTTTATTGTTATTTATTAAACTTTATTAAGATGCTATATTAATGTAAGAATTAATAAAAAATCAATATTGCATATTTTAAATCATAGAAATAAAGCAGTCATTCACTTTTAATAATTATGATAGAATAATTTTCACATAAAGATTTTAAATGTTTTTGAAATTTTTAGTTGAATTATATGGACAATTATTGAACACATACTAGAAAGATTTTTCTTTAAATTAAAATAAAAATCATCAAAGTTATTTAAATATAGCAATTTTTTATAAAAAATATAGTTTAAATGATTATGCAAGTTTAATGAATTTTAAGTTTGCTATACTTTATAAGTAATTAACGGAATATATAATATACAATATATAAAAAGTAATTAATTTTTCATTTATGTGATCTTGATTTTTTTTTATATGTAGATATTATTTAATTATCTATTTTTGAATACAATAAAGAAAATTTTTGAGGCTATACTGTAGGTATGAAAAAAAAAGAAACTCGTGGATTTCAATCTGAAGTAAAAGAATTATTACAATTAATGATACATTCTCTTTATTCTAATAAAGAAATATTTTTACGTGAATTAATTTCAAATGCATCTGATGCAGCTGATAAATTGCGTTTTAAAGCACTTTCTGCGCCAGAGTTATATGAAAATGATGCTGATTTAAAAGTTAGAATTTCTGTTGATAAAAAGAAAAAAACTTTAACTATTAGTGATAATGGTATAGGGATGACGCGTACAGAGGTTATTGATAATTTAGGAACTATTGCTAAATCAGGTACTAAAAATTTTCTGCATTCATTAGGAAAAGAGAAAGAAAAAGATACTCAATTAATTGGTCAGTTTGGTGTTGGATTTTATTCAGCTTTTATTGTTGCTGACAAAGTAACAGTGTCTACTAGAGCAGCTGCTGAACCTATTGATAAAGCCATTTTTTGGGAATCAACTGGAGAAGGTGAATATACAGTTGCAGACATTAATAAAATACAAAGAGGTACTGAAATTATACTGCATTTACGTACAAAGCAAGAAGAATTTCTGGATATTGTACGTTTACGTTCTATTATTAATAAATACTCAGATCATATTTCTCTTCCAGTAGAAATTCAAACAAAAAATGAAAAAGATGATACTTTGATTTGGGAAAAAATCAATAAAGCACAAGCATTATGGACTCGAAATAAAAATGATATTTCTTCTGAAGAATATAAAGATTTTTATAAGTATATTTCCAATGATTATGAAGATCCATTATTATGGAGCCATAATCGTGTAGAAGGTAAGCAAGAATATACTAGTTTATTATATGTACCTAAAAAAGCACCTTTTGATTTATGGAATCGTGATAATAAACATGGTTTGAAGCTTTATGTTCAACGTGTTTTTATTATGGATGAAGCTGCACAATTTATGCCTCATTATCTGCGTTTTATTCGTGGATTAGTTGATTCAAATGATTTGCCATTAAATATTTCTAGAGAAATTTTACAAGATAGTGATACTATTCGTAATTTACGAAATGCACTTACAAAACGTGTGTTACAAATGCTAGAAAAATTAGCTAAAACAAAAGATAAAGATTATCAACAATTATGGCAAGAATTTGGGTTAGTCTTGAAAGAAGGCCCTGCAGAAGATATGATTAATAAAAAAACGATCACCGGATTATTACGTTTTGCGTCTACTATTAATGATACTGGTTTACAAAATATTTCTTTAGATAGTTATGTTGATAGAATGATTGATGGTCAAGAAAAAATATATTACATTATTGCAGATAGTTATCTTGCTGCAAAAAATAGTCCACATTTAGAGTTTTTTAAGAAGAAAGGTATTGAAGTCTTGTTATTATTTGATCGTATAGATGCATGGATGATGAATTATCTATCTGAATTTAAAGGAAAAGCTTTTCAATCTATCAATAAAAAAGATGAATCATTAGAAAAACTTTCTTTACAGGATAAAGAAGAGCAGGAGAAAACGAAAAAAAAATTAGAACCTTTTGTGGAAAGAGTAAAAAAAATATTGGGTGGACGAGTTAAAACAGTTAAATTAACTTCTTGCTTAACAGATACGCCTACTGTATTGACAACAGATGCTAATGAGATGAGTACTCAAATGGTAAAACTTTTTTCTGCTGCTGGCCAAACAGCACCCGAAATAAAATATAATTTTGAAGTTAATCCTGAGCATCCATTAGTTAAAAAGGTGATTACTATTAAAGATGAGACATTATTTTCTGAATGGATAGAAGTACTATTAGAGCAAGCACTATTAGTGGAAAAAAGCACTTTAGAAGATCCTAATCAATTTGTTCATCGCATTAATAAATTACTGTTACAATGAAAGTTATTTTTTATTATATGTTTTTAGAAAAGTATATTGATATCATCTGTATTGGTTGTTATTAATGTAAGTAATTAATTGATTATAAAATTTATATATTGTAATAATTTATAATCTTATATATTTTAAAAATATAAGAATATAATATAAATATAGGATTATGTAATGTTTACTATTCTATTTGGCGCCCCAGGCTCAGGTAAAGGTACTCAAGCACAATTTATTGAAAAAAAATATGGTATACCTAAAATTTCAACCGGTGACATTTTACGTCATGAAATAAAACTAAACAAAACATTAGGTATAAAAATAAGACAATGTATAAATCATGGTAAACTTGTAACGAATGAAGTAGTAATTGCCTTAATTAAAAAGCGTATAATGCAAAATGATTGTAAAAATGGATTTTTATTAGATGGGTTTCCTCGTACTATTTCTCAAGCAGAATCAATAAAAAATATAGGTATTTCAATAAAATATGTTATAGAATTATATGTATCCGATGATATTATTATAGAACGTATCTCTGGTCGTCGTCTTCATAAATCATCTGGTCGTATTTATCATATTAAATTTAATCCACCAAAAATAAACAATAAAGATGATATTACTGGTGATGATTTAATTATTAGAGAAGATGATAAAGAAAATATTATACGTAAACGATTAATAGAATACCATAAGTTTACTAAACCTGTAATCAAGTATTACCAGCAGGAAGCTATTAATGGGAAAACTAATTTTATTAAACTAAATGGTAGTGCTGATATTTTTGAAGTTAATAAAAAATTGGTAAATATTTTTGGTTAATTAAAATTAATAAACATATGCATCAGAGATAAATTTTATTTTTTATGTTATTTTTTTATCAAAATAAAAATATCTAAAAATTATAATATAACAATTATTTATGATTCAATAAACTAGGAGTTTATATCAATTGGAATTTTATAAGTATGACACTTAAAAAAAACGGTGTATTATTAGTAAATCTAGGTACTCCGGTTGCACCTAAACCATTATTTGTTAAACGTTTTTTGATTAATTTTTTAAGTGATTCACGAGTCATTGATCTTGCTAAAATCATCTTTAACCCATTATTATATCTGATTATTTTACCATTACGTTTATCAAAGGTAGTGAAATCTTATAAATCAATTTGGACAAAAATTGGTTCGCCACTATTATATTATAGTCTTGAGCAGAAAACGGCATTATCAAAAAGATTATCAGGTATCCCAGTTGAACTTGGAATGACTTACAGTTTCCCTTCTATTTCACAAGCAATCAATAGATTATTAAAAAACAATATCAATAATATCATTGTCTTGCCGCTGTATCCCCAATATTCTAGTACAACTACAGCCGCCGTTTTTGATGCTATTAGTTTAATTTTGAAAAATTATAGAACTATACCTGGATTACATTTTATTCGGAGTTATGCAAACCATCCATATTATTTAAATGCATTAAAACATTCTATTCACTTAAGTTTTTCACGATATGGAGTTCCTGATCGATTATTGTTTTCTTATCATGGCATTCCTAAACGTTATGTAGACTCTGGTGATATTTACCAAAAAGAGTGTGAGCTAACAACCTTTCTGCTGAGTAAATTAATAAATTTTCCTAGAAATAAAATTATCATGACTTATCAATCCCGTTTTGGATGGGAAGCTTGGTTAAAACCCTATACAGATGTTACTTTAAAAAAATTAGGCAAGAATGGTGTTAGACATGTTCAATTGTTATGTCCAGGTTTTTCAGTAGATTGTTTAGAAACTTTAATAGAAATAGCAGTAGTAAATAAAAAGATATTTTATTCAGCTGGTGGAAAAAAATATTTTTATATTCCTGCATTAAATGCTTTGGATAGTCATATTATTTTTATGCATAAGTTAATCAGTAGTTATATGTGATTTTAAAAGATCGATTGTGTTTTTTTATATGTTTAATATTTTATGAATATCACACATTATTTTTATAGAAATTAAAATTTTATGAATTTAATTAACAAAGCAAATAAATATAAACTTTTTTATATAAAACATAATTTTTTGAACAATATTAATATAGTTTATTTTTATTGTATTTTTTATTGTATTTTTAAAAAAATGTATTGATTATACATCAATTTTTTTAAATTATTGTTCATATATGAAATATTGTATATGTGATCTATCATTTTATAAATGTATTATTTATAAATTTATTAATAGTTATTATTGTAAAGTGTATTATAAAAATTTTAAGATTACAGTAATTTTTAAGATTATCATTATAATATTTTTTATATATTTGTTAATTGTATTTTAATGTTAATATGTTTTTTATAAAAATATTTTTTATTATATTAAACATTAATTCTTAAATTTATGAAACTATAAAGTTGTTTTTTATATTTTTAAAAGAGGTTTATTCGTTTATTAGATGAGTTTTATGATTAAACATTATATAGATCATTAATATTAATTCTATAATTTTACAAGCAATTATATTAGTGATAAATTTTTATATTATTTTTTGTAGATATATAATATTTTTACTGAAAATAATATTTTTATTTTTTGGTTTCATATTGTTTTAGATTTTGTTTTTTGAAGTAATAGTCCATTAAATTAAATAATAATGGATTAATCATAATAGAAATAATAGAACCAGATAAAACTAAATTCGATGTTTGGTGATCGAACACATGCAGTGTTGTTCCCATTGCTGATAAAATAAAAGAAAACTCACCTATTTGTGCTAAACTAATAGCAATTGTTAATGAAAAAGCGCTATTTTTAGTAAAAACTTTCATTAATATTAATGTGGAAAGTGATTTGCCAATAGTAATAATCAGTAATGTAAGCAAAATAGCTAATGGATTTTCTAAAAAAATTATAGGATCTAATAACATTCCTACTGAAACAAAAAATAAGACCATGAATGCATCACGTAAAGGCATTGTATCTTGTGCAGCACGGTGACTAAGTTGAGATTCTTTTAACATCATTCCAGAAAAAAATGCTCCCAGTGCAAATGATGAATTAAATAGTGTTACAGATATATAAGCAATTCCTAATGCTAAAACTAATACAGCTAATGTAAATAATTCGCGAGAATTAGTCTCTGCAGTATGCCTTAATATCCATGGAATTAGTTTTTGACCCATTAAAAGTGTCATGATAATAAAAATAACTATTTTACAGATAGCAAGAATTAATTGGATTATTAATTTTTGAAAACTTAGATTATTATCTAGAATACTGGCAATTCCAGGTAGTAATATAAGTATTAATATCATAACTAGATCTTCGACTATCAACCAACCAATTGTAATTTTTCCTGTTTCTGTATTAATGAGTGCTCTTTCTTCTAATGAGCGTAATAAAACTACAGTACTAGCTGTTGAAAGACAAAGACCAAAAATAATGCCTTTAAATATCCCCCAACCAAAAAATATTGCTAAACCCATTCCTAATAAAGTTGCAGTAAATATTTGGATAACCGCACCAGGTATTGCAATTGATTTTACTGATAGTAGATCTTTGAATGAGAAATGCAAACCAATACTAAACATAAGTAATATAATACCGATTTCAGCTAATTGATTTGCTAAATTAGTATTTGCAACAAACCCTGGTGTGAAAGGACCTATAAGAACACCAGCAAATAAATAACCGACTAAAGGTGATATTTTTAATTTTTGTGTAATCATACCAAAGAAATAAGCAAGAGTAAAACCAGTAACAATTGTTTTAATGAGACCTGTGCCTGAATAATCCATCTAATTTCCTTTTCGAATAGATTCTTAGAATAAATCGTTTAAAATTTGATTTTTATTAATTCTTAAGTGTAAAGTTTTATGTAATAATAATTATGAAGAATCACACTAGAAAAAACAATAATACTTTGTTTTATGAAAATTAATTACATTGTTAATAATATTTAGATGTGATGATTTATTTTTGTTATCAAAAATTTTTATTAGTTTTTTTTGATTCGATTTTTATTTTCAAAAATTTAAAATTTTAATAAGAGTTTTTTATAGTAATTATTTATCTTAAGATTTTAACAAAAATATTAAAAAATTATACAAAATTCATCAAAACTAGTTCATGAGATCTATTAATCTATAATTTTTATATAATTATACTTTTTATTGAATAAAATGTACTTTAATTAAGTATCATATTGAAAATAATATACTTGTAAAAAATATTAATATCACTTTTTTTATAAAAAATGTTAACTTAATATAAAATATAATTTATGTTTTTTATTAAACTGATGTTTTTTGTAATTGATGGTAATCAATTTTTAAAATTGATAATTTGAGTTAATTTTAATATATCTATAGTTTTTTAAAAAAATAAGTTACATGAAAATGTAATCTTATTAATTCATAATATGAATTTAGCATTTTAAGTAGAAAATAAAGTTATATTTGATGTTTAAAAATAATAATATTTCAGTTTTTTAAAAAATTATGATAGATATTTTTATAGTATCTTATTGTATTAATAATATTTTTATTTTTTTTGAATATTATGTTATTGATGAGTAAAGTATACATGAAAAGAATTAATTAGAATTTTTATAAGCATAAATTTTATATTTTTATATTAAATATTTGTTGATTAATAAATTTTAATAAAAATAGCATATTTAATTTTTATTAAAAAATAAGATTCATTAAATAT
The DNA here is from genome assembly GCA_031446165.1 of Arsenophonus sp. Classification (GTDB taxonomy): domain Bacteria; phylum Pseudomonadota; class Gammaproteobacteria; order Enterobacterales; family Enterobacteriaceae; genus Arsenophonus. The sequence continues at coordinate 890,057 of CP132905.1, read as the reverse complement.
TGAAGTTTAAAGTATTTTTTTTAAAAATTGGTTTTTTAAAATTTCAAATACAGCAATAAAAAATAAAAAAATATAAAAAATAATTGTCATGATGCATAATAAAAAATTTGAAATTACTTAATAAAATTTGTGCTAAAATGTAATTTTTCTTGTATAACTAATTATCATTTTACATTTTTGCTAAAAATTATATATTTTTTAGTAAGTGTATTCATACAATTTTATGTTCATATAATTGTCAATAAAGTGATTGGAAAACTCGTTACTTTTATATAACTGTATTTATATAACTATATTTGATATTTATGATAAAATATAAATGTTGTTTTAGGTGCAATTAATTATATATTTTAACAATATTTATTTTTTTAAGATTATTGTTTATTATTTTTAATGTGTTTTTTAAAATTGAGTTGAGTATCTATAAAATTTCATTTTTTATTTAACTCAGATATTAAAGTAAATTATTTTTATTGGATTTCTTTAATATGTTTTTACATTTAATATCAAAAGATAAATACATAAAAAATAAATATTAAAATTTTTCATTAAATAGATTTTTTAAAATATTGATAATATCTGAAGACAGATTGTAAAATTGCAATATATCATGTGTGAGTATCATATAAATTATCAATTTTAATTTTGAAATTTCACAATATCACAAAATTATAATATCAAAAAAATATTAATTGCTATAATATTAATTATTATTAAAATTCTCATTTTAGTTTATCAATAAAAATTTTTTATTTATTGTTTGCATGGAAAATAATTATGTTAAAGGTTTATCTTGTTCGTCATGGAGAAACTGAATGGAATGTTGCTAAATGTATTCAAGGGCAATCTGATAGCCCCCTTACTGAAGTTGGTATACAACAAGCTAAATTAGTTGCTAAAAGAATTCAATCAATTGGGATAACGCATATTTTATCTAGTGACTTAGAACGTACTAAAAAAACAGCAGAAATTATTGCTAAATTTTGTAATTGTGATATTATTTTTGAACCACGATTAAGAGAATTAAACATGGGTGTGCTAGAAGGCAGGCCAATGAATTCCTTGAATGATGAAGAAGAAAGTTGGTGTTATAATTTAGTTATGGGGTTACCGGGGGCACGTATCCCAAAAGGTGAGTCTATGGAAGAAATAACAAAAAGGATGTTTTCTACTTTAGAAGAATGTCGTTTATTACCAATGAATAGTAAACCTTTATTGGTAAGTCATGGGATAGGATTGGGTGCATTATTAAATCACATACTTGGCGTCCCTATTAATGCTCAAAGGCGTTTACGATTACGTAATTGTTCTCTATCAAAAGTAGATTATCAAAAAAGACCCTGGTTGCAATATGCATGGATTTTAGAAACAGCAGGAGATATTTCTCATTTAAAACAATAGTTTTTTCAAAAAATGTAAATTTAATAATATTATGCTGCTTTATAAAACAGGTATTTATCTAGTGGATTTACTTTTTATAAGATCTTTCAATGATTTTAGTTTTTATGAAATCAATGTATTAAACTATTTCTTATGCAATATGCAATTTTTAAAAATTAAAAAATGTGATATCTAAAATTTATCGATTTTTATAGTAAATATAAAATTATCAGTATATAGTTAAATTTTTATTTATAATCATTTTTGTGTCATAATAGGTATATTTAGTGATCATCGTAATAAAATAATATTATATAATATGTTTAATTTTTTTGGAATATTTTTAGATACTTTTTTAAGCATAAAGATTACATATTTTATATAATTTATAAAAATTATTTCATTTTATCAATTGATATGTAGATTTAGAATCTAATATTTTTATTTTATTGTTTTTCAAAAAAGATTGAAAAAATAAATAAATATTAAGTTTTTTTATAAAAATAAATTTGGTAAAAAAGTTCGAATTAATTTATAAAGAGCATTTTCATTAATATTTTTAGTTTTAAGATTAAAAAATAATACCCTAAATGTATTAATTTTTTGTATTAATTAAATTAAGATTATATAGATTATTTTTTGAAAAAACTTTATTTTTATTTTTTGGTTTATTAGATTAAAAAATATAATTAAAAAATGAGTTACATATGTGGTAAAATTTAAATGAAATATAAAAATATTATTTTATTTAGTAATTTTTTTGTAAAGATATTTTTAAATATATTTTATAATTTTTTCATTTTATTAAGATTATGTACTATTAAGTAAGCACATTTTTATTAATGAAGCACATTGTAATAAGAATTAAAAAACAAAAAATCAACATTTGTAGAATTTTTTGTCGTACAGCTATGTTTTTATATTTTCAAAATGTGTTTATTTAATAGTCAAAATGAATTTATTTAATAGTAAGTTGCATGCGTACATTTTATGAAATATTTTTATATTAAATTTTATATTATTATAAGGATAGGATTTAAAAATGATTGATAAATTAACATCTTTACGTGCAATCACACGAATTGTAGCCGATACTGGTAATATTATGGATATAAAAACTTATAAACCAGAAGATGCAACCACTAATCCTTCTTTAATTTTAAATGTAATAAAAATTCCAGAATATAAGAAACTAATCAATAGAACAATTAAATGGGCAAATAAAAGTAGTATTGCACATAAGCAAAAAATAATTAATGCATGTGATAAATTAGTAGTAAATATTGGCTTAGAAATTTTGAAGTATATTCCAGGAAGAATATCAATAGAAATTGATGCTCGTCTTTCTTATGATGAAGATGCTTGTATTAATAAAGCTCGTCGTATCATTGAATTTTTCAATAATTCAGGTATTAATAATGATCGTATTTTAATAAAATTAGCTGCAACTTGGCAAGGAATTCGTGCTGCAGAGAAATTAGAAAAAGAAAATATTCGTTGTAATATAACTTTGTTATTTTCTTTGGCTCAAGCACGTGCTGCTGCTGAAGCTGGTGTTTATTTGATTTCGCCTTTTGTAGGTCGTATTCTTGATTGGTATAAGCAGCATGTTTTTCATAAAGGTAGTGAATTAAAAGAAGATCCTGGAGTTATTTTTGTAAAAAAAGTTTATTCTTATTATAAACAACATGGATATAAAACTATAATTATGGGAGCTAGTTTTCGTAACAGTAATGAAATTTTGCAATTAGCAGGTTGCGATTGTTTAACTATTTCGCCAAAATTACTTCAGGAACTTTCTAAAATAGAAGGTGTAGTAATTCCTCAATTGTTAAAATTCCATGGTCCAATTTCTAAAGCACCTAAATCTATAACAGAAGCAGAATTTTATTGGGAACATCATTTTGATGCAATGGCATCAGAGAAATTGGCGGATGGAATTCGCAAATTTTCTGTTGATCAAGAAAAATTAGAAAATATCTTAGCTAAAGAAATATGAGATATATTTGTTCATAAATTTAATAATTTTTGAAAATAAATTCATATATTGCATATTTTTTAGTAAAAATCATTAATTAATGAAATTGTCATTTTATTTCATGCTTGTGATATTTATTGGTAGTCATAATAGGATAAGCACGTAAAGAATGAATCTAAATTAATTGCTATTGAATGAATTATAATTTAAAAAATTTTTAATTCATAAAATATTTTTTTATATCACTTTTTTGAAAAAATATAAATATGTTATATATGTTTTGAATAGATAAAAAAGTATATAGGAAAAATATTTTTTACTCCCCCCTTGATGAATATTTTTATGCCCCCACTTATATTTATATATAAACAGTTACTAATTGGTCAATCTATCAACTTATCGTAAAGTATTCGTAGGTAGATTTTTTGAGGTCGGGGAAAAAAATCCTTGAAAAAAAGTTTTTTAAGCCTCATATAGTTTTTGGTAACTAAAGTAGTTAAAAATTCCCTTGGAGGCTTTAGATGGGTAAAATAATTGGGATTGACCTAGGTACAACTAACTCTTGTGTAGCTGTTATGGATGGTAATAATGCGCGTGTATTAGAAAATAGTGAAGGTGACCGTACTACACCTTCTATTATTGCATACACCCAAAATGGTGAAATTCTTGTAGGTCAACCGGCAAAGCGTCAGGCTGTAACTAATCCAGAAAACACACTTTTTGCAATTAAACGTTTAATTGGTCGTCGCTTCAAAGATGAAGAGGTGCAACGTGATGTTTCTATCATGCCTTATAAAATAGTTGCTTCAAAAAATGGTGATGCTTGGTTAGATGTCAAAGGACAGAAAATGGCTCCACCACAAGTTTCTGCTGAGGTTTTAAAAAAAATGAAAAAAACAGCAGAAGATTATATTGGTGAATCAGTTACTGAAGCTGTCATTACTGTGCCTGCTTATTTCAATGATGCTCAACGTCAGGCTACTAAAGATGCTGGTCGTATTGCTGGTTTAGATGTAAAACGTATTATTAATGAACCAACAGCAGCAGCTTTAGCTTATGGTTTAGATCGTGAAGTTGGAAACCGTACTATTGCAGTTTACGATTTAGGTGGTGGAACTTTTGATATATCAATTATTGAAATTGATGATGTTGATGGTGAAAAAACTTATGAAGTTTTAGCAACTAATGGAGATACTCATTTAGGTGGTGAAGATTTTGATAATCGTTTAATTAATTATTTAGTAAATGCATTTCAGAAAGAGCAAGGTTTTGATTTGCGTAATGATCCTTTAGCCATGCAGCGTTTGAAAGAAGCAGCAGAAAATGCTAAAATTGAACTTTCTTCTGCTCAACAGACAGATGTTAATCTGCCTTATATTACTGCAGATGCAAGTGGACCTAAACATATGAATATTAAGGTAATGCGAGCAAAACTTGAATCATTAGTGGAAGATTTGGTAAAACGTTCAATGGAACCAGTAAAGGTTGCATTACAAGATGCAAGTTTAACTGTTAATGATATCAATGATGTAATTCTTGTTGGTGGGCAAACTCGTATGCCTATGGTACAAAAAGCAGTAGTTGATTTTTTTGGTAAAGAACTTCGCAAAGATGTTAATCCTGATGAAGCAGTTGCTATAGGGGCTGCAGTGCAAGGTGGTGTATTAGCTGGTGATGTTAAAGATGTATTATTACTTGATGTAACGCCCCTATCTTTAGGAATTGAAACTATGGGTGGTGTAATGACGACATTAATTTCAAAAAATACAACTATTCCAACTAAACATAGTCAAGTTTTTTCAACTGCAGAAGATAATCAGTCAGCAGTGACAATTCATGTATTACAAGGTGAACGTAAACGTTCACATGATAATAAATCTTTGGGGCAATTTAACTTAGATGGTATTCAACCAGCACCACGCGGTATGCCTCAAATTGAAGTGACTTTTGATATTGATGCTGATGGTATTTTACATGTTTCAGCAAAGGATAAGAATACCGGTAGAGAACAAAATATTACGATTAAAGCATCTTCTGGTTTAAAAGAAGATGAAATTCAAAGAATGGTGCATGACGCCGAAGCAAACGCAGAAGCAGATCGTAAATTTGAAGAGTTAGTTCAATTGCGTAATCAATCTGATCAATTGGTTCATGGTACACGTAAACAAATTAAAGAAGCTGGTGATAAATTAACTTCTGATAATAAAAGTGAAATCGAAAAGGCTATTTCTGAACTTGAAGCAGCTATGAAAAGCGAAGAGAAAGCGGTAATAGAATCAAAAATTCAAGCATTAATTCAAGTTTCAGCTAAACTATTGGATTTAGCTAAACATCAGAAAAAAGCAGATACAGAAGACGTAAATACTCAGTCTAAAAAGGATGATAACGTTGTTGATGCTGAATTCGAAGAAGTGCACGAAAAAGATAAGAAATAGTGTTTTTTATTGTAGTAAAGAAAAGCAATTAAAGTAGTTTTATTTTTTATTATTATAAAAATTGAGTACGGGCGTTGAAGGAAACTTTACGCCCGTTTGTGTGTGTAAGGATAAAATACATATGGCAAAAAAAAATTATTATGATGTTTTAGGTGTCACTAAAACAGCTGATGAAAAAGAAATTAAAAAAGCCTATAAACGTTTAGCAATAAAATATCATCCAGATAGAAATCAAGGTAATAAACAAGCAGAAAGTAAATTTAAAGAAATTAAAGAAGCTTATGAAATTTTAACTGATTCACAAAAACGTGCTGCATATGATCAATATGGACATGCTGCTTTTGAACAAGGAAATATGGGTAGCGGTGGATTTAGTGGAAGTTTTACTTCTAGTGCTGATTTCAGTGATATTTTTGGTGATGTATTTGGTGATATTTTTGGTGCAAAACATCAAAGGGCAGCTCGTGGTTCTGATCTGCAATATGACATGACATTAACTTTAGAAGAAGCAGTTCGTGGTGTAACTAAAGAGATTCGTATACCAACATTAGAAAAATGTAAGCTGTGTAATGGGAGTGGTGCAAAAACGGGAACGAAACCAGAAATGTGTCCGACATGTCATGGTACAGGTCAAATTCAAATCAGACAAGGATTTTTTGCTGTTCAGCAGACTTGCCCTAGTTGTCATGGGAAAAGTCAAATTATTAAAGAATTTTGTGTGAAATGTAATGGACATGGAAGAAGAAAAGAATATAAAACTTTATCAGTAAAAATACCAGCAGGAATGAATACTGGTGATCGCATTCGTTTAAATGGTGAAGGAGAAGCTGGTGAAAACAGGGGTTCCTCAGGAGATTTATATGTACAGATTAATATAGCAAAACATGCTATATTTAAACCTGACGGCAACAATTTATATTGTGAAGTTCCCATTAATTTTGTTATAGCAGCATTAGGTGGCGAAATAGATGTACCTACATTAGATGGTCGAGTTACTTTAAAAATACCAGCTGAAACACAAACGGGAAAAATTTTTCGTATGAAAGGAAAAGGGATTAAACCTATTCGTGGTATTACTGGAGATTTAATGTGTCGTATTGTTGTAGAAACCCCTGTAAAGCTCAATGAAAGGCAAAAATTGTTGTTAGAAGAATTTGGTGAATTTTTAAAGAGAGATAATAGCAGTAAAAATAGCCCGAGAACTAAAAGTTTTTTAGATAGTGTAAAAAAATTTTTTGATGATTTAACTCATTAATATATTTATTGGTGGCATGTATTTTGATTACTATTAACAATACAATAAATATTAGATTACGACTTCAGTTTTAGTATTTGTAGAAAATAGCCTAAAACTGGAGTTGTAATATGTATATTTTTATAATAAAAAATATATATTAAAATAATATGATATATAAATTTTTCATGAAAAAAATTTTGTTGTCTGTAAAAAATTGCATAATAAAAATTATATTTATTGCAAAATACTATAATAGTATAATATGCAGTTATTGTATTTTATTTTTATTGCAATCAATTTTTATAGATTTGCTTTATTTAATTTTTAAAAGTAAAGTTTTCGAAAATATTAAAAAATATCAATCAATTACTTCTTTTGGAATATTCTTACAATTATATATAAAATATAATCATATTTAAATTAATTTTTTTAGATTGTAATGCTATATTTTTTTGCAATGAATATACTTTTTTAAAATTATTGTTAATAAAGTAATATTATAGTGTTTTTTATATTAAAATAATTAAATCATTTTTGTTAAAATGTTTTGAATTTGCATAAATTTAATTTTTTAAAATAATTAGATTTATATATGAGTTTAAAATAATATTATTGACAGTAAAATATTAATTTTAATATTTTTTAATAATTAAAATTATTGAATTTCAGTAGTAATAAATTATTTAATTATAGTTACTGCTGTAGTTGCTTGTAAATAAGTATTTTATGAAATATTTTTTCTTATTTTTATTAATTTTATCGTTTTTTGTTCAATTTATAAAAAAATTTTTTAAATTTTATGTATGTGTTTTAAATTAGTTAACTTTATTGATATTTGAGGTTATAAAAAATGACAGCAATTATAAGACAATTTTTAAAATTAGAAGCAGCAGGAGGTGTTCTGCTGATTATTGCTGCTGTTTTAGCTTTGATAATGGTTAATACCCCACTAAAAAGTATTTATCATCAATTCTTAAATATTTCAATATCAGTTAAAATTGGTATTTTAAATTTCGATAAATCGTTTTTGTTATGGATTAATGATGGACTAATGTCTATTTTCTTCTTAGTAGTGGGACTTGAAGTAAAAAGAGAACTTATAGAAGGTTCATTAGTTGGTCGTGATAAGGCTTTATTTCCTGTTATTGCTGCGATAGGAGGGATGTTACTTCCTGCTATGGTATATTTATTTTTTAATGCTGATAATAAAGTCATTCAACATGGGTGGGCTATTCCTACTGCTACAGATATTGCATTTGCACTTGGTGTGGTAACGTTATTAGGGAAACGTGTACCAACAGAATTAAAAGTATTTTTGCTGGCTTTAGCAATTATTGATGATATTGGGGTGATTTTTATAATTGCGTTATTTTATACAAAATTTATTTTTCTAAAAGGATTAATTTTTAGCATACTTACTATATTAATACTAGTATGGTTGAATTGGCGTGAAGTAGATAATGTTTTTGTATACTTATTTTTTGGCATAATTTTGTGGATTTTTATTTTAAAATCCGGCATTCATGCAACTTTAGCAGGTTTTATAGTCGGTTGTGTAATACCATTGAACAGTCATAAAAATTATTCTCCTTCTCAACATTTACAAAAAGTTTTGCATCCATGGATTGCTTATTTAATTTTACCACTGTTTGCATTTGCCAATGCTGGTATAGAAGTTGAATTTAGTAATTTAGAAGATTTTACTGGTGCTTTACCAATAGGTGTGGCATTAGGTTTATTAATCGGCAAACCAGTAGGTATTTTTCTTTTTAGTTGGATAGCAATAAAGTTGAGGGTGATAAAATTACAAAAAAAACTTAATATTCAGTATGTATTTGCTGTTTCAGTGCTTTGTGGTATCGGATTTACTATGTCTATTTTTATTGCTGGTTTGGCATTTGAAGATTTAGAAATTTTAAAAAATCATGCAAAATTAGGAATTCTAATAGGATCAACATTGGCAGCGATATTTGGATTATTTTTGTTAAATTATGTTTTGCCAAAAAAAATACATTAAATAATATTTTTTGTTATTTTTCTAAAAATTATATTTAATGTCAAATTTTAGTGTTACTATAAAATATATAATTTTATTATAATATATCAATATTAAATTAGTGTAACGTTTTATATTTTTTTTGATTTTATATTAGTTTAAAAAATAGATTTATAGTAATATATAAAATGATATTATAAAGAAATACACTGTAATTATATTTTTATATCTGAGTTTTTAGCTATTTTTATTATGGTGTTTATAACACAAAAACGCTTTTAAAGTATTTTAGTGTATTTAATATTTTAAAATAATTTTATATTATAATAATTTCAGGTTACTTTTGGTTCTTAAATAATATATATGTGAATTTTGTTTTAGATGATTCTAAAATTGTAACTTTAAAGATATTAATATATTTATTATTAGATATTTTTATTTATTGAAATATAAATTCAATCATTTTTCTAAAACTGATAAAAAAAATGACTAAACGTCATTATTTTTTTAAAAAATATAAAATTATTATACACTTTTATTTTTGATGTTAAAAAAAGCATTTTAAAAGAAAACATATTTTCAAAAAACATATTTTTAATAAAAACTTACATTGATTTTATATGTGCGATTAAATTTGATTTATGACGTGCAGCTTTATTTTTATGAATTAATCCTTTACTAGCATAACTGTCTACGATAGATTGCATTTTATAAAATGCTTTTTTTGCTGCTTCTTTGTCACCTAAAGAAATAGCGGAATATACTTTTTTAATAAAAGTGCGCATAGTAGAGCGTTGACTGGCGTTATGTTGTCGACGTTTTTCTGCTTGTATAGCACGTTTTTTAGCTGATTTAATGTTAGCCAAAATTTACACTCCAAAATATTTGTTTGAAAAAATATAAAATATATAGAAATATGACGATTATAGTTTCATTTGTCAATCAATAAATTTATTTAAACTATATATAATAATATTATTGATGTCGTATTTTTTATAATATTCTTTATACGATTTTATATGAAATATATAATTAAATCATATTTTTTAGCATTTTTAGTATTTTAATTGATTTTAAAAATTTAATAAAACTTTATTTTGATTTTTTAAGTAGCAGTAGTAAAAATTAAAATTTTTTATATTGAGTCAATTATGAAGTTTATTCGTGGTATACATAATATTCAAAAAAATCATCGTGGTTGTGTGTTAACTATTGGCAATTTCGATTCTGTTCATAGAGGACATCAAGTTTTATTGAAATATTTAAAAAAAGAAAGCTGGTTTCGTAAATTACCAACTATGGTTATGATTTTTGAACCGCAGCCATTAGAATTTTTTTTCGGAAGAAATTCACCAGTACGGTTAACCCCTTTGCGTGATAAAATAAAATATTTGTTTGAATATGGAGTTGACTATTTATTATGTATTAAATTTAATAAAAAATTTTCTTCATTAACTCCTAAAAAATTTGTTTTAGAATTTTTAGTAGATAAATTAGGAGTAAATTTTTTAGCTATTGGTGATGATTTTCGGTTTGGTAAAGATAGAAAAGGTGATTTTCAATATCTTTTTGAAGCTGGAAAAAAATATGGATTTCAAGTAACTAATACTAAAAGTTTTTGTATTGAAGGTCAACGCATTAGTAGTACTGCTGTAAGGCAAGCTTTATTAAGTGATAACCTTACTCTTGCTGAGTATCTTATGGCACATCCTTATAGATTAAGTGGTCGAATTATTCACGGTAGAAAGCTTGGTAGTAGAATTGGTTTTCCAACAGCAAATTTGCAATTAAAATCTTTATTAATACCTGTTAAAGGTGTTTATATAGCAGAAGTATATGGTATATCTAAGCAACCATTAAAAGCAGTTACGAACATTGGTACACGACCAACAGTAAATGGGACAGCACAACAAATCGAAGTACATTTAATTGATATACATATGAATATATATGGACGTCATATTGATCTTGTGTTACGTAAAAAAATACGAGAAGAGAAAAGGTTTTCTTGTATTAATGAATTAAAAGAGCAAATCAGAAACGATATTATCGTTGCAAAAGAATTTTTTTATTTTCTTGATAAAAATATTTAGTAGAACACTGGAAGTAATAATTTTTATGAACAATTATAAAGATACTCTTAATTTACCGGAAACAGATTTTCCGATGCGTGCTAATCTTTCTAGAAAAGAACTTCAACTATTGGTTCTTTGGTATAAAGACGGTTTATATCAAAATATTCGAAGAAGTAAAAGAGGTAAACCAATGTTTATATTGCATGATGGCCCACCATATGCTAATGGTAATATTCATATTGGTCATGCAGTTAATAAAATTCTAAAAGATATTATTGTAAAGTCTAAAGGACTTGCAGGTTTTGATGCACCATATATTCCTGGTTGGGATTGTCATGGTTTGCCAATTGAACATAAAGTAGAGCAAATTATAGGTAAAGTTGGAGAAAAAATATCTTCAGTTATTTTTCGTGAAGAATGTCGTAAGTATGCTAAAAAACAAATTGAACTTCAAAAAAAAGATTTTATTAGAATGGGAATATTGGGTGATTGGGAAAATCCATATTTGACCATGGATTTTAAAACAGAAGCAAATATTATTCGCGCATTAGGCAAAGTCATTGAAAATGGTCATTTAGTTAAAGGTATTAAACCAGTACATTGGTGTATTTCTTGTTGTTCTTCTTTAGCTGAAGCTGAGGTTGAACATTATCATAAAACATCATCTTCTATTTATCTTCGTTTTAAAGCAGTTGATGCAAAAAGTGTTTATTGTAAATTTGGAATAATATCGGAGATATTGTCAGTTTCAGCTATTATTTGGACAACAACACCCTGGACGTTGCCTGCAAATCGTGCTATTGCTGTTAATTCTGATTTTAAATATCAATTAATACAAATTAATACCGATGAATGTTGTATTGTATCTAAAATTTTTGTTGAATCACTTATTCAGTATATTCAACCAAAAAAATGGAAAGTTTTAGGTGAATGTTGTGGTTTTTTGTTAGAATCATTACTTTTTTGGCATCCATTTATGGATTTCATGGTACCACTGATTTTGAGTGAACATGTAGTATTAAATTCTGGTACAGGAATTGTACATATTGCACCAGCTCATGGTCCTGAAGATTACATGATTGCTCAAAAATATAAATTAGAAATTATAAATTTAATTGACTCAAAAGGTTTTTTTTCGTTGAATGTTTTTCCTTTTTTAGATGGTATATTTATATCTCAAGTAGATGAATTAGTTATAAAACTTCTAAGAAGCAAGCGCATGTTATTGCATGCAGAAATGTTGCAACATAGTTATCCACATTGTTGGAGGCATAAAATACCACTTATTTTTCGTACAACGCCACAGTGGTTTATTAGCATGGAAAAAAATGATTTACGTAAAAGATCTTTAAAAAAAATTAAAAATGTTAAATGGATTCCTGGATGGGGAGAGGTACAAATTAAATCGATGATTGAAAAATGTCCTAATTGGTGTATTTCACGTCAGCGAACTTATGGTATACCGATGACATTATTCATACATAAGACAACAGAAGCATTACATCCGAATATATTGGAAATAATAGAAAAAATTGCCAAAAATGTTGAAAAATTCGGTACCGAGGTATGGTGGGATTTAGATCCTGCTACTATTTTAGGAAAAGATGCGATAAATTATATTAAAGTTCAGGATACTCTTGATGTGTGGTTTGATTCTGGTTCAACACATTATTCAATTGTAGATGTACGTCCTGAATTTCGCGGTCGTTCTGTTGATATGTATTTAGAAGGATCTGATCAGCATCGTGGTTGGTTTTTATCATCTTTAATGCTTTCAAGTGCTATAAAAAATAAGCCTCCTTATCGACAAGTTTTAACACATGGTTTTGTTGTGGATGCAAAAGGACATAAAATGTCAAAATCTTTGGGAAATACAGTTAATCCACAAGAGATAATGGATGATTTAGGTGCTGATATTTTAAGATTATGGGTTGCATCAACAAATTATACTACTGAAATTTCTATTTCAAAAAAAATTTTAAAATGTTCTGTAGATCAATATCGACGTATTCGTAATACAGCTCGTTTTTTGTTGGCAAATTTAAAAGGGTTTGATCCTACATCAGATAAAGTACCACCAGAAAAAATGATAATTTTGGATCAATGGGCTATAGGAAGAGCGAAGTTTATTCAAGAAGAAATTATACAACATTATGCTAATTATAATTTTCATGAGGTAGTTAAGTCTTTGATGCAATTTTGTTCAATTGATATGGGATCTTTTTATTTTGAAATTATAAAAGATCGTCAATATACTGGAAAAAAGAATAGTTTAGCTTGTCGCAGTTGTCAAACCGTTTTATTTCATATAGCAGAAGCTTTAGTGCGATGGATTTCTCCCATTCTTTCTTTTACTGCACATGAAATTTGGGATAAACTGCCAGGTGAACATACGAAATATGTTTTTACTGAAGAATATTATGATGCTTTATTTAAATTGAATATTAATGAAATACTTGATAATAATTTTTGGAATAAATTATTTATTGTTCGTAGTGCAGTTAATAAAGTTTTTGAAAAGGCGCGTCTAGATAAGTTAATTCGTAGTTCATTAGAAATTTCCGTAATTTTATATGTAAATGTAGAATTCGCTGAAATACTTAATTATTTTGGAAATGAATTACGTTTTGTCCTTTTAACTTCAGAGACAAAAGTGATTGATATTTCTAAGGCACCTCTTTCAGTAGAGAATACTGAAATTAATGGGTTAAAAATTTCTTTTGAAAAAGCAAAAGGTAATAAATGTCTTCGTTGTTGGCATTATGCAACGGATGTTGGTCGAGTGGAGCAATATATGGACTTGTGTGGTCGCTGTATTGCTAATATAGCTGGTAATGGTGAAATACGTAAGTTCGCTTAATGAAAAAATTGATTGATTTTAATAGATTTTTTTGGTTGTGGTTAAGTATTTTAATATTATATATAGATATTTATACTAAAAAAATAATTTTTAATAATTTTGAATTATATTCATGTATAAAATTAATGTCTTATTTAAATATTACTTATGTTAGAAATTATGGGGCTGCATTTAGTTTTTTAGCCCATGAAGAAACTTGGGAATTTTGGTTCTTTGTATTAACAGGAATTACTATCTGTATAGTGTTATTTTTTATAATGTATCATCAAGACATTCATAAAAAAATCAGCAATATTGCTTGTGCAATTATTATAGGTGGTGCGTTAGGTAATTTATATGATCGTCTTGTTTATGGTTTTGTTATTGATTTTATTGATTTTCATATCAATGATTTACATTGGCCAATATTTAACGTTGCTGATATGGCAATTTGTATTGGTGCTGGATTAATCATTTTCGATAATATTATACATTCTTGACAATAAAATGAGTTTATATTTTTATATTTTGTATATTTGATATAATTTCATGAATTTTTATTATGTTATACTTTCTCTCATTGTATCATGTTTAATATTATTAAAATTATTATATTAACATAGCAATATAATCATAATTTATAAATAATATTTTTATTAACAATAAGAGATATATTTTAATTTTTTAATTTATACTAATTCGATATATTTAGTACATAATCCATAAATGTTTTTTATTGAAGATAATATTATGGTATTAAATATATATTTTAAAAAAATACTTTCTTATTTTATATATAAATATTTTTAATATTAAAATATTCATGAATATTGACAAGAATTTTTAGGCGATCTATATATGCAAATATTGCTAGCTAATCCAAGAGGTTTATGTGCTGGTGTCAATCGTGCAATTACTATTTTAAATCGCGCATTATTTTTGTATGGTTCTCCAATTTATGTACATCATGAATTGGTACATAATCGTTATGTGGTTAAAGATTTTTGTCAACGTGGTGTTATTTTTATTGAAAAAATATCTGAAGTCCCTGATAATGCTATTTTAATTTTTTCTGCTCATGGTGTTTCGAAGGTGATTCGTCAAGAAGCCAGGTCACGTCGTTTAAAAATGTTATTTGATGCCACTTGTCCATTGGTGACTAAAGTACATATGGAAGTTATTCGTGCTAGTAAAAAAGCGCAAGAAGTAATTTTAATTGGTCATTTAGATCATCCAGAAGTAAAAGGTACAATGGGGCAATATGATAATCCTTTTGGTGGTATATATTTGGTTCAATCTAAAGAAGATATTCAAAAATTAAATGTTAAGAATAAAAAGAATTTGTGTTTTGTGACACAGACTACATTATCAGTTGAAGATACTGCTGATATTATTAATGAATTAAAAAAATATTTTCCAAATATTATTGGTCCACGTAAAAATGATATTTGTTATGCGACTACCAATCGACAAGAAGCAGCACGTAAATTATCTTATCAAGCTGATATTGTATTAGTTGTTGGATCTAAAAATTCTTCTAATTCTAATCGTCTTAGTGAATTAGTTAAAAAAATAGGTAAGGAAAGCTTTTTAATCGATTCTGTTGATGAGATTCAAAAATATTGGTTTAATGACGTAAATATTATTGGTATTACTGCTGGTGCTTCTGCACCAGATATTCTTGTTAATGAAGTGATTAAATATTTAAAAACTTTAGGTATTAAAAATATCATGGAACTTGATGGTCATAAAGAAAATATTTTTTTTCAGGTTCCAAAAGAGTTACTCATAGAAATCAACAACAAATGAAAACAACAAATAAATATAAGGGTGATATATTAATATTAGAAGTTTTCATAATGTTTATAGTTTATAATACTTATAATCATTACATTTAATCATATGTATTGTTAATATTAAATTTAAGAAAATTTTAATATTTTAACTAATATTTAAACATGTATAAACAAATTATTTATAGATAATATTTTTATTTAATCGAGAAAAAATGAGTCTTTCACAACAACATATTCGTGTCGCTGTCGTAGGTGCTGAGGGCCGAATGGGAAGTATGTTAATAAAATTTATTGCACAAAATAAAAAAGTTTTTTTAGGTGCAGCATTAGTCAGGAAAGGTTCTAATGTGGTTGGAACTGATGTTGGTGAATTAGTAGGCATACATCCTTTAAATATTATGGTTACTGACGATATAGTTAATGTTTTAAATACTTTTGATATTTTAATTGATTTCACTACCCCTAAAAGTACTGAATCTTTTTTATTAATATGTAAAAAACATAAAAAAAGTATGATTATTGGTACTACAGGATTTAATGAAATTGCTAAAAAATTTATTCAGGAAATATCACAAGACATTCCAATTGTATTTTCTGAAAATTTTAGTATTGGAATGAATCTCATATATAAATTGTTAGTGACGACAGCAAAATTAATTGGTGAATATAGTGATATAAAAATTATTGAAAGGCATCATAAAGAAAAAATTGATATACCATCGGGAACAGCATTAAAAATAAAAGAAATTATTAATAAAAATATTGCAGTAAATTCTCAAAGTTCTATTATTGATGTTTCAGAAGTTTCTTCTCATGAGAACAGAAAAAAAAAGATTAATGTTATAAGTATTCGAACCAGAGATGTAGTTGGTGAGCATAAGGTTATTTTTTCAACAATTGATGAACGAGTAGAAATTAATCATAAAGTTTTTAATCGTATGATTTTTATGCATGGAATTATAAAAGCTTGTTTTTGGTTAAAAGAAAAAAAATCTGGATTATATAGCATGAAAGATGTATTAAATATTTAGTTTATTATTTGTATTAATGTCATAAATAAACACATGTTTTATAAAAATTTATAATATATATCAATATTTTACATGCAAAGTATTTTTTATTTTTTTGAAAATTATTATTTTGGAGAAACATTTAATATTTTTTTGTTAAATATATAATTTACCAGTATTGCTCGCTAGTAATTTGTCCTGTTTGACTGCGTAAGTTTTTTTTCATCCCTCTTTGAATTTTTAGTAAATTTTGTGTATCTTTAACCATATTTGGATTACCACAAAGCATGACATGACTATTCGATACGCTAATAGTTGTTTGTACCGATTTTTCTAATTCTCCATTTTCAATTAATTGTGGAATACGACCTTTTAATGCTCCAGGAATATTTTCTCGACTTACAATAGTTTGAATTTTTAATTTTCCTTGATATTTTTTTTCTAATTTTTTTATTAGTGATAAATAGCTTAAATCTTTAGAATAACGCACGGCGTGTACGAGAATAATTTTGTGAAATCGAGATAAATCTTTACCAAATTGTAAGATAGATAAAAAAGGCCCAATAGCTGTTCCTGTTGATAACATCCATAAAGTTCTTGAAGTAGGTAATTTCTCTAATAAAAAAAATCCGGCCGATTTTTTTGTTATGTAAATAGAATCACCTGGATTTAATACTGCAAGATGTGGACTAAGTTTTCCATATGGTACTTTTATGAGATAAAATTCTAATTTTTTCTCATTTGGAGCGTTGACATAAGAATACGCTCTTTGTATGCGTTCACCATTTATTTCTAGAGCAAGTTTAGCAAATTGTCCTGGAATAAATGGTTCAATTGAAGCATGGATGATTAAACTAAACAAAGAGTTATTCCATTTATGATTTTTAATAATTTTTCCTTTTATCCAAGTTGTCATTTTTTATGTCTCTATATTTCAATTGATATAATTTTTAATATATATTTTGCATAATTATATAATTAAAAATATTGTATATTATTACTATTACTAATAAGTATTTTACAATATTTACGTAAATATTTTTATTAATAAAATAAATAATTTTTTATATTTTACTTAATTATCAATTAATTTTACAGTAACGGTAATTATAAGAAAAAATAATATTTATATAAATTTTATATTTTTTATAAAAATCGTATTTAATCTGATTTTTTATTTTAGTGCATTAACTATATTTATATAGTTTCTTTCCAATCTTTAATACGTGAAACCGCTTTTTTCCATCCGTTATATTTGTGGTTTCGTTCAGTAGCTGCAATTCCAGGAGTAAAAATTTTTTCTATATTCATCTTTTCTTTAATTTCGTCTAGATCTTTCCAAAAATTTATTGCCAGCCCAGCAAGTAAAGCTGCTCCTAAGGCACTACTTTCACGGATAATAGGACGTTCCACATAAGTTCCCAATATATCAGATTGAAATTGCATTAAAAAATCATTTTTTACCGCACCACCATCAACGCGTAATGACTTTAAGCGTGTATTTGTATCTTTTTGAATTGCTTCCAATACATCACGAGTTTGATAAGCAATGGATTCTAAGGTAGCTCGAATAATATGATTGCGATTAGTACCACGTGTTAAACCGAAGATAGCACCACGAGCATATGGATCCCAATATGGTGCACCTAATCCTGTTAAAGCTGGAACAACATAAACACCATTATTACTTTTTACTTTATTTGCAAAATATTCTGAATCATTAACGTCGTCAATTAATTTTAGTTCATCACGTAACCATTGTATAGAAGCACCTGCCATAAATACGGCACCTTCTAAAGCATAATTTACTTCTCCAGTAGGCCCACAAGCAATAGTTGTTAATAATCCATGATTAGAAATTTTGGTGTTTTTACCGGTATTCATTAATAGAAAACAACCGGTTCCATAAGTATTTTTAGCCATTCCAGGTTGTACGCATAATTGTCCATATAGTGCTGCTTGTTGATCTCCGGCTATTCCAGCTATTGGAATGCGTACACCTCCTTTACCCCCAATATTTGTTTGTCCATACACTTCTGCAGATGGACGTACTTTTGGTAACATAATTCTTGGAATATTAAAGGCATCTAAAATTTTTTGATCCCAATCTAATGTATGAATATTTAATAACATAGTACGGGATGCATTGGTAAAATCAGTGATATGAACACGTCCTTGTGTCATTTTCCACACTAACCAGGTATCTACAGTACCAAAAAGTAATTCACCATTTTTTGCGCGTTCATAGGCTCCATCAATATTTTCTAGGATCCATTTTAATTTTGTTCCAGAGAAATATGGATCAATAACAAGGCCTGTATTTTCACGAATGTATTTTTTTAATTCTGGGTTGTTTTTTTTAAATTGAGTACAGAAATCAGCAGTACGTCGACATTGCCAAACAATTGCATTATAAATTGGTTTACCAGTTTTTTGTTCCCAAACAATAGTAGTTTCTCTTTGATTAGTGATCCCGATTCCTGCAATTTGATCACTGCGAATATCAGAAATTGCTAGTGCTTCAGTGAGAGTAGCACTTTGTGTTGCCCATATTTTTATTGGATCATGTTCTACCCAACCAGGTTTTGGATAGATTTGTAAAAATTCACGTTGAGAAATATTGATAATATTAGCATCATGATCAAAAACAATGGTACGTGAACTTGTTGTTCCTTGATCAAGTGCTATGATATATTTTTTTTTTGATGTGATCATTTGTATTATGATTACCTTAATTGACTAAAAATTATTTAGTGTTATTTTTTGTTTTTATATTTTTATTATTATGGTCAGTCAATATAAATTATTTTTTTATAAATGTATGCAATAATAGTAACTAAAATAAATGTTGTCAGAAAAGGAATCATATTATTAAAAAAATTTTTTAGTTATTTATGAGAATATTATAGCAATCACTGAAATAAGTTACCAAATATAGATTATAATGAGTAGAATACAAATATAAATTCGATTAGTTTACAAAATAGAGAATCACTCATAAAAATTAAAATATTAAACAGTAGCAAAAATATAAAATAAGATATACCATTTTTTATAGGTGAGATTTAATCGTATAGAATTTATAACTAAGAATCACTTGAATTCTTGTAGTAAGATGTTATTTAGTACAAACAATTTTATTAATATTGAATTTTTTTTCTTTAAGTTTGTATCATATATATATTATAGTAAGCAATACGTTAACTTTAAAAGGTGATCTATAGATATAGATAGTGCGGGAATAAAAACTTTTTCAGTTATTTATAATAATATAATAATATAAAGTTATGAATCAAAATATACAAAATAAAAAAAATCCTGTAAAAAAAGATATAAAAAAGGATTGAAGTATATCAATAAAATCTCCTTTATAAAACAAATAGTTACAGAAATATTAAATTAACAATAACTTAATTAATGCTGATTATGCATTTATAATATTTTTAGGCGTAATAGTTTTAGGAGAGAAATATAATTTATTGTTTTTTGTAAACTATAGATATAATATAATTATATTATGCTAAGATTAAACGCCTTAATTATATATTTATCTTTTGATAAATTCTAAATCATATAATAAAAAAATGTTATTTTAAAAAACAGACATTTTTAAAAGAGTCAAAAAATACTATATGCATATTTTGAACAGTAGGTATAATATTAATTATTATGCTAATAATCAATAAATAATAAACGCATTTTTTTAGGTTAAGTATTTAATCTAATTATTCTATATATTTATATTATACTATTTTGTAGTAATATTTTTTTTAAAAATTATGATTATTATAAAAAATTAATTTAACAAGCAAAATATATTGTTTGCCTGATAAATTTAATGTTTACGATTTATATCGTAATTTTTTTATATTTTTGTGTTATAGCGTTTTTATATATAAATATTCTAAGCCACTGAAATAGTTCTTAAATAAGAAATATTATGATTATTAAGGTTTTTTGTACAAAAACTCATAAAATAAATTTACTTAGATCTTCATCAGCAACTAGTTCATCAAGATGCAAAGATACATAGTCAGCATTGATTATAATGATTTGCCCACGACGTTCATTAGCATTAAAAGAAATATCTTCCATTAAACGTTCCAGTACAGTGTGTAAACGACGGGCACCAATATTTTCTGTTTTTTCATTAACTTTCCATGCCGTTTGTGCAATTTTCTCAATACCATCTGGAGTAAATTCAATGTTTAAACCTTCAGTGGCCATTAATGCTTTATATTGTACTGTTAAAGATGCATTAGGTTCAGTTAAAATACGTTCAAAATCTTCTGTTGTTAATGCTTTTAATTCAACTCTAATAGGCAACCTTCCTTGCAGTTCAGGAATTAAATCAGAGGGACTGACAATTTGAAATGCACCAGAAGCAATGAATAAGATATGATCTGTTTTTACCATGCCATGTTTAGTAGAAATTGTACATCCTTCTACTAATGGTAATAAATCACGTTGTACACCTTCTCTTGAAATGTCTGGTCCAGAAGTTTGTCCATGTTTACAAATTTTATCAATTTCATCTATAAAAACGATGCCATGTTGTTCTACTGCATCAATTGCTTGTTGTTTTAGTTCTTCTTGATTAATTAATTTTGATGCTTCTTCTTCTATAAGAATTTTAAAAGCATCTTTTATTTTCATTTTTCTTGTTTTATGTTTTTGTCCTGCAAGATTTTGAAATATAGATTGTAATTGACTAGTCATTTCTTCCATACCAGGTGGGGCCATAATTTCAACACCAACTGCTGTTGTAGCAATTTCAATTTCAATCTCTCTGTTATCTAACTCGCCTTCTCTTAATTGTTTTTTAAAAGCGTCACGTGTGATAGAGGATTCTAAATTTATATCAGGTTTTCCCCAATTACTTTTAGAAAGTGGTGCCAAAACATCTAAAATACGTTCTTCAGCAAGTTCTTTTGCACGATGGCGATTTTTTTCTATGGATTGTAGACGTACCATTTTTAATGCTGCATCAGTTAAATCACGAATAATAGAATCAACTTCTTTACCAACATAACCAACTTCAGTAAATTTTGTTGCTTCTACTTTAATAAATGGGGCATTGGCTAATTTTGCTAATCTACGAGCAATTTCAGTTTTACCAACACCTGTTGGCCCAATCATTAAAATATTTTTTGGTGTTACTTCTTGGCGTAATGTATCATTCAGTTGCATTCGACGCCAACGATTCCTTAATGCAATAGCAACAGAACGTTTTGCTTTGTTTTGTCCGATAATATGGTTATTTAGTTCAGTAACAATTTCATGAGGTGTCATCGCAGACATGTTTAAATCCTTAAGGTTTTGAAGAAAGTTCTTCAAAGTTAAAATTATGGTTGGTATATATGCAGATATCACTTGCTATATTCAAAGCTTTTTCTGTAATATCACGTGCACTCATAGCTGTATTTTCTAGCATGGCACGTGCTGCAGCTTGTGCATATGGCCCGCCAGAACCAATAGCGATTAAATCATGTTCTGGTTGAATAACATCACCATTTCCTGTAATAATTAGCGAGTTTTTTAGATCTACAATAGCTAAAAGTGCTTCCAGTTTTCTTAGCATGCGGTCAGTGCGCCAATCTTTTGCTAATTCAACGGCAGCCTTAGTTAAATTGCCTTGATAAATTTCTAATTTTCTTTCAAAAAGTTCAAATAATGTAAATGCATCGGCAGTACCTCCAGCAAATCCAGCAATGATTTTGTCATTATAAAGACGCCGTACTTTGCGCACATTACCTTTCATAACTGTATTACCCATACTTGCTTGTCCATCACCACCAATGACGACTTGATTATTTCGGCGAACACTTAAAATTGTAGTCATTCATTTTCCTTGAATTATTTTATATGAAAAATATTTGATCATATTTTTATTGTAATGAAATAAAGTTTACATTTACGTTATCAGGAATGTAGATGGGGGGAGAAGATGATTTTTCAACCCTGACTATTATGAAGAATGCAATTTGATAAATCTATAGATTTTAGTTTATTATTTGTTATTTTTTTTATTTCTTGATTTTTAATTCCTATTCTTATGGTAGAAAAATCTAATTTTTTTCTAATTATATTACTTTCTAAACCTAAAAATGCTAAATTTGCTTTAATAGATTCTATTTGTTTAAATTTTTTAAATGATAGACATTTTATGATTAAATAATTTTTCTTAATTTTATTGTGTTTTTCTGAAATAGATTTTTTATTAAAGGTAACTTTTATTGGTGAAAAAGAAATATTTTTTTTTAGTTTTGTAATATTTTTTTTTTGTTGTTTGTTTGTGAATTATGAATAGGAGAATTAAATTTTTTATTATCTATTTTTTGAACTAATTGATTTTCGTTACTTAATATATTTTTATTAGTGCTATTAATATTTGATTTGACTAAGTGATATAAATTTTCTAAATCATTATCTTTTTTCTTAAATTCTTGAATGTAATGCCAGCGTTCTTCAGGTTGTGGAGGCAGATTATTAATATTTTTTTTGTCTATATTTGATATAGAAGATTTATAAAAAGTAAATTCTTTAAAAGAAGATTTTTGTACTGTATGCCCCCCGACTGTATTTTTTGAGAGATAATACAAGCTTATTATACAAATACTCACTAATATACAAATATTAAAAAAAAATTTTGTTGGTAATTTTTGATTGATGTTACTGAAACGCTTATTTTTTTTAGATATTATGTATTTTTTGTTTATATAATCTTTGTGTATCACTCTTATATTCGCTAATTAATAATTGATAAAAACTTTCATTTTTGTTTATTTTATATGTTACTGAATTTCATTAGTAATGACTAGTATTTAACTTAAAAAATAAAACAATTATAATATTTACAATGGAATTGATTAAAATTTATGCTTACATAATATTTATGTATATATTATATATTTAAATTAGTGCCATAAAACTATTATATTAATGTTTGTTTACAAAAAACTTGAAAAATTTTGCAAAATTATATTTTTTTTATTACATTATTATATAGTATATTATTTTTTCCTGAACAGAAAATAGATGTATCATTGCCGATGATTTTTATTTGTGATTTTAATAATTATTTTTAATAAAAAATCATTATTTATATATAATGTTAACTTGTTATTTTTTAATTTTTTGATAGCTCTTCGAGATTTTTTTAAGAAAAATTAAAAAGAAAATGTTTTTTATAGATTAAAATTTAATTAATTATATTAATAATTAATGATATAATTAATAATAAAATAGTTAAAAAATATTTTGATCGTAATATAGAATATATCTAATATTTTTTAGTTGTATGTTATCTCTCATAAAAAATGTTTCATTAATTGATATCTTAATATATGATTTTAGTATTTAATTGGATCAACATCGATCACCCATTTTACTTTATAACTTTCTGGATATGTCATAATTTTAGGTAATACTGGTGACAATATTTTTTTTAGGTAAGATTTTGAAGGATGTTGTAACAATAATTGCCAACGAAAACGTCCTACTCGTTTAGATAAAAGCGCAGGTATAGGACCAATCACTAAAAATTTGTTATCATAGTTATTATGTTGTATATCGATATTTTCTCGAAATTTTTGTAAAAAGTTTTTTGCAGCCTGGTTATGATAACTTTCTGAACGAATCATGATATGATTGCTGTATGGTGGTAAAAAAACATTGTATCTTTCTTTTAACGTTTTTTTTGCAAATGCATCATAGCCTTTTTCTAATAAAGTTACCAGTAATGGATTATCAGGGTAATAAGTTTGTAAAATTACTTCTCCTGTTTTTAGCTCGTTTGCAGCATATCTAGACATTTTGGTATATATTTGCGCAAATTTTTCAGTGGCTCTGTAATCACTTGAAAAAAGTGGATAATCAGTATTTAGTAATGCTACCAAGGTAACATGTTGAAAATGATATTTTGTTGTTAGCATTTGAGTGCCAATAAAAATATGGGCACCTGGTTTATCAATGTTTTGTTCATTATTTTTTTTTGATTTATTTTTAGATACTTGGTTATCTGTATCTTTATCAATGCGTGTAACTGGTATTTTCGGAAAAAGTTTTTTAATTGCTTCCTCTAACTGTTCAGTCCCTAAACCAAAAGGAAAAAGATGATGTGAATAACAAAGTAAGCATTTTATTGGAATAGGTTTTCGAATTTTACAATGATGGCAGCGTATTTGTTTTGTATAACGATATACTGTATAATACTTTTCGCATCTCAAACATTTTGCAATCCAACCGCATTGGTTACATATCAATGTTGCTGAATATCCTCTTCTATTTAAAAATAGAATGATTTGACCATTTTCCTTTAAATGATTATGTATAGATTGTATTAATAGTTTTGACATCCCATGTTTTAATGGTTGTCCTTTTAAAGTAATTAGTTTTCCAAAAATTTTTTTATTGGTAATTTTATTCGTAAGATCTAAACGATTATATTTTCCTTTTTTAACATTATACAGACTTTCTAATGAAGGTGTTTCTGTTCCTAAAACAATTGGAATATCTGTTTTTTTTGCTAAAACAATAGCAAGATCTCGTGCATGATAACACCATCCTTCTTGTTGTTTATAGGAATTATTATGTTCTGAATAAACGATAATCAAACCTAAATTAAGAAAAGAAGTAAATAACGCTGACCGAGTTCCAATAACAATGGCATTTTGACCATTTTTTGTTCGTAGCCAAATAATGAATTTTTCAGTATCACTTAACGATGAATGTAATACATCAATTTGGATATTGAATCGTTTTTTAAATTGTTCAATGGTTTTTAGTATTAAACTAATTTCTGGAATCAGTATTAATATTTGTTTACCTTGACTTAAAAATTTTTCAACTATATTTAGATATACTTCTGTTTTACCAGAACCTGTGTTTCCAACTAGTAACCAAACTTTAAATGTTTGATAAGAATTGATTGTTTTAATTGCATTTAATTGTGTTGCATGTAGTTTTAGTGTTTTTTTGATAGAGATTTTTAGATTAAAATCCCAGTTTTTAATTAAATTTAAACTTTTTTTTTGTGTAGTTTGTCTATGAATTATTTTTGGTTGAGATTTTTCTTTTTTTCTTAATTTATATTGCCATTTTATAAAATATTCTGTTTGTTTTTCATCTCGTAACAATATAGGTAATGCATGAAAAAGGACTTTACCAATTGGATAATGATAATATTGATACCCCCAAATTAATAATGACCATAAACTATCTGAAAATAATGATTTTTCATCTAAAATTTTTTTAATATATTTTAATTTTATATTATGTCCTATGTTATGATTTCTATGTGTTAGTACTATCCCTATACAAGTATATAGACCGAATGGTACTAGTACCCGACACCCCTTTTGTGGTACAGGGAAATCATATGGTAACTTATAATTAAAAGTATGCATAAGATGAATAGGAAGTGCAACTTGCACGATAGTCATGTTTTATTATTTCTAAATGATCATACTGTAGATATTTTTAATTTTTTACTTATAATAAATATTTTAAATTAAGTTATTTAATTTTAATTTTTAATTATTTTTAAATTGTTATAATACGTTATTATTTTTTAAATTTAAAGGATCTTTATATGAAAAAAGGTATTCATCCTAAATATTACGCAATTACTGCAACTTGTTCTTGTGAAAATATCATGCATATCAAATCAACTGTACATCATAACATTACTTTGGATGTTTGTGGTAAATGTCATCCATTTTATACAGGTAAACAGCGTGATGTGGTCACCGGAGGTCGTATTGATAGATTTAAGCAAAGATTTAATATTTCAGTGCTTAAAAAGTAATTACTATAAGTACTTAAAAATAATTACTATTATAATAGTGTATGCAATATTTTTTTATTACGGCTATTTTTTGTTATAAATCCTCTTGTGTAAGCATACTTTTATCGTTTTTTCGGTAAAAAATATTCTTTATTACAATATTAAAGTATTTAGTTTACAAAACCAGTATTTAAGATTTATTTTTCCAGATAATTATTATGACTATTTTTGTTAAAATGGTCAATGTCATATATAAAATGTTTTTTAAAGTATACAGAAATAGCCATTTATGAAATTTTATTAATAATTTAGCAATAATGTTTTTTTATGAAACTGTATTAATATATCATATTAAATTGTCATATTATTATATAGTAAGATTATATTTAGTTTTATATAATTATGTATTAAGAACTAATAATACTTTTTGTTTAATATTTATACTTCAAGTTTTGTTATTTAAGAGTTGATAATTAAATGCGATTTTTTTGATTTTTATCATAAATTTTTAGTGTAGTTTTTTTATAAAAATATAATTTTAATTTTTGTTATAAATAAATCATATAATTTTTTGTATATTTAAAGTATTGTTATGCATAGCAATATTTTTTTTATGTTATATTTTTTGTTTTATGAAATTTTCAATGTTTTTTATTGATGAATTTTAAAAAGTATTAATATGTTAGGTAATAAAAAATCGCATGAAGATTTAGATAACATGTTTTTCATGTTCTAGAAAAGAGGTAATTTTTTATCATGAATATAATAAAAAGAGGAATTATAAAATATAAGAATCGTCAATTACATAAATTTGGTGGTAGTAGCTTAGCTAATGTAAAATGTTATCAACGAGTAGCTAATATTATAAAAAAATATAGTGAACCAGGTGATTTAATTGTAGTATCTGCAGCAGGAACCACTACCAATCAATTAATTAATTGGTTGCAATTAAGTGCAATTAATCATGCTTTGGCCGCTAAAGTGCAAGAATCAATATGTTGTTATCAAGAAAATCTAATGATTAAACTTTTAAGTAAAAGAAGAGCAAATTTATTGAAGTTACAATTTTTAACTGATGTTGCTCGTTTGAGTCATTTATTACAAAAACCAATTGATAATAATGTTTATTCAGAAATTGTGGGTCATGGAGAAATTTGGTCAGCCCGTTTAATGGCCGCTGTATTAGAAGAATTTGGAATATCCAGTTATTGGTTGGATGCCAGACTTTTTTTGCGTGCGGAGCATTCTTCTCAACCAGAAATAGATGAAATTGCTTCAAAACCATTATTAAAAAAACATTTACAAAAATGCTTTAATAAACGTGTAGTTATGACAGGTTTTATTGCTAAAAGTAAAAAAGGGCAAACAGTATTATTAGGCCGTAATGGTAGCGATTATTCAGCAACACAAGTTGGTGCATTAATGAGGGTTAAGCAAGTGACTATTTGGAGTGATGTTGCTGGTATATATAGTGCTGATCCACATAAAGTAAAAGATGCGTATTTGCTGCCATTATTGCGTTTTGATGAAGCGAGTGAATTAGCACGGTTAGCAGCACCAGTACTTCATGCTCGTACTTTGCAACCAATTTCTTTTACTAATGTTGATTTACAATTTAGGTGTAGCTATGAACCTGAGAAAGGATCAACAAAAATAGAGCGTGTATTAGAATCTTCTACAAATGCAAAAATTGTCACTAGTCATGATGATGTTTGTTTGATAGAAATAATTTTATCAAAACACCAAAATTTTTTTAAAATATATAAAATAATTAATTTTTTTTTAAAAAAACATCGGTTATGTCCTTTAGCAGAAAGTGTTCAATTAAATCATAAATTAATTCAGTTATGTTATACAAAAGAAACAGCTTATAATGTTATGTATATTTTAAAGACGATTGGTGTAGTTACAAGGATAACTTTACGTGATCGTTTTTCTTTAGTTGCAATTGTAGGTGCTGGAATTTGTAACAATTCTTTATATAAAGATTGTTTTTATCAACACTTAAAAGATCAACCAGTAGAATTTTTTTGGCATTCTAAAGAACATATTAGCTTAGTTGCAGTCTTAAGTACTGATAAAACATTATATTTAGTGCGAGAATTACATCAGAGTTTATTTTTGTTAAAAAAACATTTTAAGTTAATTCTATTTGATAAGAATAACATTAATTTTTGTTGCTTAATATTATTAAATAGTGAAAAAATATCATTTTGCTTCATATTAAGTAAAATGATTTTTTTGTAATTATAGTGTTGTGGTTTGTTAATTTGTTTAAATAATATAACATAACTAAGCCATTGATTAGTATTGATAATACTATATTTATATTCAATAAAACGTTTTTAAAGCATATATTTTTTATAGAAAAATATTTTTTGACATTAGAATAATAAAAATAAAACAGTCTTTATAATGATTGCTATCTGTAATGATTTATGAAGAATATTTTTATTATTTTTTTGATCGTATTTTATTACATTATTTTTTCTTTTTTTAGTTTATGCATTTAATAAAAACAATAATTTTTTATATATTTTATATACAAAAGTATAATTAAATGATAAATCATATTTTTTGTTAAATTATTTTTTTAATAAAATATTATTAAATTAGCATATTATGATTTTTTCTAAAAAATAGAACAATAAATATATCTATTCAGCAGTAAGTGACCATAAAAATTAACGATTATTAATATTTTTTATATAATTTAAAAATATTATATTTTTTAATTACAGTATAAAAAAATATATATTTAGATATAAATATTTTTTAGTTTTTTATTTTTTTTAAGGTTTAATGTGATTAAACAATTGAATAATTTATATTATTGAATAATAGTTTTGATTTATATCAATGATAATTTATATAAACACAAAAAGGATCAATATTAATAAAAAAATCGTTTTCCGAAACAATTAAATAATGTAAGGTAAAAATAATTTTTTATAAAAAATATATTAAGATGTACATGGTTATGGTATGAATGATTATATGTTAAAAATATTAAATAGAAATATTTTTGATAAAATTTTTTATATAAAAATATTTGATTTAGAAAATATTTTTCTGCAATAAAAATATTTAAAGTTTATTTGATAATTTATTAAAAATATCTAATAAAAACATTTTTTAAAACATATGAGAGAATTTCATATACAAAAAAATTGTAGAGAAATTAGTTTTTTTTAAATGATATTTTTAGGTGCATAAAAAATTTTTTATATGCATTAATAACATGTTTATCGATTTTTAATGCTATTTACTGAACAATTGTATAATTGATTCTTGTTAATATTGTTAAAATAATTTCTTACAAATATTTATCTCCATTTTTATTGTTTAGAGTATAATTATAAAAGTTAAAAGCTATATTTTATAAAAAATTTATCTGAAAATTTTTAGAATAAATGGTAAAGTTTTGATAATTAACTTTAATAATTTGTATATCTTTTAATTTTCGGTAAAAGAATTATTACTTTAATCAATCTTTGATGTTTGCTTATGTTCAGATAGATAATTAGTTTGAATCAATAATCTTATTTTGTGATTGTTATATAAAATTTATAACGTTTTTGTTATTAAATAAAAATTAACAATAAAATGAGGTATGTAAATGTATCATTTTGATGTTTATAACACGTTTTTGGCGACTACTTTAGTATTGTTATGTGGCCGTAAACTTCTTCAATCTATTACTTTTTTAAAAAGATATGCTATACCTGAATCTGTTGCTGGTGGGACATGTGTTGCATTGATGCTTTTATTATTGCAAATAATTTTTGATTGGCGTATAACTTTTGAGTTATCTTTACAAGAACCAATGATATTGGTTTTTTTTTCAACAATTGGTTTAAATGCTAATTTAATTAATTTAAAAATAGGAGGTAAAACATTATTAATATTTATTTTTGTTGTTTTTGGTTTGTTGCTTGTTCAAAATACAGTAGGTATTCTTTTATCTAACTTTTTAGGTTTAAATCCATTAATTGGATTGTTGGCTGGTTCTATTACGTTATCTGGTGGACATGGTACAGGTGGTGCTTGGAGTAAAATTTTTTCTGAAGATTATGGTTTTCAAAATGCCACTGAGGTTGCGATGGCTTGTGCGACATTTGGTTTAGTTTTTGGTGGATTAATTGGTGGACCGATAGTACGATTTTTGATCAGTAATATAAAAACCTACAGTTTTAAAGAAAATTTTTCTAATTTAAAAAAAAAACCTGTGGTATTTAAAACAAAAAAAACAAAACAGTTTATTAGTTCTTTAGTTTTTATAGAAACATTGACGATGATTGCTATTTGTATAGCAGTAGGTAAATTTTTTTCGCATTGGTTAGCATTAAATTATCAGTTTACTTTGCCTACTTTTGTTTCTGTATTATTTATTGGAGTGATTTTAAGTAATGTTTTGTCATTTTTTAGTTATCAAAAAACTTTTAAGCATGTAGTTTCTTTTTTAGGTAATGTTAGTTTATCACTTTTTTTAGGGATGGCTTTAATGAGCTTAAGGTTATGGGAGCTAGCTTCTTTAGCAATACCTATATTAATTATTTTGATTGTACAGGGGATTGTAATGGGGTTATATGCTGTTTTTGTTACCTTCCCAATTATGGGAAAAAATTATGATGCTGCAGTGCTTGCAGCTGGTCATTGTGGATTCGGTTTAGGTGCAACTCCTACAGCAATTGCCAATATGCAAGCAATTTCAGAGCAATTTGGTCCTTCTCATTTGGCTTTTCTTATAGTGCCCATGGTTGGTGCTTTTTTTATAGATATTATTAATGCATTAGTTATTAAAATGTATTTATGGTTACCAATTTTTAATGTATTGTAATTGCATAAATGCAAGTAATAAATTTTATATATACATGTATTAAATATTAATAGTCTATATTTTATTTATCCTATCAAAAAAGTTTTTATTAATGACAATTATAAATTGTAATTTTATGTTTTGATAAAATATTTTTAAAGTCATAGTTTATTACCACATTTTTTAAAAAATCAGATTTAATGATGATTTTTTTATATTTTTTTAATAAAAAATATATTTTTTTATATTTTAAAAAAATATGAAGAGCAGTAAAATTTTTTCTATACTAGTAAATCAGTGTTTTTATATTTTTTATATAGATCTTATAAATTTATATGAAAGTAATTATGAATATAATATATGGATTGATATCTTCAATTTATATTAATTATAGTATATTTTCAAAAATCATAGTGTATTTTTGAAAATGTAAATATTTTGTATTAGTTATTTTTACAGTTAATTACTTGAATAAAAAATCATGTATAAAACTAATTGTTTTTATATTAGTTAATTAATTTATTTTTTTTAATTTTAAATTATTTTTTAAATTGTTAGATAATGAATTTAATTATGTTTTTTTAGAATTCATGCTATGAATATAAAAATTTTTATTTTTTTATTGCACTAAATTCAATAAATTTTTTCTTGATAATCATTTATATGAACTTTTATATAATAAAAGATCCGTTTTTTATTTTTTCTGTTATTATAGGGTTTTCCGATTTTTTAATATTTTATAATTTAAAAATCTTGATAAATTAGTAAATTTTCTATGAAAAATGAGGTTTCTAAAAATTGTATACTAATAAGTATTTAGTTAAAGTTATGAAAATATCTTCAATGTATTTTAATAAATAGGTTAATTTTTATGTATGAGATACTTGATAGTAAAATAGTTTTTTAATGCTTGTTTTTCTAAAAAATTATTTTTTTATTTGAACTAATTTTTATTAATAAATCATTTGTTAATTATATTTTTAGTATTTTTATTTTTTTTGATACGTTTTTTATATGTATTTCAATATATTTTTTTTTAGAATATAGTGAAGTAATTACATATTGCAATTCATGAAATATCTTTTTTAATTTTTTTGTAATTGGTATATTTTTAGTTTTAAAACCAAGTTAAAAATTTTTATTAGTTTGTATAGAGTGTTCCAAATTTTATAATATTTTTTTAGCATATGAAATACTTAAAAATATGAGGTTCATAATAAAAATAAGTGCTAGTGCTAATGTAGTCATCAATATAAATAGTATATAAAATTTAAAATAGTTATATTTGGTTATTTTATTATTCTTTCATTTAAGGTGAAAAATAGGTTTTTTAAAAAAAACCTATTTTTTGAATTTTTTTTTAAAAAAAAGTTATTTGTATTTTCTTGTAATTTTAATTTATTTTTTATATTTAATTTTTTGATGCCAGTCACTAAGTTTGACTTATCTTCTTAAGATAAGGGAAATACATTAAAGTTTATTTTTTCTGTTTTATCTTTTATACTCGCAATTTTTTAATAAGAAGGAGATAAGATGCAGAAATTATTGATGTGAGTGTTAAAAAAATATTTGTTTTTGGATTAAAATTATTATTTTTTTATTTAGGTTCATGAAGAAGATGATATAGAATATGTGCTTTTATTGAGTATATGATATCAAATATAGATATTTTTTATAGATCACTCAAAATAAAAAAAATATATAATAACAATAATTTTTATTTTAAAAACTTTTTTTACAGCTATTTTTTATAGAAAAATTTTTCATAATTATGAAATGCAATATACGTTTGCTGCTGATAAACAATCTTTAAGTTTTATGAGTATTTTTTGTTAACATAAATTATATTAATTTACGAATTATGTTTTGGTAGTCAGACAAAAGGATTTTAAGTTTAAATTTTTCTAACTTTATTTTAAAAAAATAAATATATGCTATGCAAGTAAAATATAAATATTTTATGTTTCTGATAATTTTTTTTTAACATTAAGTACAAGCAAATTTTATGTATTATAAGTGTAGGCTACTGGTTGTATTAAGATGACATATTATATATTTTATTATATGCATAAATATTTTTTGAAGTTTTCAGTTTGAGTTTTTCGATACATGAATATAGTTTATTCAATTTTTTATACATTTTTCACAAGAAATATAATTTTTTTATAAAAAATGTTTTGATATTATGAAAAGTTCCTAAAAAGTATTTTTAATGATATAACGCAATAATCTAGCTATTTATTTTTTGTGATTTAAATATATATTTTCTTCACAAGATATATTATATATAGTAAATAGTGTGCAATATAACGTTAATCATGTGATTCATTTTTTTGTGCATTTTTAAAAAATATAAAATTTCTCTATTATTGGATACATGTTTCTTTATAAAGAATAAAAAATTATATCAAATAATTTGATTTAGGTTATTAAATCATCAATATTATAAAGTTTATTATATGAGTTAGTTACCAATAATTTTTAAAATATAATATGAGATTTTGTTTATATTTTTATATTTTTCTTTTAGTTTTTAATTTTTTTTGAAAATAAAAATTATTAATTTATTATTACATTTCGATTTCACGTAAAGCAATAATATTTACGTTGTTATTTTTTCTTGTACTGGCAGTATTTTATGATTAATTTACAATTCATGTGCACGATGTTCTGCTACTGAAACTCATTCGAAATAATTATTATTTTTTGCAGTATTTTTAGAGTATTAAAAGTATTATAACAGTATTTACTCAAAAAAAAATAAAAAAATGTACCGGATTATGATACTGAGATATTTCTATTCTGTTAATAATTTATTAATCAAAGTATTATGTCTTTGTATTTGATTTTTTAAACGCAGTCTTTCAGATCTAATAATAGATTGTAAATCCTGTAATGCGGTATTAAAATTATCATTAATAATGATATAATCATATTCCTGATAATGTTTTATTTCATTGACTGCTTGTGACATACGTTTGTGAATTGTTGCTGTAACATCTTGTCCTCTAGAATGCAAACGACGGAGTAATTCATTTTTTGAAGTAGGTAAGATAAAAATGCTAGTAGCATTTTTTATTTTTTTATGAATTTGTTGTGACCCTTGCCAATCAATATTTAAAAACACATCGATTCCACTATTAAGATTTTTTTCAACAAGGATGCGTGAAGTACCATAATAATTATCAAAAACATAAGCATATTCAAGAAATTCATTATTTTTTATCATTTCCTGAAATTGCTTTTTAGTAATAAAATAATAATGTTTACCATGTTTTTCACCAGGACGTATTTTTCTTGTAGTATAAGAAATAGATACTTGTATTTTATAAAAAAAATGAGATTTTAGTAAACTTTTGATGAGAGTTGATTTACCTGCACCACTTGGTGCAGATATAATAAATAAATTGCCTTTAATAATCATGATTTTTATTTTTTAAAAAATATGTAATTCTAATTTTTTGTATTTACGATGTGTTAATAAATATTTTTATAAAATTATTTTAAAATAATTACCATTATAAATATATATAATGATTTTTATTTTTATTTTTTTATATTAAATGATAAAAATATTTAAACATTTTATAGCTAATTTAATATTATGAATACCAAATAATTTTTGGTGTATAATTTTTGAATAAAAATATTTTTTATATTATGGAATTAATCTTATGTTAACAATAAAATTTAGATGACAACTATACAAGTAATGTTATTATTTTAATATATATGACATGTATCAAACTAATAAAAACTTTTTATTAATGTTATATTAATATTAAATATCATAAATTATTAATTATTAGTAGTTAATATATACTATATGGTAGTAAAATTGTTGCTTTATTTAAGTATATTTTATATCTAAATTAGATGTGTTATGTATTGTATAAATTCTACGAAGTATAAATGGGTTTTAAGTTTTTATTTTGTCTAAAGTATTATTAGTATGATAATAAACTGAATTTATTTAAATATATAAAAATCTACAAAATCCATACTTTTATTTTAAATATTTGTAATTTTTTCTGAAAAATATGTTTTACTATTATTTTATTTTATGTATATACATACAAAATATTTTTTGTTACTAATATACCTAAAAAACAATCTGTATTTTTTTTAATGGTAAGAAAATAATATTTATAGATATAAATACTAAAATTAAATATTGATATTGAAAAAATATCATTTATTGATAATGTATAATTTAGTGTCAAAATATATATTTTTTCATAAATTTTAATATGTTTTTAATTATATAGAATTTTTATAAATAAAACATATAACTTTTTATTATTCTTATTGTTTAAGATAAAAGATCTAATATATTTTTTTAGATAACTTTTTCTCTATAAAGTAAAAAAATTTTTTTTGATAGAACAGATAATATTTTATATACATTTTTTTTAAAAACATAAATAAAAATAAAAAATAATTTATTTTTATATTTTTTTATTTAAAAAATACCAAAAATCAATGATTGTGTTTTATTTTTTTTAAAATTTAAAATTTTTGTTTAATATTATATTAAATATACATAAAATTTTCTTTATTGAAAAGCAATAGCAATTTCATCTGCTAGAATAGAAATTGCTTTTTCAATTTTTTCTAATGGTAGAATGTAATTCATGCGCATACATTCATTTTTATGATGCCAATTTTCATTTAGCCCTGGAAAAAAATAATTTCCAGGTACCATAAATACATTACGTTTTTTTAGACGTGCATAAAGTGTTTTAGTAGTAATTGGTAGATTTCTAAACCATAACCACAAAAATATACCTCCTTCTGGTTTATGAATGAGACAATGATTTTTTAATATATAACGACGAATAATTTTTATAGTTTCATTGACTTTTTCTTCATAAAAAGGTTTTATTATTTCTTTAGATAGTGTAAATAAATCTTGTCGTTTAAGTATTTCCAATATCAGTGCAGGCCCTATACTACCCGGAGATAAACTTGTTATGCTATTCATATTACTAATTATGTTTATTATATACTTATTTGCAATAACAATACCACAACGACAACCTGGTAATCCTAGTTTTGATAGACTCATAGAAAGAATAATATTTTCGTTCCATATTGCTGTTCCTTTATTAAAAATAATACCAGGAAATGGTATTCCATAAGCGCTATCAATTAAAAGAGGAATTGTATTGTTTTTAGCTAAAGTATCTAATTTGATGATTTCTTTATCGGCAATCATATTTCCAGTAGGATTAGTTGGTCTTGAAATACAGATTGCACCAATATCATCAGTAATTTCTAAAGATTTAAAATTAATTTTATATTTAAAGTATCCATTTGGTAAAATTTTAATTTTTGGTTTTTTGCTAATGAATATATCATGTTCCAATCCGATATCAGAATAACCAATATATTCTGGTATCAAAGGAAAAAGTATTTTGTGTTTTATGCCATTTTTACAAAAACCTGCAATAATATTAAATAAATAAAAAAACGTGTTTTGACTTCCATTAGTTAAAACAATATTGCTAGCATTAATATTCCAGTTTAAGTTTTCATTTAAACTGTCTGCTAATTTTTCTCGTATAATATTTTTCCCTTGTGGTTCATCATAGTTACATAGTGCTTTATTAAGTTGACCATTTATAGCCATTTCTATTAATAGTTTTTGAAAATATTGATCTATTTTAGGAATATATGCTGGATTACCGCCACCTAGCATTATAATATTAGGTTTATGTAAGCCATCATTTAGATCTTTCATAAGATTGTAAATATTAGAAGGATTAGCAAATTTTTTACCAAATTTAGAATGTATGATATTTTTTTTCATAGTTACTTCAGAATTATTAAATAATAACAGGTCAAAGGATTAAGTTTGTATTTTATAATTATTAACAGAATAAACATTCTAAATGTAAAATAAAATACAAAATTATAATAATATTTTTTTATATTTTTAGGGTTTTTGATATTTTTTTTGTAATATAAATAAGATTCATAAAAAATTTTTAATAGGTTCTGATATATTGCTAATAATATAAATAATAATTAGATGTTATATAAATAAAAATTTTTTAATATTTTAAAAAAATAAATTTATGAACATGAAATATATTTTTTATTAATTATTAAGTATTTATTGAATTAATTTTTATTAATAAATTACAATTTAAATTAGTTTAATATTTTACTCATCTTTTTTGAAATACTTTTCTTTTAATTTTGTAGATTAAATTTTGTAGATTAATTGTTTAATGATATTTATGCTTATTATAAGTAGTTACTGTGAATTTTATGTTTTTTGTAAAAGCATAAAAATCTTTTTTAGATTATTTTTTATATGGATTTCATCTGATTTATTTAATTTTAAATATGAATTTAAGTGTTTATCTAAAAAACTCTTTAAGATTAAAATACAAAAATTATACTTTGACTTTTTTATTTTTTTAGAGCATAAATTTTTATTTATGGTACAGAAAAGTGATGATAAATAATTATTTATTAAATAAATTTTAAAATTATCATGTATATTATTTAATTAAATTGAGTAGAATATTTTGGATTATTTGATAATGTTATGACTTTACAATATCATACTAATGATATTTTTTATTTATTAAATTGAAATCTTTTTTAATGCATTTTCTTTTTAAGATAAGTTAATAACGAGATGATTATTGTAATATATTTTTTACAAAACAGATAATAAATTATTTATAAATAATAAACGCTTATTTTTAATTATTTTTATTGTTTACTTAAAAAGTATTACTAATTAAAATTTAACATCATATCATCTGAATTTAAATATATATAATATGCAAAATTTTAATATAAAAACTGTTCAAGGGTTGATTTTCACATTACAAAGTTATTGGGCAAATCAAGGTTGTACCATTATTCAACCATTAGATATGGAAATAGGTGCAGGGACATCACATCCTATGACTTGTTTAAGAGCTATTGGAAAAGATCCTATTGCACTTGCTTATGTTCAATCATGTCGTAGGCCTACTGATGGTCGTTATGCTAAAAATCCTAATCGTCTTCAGCATTATTATCAATTTCAAGTTATTATAAAACCTTCTCTTGATAACATGCAAGAATTATATTTTAATTCTTTAAAAGAGTTAGGAATAAATCTTAATATTCATGATGTTCGTTTTATTGAAGATAATTGGGAAAATCCAAGTTTAGGAGCGTGTGGAATTGGTTGGGAAATATGGTTAAATGGTATGGAAATCACTCAGTTTACTTATTTTCAACAAGTTGGAGGTTTAGCATGTAAACCTGTTACAGGTGAAATTACTTATGGTCTTGAACGGTTAGCTATGTATATTCAAGATGTTGATAATGTTTATGATCTTTTATGGTCTACAGGTTTTTCAGGAAACATTACTTATGGTGATATTTATCAACAAAATGAATTTGAACAATCAGTTTATAATTTTAAACATGCTAATGTTAAATTTTTAGTTGAATGTTTTAATGAATATGAAAAAGAAACGCAATATTTATTATCACTAGAAAAACCGTTGATTTTTCCTTCTTATGAGCGCATTTTAAAAGCTATTCATGTTTTTAATTTACTGGATGCACGTAAAGCAATTTCAGTTACTGAGCGCCAAAGTTACGTCCTGCGTCTTCGAAATTTAACAAAGATGGTTGCAGAATTGTATTATGCTTCCTGCGCAGAAACAAAAATTTCTATGCATTAACATAAAAACGATAAGGTTAATTCGTTATGCAGAAAACTTTTTTAGTAGAAATTGGTACAGAAGAGTTACCACCGAAATCTCTTCGTTTATTGGCTGAAACATTTGCTGAAAATTTTACAAATGAATTAAAAAAAAGTTCTCTTGAATATGAAAAAGTTATTTGGTATGCATCTCCTCGTCGGTTAGCAATTAAAGTAATGAATTTGACGTTGTATCAAAAAAATCATGAAATCAAAAAACGCGGACCTTCAATAATGCAATCTTTTGATCATGTTACAGGAGAATATACTAAAATAGCTAAAAGATGGGCTGAAGATTGTGGAATTACTCCTGAAAAATCAGAACGTTTAGTTACTGAAAAAGGTGAATGGTTATTATGTCGTATGATTACTAAGGGAAAGTCTGCTAAGGAATTATTGAATAATATCGTGAATAAAGCAATAAATAATTTACCATTTCAGAAAATGATGAGATGGGGTGACAAAAAAATTGAGTTTGTTCGTCCTGTGCATACTGTAATTATGTTATTGGGAAAAGATCTTGTTAAAGGTGAAGTTTTAGGTATTAAAAGTGGGCGCATAGTACGTGGTCATCGATTTATGGGTAAAGATTTAATTATTCTTGATTCGGCTAAAACATATCCAAGTATTTTATATGAATCTGGAAAAGTGATTGCTGATTATAAAGTACGCAAAGAATTAATCAAATATAGAATACAAAAAATTGCTAAAGAATTAGGTGGTTTTGCTAAATATGAAGATCATCTATTAGAAGAAGTGACAGGATTAGTTGAATGGCCTGTAGTTTTAAGCGCACAATTTGAAAAAAAATTTTTGTTTCTTCCAAAGGAAGTTTTAGTTCATATTATGACAAATATTCAAAAATACTTTCCAGTATTTGATGAATCTGGTGATTTAATGACTGATTTTATTTTTGTTGCTAATATTGAATCTTTAGAACCAAAAACCATGATTTTAGGAAATTCAAAAGTCATTCGTGCACGTTTAGCGGATGCTGAATATTTGTTTACGAGAGATCGCGAGAAAAATTTAGAAGAAAATTTTATTTTATTAAAAACTGTTTTGTTTCAAAAAAACTTGGGTACATTATTTGATAAAACCAATCGTTTAGTTATATTATCTGCTTGTATTGCAAAAAAAATTGGTGCAAATATCAATCATGTTAATAGAGCTAGCTTATTATCAAAATGTGATTTAATGAGTCATATGGTTTTTGAATTTTCTGAACTACAAGGTGTAATAGGAATGCATTATGCACTTTTAGATGGCGAAATAAAAGATGTTGCATTAGCTATTAAAGAACAATATCAACCTCGTTTTTCTGGTGATTTTTTGCCGTCTACTAAAGTTTCTATTTCAGTGGCTTTGGCTGATAAAATTGACATGTTAGTTGGTATTTTAGGAATTAATCAACATCCTAAAGGTGATAAAGATCCGTTTGCATTACGACGTATCGCGCTTGGTATTTTTAGAATTATTGTTGAAAATTCTTACGATCTTGATTTGTTGATATTGATAAAAGAAGCTACTAAGGGCTATGGAAATAAATTAATTAACAAAAATGTTGTTGATGATACTATTAAATTTATATTGGCGCGTTGTATTGTTTGGTATAAAGAAAAAGGATATTATTTAGATGCCATCCAGTCCGTTTTAGCTCGTTTTCCTACTAAACCTAAAGATTTTGATGCTCGATTAAAAGCAGTAACTGATTTTCGTACTTTATCAATAGCTAAAAAATTAATAGTTATGAATAAAAGAGTATCTAATATTTTACAAAAAACAAATGAACAATTAAATACACATGTTATTGCTTCTTTTTTAAAAGCACCAGAAGAGATTATTTTAGCCACTCATGTTGGTATTTTACAAGATAAATTATTGCTATTATTATCAGAATATAGATATAAAGATATATTCATGGAATTAGTGGCACTTAACGAAATAATTGATAATTTTTTTGATAATGTCATGGTGATGGATCGTGATAAATCTATACGAATTAATCGTTTGACATTATTAAGTCATTTGCATACATTATTTTTACAAGTAGGAGATATTTCTTTGTTACAATAAAGAATAATGAGTTACTTGTTATTTTATTATTAAATAAATATATTTTTCCTTTTTGTATTATATATTTTTTATTAGTATTGCTGTAATTGATTTAAATTATCAAAGTTAAAATTTTTAATTTTGATCATAATACAAATTAGCTATATATTTATTTATAACTTATATGTTGATATTTTGTATTTAATCCTTTAATTCATAATTTTAATTGATAAGGTATAAAAATATTTTTTATAAAAAA
The DNA here is from genome assembly GCA_031446165.1 of Arsenophonus sp. Classification (GTDB taxonomy): domain Bacteria; phylum Pseudomonadota; class Gammaproteobacteria; order Enterobacterales; family Enterobacteriaceae; genus Arsenophonus. The sequence continues at coordinate 848,671 of CP132905.1, read as the reverse complement.
TATTTTTATATAAAAAATTATTTTGATAATATTTTTTATATATTAAAATCATAAATTTTACATATTATTTTTGTTTATATTAAATTATTTATTGAAAATAAACATGCTGCTTATATTGATTTATTTTTTATAGGTTAATGTTTTTACTTTATGACATTTAAATGATGTGATTATTGAAATTTTTCAAATTATGTTGATAATATAAATATATTTTAACTTTAATGTTAAACTAAAAGTTATGAAAAATTTTTTGAAGCTTTATAATACAAAATTAGTTTTAAAGCTGATTAATGAACACTAATGTTTAAAATATTTTTTATAATTTGAATTTATAAAATGGAATAAAATAAATAATGAATAAACATTATGATTATATTGCTATTGGTGGTGGAAGTGCTGGTATTGCTTCCATAAACCGTGCAGCTAAGTATGGAAAAAAATGTGCTCTTATTGAATCAAAGGATTTAGGTGGGACTTGTGTAAATGCCGGTTGTGTGCCTAAAAAAATTATGTGGTATGCAGCACAGATTGCAAAAGATACAAAAACTTATATGTTTGATTATGGGTTTTATGATGTTAATCATAAATTTGATTGGAATAAATTAATTATAAATCGTCAAAGATATATTAATAGTTTACATGAGTCTTATAAATTAAATTTAAATATCAACAAAGTTGAAGTTATTAATGGATTTGCACGTTTTGTTAGTGATAATATGATTGAAGTTAATGGTAATAAATTGACTGCTGATCATATATTAATTGCTACTGGAGGTCGTCCTATACGGCCAAATATTTTGGGTGCAGAACATGGGATAGACTCAGATGGTTTTTTTCAGTTGAGAACTTTACCGCATAGAGTTTTAATTGTTGGTGCTGGTTATATTGCTGTTGAGTTAGCTTCTGTATTGAATGCACTTGGCAGTAAAGTACATTTAATGGTTCGTGGACATGCACCGTTACGTCGTTTTGATTCCATAATTGTTCAATCATTTTTGAATGTTATTAAAAATGAAGGAATAATATTACATTCTGAATCAATTCCTATATCTGTTATTAAAAATCCTGATGAAAAACTTACCGTGCAGTTGAATAATCATAAATCAATAAATATTGATACTTTGATATGGGCTGTTGGTCGTGAACCTATGACAGGTGATTTAAATCTGTCTATACCTGGTATTTTTTTAGATAGTAATGGTTATATTAAAGTTGATAAATTTCAAAATACTAATGTAAATAGAATTTATGCAGTTGGTGATAATACAAATAGAGTTCATTTAACTCCAGCTGCTATAGCAGCTGGTCGTAAATTATCCGAACGTTTATTTAATAATAAATCTAATGAATATTTAGATTATAATAATATACCTACAGTAATATTTACACATCCCCCGATTGGTACAGTTGGTTTAACAGAAAAAGAAGCAATAAAAAAATTTGGTCATGAGCATGTTAAAGTGTATCAGTCTTCTTTTGTTTCAATGTATACAGCAGTTACTGATCATCATCAAACTTGTCATATGAAATTAGTTTGCGTTGGAAAAAAAGAAAAAATTGTAGGTATTCATGGGTTGGGTTTCGGAATGGATGAAATATTACAAGGCTTTTCTGTTGCTTTAAAAATGGGAGCAACTAAAAAAGATTTTGATAATACAGTTGCTATTCATCCTACGATGGCAGAAGAATTTGTGACAATGCAATAAGTTAATATTTTTCGATATTTTATAAAAAATGGATGTTTCAAGAATTAAAATGCTTAAATATTTTTAAAACATGCAATTCACAAAATATTTATTGTATTAAAATTTTTAATGCTTACATTAAATTAACTAAAATATATTATTTAATTCATATTAAGATAAAATAAACATGCAGTTTAGTGTATATGTTTTTTAATTTAAAAAAAATCATAAATATCATTTTTTATTACATATTTGTAAAATTATATTTTTGCTTGATGTATTTAGTTCTTTTTTTTATAAAAACTATACAGTTTGTTAAATTTTATTTTTAAAATATTGTTAATATATTCTTTTGAAGCAATAATTTAATAGTTTTTTATTTTAAACTTTATAATTAAATCTAATTTAATAATTAGTGAGTGATATGAAAAAAATTTTTTTAACTGGGATCTACTTATTGGTATCTTTTGATATTTCTGCTATGAATTATTCTTCTATGCGTTATAAAGAAGGTATTGAATTCATTAAAATAAATAAAAGCATACAAGATGCGCCACCAGTATTAGAGTTTTTTTCTTTTTATTGTCCACATTGTTATGAATTTGATTATATTTACAATATATCAAAAAAAATAAAAGAAAATTTACCTAAAAATATGACGATGGAACGTTATCATGTCGATTTTTTAGGTGTGTTAGGTGCTGAATTGACAAAAGCTTGGACTGTAGCAAAAATATTTTCAATAGAAGATAAAGTAATACCTTTGTTATTTGAAGGGATACAAAAAACAGAATCAATCAATACACCTAATGATATTAAAAGTATATTTATTAAATTAGGTATAAAAAGTAAAGAATATGACACACTAATGAATAGTTTGCTTGTTAAGTTATTGTTTCTAAAACAACAAAAAGCAGTTCAGGATTTTCAATTAATTGGCGTACCAGCAATTTTTGTTAATGGTAGGTATATGTTATGCAATAACAATATTCAGGCTACTAAACAATATAATTATCCTCAAATTTATTCTGAAATAATTAATTTTTTAATTAAAAAATAGGAGGTTTTTTAAAAACTCCAAACTAATTACATGATAATATAAAATATCATTTATATAATTGTTTAAAAAATAATTATTATATTTTTTATGAAACTTGTGCTAAAAAATAATTTTAAGAGAATTTTTTTAAATTTAAGAAGATACCTTAAGTAAAAAATCATTATCATGAATGGAGAATATATGTTAAAAATATTGATTATTACTAATTTTTTATGATCAATAATTTAACTTTTATTAAACCAATTATTTAGTTTACACTGTAACATATTGATTCCTATTTTCATAAAAGCTGAAAATATTTCGATTTCTATTGTTTTAGAAATATTATCTAATTTGTGACGTACTTGTTTAATTTGATAATTTTGTTTATGAGTCGATATTTTATCTGCTTTGTTTAATAAAATACATGTAGGTATATGTATTTTAGTTGACCATTTAATTATTTCTATATCCATATATTTTAATGGATTTCTAATGTCCATTAAAATAATTAAACCTTTTAAAGACTTTCTTTTATTTAAATACTCATTTATTGCTTTTTGCCATTTTATTCTTGTGAATACCGGTGCTTTTGCATAACTATATCCAGGTAAATCTACTAATCTAATATTATTTTCTACTTCAAATACATTAATTAATTGTGTTCTACCAGGTGTTTTACTGGTATATGCTAATTTTTTTTGTAGTGTAAGTGCATTTACAGTACTAGATTTTCCAACATTAGAACCCCCAGTAAATGCGATTTCTATACCATTATCATTTGGTAAATAATTAATATTAGGTGCGCTTATAAAAAATTTTGTTTTATGATAATTATAACTTTTATATATCATGATTATTTTTGTTTAATATTTTAATTTATATAAAAATAAAATTTTTAGAATTTTAAACCATAATAATTATGTTATATAAAATATGATAAAATACAATTTTTTATGTAATAGTTTATATGAAAAACGTAAATATTTTTTCATTTCTAGTAAGAATTTAAAATTTTTTCTTTTGATTATAATATCTTTTTATTTTGTATGTTAATTTAAAATATTTTTTAAATTTGTAGTTAATATTATTTTTTATGCACTTAAAAAACTTAAAAATATGATTTTTTATTTTATAAAATTAAAATATAAATTTTATTATATTATTTATTAATTTTTAAAGATGTTATTTAGTAATGTATCATAAAATAATAAAAATTAGCAATAATAATTAATATATTTTAATATTATAAAAAATGTTAATAAAAAAATTTTATTTAATTTTTTAGATTTATCTTTTGGAAAATATATTTCATGATTAATAATTTTTAGCACAAGCATGGAATTCATATTTATGGATAGATTCATTATGAAAAAAGTATTATATATAACTAAATTAATGATTGCTAATTTTTTTTATAAAAATTAACATTTTTAAAAAAAAAGCATATTATTTTTATGGTTTTTATTATTGTGTGTTACGAATAGACAATATAGCTGTATAAGCAATTATACGAGACAATAAATATTATTATTGTAATATCAAAAATATTACACTCATATATAAGATATTTAAAGTATATTTAAAATTGGAGATGTAATGATTTTTTAACACTTTAAAATTGCTATATTGATAGCTTTTATTAATATGTATTTTTTTAGAAATTATCTATCTATAGTTTAATGAATACAAATATTATTACAATACAAAGATTGTATGTTTGTTATGTAAGATTTTTAATAAAAATCTATAATTTCCTTAAAATGTATATGTTAAATAATAAAAATTATTAATTTATGTTTTAAGATTTAGTAAAATATTTTATATCATTGAGTTGCAATTTAATCATGATTTTATGATAACAATTGTGTTATAAAAAATAATTATCAATATAATGTATTTTATATAAAACAAATATATTATAAATATATAATTTGAACTACTTTCATGAGATTTTTAAATTTTTTTGAGATTAATTTTATTAAAAATTAATATTTTATGTAAATTACTAAATATCTTGAAATATATATTAAAAATATATATTATATATATAATATCCACAAGAAATATTTTTTGATGAATATAAAAAGTATTATATTTTTTCTTGTTAACATATTGATAATAATTAAAAATTATACTTTATAAGTAATTAATTTAAACATTTTTCTCAATCTATATTGATATTTATGCACAATTTTATTAACAAATTATTTTAACTTCTTTAAATTTATAATTTTTTCTTAAAAATAAAATATATTTTAAATCGCAATTAAAGAAAATTATATAGCCACCTTTACTTTAACAATATTTATGAAAAGTATATCTACAAGTAAAAAAAAATTGTTTGTTCTTATTGATGGGTCTTTTTATCTTTATCGGGCATACTACACTTTCCCATCATTCATGAATTCTTCTGGAAAGCCAACAGGTGCTATTTATGGTGTAATTAATATGTTATGTAGTTTAATAAAAAAATATGCACCAACTCATATTGCAATAGTATTTGATGCTCCAGGAAAAACTTTTCGGCATTCATTATTTAATAATTATAAATTTCGAAGACCAGCAATGCCAGATAATTTACGTATACAGATAATTCCATTACATGAATTTATTATAGCTATGGGATTACCTATATTTGTTATTTCTGGTGTAGAAGCTGATGATGTAATAGGTACATTAGCTCTACAAGCCACTCAAAAAAATATGTCTGTATTAATAAGTACAGGAGATAAAGATATGGCTCAGTTAGTAACTAGTCATGTCAAATTAATTAATACTATTACAAATACTATTTTAGGACCAAAAGAAGTTATTGATAAATATGGTGTACCTCCTTATTTAATTATTGATTTGCTTGCTTTAATGGGAGACTATTCAGATAGTATACCTGGAGTACCAGGTATAGGAAAAAAAACAGCAATATCTTTATTAAAGAATATTGGCGATTTGGTTACTATTTATAAAGATTTATCAGTAATTAAACTGTTAAAATTGCGTGGTTCAAATATTTTAATAAAAAACATGCTAGAATATAAAGATATTGCTTTTTTATCTTATGAATTAGCAACTATTAAAACAAATGTTGCACTTAATAAAAATTCTCATGATTTAGTCCTTCAAAAATGTAATTTTGAAAAATTATATGAATTATGTCATGATTATGAATTTATGTGGTTTTTAAATAATTTAGAATATAATAATTGGTTAATAAAACAATAATGATTTTTATGTTGTTTTAATATTTTTTTATTTTTTAATGTAAAACATATTAGTTTACAATAAAGTATAAAAATACAGATTAATCTTTGAGTAATCAATATTATTTGATTCATGTATAAAAATCATATAAAAATAATCATATCAGAGTATAATCAATCATATAAATTATTACTTATAGTGAATTAAATATACAAGTTCATTATAATTTTATAATAAATAAATACATATCGACTGTCTAATTTTTTAAAAAATAGATGAGTATTTTTTAAATAAATTTGTATTTTTGTTATTAATGGCTTATTGCCAATTAAAATTTCATGAAGGTTTTTTAAAATGATGACCAATAAAATTTTTTTTAGTATTGGATTTAATTAATATCTGCACATTTTGTTATTTTTTAGTATTTTATTTAATTAACACCTAAACATATTTTTTTAAAAAATGTTTAAATAATTTATTGTTAGATTAATCAATAATCAATAAATGAGAAATAAATCATATTGCTATTTAAATAAAAACATAAAAATTTTTATGCAATATGTAATATGTTTTATAAAACATTTTAAATATGAAAGTTTTTTATAAAATTATATTTTATTTCTTATGCATATTACATATTTTTAGTCAATTTTACAAAAAATTTTTTTTAAATTATTATTTTTATATAAAATTTGATTAATGTTTTTGTTAAAAGAGTTATTAATAAAAAATTACACATTCTTTAATATATGTTTTATAAAAACAAAATTTAGGATTTTTTTTGGTTTTAAAAGTTTTATAGATTATTTATTTCAGTTGTTTGAATTTTAATTGGTTGATTAATTTTTAGTATTTTTTTAATATTTATTTATATATCGTATATAATATTTTTTTTATATTTTTCTATGTTTTTAGTATTAATTAATAATTATTTAATTTAGTAATTGGATATTAAAAATAATGTGTGAGGATTTTTTATTTTTAATACATATAAAAGTGTATTTATGCGATAATTTTAGTATAAGAACATCAAAAAAAAATCTGATAAATATCCTATTTTAATGATTAAAGTAGATATTTTTTTAAAATTAAAAAAATAAATTTTAGTTTTTTGAGAAGCACAATATAATCAATAAATATCATAAATTGAAAATAATGATACATAAAAGATATCAATCTTTTATAATAAAATATTTTCTATGACTTTAAGAATTTGTAATTAATGTAGAATTAAAAATGAATTTAGGATTAAAGATTAATTGAATATTATAGAAATGATAATTTATATTTAATTTTATTCAATAAAAGTACGATTTCGTGATTATAATAATTTATAACTGATATAAGTATCAACAATTTTTGATTCTTGAGATTCTAGTATTTAGCTAGCTTTTTGGTTAATTTTATAATATTCTTTCTCATTTTTTAAGAATTATTTTAAATTAACTATAATAGTTTATATTATTTTATTTGAGAAATAGAAATTTAAAATTAAAGATTATGTTAGGTTAGAAATATTATTTGGTTAATAAAAAATGATTTTAATAATTGATAATTATGATTCTTTTACTTATAACCTATATCAATATTTGTGTGAATTAGGGATGGATGTTTTAGTAAAACGTAATGATGCTATTACTATAAAAGAAATAAAAAAAATTTCACCAACACATTTAATTATTTCACCTGGTCCAGGTGCCCCTAATACAGCAGGAATTTCATTAGATGTTATTTCATTTTTTGCAGGTATTATTCCAATTTTAGGTGTTTGTCTTGGGCATCAAGCAATTGCTCAGGTATTTGGTGCTTCTATTATCAAAGCTAAAAAAGTTATGCATGGTAAAGTATCTAGGATATTTCATGATCAAAAAGGTGTTTTTAAAAAAATAAAAAATCCTTTACAAGTAATGCGTTACCATTCTTTAGTTGTTGAAATCACAACGTTATCTGATATTTTTGAAATATCAGCATGGACAACATGTAATGGAGGGGTAGAGGAAATTATGGGTATCAGACATAAAAACTTATGTATTGAAGGTGTCCAATTTCATCCAGAAAGTATTTTAAGTGAACAAGGACATGAATTGTTAAATAATTTTTTGAAATATTAATTTTTTTGTATATATCATCATTTTATCATTTAATACATGATTTTATTTTTTATATTAGCTAAATTGCATACATATACATTTTTGGAATTTATTTTTTAGAGTTTAGAGTTGTCATGTATTCAGATTGTATTTTTTTAAAAAAATAATCGGTGAATTTTTTAATAAAATTAAAAAAATAGTATTAATGATATATTTTAAATTTAAATCAGAGCAACGAAAAAATTTTTTTTGATATTCTTTTAATTTTTGAAAATGTTCTTCAAATAAAATTATTATAAGATATTTATCTTTAAATGATATAACTTCAATATTTCATATATTCGATTTTTAAAGTATGGTTTTTTTTGAAAAAAATAAAATATAAAATCACATGAAGTGTTATAAATTTTAATTTTTATTTTTGTATTATTTACGTAATCTTTTCTAAAATTTAGCTTTAATAAATTACTAATAATTTTATCAATTTAGAAGTAATTTGAATATGTCATAAAAAAGATTGTGGTTTTTTCTATGCAAATATTTTTTTGTATGTATCAGTATGCGTCTTTAAATTTATAAAAACGTTTATTATTTTTTAAGAAAAAATAAGAAAATTTTGATATAACTTATATGATTGATTATATTGATTTTTTAGATAACATTCAATAAAGTTTTAGTTTTTAGTTATAAAAATTATGAGCATGTATCATAATTTTTATTATCTATTTTTTTATATATTTATATATTTTTAGCTATTTTATGGTGATAAAATTATGTATTTTTTTCATTTTTATAAATTGATTTAATATTTCATAAATTTTTTAGGAAATTTTAGTTTCAATGTCAGCTTGTATGTGTTTTATATGATAATTCTCACTGAGTAATGAACCTGCTTTTGTTGTATATGACATACGAGCATTAGATCTTTTTTCTTTTATCTCTCAATGAGAATAGATCATAAAACTTAAAATTTTTGCAGATATATGCCTTTTATAAAAAATAAAAACAACTGCATTTAGTTTTTTAAACCATGTTATATTTATTTAAGATATTATCATCTGATATATTGTTGCTAAATATAAAAATATAAAATGTATTTTATAGCTATTTTTTCTAAAATAATTATGATATATAAAAATAATAAGTAATATATTTTTGAATATTTTCATGGTATACTAATATTTACATTATATCAATTTTAGTATTATAAGTAAAAGTAAAATATGAATATAAAAATTATATTTTTTATTTTAACATGTTAAATCATTTTTATATAGTAATATACTAAATATATTCTTTTATTTTTTATAAAATTTGTATCCATACTTTTTTAAAGTATTTTGTATTCTTATCGAAAAATATTTAAATTTTTAAAGTAAATAATTCTTTATAATTTTTAGTTTAAATGTTAAAAAATAATTTTACATGAAGGACAATTATTTATTGATATCTGCTTTATTTTTAAAATAAAACATAAGACGTTGCATATAGTTTTTTTGTCGTTTTGTAATGTATTTATTTTTTATAAAAGGTAATATCAACAAAGTTAGCGTATTTAATAACTTTTTTAATTTTTTATAAAAAAGTATATGATTTTTATTTTTTATATAAAATATTAAGATATGTTTTATTAAAAAATGTTTTATTAAAAAAATAAATTTTATAAAATATTGATACCTTTTTTTTAAAGTCTATTTTTTAATTATAAATTTTTATGTTATTTTTCTATTCAATGTAAGATTTTGTGCATATTTTTTATTTTCTTTGATATATTATAAAATATTGTATGATTATAAATCATATATTGAATAATATATGTTTTTAATAGTTTATATAAATGTTATATAATAAAAAAAATCATAAAAACAAAAAAAAATAAAAAATCATAGTGGGTATTACGTTTATATAAAATATATTTTTAATAGTTTTTTCTATTTAACATTCACATAAATAATATTGCTAATATTATTTCTTAAATAAAATGTATACATTTATACAATTATGTTCATTTTTAAAAAAAATATTTAACGCGTTTCTATAACTTTATAAATTATATAGTAATTTGATTAATATGTTTATAAACATTAATAACTAATATATTTAAATTATTGGTAAATACAAAAAAATTATGAGTAATTTTAACATAGTATTACTGATTTTATTCACATTAATTACTTTAGGAATCATAAGTCATAATATAATCGTAACAATTGCTACTTTTTTGTTACTGATTGTTCGTATTACACCGTTAAATGTTTTTTTCCCATTGATTGAAAAATATGTAATGACAGTTGGTATTCTAATTTTGACAATTGGAATAATAACACCTATTGCTAGTGAGCGTATTGCAGTGCAAGATATTATTAGTTCTTTTCTGAATTGGGAATCATTGTTAGCAATTTTTATTGGAATTTTGGTATCATGGTTAGGCAGTCGAGGTGTTTCTTTGATTTATCATAAACCATTAATGATTACAGGATTATTATTTGGTACTTTAATAGGTGTTTCTGTTTTTCATGGAGTAGCAGTAGGTCCATTAATAGCAGCAGGGATTCTTTCCTTACTAATTAATTAACAATTTTTAAAGATTATCTAAAAGATTATCTATTTAAGATGTTGTTTTTTATTTTTTATTGTTTATATTCATATTTTATATTATGGTATATTCAAAATATTTTTTAAAAACATTGAAAATATAAATATTTACAAGTAAAGTGCGCTATATGTTATTTTTTATAAAATTTTTAACAGCTACTAAATGATATGTTATTTAAAGAAATATAAGATTAAGAATTTTTGTTTGAAATAGTGAGATATGGTATATTTTACTGTTTTTTTTCGTGTTTAAATTTAGTTTAAAAGTATTTTTTTTGTAATTTTGTAATAAATCAAACTTAATTTTCGCAAATCTTCAATACTAATGCATTCATTTGCTTTGTGGATAGTTTTGTTTAAGTGGCCTAGCTCGATAACTTGTGCGCCAATATCAATAATAAAGCGAGCATCTGATGTACCCCCATCAGTCGATAATTTAGGTCGATAACCACAATATTGTTCTATAACCTCACAAGCAATATTTACTAATTTTTTTCCCTTTGTTAAAAATGGGGGTGCAGATAATGAACAATCTAATTTAAAATTTAATTGATGTTTTTTTAATATTCTTTCAATTTTTTTCTTAATTTTTTCTGCACTTAATTCATTACTAAAACGAAAATTTAGTTTTATAACTAATTTACTTGGAGTAATATTGTTACTTTGAGTATCTGAATAAATATTTACAATTTGCATGCTGGTAGGTGGAAAAAAAATATTTCCAGTATCCCATTTTTTTTTTACTAATTCATTTAAAAAAGGTAATGAAATAAGAATTGGATTATTTATTAAATGCGGGTAAGCAATATGTCCTTGCGTCCCATGGATTATAAGGGTAGCATTGAGCGATCCACGACGCCCATTTTTTATTGTATCACCGAGTTTTATTGCACTAGATGGTTCCCCTACTATACAATAATTAATTTTTTCATTGCGTTTTATTAATTCATGAATTACTTTTACTGTTCCATTAGTAGCTTTATCTTCTTCATCAGAAGTAATTAAAAAAGCCAATCTACCTGGATGAGATGGAAAATCTCTAATAAATTTTTCTGCGGCTATAATCATTGCAGCAAGAGAACCCTTCATATCAGCAGCCCCTCTCCCATAAAGAAATCCATTGTTTAATTTTGCTTGAAAAGGAGGAAAATTCCAATTTTTTGTATCACCTGCTGGGACTACATCTGTATGCCCAGCAAAAACTAAAGTTTTTCCTTTGTCTCCATGAAAAGCCCATAAATTTGTTGTATCTTCAAAAAACATAATTTCAATAGAAAAATTAAGTTTTTTTAATCTTTCAATTAAAATAGTTTGACATCCATTATCATTTGGACTTATTGAAGGTTTTTGAATAAGTTCTTTTGTAAGTTGAATAATAGGATAAATTGTCATTATATTTTTAAAATATATATTATTTATATAAATAAAATCGGTAAACTACGATATAGTAAAGATGATTCATATAATATTTACTATTTATTTTTATATTTGTTTATTGTTACACTTTATTGTTACACTTTTTAGTGTCAATAGTATGTAAATAATTTTTAGTGCACACAAAATTATATTTTATTAAATAATAAAATTTATGATTAATTATTTTTATGATCTATATTGCTATAGTAGTTATGTGTTTTATATTTTTTTGAATAGATCAATAACATTATAATAACATAATTTGATAAAAATTGCATATAAAAACATTTAAAATTAATATTGCTATTATGAATTATTTTTTATAAAATGTTTAAATAATACTATTTAAGTAAGAGTAATTGTTGAAAATTTTTTATTTCTGATAGCTTCTTATATTAAGATTTATTGATTTTTTGCTAATATCGCCAGTTTTGTAGTTAATCATTGATTAAATATTAACAATTTCACAATATTGAAGATTCAAAAAAAATTAAAAGAAGTCATATATTATTTAATAAGTATTTTTAAATAAAATATGTAAATTTAAATATCATTTTTATAAATTTTATAATTAATTTTTATCTATAATATATTATTTTATGTGTAGTGATTAAAAATATCAGATATGAAATATTATTTTTGATAAAAAATATGTTTTAAATATTTTTTTTTATTTTTGTATATGGATCTTTAAATATTAAAATTATTTTTAATTATACATTCTATTTTTTATATAAAAGTTTTTTAACTACAGTTAATATCATTATACAATTGTGATTTGATATTTTTTTTTAAAATTTAATTTAATATTTTTTGAGATATTAGTAAACAAATAAAATCTTATTTTTCATTTAAAATTTCATTTTGTTTATTTTAGAAAATTTTATGATTTATCATGATTTTTTAATAAAATTTTTTTATTATTTATTAAGATTTCATATTTATAAAAATCATATCTTAAATATTTTATATTTTTATGAATAGAAATAGAATATAGATATATAGAAATAAAAATGCACTTTGTTTTGAAGATATTTTTTTATTAAATGTTTTTTAGGAAAAAAATGTATTGCGTGAATAAATTTTGCAAATATTTTTTTATTATGATATTTTATTTTTTATTAGAATATTTTTCTTATTTAATATTAATTTTAATAAAATGTGCTGGAGTCAATAAATTTTATAATGTAAATTGCGATCGCAATATTTTATCTTTCTCTAAATTTCATATGGTGAGATATTATATATGTTACGTATAAAAAAAGAAGCACTAACGTTTGATGATGTATTATTAGTCCCTGCACATTCAAATGTGTTACCCTACACTGCCGATCTATCAACAAAACTCACTGAAAATATTAGTTTGACTATCCCAATACTTTCTGCTGCTATGGATACTGTAACAGAATCATCTTTAGCTATTGCTTTAGCTCAAGAAGGAGGGATGGGTTTTATTCATAAAAACATGTCAATTGAACGTCAAGCAGAAGAAGTCCGTCGAGTTAAAAAATATGAAAGTGGAATTGTTATTGATCCTGTTACAGTGAAACCTGAAACCACAATCCGCGAAGTGCATGAGATGGCTAAACGAAATGGTTTTGCCGGGTATCCCGTTGTTAATAACAAAGAAGAATTAATTGGTATTATTACTGGACGCGATATTCGTTTTGTAACTGATATTGATCAATCTGTTACTGCGGTGATGACACCAAAAACTAATTTGGTGACAGTAAAAGATGGTGAAGATTATGATATTATATTACAAAAATTACATGAAAGACGCATTGAAAAAGTATTAGTAGTTGACGATAATTTTCATTTGTTTGGTATGATAACAGTCAAGGATTTTAAGAAAGCAAAACGTAAACCAAATGCATGCAAAGATGAACATGGTCGTTTGCGAGTAGGTGCTGCTATTGGTGTTACTGAAAACAATCATCAACGTATAGAAGCATTGGTAGAAGCAGGAATTGATATTTTATTGATTGATTCTTCACATGGACATTCTGAAGGTGTTTTAAGATGTATTTCTACAATACGTAAAAAGTATCCAGAGTTACCTATTATTGGTGGTAACGTAGCGACAGGTGAAGGTGCAAAAGCATTGGCACAAGCAGGGGCTAATGCAGTCAAAGTGGGCATTGGTCCTGGTTCTATCTGTACAACCAGGATAGTTACAGGTGTTGGAGTACCACAAATCACAGCCATTGCTGATGCAGTAGATGCATTAAAAGGAATTAATGTGCCAGTAATTGCTGATGGAGGCATTCGGTTTTCTGGTGATATTGCTAAAGCAATAGCTGCCGGGGCATCATGTGTTATGGTTGGTTCAATGTTTGCTGGTACTGAAGAATCCCCAGGTGAAATAATTTTATTTCAAGGTCGTTCTTATAAATCGTATCGTGGAATGGGATCAATAGGAGCAATGTCAAAGGGTTCTTGTGATCGTTATTTTCAGAGTAATAATGTAGTAGATAAATTAGTTCCTGAAGGAATAGAAGGTCGTATTGCTTATAAAGGATTGTTAAAAAATATTATTTATCAACAAATGGGTGGTCTGCGTTCTTGTATGGGGTTGACTGGTTGTGTTAATATTGAGGAATTAAGAACAAAAACAGAATTTGTGCGTATTACTAGTGCAGCAATTCAAGAAAATCATGTTCATGATGTGATAATTACACAAGAATCACCAAATTATCATTCAAATTGATAGTATTATATCAGTTATGAGAGTCATGTGTTATCTTATAAATTTTTATATATTTTTTTTGAAAATGACAAATAATATTTATCAATATAAAATTTTAATCCTCGATTTTGGTTCACAATATACGCAATTAATAGCCCGTCGTGTTCGTAATATCGGTGTTTATTGTGAGCTTTTTCCATGGTGTGCATCTGAAAATCAGATACGTGAATTTAATCCTCATGGAATTATTCTTTCTGGTGGCCCAAATAGTTCAATTACATGTGATAGTCCTCGTGCATCAGAATATGTTTTTGAGTCTGGGGTACCGGTATTGGGTATTTGTTATGGTATGCATATTATGTCTATACAATTAGGGGGGCAAGTTAAAGTTTCTTCTAACCGTGAATTTGGATATGCTAAAGTATCTATTCAGAAATCTTGCACATTATTAGATGATATATACGATCGATTAAATAAAGAAGGTACACCATTACTTGATGTTTGGATGAGTCACGGTGATATTGTTAGTGTTGTCCCTAATAATTTTAGAATTATTGGCAGTACCGATAGTTGTTCATGCGCTATCATTGCTAATGATATCAAGCATTTTTATGGCATTCAGTTCCATCCAGAAGTTACACATACTCATCAAGGAAGTGCTATTTTCAAGCGTTTTGTATTAGATATTTGTAAGTGTAAAAAATGTTGGATGCCTATGATGATTATTGATGATAAAGTACGCCACTTAAGAAGAAAAATTGGTGTTGATAAAGTGATTTTGGCTTTATCAGGTGGTGTAGATTCATTTGTAACCGCTTTATTGCTTCATCGTGCAATCGGTAAACAATTAATTTGTATATTTGTTGACAATGGTTTATTGCGATTAAATGAAGCAAAACACATCATGAAAATGTTCAAAACATTTAATTTAAATATTATAAAAATATCCGCAGAAACGCGTTTTTTAAATGCTTTGGTTGGTGTTCATGAAACAGAATTAAAACGTAAAATAATTGGACGTATTTTTATTAAAATATTTGAAGAAGAAGCTAGCAAGCAAACTGCCGTAAAATGGTTGGCACAGGGTACGATTTATCCAGATGTGATTGAATCAGCAGGATCAAAAACATCTAAATCATATTTAATTAAATCTCATCATAATGTTTCTGGTTTACCAAAAGATATGAAATTAAAATTAGTTGAACCATTAAAATATTTATTCAAAGATGAAGTGCGCAAATTAGGTTTAGAATTAGGTCTTCCGGGTAATATATTGTATCGACATCCATTTCCTGGTCCTGGATTGGGGGTAAGGATACTCGGTGAAGTAAAAAAAATATATTGTGATTTATTACGTCAAGCAGATGCTATTTTTATTGAAGAATTATATAAAGAAAATCTTTATTATAAAATTAGTCAAGCTTTTGTTGTTTTTTTACCTTTGCGTTCTGTTGGTGTAATGGGAGATATGCGTAAATATAACTGGATTGTATCCTTGCGTGCAGTAGAAAGCATTGATTTTATGACAGCAAATTGGGCACGTTTACCTTATGCTTTTCTTGCTAGAGTTTCAAATAGAATTATTAATGAAATTATTGGTATTTCTAGAGTGGTTTATGATATTAGTGGAAAACCACCTGCAACTATAGAATGGGAATAAGAAAAAGACATCAGTATTCATGCAAGTAATGTTGTTTCAAAATTATAGGATTATTAGAATTTATAGATATGTAATTATCGTCTATAGAATTATAATTTTTTTAAATAATACTGTATATTAAAGCGTTTAATTTTTTAATGTATTAAACAATTTATTTTTTAAATTATGTATGTTTATTGTAAGTATATTTTTTATAAAGTAAAAAATCTTATTTTGATTTTAATGAAAATAATTTATAAAAAATTGCACCTTATCTTTTCATAAAAAGATTGATAGTTGCATGTAATTTTTAATTCTATAATAGAATGTTGTTTTTTGCTAACATTATTTTTATAAAATATTTTTTTCTAAAAGCAATAGTTAGTTTCTATGAAAATGTTATTTTTTATGTATCCTTATTATATATGTAAAACGAAATAATGGTAATTTTAATATAAATATATTTACATATATTAAAAACGATATTTTACTGCATTAGCTATTATTTTTAGTATTTTTTTTGTATTTTTCCAACCTAAGCAAGGATCAGTAATAGATTGACCGTATTTTAATGGTTTACCTTTTATTAATTTTTGAGCTCCTTCTATTAGAAAACTTTCTACCATAATCCCCACAATTGCTGTAGATCCATTTTTTAGTTGTTTAGCAATATTTTTAGCAACTTGTAATTGTAATAAATATTTTTTTTGCGCATTTCCATGACTGCAATCAATAATTAATTTTTGAGGTAATCCAAATTTTTTTAGTTGATGACACGCAATATTAATATTTTTTTTATCATAGTTTGGATGTGTTCCTCCTCTCATGATAATATGTCCATAAGGGTTGCCTTTTGTTTTATAAATAATTATTTCCCCATTTTTATTTGGTGATAAAAATACCTGGCTGGCACATGCTGCACGAATAGCGTCGATGGCAACATTAATATTGCCATTGGTACTATTTTTAAAACCGATTGGACAAGATAGCGCAGATGCCATTTGTCTATGAATTTGACTTTCTGTTGTTCTTGCTCCTATTGCCCCCCAACTAATCAAATCCGAAAAATATTGACTTATTATCATATCTAAAAATTCAGTTGCAGTTGGTAGTTCAAGTTGATTTATATTGATTAATAATTCTCTAGCTAATCGTAACCCTTTATTGACTTTTAAAGAATTGTCAAGTTCAGGGTCGGATATTAGTCCTTTCCAACCAAGTACAGTACGTGGTTTTTCAAAATAAGTACGCATAACAATTTCAAGATAATCTTCATAATCAACATGTAATTGCATGAGTTTTTTTGCATATTCTAGTGCTGATTGAGTATCATGAATTGAACATGGTCCAATTATAACTAATAATCGTTTGTCTTTTCCGATTAAAATCGATTGAATTTTTTTACGTGATTGAACTATATGCTCAATATTTTTTTTAGATACTGGAAATTCTTGTATTAGTGTCTGAAGTGTAATAAGGTTATCGAGGGGTTTGTTTTTCAACTTATTGATTTTTTGCATATTGATCTCATATATACTTCAGTGTAGTAGATTTTCTCCTGTTAAATAACAGTATCATTAGAATTATTAAAAATAAATAATTTTTATTTTTTAAAATTATTAAAGTAAAATTTTTTTTGTAATCTTATATTATTGAATTATATAATGAACTTTGGTATTTATAAGTAACTATTAATTGTTATTAAATATTAATCTTTTTATTTTATAAAATAAAAAGATTAATATAATATGCATACTTAATTTTTTTTATAAAAATAAAACAATAATTTAAATAAAATTTTTAAGAAACATTGATATCTAATAAAGAAATATTATGTGATTTTAAAATATAAAAAATTAGTAATTGATAAAATGCAATACTAAAATAATTATATTTTTATTTTATGTAAGCATGATATGAATTTTATATTTGTATTCTTAATTTACAATAATTGAATTAAATGATTTTATGTCTTTAGGTTTTAAAAAAAATTTATAAAAAAATTATATTATATATTTTTCTTTATATATAATTCTTATGATTTATATGGGATTAAAAAACTTTTTTATGAAAAGATAAATATCGTGCTTTAAAAATATTATCTTAAAAAATAGAAATCATTATTTAATAAATATTAGTATTAACAGATAAATATCATGATACGTTTTTTATAGTTATTTTTATTCATGTTATTTTTTCATAATTTTTTTAAATTAATGATATTGTATTAAATATTAATATGTTTATTATAATATTTTTATATGAAAATTATAAAAACAATGTTTTTTTATAGTGATAAAACTTTAAAAGTATTTTAAAATTAATAATTTAAGCATTTCATTATAGAAAATATATATTTTACTTTTAAAGATTATTTTTAAATATAGCATATTTGATATTGTTATTCTCTATTAAAATAAATCATGTTTTTTTTGAGATATTATCTAAATAATTTAAATATTTTTATAATTTTGTTATATTTTTAGCTTTTTTATTAATTATTTTTTAAATATTTCTTAAAATATGCCAATCAATAATTTTATTGCCCGTTTTTAATAAAACATATAATATAATTTATAGATGATTTTTAATATAAAATAATTTAAGTATTTTTTGTAAAAATTATTAGTTTTAAATTACTTATATATTATTTTTTCGCAGGAAAAATATTGAAGAAAATTATTATTCATGAAATTGTTACAGAGTTAAATACAATTCAAGATATATTGCGTTGGATAGTTACCCAATTTAATAAAACAAATATTTATTATGGTCATGGAACTGATAATGCTTGGGATGAAGCATTACAGCTTGTTTTGCCATTGCTGTTTTTGCCATTAGAAATACCTACACAATTATTATTGTCTCGTTTAACTATAAACGAACGTTATTATATTCTTAAAAAGGTTTTTCGTCGTATTTATGATCATATTCCTGTTCCATATTTAACTAATAAAGCTTGGTTTTGTGGACATGAATTCTATGTAGATCAACGTGTTCTAATTCCCCGTTCACCTATTGGTGAGCTTATTAATAAACATTTTAAAGGTATTCTTAATAAGAAGAATCCATTAACAATTTTAGATATGTGTACTGGAAGTGGATGTATTGCTGTGGCTTGTGCTTATATATTTCCTAAGGCACAAATTGATGCAGTAGATATTTCTACTGATGCTTTATCCGTGACTGAAAAAAATATCACATTTCATGGATTTTTTGATCGTATAGTACCGTTACATTCTGATTTGTTCAAAGAAATACCATTAATTAAATATGATTTAATAATAATTAACCCACCTTATGTTAATAAGGAAGATATGTTAGATTTACCTGATGAATATTTAGCAGAGCCTAGATTAGCACTTGCTGGCGGTTCAGATGGTTTAAAATTTATTAGACGTATTTTAGCTAACGCTTCTCGTTTTTTAAAAAAAAATGGTATTTTGATCTGCGAAGTTGGTAATAATATGTTATATCTTATTGATCAATATCCTAGGATACCCTTTACTTGGTTAAAATTAAAATATGGAGGAGAAGGAGTTTTTATGCTTACGAAGAAAAAATTAATCCAGTGCGAAAATATATTTAAAGAATATATGGATTTATAAAGCATGATATATCTTTTAGTAAATAGGATTCGGTTATATTTTTATGTAAATAAACACAGGAATAAGAAAATGGCAGGAAATTCGATTGGTCAACTTTTTCGTCTTACTACATTTGGTGAATCTCATGGTATAGCATTAGGTTGTATTATTGATGGGGTGCCTCCTGGATTAAAATTATCAGAACAAGAATTACAAACTGATTTGGACCGTCGTAGACCTGGTGCTTCTAAGTATACTACTCAACGTTGTGAATTTGATAAGGTTAAAATTTTATCAGGTGTTTTTAATGGTGTTACTATAGGGACACCTATTGGTTTATTAATTAATAATCATGATCAGCGATCTCAAGATTATAATCAGTTGCAGAATATCTTTCGACCTGGCCATGCAGACTATACCTATCAAAAAAAATATGGTTTTACTGATTATCGTGGTGGAGGTAGATCTTCCGCTCGTGAGACGGTGATGCGTGTTGCAGGGGGAGCAATTGCAAAAAAAATTTTAAAAGAGAAACTTGGAATAACTATTCGTGGTTATTTAAGTCAAATTGGCGATATTTGTTGTGAATTAAAAGATTGGAATGTAGTAGAAAACAATCCTTTTTTTTGTCCTGATATGGAAAAACTGGAAGACTTAAATACTTTATTATCTTCTTTAAAAAAAGAAGGTAATTCTGTTGGTGCAAAAGTAACTGTTGTAGCTGATAATGTGCCAGCTGGGTTAGGAGAACCTGTTTTTGATAGATTAGATGCGGATATTGCACATGCAATGATGAGTATAAATGCAGTTAAAGGAGTAGAAATTGGTGCTGGTTTCAAAGTGGTGAAATTGAAAGGTGATGAAAATAGAGATGAATTAACTCGTGATGGTTTTTTGAGTAATAATGCAGGTGGAATTTTAGGTGGTATTAGTACCAGTCAACCTATTATTGCTCATTTATCTTTTAAACCTACTTCTAGTATTGCATTATCTGGTCGAAGTATTAATAAAAAAGGTGACGAGGTTGAGGTACTCATCAAAGGACGTCATGATCCATGTATTGGTATTAGAGCCGTCCCAATAGCAGAAGCTATGATGGCTATAGTGCTTATTGATCATTTTTTACGTCATCAAGCTCAATGTAGCAATACTTAATTTTTTTGAAATGATATTAATTTGTAATATTTTTAGAATAAACTTCTTAGGAAGTTAAGATAATTTTTTTATTATTTTTTAAGATATTATTAAATACACAGATTAATAAATTTATTTTATTGAAATATTAACAGTAATCATGAAATTTTTTATGTAATGTTTTATGTTTTTGGACTTTTAATACAATCAATATGTTTTTAAAAAATGTTAAGAATGTTGTATTTTATTATGATTATTGGTAATAAAGATCTGAATATTAATTCAATATTTTTAAATCTTTTTTCTTTAAAATCAATGTTATGATTGATTAAATAATAAAATTGGATATAAGATTATTTTTTTTATAAAGGTTTTATGTTATAATATTCTATATATTTTTTTGTTTTAAAGATTTTTTATGAAAAACTATAATTGTTTATAAGATTTTAAAATCAGAATGATAATATACTGTTTGTAATTTTTTTTCCTTGGCTGTTTTTAATGTTGAATAATAGGTTATAATAACTTATCCAGTGATATTATATTTATAAGCTTTTTTTTTAAATTTTCATACAATATAACATAGTTAATTATATTCTATATATAACATTTTTATAAAATGTAGATAAAAACATTTATTAATACTTTATAAAATAAATGGTTTATTTTATAAAGTATTTGAAAATTTAAAATGTTTATTTTGTTTATGATTTTTTTTATAAAAATATTAAAAGTGGTTTTTTAAAAAAGATTATCTATAAATTAGATTAAAAAAGATTATTGATAATAAATTTATGCATAATATATTATTAATTAGTTTTTTGCATTTTTTTTAATAAGTAGAAAAAATCAATAAATTTATTATTTTATATTCAAAGTATGTTAATAATTTTGATAAAATTTTAGTATTTATTATAACAAAATAACATATTAATATTTGTATCTCATAATATTAGATATCTTTACACAATAAAACTAAAATTAGCAATTTTTTTATATCGTATGATATTTTTTAAGAAAAAATATCAATATTTTTATCATTAGTTATTTTAACTAAATGAAAGCTTAAATTAAAAACTAATGTTTATATTTTATAAATATTTTATTAAATTATTATTTTTTATTGAAATAATTTCTTATTTTTTTAAAAAAAGATATACTTAAATTTATAAAATATTGTGTAATTTGTGCATTATAGTTTTAATATTCAAAATATTTAATAAAAAATATTTTTCATGAAATATTTTTAAAAACTTTTTTATCATTTTTATATGATATTTAATTATAAACTATTTTCTTGGTTTTAGTAACTAAAATATATGATTATATTATGACTTTATAAATATATTTTATAAACATTTAAGAAAGAATAATTGGTTCTTTTAAATTTTTTTAAAAATTTTAGTTCTATTAATGAGGATTTAATAAAAATTAATACTTTCAAATTCTGGCTATGTTTCAGCAATAAAAATACTTTTATAGAATATATTCTATTATTTATATATAAAATTATATATAAAAATAGGTTAAATTTTTCGATAAAATTTAACTTTTTATTCATTGTTTTTTTTAATCTGCTAGTTTATTTTTTAATACAAGAAAAATTATAAGGGTTGTTATTAATAAAATTAATAAGTTATAACTATATTAGTTTTATTTATTAAAAATATGTGATTTAAATTTATTAGATATTATAGTTATAATTACAAAAATATTATTTTTATAATTTTATTTGATGAAAGTTGTTTAACTTACAAATGTAAGTCAAAAGTAACAAATTAAGTTTTTTAGTAAATGAATTTTGACTATGAGGTAATATAATCAATGAGGCGTGCAGTTATCACTGGTCTAGGGATTGTTTCCAGCATAGGTAATAACCAGCAAGAGGTACTAGATTCTTTGAAGACTAGCCGATCTGGCATAAGGTTTTCAAAAGAATTTGAAAAAATGGGTTTGCGTAGTCATGTCTGGGGTAATATTGAGCTATCTGAAGATTATATTAAAGAAAAAATTGATCGAAAAATTCTCCGTTTTATGAGTGATTGTTCTATTTATGCGTACTTAGCAATGAAAGAGGCTATTCAGGATGCTAAATTAACACCGCAACAAGTTTCGAATATTCGTACTGGATTAGTTGTTGGTTCTGGAGGGGGGTCACCTCGTAATCAAGTTGCTGGTTCTGATGGAATGCGCGCTAAAGGATTGCGTGGTGTTGGACCATATATGGTAACAAGAGCAATGGCTTCAGGTGTATCAGCTTGTTTAGCTCCCCCCTTTCAAATAAAAGGGGTTAATTATTCTATTAGTTCTGCGTGCTCAACTTCAGCACATTGTATTGGTCATGCAGTTGAATTAATTCAATTAGACAAACAAGATATTATTTTTGCTGGTGGTGGTGAAGAATTAAGTTGGGAATTGGCTTGTGAGTTTGATGCAATTGGTGCATTATCCACTAAATATAATGATTTTCCAGAAAAATCTTCACGTACTTATGATCAGAATCGTGATGGATTTGTGATTGCTGGAGGAGGAGGTATTGTTGTAGTAGAAGAATTAATACATGCATTAAAACGTGGTGCACATATTTATGCTGAAATTGTCGGATATGGTGCAACTTCAGACGGATATGATATGGTTGTGCCTTCTGGTGAAGGAGCCATAAGATGCATGAAAATGGCATTAAATAATATTGAAGAAGTTGATTATATAAATACTCATGGTACATCAACTCCTATTGGAGATACTAAAGAATTAGAAGCAATTATGGAAGTATTTGGGAATCATAAACCAGCAATTTCTGCAACCAAAGCTATGACTGGTCATTCTTTAGGCGCAGCAGGAGTACATGAGGCTATTTATAGTTTGTTAATGTTAGAACATAAATTTATTGCGGCAAGCATTAATATTGAAACTTGGGATGAAAAAGCAAAAAAAATGAACATTATTACTAAAGCTACTAAATACATATTAAATACAGTAATGTCTAATAGTTTTGGTTTTGGTGGAACAAATGCATCATTGGTAATGAGAAAATATTGTGAATAATGATTTTATGCTTCTTTATGAAAGTTTTTAAAAATAGAAAAAATTTTTAAAAATTATTTTTATGTATGATTTCAAAAGAAATTGACATAAAATAAAATTTTTATTATATATAAAATAAATTAATAAAAAAATAAAAAGATGTTAAAAAATATATGTTTATATAAAATATTTAAAATTTTTTCTATTTTCTTGTTATTGAATGTATAATTTATAAAATTTTATTACTGACTGTTATAATTTTTTTAATATTTCATAATGCATGATAAAGATGTTAAATCACCTTGAAAATAATCAAGATTTCTTATGTTGATTAATTAGATAAAAAGATGTTTTTAGTATTATTAAATATTTATAAGAAATATCTTAAGTTTATTAAATATTGTTATATTTAGGAGATTTATGTATACTTAAATATTATTATTTTGTGTTTTATGTAAAATATTTATTTTTTGAAAAAACTAATAATTTAAGAAGATATATTTCATTTAATAAATCAATGATTTTTGATGATTATAAATATTCTTTTTAAAAGTTAAAAGATTTGCATTAATTTTAATGAATTTATTAAAATATAGCATATGATGTAATGTGTATATGTATAATTTTTAATGCATATGTAAAGAGAAAAACTTTTGATATTTTTATAGAAACAGAAACAAATAACATAAAAATATGTTTATTATTAGTTTATAAAATTTTTATTTTTATAAAATATTTATAGGAATTTTTACATAAGCACTAATAGATATTTTCAATAAAAAAGATTATAAAAATAATCTTCCATATCATTATTAAAATGAAGAAGATATAAAAATGTCTATAATTTATTAATTATTAAATAATATTTCACTTCATAGTTTTCATAAAAGATGCAATCATTTTAAAAACAAAATTTTTAATTGTTTTTTAATTAGAAAGAGCATTCATATTAAAATAATAAATTTTTAAAAATTTTTTCTTTATTGAAAGGTTATAAGTTTTAATTTAAATTAAAATGTGAAGTTTGATCGCATATAATTTTGTTATTTTTGATTTAAAGTATTTCTATCATCATTTATAAAAATACATACGTGTTTATTTTATATTTATGATTGTTGATATATTTTTGTTTTTTGTTTTTTTTGTTATGCAAATAAAATCGTATTTTTTTTGAAAAGAATTTTTATAGACCTTCCCAACGAGTAAACAAAGTTTTTGATAAACCTATTCCGTATTGATCTAAAATACGATTTACAGTTTGATCTATTATATCTTGTATTGTTTTTGGTTTATGATAAAATGCAGGCATTGGTGGAAAAAGTATTGCACCGATTCTTGATACATCTGTCATTAATCTAAGATGTATTAAATGTAAAGGTGTTTCTCTAATGCCTAATATTAATTTGCGTTTTTCTTTTAACACTACATCAGCAGCACGAGTAATTAATGTATTATTATAACTATTGGCAATAGAAGATAAAGTTTTTATAGAACATGGCATAATAATCATGCCAGATGTGATAAATGAACCTGAAGAAATTGTCGCTGCAATATCTCTATTATCATATGAAACATCTGCCATTTCTTGAACATCTTTTAAATTATAAGTTGTTTCTAATTTTAAGGTTTGTTTAGCAGCTTTACTGATAATTAAATGTGTTTCAATATTGTCAATAGAAGATAAAATATCTAGTAACCTGATACCATAAATAATGCCACTTGCACCCGTAAATCCAATAATTACTTTTTTCATAATATAATTTAGCTCTGTAATAAAAATAAACATAATAGACATAGTAATATTTTAATTTTTTTTAATATTTTCTAGATAAATAATCTTAGTAAATTTTTTGATAAAAATAACTACAAATATTTTATTGATATCAATTTTTTGTATTTAATAAAATTAATTAATTCGTTCTATATATTTTATTTCATTAATTTTAATGAATGATTTTTATATTATTAATGTTTTTGTGAAGTTATTAATATTTCATATTTTTTGTTTAAAATATTTTGTTATGTTTATTTGTGATCTTAAAAGATAAAAAGTATTTTTTTATATTCAGTTATGATTATTCATTGATAAAATAGGTTTTGTTTTATATTTAAATTATTAATAACGAATATTTTTATATTTTAATAAATAAAAAAAATATTTTTTCAATAAAATATTTTCACACATTTTTTCATGATATAGTATTTTAAAAAAAACAACTTAGGTTAATATTATATACGATTTATCAAATATATATAAATATTAACAAGTATTACATATAAATTTTATATTATAATTCAAATATTATTATAAATAAATTTTATTTTTTATTTTATATTCTGTAATTTTTTTAAAAAAGAGAAAAAGTCATTATTACAGTTTAATAATGATAATTTATTGTAAATATACAGCATATATAATATTATCATTAAATCTAATAATTCTAACAATCATCAAAATATTTAAAGAATATTTATAATTATTTTTTTAAAAACAATTAAAAAAGCAATAAATATAGTTTTTTGTGAATTTTTTATTTATTTTTTATAGTTTTGTATTTAAAATATTTTTTATATAACAGAAAATATACGTAAAAATATTTTTTGTACAAGATTAAAATTTAACTTTTACAAATCGTCTTTTAATAATTATAAAAATTATTATAAATTTATGTATTTTTTTAAATTACTCCATAATTTATAAGATTGATAATGCAAGAAATTTTTATGATAATAAAATTTTAAATTTATAAATTTAGTGCAATTATATTTTTTCTAAAAAAATAGAGTTATTTCTTAAATAATTAAAAAACCATTGAATAATATCACTAAATTGAAATATTAATTCAGAATTTTTCCATTCTTTTTGATTAGGGAAAAGAGTAAAACTATCTAAAAAAAATAAAATAGCTAATACAATTAATATACCTCGCAATGTTCCAAAACATACTCCTAAAATACGATCTGTACTACTTAATCCAGTTTTTTTAATTAATGTATTTATAAGATAATTGGCTGTTGCACCAATAATTAACGTTGCGATAAATAAAATTGTTATTGCAATAGCTTTTCTTATAAAAGTATCTTGAAAAATTGTTAAATAATAAGATAAATTATTATGAAATTGACTGGAAATAAAAAAAGCCCCACCCCATGTTATAAGTGACATAGCTTCTCTTATAAAACCACGAATTAAACTTAAAAATGCAGAAAATATAATAATAGCAATAATAGAGTAGTCCATCCAAACCATAATCTTAATCCTAAAAATAATTTTTAATATGTTAAATGAATATTTATAAATAATATGTTAATAAATATTTCTGAATATATGAATTATTAATTATTGTTTTTTGTAATTTTATGAATTGGCAATAATTTTATTTATGCTTTATAAATATATATTTTACCATCTAATCCTGTCAAATCTTTTAATTTTGATAAATTCATTTGTAATTTTTTTTTAGATAAATTTGGTCCAATAAAAATATGTGTTAATTGATTATTATTTTGAAAAGATGATTTAGTATAAACTTGATATCCATATATACGTAATTTATTAAGAATTTCTTGTACTGTTACTGAATTTCTAAATACACCTAGTTGAATAATGTAAGCTGTATTTTTTGGTTTGTGATGAAAGAATGTATCTTGTTGGTTAGTGTTTTTATTTATTAATAATGTGTTTTTTTTGATTTGAGTTTTTGTTTTGTTTGTGTTTGTTTTTTTTTGATACAGTTCGGAATCTTTATTGAATTTTTCAGAAGATTTTTCTTCAAAAATTTTTTCTTTGGTAATATTTTTCAGTATATTTTTGTTTATTGTACTCTTCATTTCTGCAATAGATGCTGTGTTATTTACCTCTTTAAATTGTGGCATTAAAGGAATTCTAGCAAATTCAGTTTTGTTATATTTATTTCCATTTAAAAAAATGGGTAATATAATTATACTTATCATGATAACAAAAATTAATCCCATTAAACGATTTTTAAATTTATGTTCCATTGTTTTTTAGGGTCCTGTTATGTAATATTAAAATTTCAGATACAGTATGAAATGAACCATATACTATTATTATATCTTTTTGAGTGGCATCTAACATAACTTGTAACCAGGCATTTTTTACTGTATCAAATTTAGATGGTGATTGTAGATATTTTGCTAATTTTCCAGCATTAGCACCACGCGATACATTTAATGACGCTAGATACCATTTGTCAACTTGCGATTTTAAACAAGATAATGTACCTTTTATATCCTTATCTATTAACATCCCTACAACAGCATAAACTTTTGTATTGTTTTTTCTTGGTAACTGAGATACTTGTTTTGCTAAATAATTTGCTGCATGTGGATTATGTGCAACATCTAAAATAACGTAAGGTTTATGTGAAATTACTTGTAAACGTCCAGGTAATTTTGCATTAATCAATCCTTGGTTGATAGCTTTTGATGATACAGTATCTCTAATTTGTTTACTTTCTTTCATCAAGCAAGAAAGGGTCGCCAACCCTGTTGCAGCATTTATTAATGGAATATTTTTTGGTAAAGGTAATTTTTGAAAATTGTAATCAATAGATTCCCATTGCCATTGATTTTTTTTTTGCGTAAATTGCCAATCAATTCCATAACAAAATAATTTAGTGCCTAGTATCTCAGCAATATTTTTTATAGATTTTGGTATGTTTAATTCACCTATGACTGCGTATTTTCCTTTGCGAAAAATGCCAGCTTTTTCATATCCAATTTTTTCGCGATCCTTGCCAAACCAATCAAGATGATCTAGTTCAATATTTGTAATAACAGAAATAGTAGAATCAATTATATTTGTTGCATCAAATAGTCCACCTAAACCAACTTCTAAGATTACCAAATCAAGTTTAGCTTCTTTAAATAATTGTAAAGCAGCTAAAGTTCCATATTCAAAGTATGTTAATGTTGTATTATCACGTTTAGATTCAATATCAGAAAAAACGCGACAAAACTCTATTTCAGGTAAGGTTTTACCTTGAATTCTAACACGTTCAGTATAATTTAGAAGATGAGGAGAACTGTACACACCAACTTTTATCCCTGTCTCAATTAAAATTGATTCCAAGATATGACAAGTTGTTCCTTTTCCATTTGTCCCTGAAACAGTGACAACTTTAGGTGCAGGATTCAAAAGATCCAGATTATTAGCAACAATATTAATGCGATCAATACCCATATCGATATTTTTTTTATGTTGATTGCTTAAATAGTGTAACCAATTATCCAAAGAAGAATTTACATTAGGTATAAAAAAATTTTTGGTTTTTTTTTTGTTTTTAATTAAGTTATTTGTTAATTTCTGCTTTATCACAATATGATAACTCCATATCATCGAATATATTATTGGTCGTATCTGTTTTATTATTTTGAAGAGTTTTATGAGTTAAAATAGCTATTATTTCAGCTAATTTATCTCGCATTTCAGAGCGTCTTATGATCATATCAATTGCTCCTTTTTCAATTAAAAATTCGCTTCTTTGAAACCCCTCTGGTAGTTTTTCATGCATAGTTTGTTCAATAACACGTGGTCCGGCAAAACCAATAAGTGCTTTAGGTTCTGCAATATTAATATCGCCTAACATTCCTAAACTTGCTGATACCCCACCCATTGTTGGATCAGTTAAAACGGAAATATATGGCAGTTTTCTATCTTTTATTTTTGCTAGTGCTGCGCTAGTTTTTGCCATTTGCATCAGAGATATCAATGCTTCTTGCATTCGAGCGCCTCCACTAGCTGAAAAACAAATTAATGGGCAATTATTTTTTAATGCTTGATTAACAGCACATACAAAACGAGCACCAACAACTGATGCCATTGAGCCTCCCATAAAGGAAAATTCAAAAGCAGCTGCAATGATTAAGATACCCTTTAGGGTACCCTGCATTACAATTAACGCATCTTTTTCATGTGTTGCTTTTTGTGCGGCTGATATGCGGTCTTTATATTTTTTTGAATCACGAAATTTTAAAATGTCTTTTGGTTCTAATTCAATACCTAATTCACTTGTACTATCTTTATCAAAAAATGATAAAAGACGTTTACGTGCTGAAATACGCATATGATGATCACATTTTGGGCATACTAATAAATTACTTTCTAATTCAGCACGGTAGAGCACTTGGTTACAATTATCACATTTTGTCCAGATTCCTTCTGGAATATTTGCTTTACGTGTTTGCGTGGTAATTTTGGTTTTGTTCAGAATTTTTTCAATCCAGCTCATAAATCAACCTTTTGATTTACATTTTTTTATAAATCTTATCATAATATTAGTAATTATGATTATATTTGAAATTTAATAGATAAATATTTAACTGAATTATTATGATTTTTTATGCATATGCATTACGTCATTTGTGCAAGTAAAAATAGAATGATAGTAATGTATTTTAAGAATATTTAAAATATATTATTATCATAATTCAAACAATTATTTTAATTTATTTGGTATAGATGATTTTTATTTAATAATGTTTATGTACATTTTGTTTGTAGGTATTTTAAAAAAATATTTTTACCTATATTATAACATATTTACTTTTAATTAAAATCATGAATATATAACATCAATTTTTATATATAAAGATGAATTATTATATATAAAAAATTAAGAAGTATCATTTTTATTAAAAGTTGTTATATAAAGATATCATTATAAATGTAAATTAATTTACAAATTTTTTATTGATTCTCTAGAATTCTATTTTTTCTTGTGTACACAACAAAAATAGTTTTTAAGAAAATATGAGAAATATTAAAAAATTGTAATACTAAATTTATATTTATGTAATTTTATAATTAAATATGCTGTATTCAATAAAGAATCAATGGTACTTTTTATATGAAAATTATATTTATTAATTTGGTATAAAAAAAGGTGCTATTATTTTTTTTGGCAATTGATATTTCAATGGATAATCAACGTAAACTAAATAAAGTCCTTCTGCTTTTGCAGTTGCTGCTGCTTTTTTCCTATCTTTTAAGTGTAAAAGTTCTTTGATCCAAGTAACATCTTTGTTGCCACAACCTATCTCAAGTAAACTGCCAACAATATTACGTACCATGCGATAAAGAAAAGCATTAGCTTTAATATCGACTATAATATAGTTGTAGTATCGATGAACTTGAATTTTGGTTATATGACGAAAAGGTGATTTAGATTGGCATTCTATGCATCTAAATGAAGAAAAATTTTTTTCACCAATCAATGCTTGAGCTGCAGTATGCATTTTTTTTTCATTTAATGGTGTATAATAATGTGTAACTCTTTTTGCTAATATTGCTGGTCTATATTTATCATTAAAGATAATATAACGATATTGACGTGCTGTAGCACTAAATCTAGCATGAAAATCTGAGGTAACAATTTTAGCCCAACGTATTGTAATATCAGGTGGTAGATAATTATTAACTCCTAAAGTCCATGCAGTATTTGTTCGTATAGTAGATGTTTCTATGTGTACAACCTGACCTGTAGCATGCACACCAGCATCAGTGCGTCCAGCACAATAAGTTTTAATATATTGATTAGCAATTTTTGTTAATGCGAATTCTAAACATTCTTGTATAGTTTTTTTGTTTTTTTGACGTTGCCAACCATAATAATGATTTCCATCGTATTCAATACCTAATGCAATTTTTGTGTTTGGCAATATAGATATTTCTCCAATTTATGAATATTTTATTGATGAGTTTTTATAGTTTTTTTAAAAAAGCAAAACTCATTGATAATATTTAATTATATATCATAGATAATCAATTTAAAAACTATTATTTATAAGAGCATTATCTGATCTTTTATAAGATTATTATATAATTTTGAATGTGTAAAATATTGTTTAAGTTAAAATTATTTTTTTTAGTTCAAAAATATGACATATTAAATGTTCATAACATGCTTGTTTATTTATCAAAATATAAGCGGCATACTATTATATAGGTGATGTTATTTAATAAAATTTTTTTAATGTTTTTGGGTTTATTTAAGTATCTTAATAATAATAAAAATTATAAAAAATAAATTGATATCAAATCAAATAAAGTAGTGCTCTATTAACTATAATATATAACATGTTTTATTAAAATGTTGAAAATTAGTCATAAAAGTACTTTTGCGGTAAATCCTAACATTTTTAATGTATTAGCTGTATTTTTATTATCACAATTCACAGTAAGAGATGACCATTCTCTTCTTTTTGGATAATATTTACGTAAATTATCGAAAGCACCATCAATATGAGCGATTTTTTTAAAACATGCATCATCACGACGTACATCATACACTAAATGTATTAAACGTTTTAAATTTTCTTGTGTTAATTTTCCATTAAAGTTGATTTGATTAAACTCTGAAATAGGTAATAAATCAATTAATTCATGACATGTTTTTTGTCCTAAAAATTTATTAAATTCATTAAATATGTGTAATGTTCCTCGTATTTTCCCTTCAAGAGAATAACCAGCAATATGTGGAGTGGCGATACTAGTATAAGTTAATAAAGGTAGTAATAAAAATGGTTCATTTTCCCATACATCTAATATAACATATATTTTTTTTCCATTTTTTAATTTATTAAATAATATTTGATTATTAAAAACGGATCCACGACTGGTATTTATTAGTATACGACCTGTTGGCATAGTATCTAATAATTTTTCATTTAATAAATGATATGATGAATAATTTCCTGCTTTATTTAAAGCAGGATGGAAAGTTAAAATTTCCGATTCATTAATTATTTCTGTTAATGAGCAAAATCTATTGTTATTTTTAGTTATACTTTCAACAGGAGGGTCATAAAGTAATGTATGTACTCCCCATGCTCTTAAATATTTGTTCAGAAGATTCCCAATATTTCCTACTCCAACAATACCTACTGTTTTTTCTCGTAAATCAAAACAATGATTTTGAGCTATCACTAATAAAGCAGAAAAAACATATTCAACAACAGAAATAGCATTACAACCAGTAGCAGCAGTAAAAGTTATTCCTGATTTTTTTAACCATGTTTTATCAATATGTTCAAATCCAGCTGTTGCAGTTCCTACAAATTTTACATTAGTGTTTTCTAATAATTTTTTATTAACTTGAGTAACAGAACGTACCATTAAAGCATCGAAAGATTTTACTACAGATTTAGAAATTAAACGACCTGGAATTGTTTTAACCTCACCTATTTTTTGAAATAATTGTTTTGCGTAAGTTATATTTTCATCAATTAGTATTCTCATGTCATGTATCCATTCATCTTTTTTAATGATTACGCTATTTTGAATTTTTTTACATCTATTTTAAATATTATTTGGATATTTATGTGAAATAAGCAATATTTTTTTTTACAGTTAATACTTGATATTAAACATTTTAAAAATATGTTTTTATGATATATTGAAAGTATTTGTATACTAAAAATATTTAGAATGCATATTCTAGTAAATATGATGTTACTAATCTGCGTAAATTTTTGAAAGATCATATTTTTTATAATCTTATTTTGATTATTTTATAATAAATAATATATGAAGATTTTATAAAAGTATTGTTAATATATACTTTTAATTATTTTTTCTGAAAAAATGTTAAATAAAAATATTATTTATTCTTTCTTTGCTATGCTTTCTTTACTATGAAAATTAAAGTTGTGGTATTGGTAAAATGTTATAAAAATATTCAATTAATATTAAAAGTTAACAATATTTTTTTAATTTTACAGTAATTAAAAAATGGATAATTTTAATTTTTCGATGCTTGAATTGCAGTTAGTGCAATAGTATAGACTATATCATCTACTAATGCGCCTCTTGATAAATCATTTACTGGTTTGCGTATACCCTGTAACATTGGTCCAATAGATACTAAATTTGCTGAACGTTGAACCGCTTTATAGGTTGTATTACCAGTATTTAGATCAGGAAAAATAAAGACTGTTGCTTGACCTGCTACAGGTGAATTTGGTGCTTTTGATTTAGCAACGTCTGCCATAATAGCCGCATCATATTGTAATGGACCATCAATCACTAAATTAGGATGTTTTTTTTGAACTAAGTGTGTAGCTTTTCGAACTTTTTCTACATCACTGCCACTGCTAGAATTACCAGTAGAATAAGAAATCATAGCGATTCGTGGTTCAATACCAAATGCTTGAGCAGAATAAGCAGATTGTATGGCTATTTCAGATAATTGTTCAGCTGTGGGATCTGGGTTAATAGCGCAGTCCCCATAAACTAAAACTTGTTCAGGTAATAACATAAAAAATATAGAAGAAACAAGTGTATTGCCTGGAGAAGTTTTTATTAATTGTAATGCTGGACGAATAGTATTAGCTGTTGTGTGAATAGCACCAGATACTAAACCATCAACTTCGTTGTTTTCTAGCATCATTGTACCTAAAACTACATTATCTTCTAATTGTGTACGTGCAATAATTTCTGTAATTCCTTTGTTTTTTCTTAATTCTACTAAACGTGGAATGTAATTTCTCCGTACTTTTCTAGGGGTTATAATTTCAATATCTGGTTTTAGCTTTATGCCTTGAGTGGCGGCAATTTTTTTAATTTCATCTGGTTCTCCAAGTAAAATACAGGTAGCAATACCTCTTTCAGCACATATAGCAGCAGCTTTTATAGTACGTTCTTCATTACCCTCCGGTAATATAATACGCTTATTTGCTTTTCGAGCTAATTCTGTCAATTGGTAACGAAATGTTGGAGGAGAGAGACGTTTAGGACGATTAGAATGAGAAGTTAATGAATTAATCCATTTTTGATTGATATACAAAGCAATATAGTTTTGTATTTTTTTAATTCGGTCACGGTCGTCAGCATATACTTCTAAGCTAAAGTTTTGTAAAGTTAATGAAGTATTCCAAGTGTTCATATTAACCATTAATACAGGTAATCCAGTTTTAAAGGCAGGATAACACAATTTTTTTATGGATTTATCAATTTTATAACCTCCAGTTAATAACAAAGCACCAATTTTTATACCGTTCATAACGGTTAAACAAGCTGATATAATTATATCATAACGATCAGAAGATATTACTAGT
The DNA here is from genome assembly GCA_031446165.1 of Arsenophonus sp. Classification (GTDB taxonomy): domain Bacteria; phylum Pseudomonadota; class Gammaproteobacteria; order Enterobacterales; family Enterobacteriaceae; genus Arsenophonus. The sequence goes on along the minus strand of CP132905.1, from coordinate 813,493 downwards.
AATGCACCTGGACGAAAGAAGTGAATTATATTAGATAAACTATTTGTGCAAAAGATAATTGATTTTATTCTTCTTTTTTTTAGTTCTCCTTCATTGATAATGATAGCATTTATGTGATTAGCAATATCAATACAACGTGTAGCTATTAAATCTAAATTCCATGGAATACAACCTAATATTGGTAATGGACTATTTTTTTTTAAATAATTTATGTTTATTTTTTTTCTATTTTTTTTATTGGATCCTTCAAATATTTCTGATAGATCAGGTCGTGTATAACCACTTTCGTTAATAGGTGCATTAAATTTGTTAATAATGATTCCAGTAATATTTTTGTTTTGTAAACCGCCAAATTCTGAACAGGCTAATTCAATATGTTCTTTTAGTTGTTTAGATTTGTGGTGGTTAAGTGCTGTCACAAAAACAATATCAGTTTCAAGTGTTTTAGCGATATCGTAATTTAAGGATTGGGCAAAAGGGTGTTGTCTGTTTGGGATTAAACCTTCAATGAGAATTACTTCAGCAAGTTTCGTATTTTTGTGATAACGAGCTACAATTTCTTCCATGAGAATATTTTTTTTATTATGAGCCAATAGTGATTCTACATTACTCATTTTTAATGGTTTATTAATTCGTTTTTTAGAATGTGTGTGTAAGATTTCAATATTTTGATTTTTATTTTTGAAGCACTGTTGATCAATAGGTTTAAAAATACTTACATTTACCCCCTTTTTTTCCATTGAACGAATAAGACCCAAACTAATGCTAGTTAAACCAACATTAATATCAGTTGGTATTAAAATTATTGTACGAGACACAGTTACCTCTTGAAAAGTTTAATTTTTACAAAATTTTAATGTAATATTAATAGGCAATATTAGTTGATGTAAATTTTTTATTTTGTAAGATGGTTGGTATCTTGAGCAATCACTAATTCTTCATTAGTTGGAATAACAAAAACAGGGATACTATCTTCAGTAGTAATTTTTCCCAGTTTACTACAACGTATAGATAAATTGCGTTCATGATTATATTTAATACCGATTAAAGATAATTTTTTCAGTGTTAAAGCTCGCACGATAGCAGAGTTTTCACCAATCCCACCAGTGAAAATAATTGCGTCTAATCTTCCTTGCATTAATGTAGAGTAACCTGCAATATATTTAGCTAAACGATGACAATAAACATCCATTGTACGTTTTGCCGCTGATTTTTTGTAATAATTATCTTCTACATAACGATAATCATTTGTCACTGTAGTTAATCCAAGTATACCAGACTCTTTTGTTAATAAAAGATGAATTTTTTTTAGACTCATTTTTAATATATTATGAAGATAAAATATAATAGATGGGTCAATATCTCCACTGCGTGTGCCCATTACTAATCCTTCTAGTGGTGTTAGTCCCATTGATGTATCAACTGATTTTCCATTGAGTATAGCAGCAATAGATGATCCATTGCCTAGATGGCATGTAATCACATTTAATTTATCAATAGATTTATTAAGTTTTTTTGCTGCTTCTTGTGTGACATAGTAATGACTAATACCGTGAGCACCATAACGACGGATGCCATGTTTTTTATAGAGATAATATGGAAGAGGGTATAAATAAGATTCAACAGGCATAGTTTGATGAAATGCAGTATCAAATACGGCAACGTTTTTATTTTTTAAATGTGGAAATATTTTTTTAGCTTTTTCAATACCGATGATGCTTGCTGGATTATGTAGTGGAGCAAATGGAATGAATTTTTTTATTTCTTTAATGACTGTATCATTGATAAGAGTTGATTTATGAAATTTTTCACCGCCATGTACAACGCGATGTCCAATAGCAGAAATTGCTTGTACTAGTTTTTTTTGTTTACTAAGAATCGTGTTTGTAAGGAAATCTATTGCTTCATTATGTCCAGATTTTTCTTTTAAAGAAACTTCATATGCAGTACCGTTCATTTGCCATTTTGTTTTGCTTCCTGTTGGATAAGAAAACTCTGCTATACCAGATAGTTCTTGGTAACTATTTATTGGATTTACAATGGAAAATTTAAGTGAAGAACTGCCATAATTTAGAACAAGTATTAATTTATTTGACATATTTCCCTCCTACTTATTGATAATAGATTTTTAAAAAACTTGCATAATAGGAAGTTAGGCGAACAAAGGTTTATATCTTTTATGGAATATAATTTTAGTAACGTATTTTTCTGACTATTATAGTTAATAATGGATATAATTTTATTATTAGTATAACTATTAAAAGATAAAAATATTTATAAATTTTAAGTCAAATGTTAGATTTGAGAATTTTAATTCATTAGTATTATGAATTAAAATATAAGAATAGACAAAAGATAAATTTTATTTATTACGATTTTTTTTTGTAATTTATTGTAAATCATAAATGTTTTGTATTTGTTTTTTTTATTGTGATATTTTATGAATTTAATTATTATAATATATAATTTTATGCATTATGAAATATGATTTCATGATATACATAAATTATTTTAATGGTCATAAAATATATTTTAATAATTAAAGTTTTAAAGTATTAAAGTTATTTTTTAACATAAATAATTTTACTTTTTTATTTTATAAGATTTTTTATATTAAAAATAGTTCCTGATGTTGATGTTATTTATCTTTTATAGTGTATAGTGAAATAATTTTTATTAATTAAGTATCATAATAGATTTGTAAAATTATATTTTTACGATTTGTATAAATAATTTTGCTTAGCATTAAGCGTTTACGTATTATGAATTGCATTTCATAAATTTTTATATAAAAGTAAATATAATAAATAAAATAGTAATTTTATAACATTAGATTTAATTTTTAATGATTTTCATAAAATTTATTTATATGAAATTGTTAATCTAGTTTTAAAAGTATATAAATTTATATTGTATGTAATAACATTTTATGTAATAAAATTTTCAAAGAAGTATTATTATATTATATTAATTATATAAAATAAAAAAAATTATAAAATAATCATTTGTTATTTTTCATATTTTAAACATCAAAATTAATTACTATATAATTTATTTTTCAGGAGAAATCATGAAAATGATATTGACTTGTAAAGGATTTTTATTTGATTTAGATGGTACATTAGTTGATTCTTTATCTGGTGTCGAATATTGTTGGAAAAAATTTAGTCATCGTATTGGTATTTCAGAAACAGATGTTTTAAAATATATTCATGGAAAACCTGCAATAACTTCTATTCGTCATTTTATGCCTCATACAAATGAAAGTGATATTAAAAAAATTTTTTATTGGTTAGAAAATATGGAAAAAAAAAATATATCAGGTATTGCAGCAATGCCTGGTGCAATTTCTTTTCTTAAAAAGTTAAATAAATTTTCTATTCCATGGGCAATTGTTACTTCTAGTACAATTTCAATTGCTTTCAATCGTATTAAAACTGCAGGTTTGCCTAAACCATCGCATTTGATTACAGCTGAACAAGTAGAAAAAGGTAAACCATATCCAGATCCATTTTTTCTTGGCGCTAAATTATTAGGATTACCTCCTAATGCGTGTATTGCAATTGAAGATGCGGAAGCCGGTATTTATTCTGCATTAGATGCTGGATGCCAAGTTATCGCTCTTAATGCAAAATTAGATATGCCAAGAAGAAAAGAAATTTCAATAATTATTCAATCATTCCATGAATTAAATATTTCACAATCAGATAATCAGTGTACTGTTAGGATAGATAATGTTTAATTATGTGTTATAATGTTCTTTTTTAGAAGAATATCTCATAATAATATTGTACATTGCTAATTATTTTAGCAAAATGAATAATGATATTATTTTTTGATGTTTTTCCTAAAGTATTTTTTAAGTGTTAAATTTCAATTTTTTCATGTACAGTTTATTTGTTTTAATTCTTTTCTTCATGATATTTTTTATATATGAATTTATAAGTTTATAAGTTAAATTTTTGTTATTTTTGAGTTATTTTTATTGAATATATTATTACATGCATAATATGGTGTTAAAATATTTTTATATCTATATAAATTGTTTTTTTACTATCTAGTAATGATATGTTTATTTTTAGCTTGTATATTTATTAATGTTACAAATTTAATTTCTATACTTTTAAAAATAAAATAAAAGCATAAAAACAGTTGTTTTCTAAAAATGTTATGAGATATTGGTTTTATGATTAATTTTGTATTTTTTAATAAGTTATAAACTATATTTTAATTTTTTATGATTTTTTACATAAAATAATTAAGAATTTTTAATAAAAATTTCTTATAAAGTTTATGTATAAAATAGACCATTATTATGCGAATAAAATGATTTTTATGCATTCAAAAGATTAATTTTTGTTTAATTGATATCAATTGTATAATATTTTATGTTAAATTTATTACAAATAACTTCCTTTTTATATTAAAAACAAAAATTAGTGACTGCTAAGTATATAAAGCAAATTTTTTATATAAATTATGAATATTTAAGTTAGTAAAAATCAGCATTTGATTTTTAAGATAATATATAATAGTGAAGTTACAATTTAATCATGAATTGTATCAAGAAAATTATGTTCATTAATTTATCTGACTTTAATAAAATTTATGAAAATTATTAATTTTAGTAAAGTTTTTTAATTTTTTTACAAAGTATAAATTTTCATGGAAAATATTTTGATTTTTTATTTTATTTTTTAGTAATGCAATTTTATAAAGTCTTTTGTGTGCTATAAATCATCAAAATTTATACAAATTCTTTATAAATAAATAAAAAATAAAAATTATCTACTAATTCTTAAAATAATCATGTAATTTTTCATTTGTGTAAATTAAAATTTGATATAAAATTATAATTGTTAGGGGAATTTCAATGGCAATTCAACGCACATTATCTATTATTAAACCACATGCGGTTAAAAAAAATATGATCGGTGCAATTTATTCTCGTTTTGAACAGGCTGGTTTTAAGATTATTGCTGCTAAAATGGTATATTTAAATCGTGAAAAAGCTCAAATTTTTTATGCTGAGCATCAAAATAAAGTATTTTTTGAGATTTTAATCAATTTTATGGTCGGGCCTATTATGTTACAAGTTTTAACTGCTGAAAATGTTATACAGCGATATCGTGATTTAATGGGAGCCACTGACCCGAGCAAAGCACTAACAGGAACATTACGTGCTGATTATGCAGATAGTTGCAGTGAAAATGCAGTACATGGGTCAGATTCTGTTGTTGCATCAGAAAGAGAAATTAGTTTTTTCTTTACAAAAGAAGAAATTTATCCTCGTTAATGTAAAAATAAAATCATGTATTAAAACAATAAATCTTAGGTTAATACGTACGTGTTGTTTTAATAATTAAATTTTCATTCAATATTGATAAAGATTTTATAAAAAAGTACATAAAAAATGAGTAAATGAGAATGATTCAATCCAGAAACATCAATAATGTTATTTCTTTTTCTGATTCTAGAAAAATTAATTTAATGAATATGGATCGTAAAAAAATGCAGCAATTTTTTATAGATTTAGGGGAAAAAGCGTTTAGAGCTGATCAAATAATGAAGTGGATTTATCACAATTATTGTGATGATTTCAATTTGATGACCAATATTAATAAAAAATTACGTACTAAATTGCAATCAGTTGCTGAAATTCGTGTACCAAAAATTATTAAAGAACAGCGTTCTGTTGATGGCACAATAAAGTGGGGGATCAGTGTAGGTCAACAAAAAGTAGAAACTGTCTATATTCCTGAAAAAAATCGTGCAACTCTTTGTGTATCCTCTCAGATTGGCTGTGCGCTAGCATGTAAATTTTGTGCAACAGCACAACAGGGTTTTAATCGCAATTTATCTGTTTCAGAGATTATAGGACAATTGTGGAGAGCTAATCAAGTCATTGATTCTTGTGCTTCTTATAAACAGCATGATATTACTAATGTTGTAATGATGGGTATGGGTGAACCTTTATTGAACATGCATAATGTTATACCAGCTATGAAAATTATGATGGATGATTTTGGCTTCGGATTATCAAAACGACGGGTTACTTTATCAACTTCTGGCATTGTACCTGCGCTTGATAAGTTAGGTGATATGATCGATATTGCCTTAGCAATTTCTTTACATGCACCTAATGATGCACTTCGTAATAAAATTGTACCAATTAATAAAAAATATAATATTTCATCTCTTCTTGCTAGTGTTAAACGTTATTTAAAACAATCAAATGCCAATCAAGGACGTGTTACTATTGAATATGTAATGTTAAAAGATATAAACGATACTGTTAAACATGCATATCAATTGGTTGAATGTCTTAAAAACATCCCTAGTAAAATTAATTTGATCCCATTAAATGTATTTCCTGGGGTATTATATACTCCTACTTCTAAAAATTCCATTGAAAATTTTGCACAAATATTAATAAAACATGGTTTTACTACTGTTATTCGTAAAACTCGAGGTGATGATATTGATGCGGCATGTGGTCAATTAGCTGGAGATGTTATTGATAGAACAAAGCGTACATTAAAACAATCTTTTTCTTAAACTAATTTCAATAAAAAATTTTAATTTTTTTATAAATTGTAAAAAACTATTTTTATTTTTAATTTTTGTTATTATAACAATTATTTAATAAATTTAAAAAATTGTTATTATTTATAATTTTTTATAATAGGTTGCTTCTATTTATCAAAAAAAATGTTTATAAAAGAATCTATAAAAATTTTAATTTATAAAAAAAAGATTATATTATTATGAATAATAATATTAGCAATTATTGAATAAAATATGCATTATTTGTTGAATACTTAAAGAATTTAAAATAAAATTTTTTATTAATAATTTTTTAACTTAAAAATTATTTAAAATAAAAATAATAAAATCAATTTTACGAATATGAATATTACATCCAAAATAAAAAAAACCGAAATTACTGCAGGGCAACGTTTATCGCAGGCGCGAGAAGCACTTGGTTTGTCATTAGAAAATGTTGCTGAAAAATTATGTTTAAAAGTGTGTATAGTACGTGCAATAGAAAAAGATAACAATTCTAATGATATTGATCCTACTTTTTTTAGGGGGTATGTACGTTCTTATGCAAAATTACTTAAAATCCCAGAAAAAGAAATTTTAGACTTATTACAAGTGAATAAAACAAAAAGTACTGTAATAATGTCACCTGTGCATACTTATTCTTTAGGAAAATTGCAAAAAAAAAGAGAAGGTTGGTTAATGAAGTTTACTTGGTTAATCATGACTATGATTATTGCGATGGTAAGTATTTGGTGGTGGCAAGATTATAAAGTTGAAAAACAAGAAATAAAAGTTATGGCTAAAAGAAATCAGGTTGGATTTTCTAATTTTGAAAATGATTCTTCTAATTTGAAGAATAAATCAGTCAGTACGCAAGAGCATAAAACGAATTTTTTATTTTATAGATAAATTATATACTATAAAGATAACAAATAATGTATATAATCTATAAGATTAAATAAAAATATTTTTTTAGAATAATTATAAATGTATTTATATATAATATTTACAAATATAAATGTTAATTTTTAATATAAAAAAATAGTATTACTAATTTATGTTATTTTTTGTATTGAATAAAAAATGAGAATCTTTAATGGTAAATCATATACGTAAAAAGACTGATATAGTAGTGATTGCTTTCCTGCATTTTATAGGTCATGATCGGTTATTAGTTAATATAAAAAATGTTAGAAATGATCTTTTTTGAGAAAAGTAAGTATAGTTAAAAACTTGTATTACATAGTCGTTTTCTTGCTAATCGAATGTTGATGTATTGTTGATATATTTTGATATAATTTTTAATTAATCATATTAATTTAAAATAAATTATATTGATTTGACATGCAATATTTTTATCATAATTAATATGGCTAATCGTTTAGTCAGTTTAAGTTTTTTCTTGTCTGAATTTCAATAATATCTTACAAAATAAAAAAAGGATATATTAATATTTAAATATGCTAAATCATAAAAATTAAGATTTTTATTAATAATTTTTATGATTTATATAATTATTAATATCTCTATTTTTGATAGGTAATCGAGAAATGTATACATTTTCAATTAAAAGACGTCCGTCAAAGCGTATTTATGTAGGTAATGTTCCTATCGGTGATGGTGCACCAATTACAATACAATCTATGACTAATACAAATACAACAGATATTATTGCAACAGTTCAACAAATTAAAGAATTAGAAAAAGTTGGTGCAGATATTGTTCGTATATCTATACCAACAATGGATGCAGCTGAAGCGTTTAAATTAATTAAAAAAGAAGTAGAAGTTCCTCTTGTTGCTGATATTCATTTTGATTATCGTATTGCATTAAAAGTTGCTGAATATGGCGTAGATTGTTTGCGTATCAATCCTGGTAACATAGGAAATAAGAAACGCATTCATCAAGTAATTGATTGTGCTCGTGATAAGAATATTCCTATTCGAATAGGTGTTAACAGTGGTTCATTAATACAAGATCTAAAAAAAAAATATAGCGTAGTTACCCCAGAAGCATTGGTGGAGTCAGCTATGCGTCATGTCGATATATTAGATAAATTAAATTTTGACAAATTTAAAGTAAGTGTTAAAGCTTCAGATGTATTTTTAGCTGTAAGTGCTTATCGGTTATTGGCTAAGAAAATTGATCAGCCATTACATATTGGCATTACTGAAGCAGGTGGAAAACGAGCAGGTTCAGTAAAATCTGCTATTGGAGTGGGCATGTTACTATCTGAAGGTATTGGTGACACGTTACGTATTTCATTAGCTGATAACCCAATTGAAGAAGTAAAAGTTGGTTTTGATATTTTAAAATCACTTCGTATTCGTTCAAGGGGTATTAATTTTATTGCTTGTCCGACTTGTGCGCGTCAAGAATTTGATGTGATTGGTACAGTTAATGCTTTGGAAAAAAGATTAGAAGATATTATCACACCAATGGATATTTCAATCATTGGTTGTGTTGTTAATGGACCTGGTGAAGCAGAATTAGCTACTTTAGGTGTTACAGGGGCAAAAGTAAAAAGTGGATTTTACGAAAATGGTATACGTCATAAAGAGCGTTTAGATAACGATAATATAATAGATTTATTAGAATCTAAAATTCGAGAAAAAGCATTAATTTTGAATAAAGAGCATCAAATTAACATAAAACAGAAATAGAACTTTTTTAATAAAAATTTATAAAAAAATTTTTTTATTTTTTTAGTTTTTTAAAATAAAATTATTTATTTGTATTCTAGAATAGAGAAATAATTTGGTAAATAAGATTCAATCTATCCGTGGTATGCATGATTGTCTTCCTTTTGATATTCAATTTTGGCAAAAAATTGAAAACACATTAAAGACAATTCTTATGAGTTATGGTTTTTCTGAAATACGTACTCCAGTTTTAGAACAGAATGTTTTATTTTCTAGAGCAATTGGTAAATTTACTGATGTAGTTGAAAAAGAAATGTATACATTTCATGACCGAGATGGTAATTTCATAACATTACGTCCAGAAAATACTGCTGCTTGTATACGTTCTGGTATTGAGCATGGTTTTTTATACGATAAGCCACAACGTATTTGGTATTTTGGACCAATGTTTCGTTATGAGCGTCCACAAAAAGGACGCTATCGTCAATTCCATCAGTTTGGTGCTGAAGTGTTTGGTTTAACTGGACCAGATATTGATGCTGAAATTATAATTATGACAAAACGGTGTTGGTCTCAATTAGGAATTAGCAAATATCTTTCTTTAGAAATAAATTCACTTGGTTCATTAGAATCACGATTAAAATATTCTCGGGTGTTATTAACTTTTTTAAAAAAAAATGAAGATAAATTAGATGAAAATTCCCGACGCCGTATGTTTATTAATCCATTAAGAATATTTGATACAAAAAATTATCAAATTCAAGATTTATTAAATGATGCCCCTGTTCTTTTTGATTATATTGACGATGTATCTAAAAAACATTTTTTAAAATTATGTAAATTGCTGGATATTGCAGGAATTCAATATCAAATTAACCATCGGTTAGTGCGTGGATTAGATTATTATAATTGTACTGTTTTTGAATGGGTGACTAATTTTTTAGGTGCGCAAGGTACTATTTGTGCTGGTGGTCGTTATGATAAGTTGGTCGAACAACTTGGTGGACGGACAACTAAAGCTGTAGGTTTTGCAATAGGTATGGAACGTACAGTATTGTTAGTTAAAGAATTTAATCCAGATTTTATAGAAAAATATCCATCGCTTGATATTTATTTGATATCTTATGGTAAAAGTAGTCAAAATGTAATATTAACATTAGCAGAAAAAATAAGAGATCACATGCCATCTGTAAAATTAATTACTCATCATGGTGGTGGTACTTTAAAAAAACAATTAGCAAAAGCTAACAAATATAAAGCAAAAATTGCAGTTATTTTAGGTGATAATGAATATCGATCTGAATCAGTTACAATAAAAAATTTATATACAGGTAAACAAGAAAAGATTTTTCAGAAATGTCTAATTATACGTTTAACAGAAATCTTAGGCTAAAAAATTTGATGAAATGTTATGTTATTAATCAAAAAATAAAGATGATTAAACACTATTTTAATAATAAAAAAATAATATTAATTATTGGATGTATTATTGGATTAAATTTAATAATTATTAGTAATTATCATTTGCAATCAATATATGTATCTTTTGTGAAGATAAAAGATTATTTTTCTGAAAAACAATTTCCTCAATGGTATTTTAGATTTCAAGAAACATTTTTTAGAAATGAGAAGTTTTTTGATACAAAAAAAAATATTTATTTTGTTTTAAATAATATAGAAGAAGCAAAAATTCTAGTAGAAAAAAATGATATTTTAAATGCAGAAAAAGTATTGTTAAAAACATTAAAACTAACAAATGTAAAAAATATCAAAAATTTGATTAATATTAGATTAGCTCGTGTTCAATTATCTTTGAATAACACAGAAAAAGCACTAATTTCTTTGATGGCAGTAGAAGAGAAAAGCTGGAATATTATTGTAGAAAATATACGCGGTGACATTTTTCTTAAAAAGAATGATATTGCTTCTGCTCGTGCAGCTTATTTAAAAGGATTAGAATCAGATGGATCTGAAAATATGAAGACTATATTAAAAATAAAAATTAATAGTTTGTTACAAAAAGAGGAATATTGAGATGCAAGTAATCAAAATATTTTTTTTTGTCACATCAATAATAAGTTTATTTGGGTGTTCTAGTAAAAAAAATCTTACACTTATCTCTTCTATTCCTATAATTAATAGTTCGTTTACTCCTACTGTTATCTGGAAAAACATAATAGGGAGTGGTACTGGAAAGTATTATTCGAAAATTTACCCTGTTTATGATAATTTTGTTGTTTATGGAGCTGATCGTAATGGTATTGTAAAAGCGATAGATTTTAATTCAGGTAATATATTGTGGTCAACTGATTTGTTAAATCACATAGGTTTATTCACAAACAATAAACCCATATTACTTTCTTCTGGATTAACTGTTGCAGAAGATAAGCTTTATATGGGAGCAGAAACTGGTCAATTGATTGCATTAAATAAGGTTGATGGAAAAGTTGCATGGATCACTAATGTTGCTGGAGAAGCGATTTCACAACCTGTAGTTAGTGACGGTTTAGTTTTAACTCATACTACTAGTGGAGTGTTACAGGCTTTAGATGTAAAAAATGGCAAAATTAAATGGAGTATTCACTTAGATAATTATTCGATCTTATCTATAAGGGGTAAATCTGCTCCAAGCGTATTTTATGGTGTTGCAATTGTTGGTAGTAATCATGGTCGAATTACTGCGATAAAATTGTCTCAAGGAGAAATTCTTTGGCAACAATATATTGATAATATTTCTAGTATTAATAAAACTACTGATTTGCATGATATTAATATGACGCCAGTTATTGATATTAATTTAGGTATTATCTTTGCTATTGCATATAACGGTAATTTAGTTGCAATTAATTTGCATTCTAGTCAAATTATATGGAGCCGTAATTTAGGATCAATTCATGATATTATTGTTAAAGATGAAACTATTTATTTAGTAGATCAAAAAGATTCTGTATTTGCAGTTCGCAAAAGTGATGGTGTTATTTTATGGATGCAAAATGCTTTATTATATCGCCATTTAACTGCACCAAGTATTTATAATAGTTTTTTAGTTATGGGTGATAAAGAAGGATATCTTTATTGGTTAAATATTGATAATGGACAATATGTTGCAAAAAATAAAATAAATTCTTCTGGATTATTGAGTCGGCCAATTGTTGTTAATGATAAATTATTAATTCAAGCAAAAGATGGCACTCTTTATTTACTAAAGTTTTAATTACTGAATGTACTTTATATGGTATATGTGATGCGAAAATCATATCGGATTTTTATTGCAAGTTAATTTTGTTATTTTTAACATTAAAATAAGGAATGCTTATTATTTTTTATTTTTGAGGATTATGTTCTAAAATGATACCAATAATTGCATTAGTAGGTCGTTCCAATGTAGGGAAGTCTACTTTATTTAATAGATTAACCAAAAGCAGGGATGCATTAGTTGCTGATACTCCTGGTTTGACACGCGATAGAAAATATGGTAAAGCTTTTTTATTAGGAAAAGAATTTATTATTATTGATACTGGTGGTATCGATGGATCAGAAGAAAAGATACAGTTACATGTATTTTCACAGTCTTTATTGGCTATTCAAGAAGCCGATATTGTTTTTTTTCTAGTAGATATTTGCACTGGAATTATACCATTAGATTATAAATTTATGAAAAATTTACGTAGTTCTGGTAAAGAAATTTATCTTCTTGTAAATAAAACAGATGGTTGTAATTTTAATAATATATTTAGTAATTTTTGCGTGCTTGGTATAAAAAATATTTATCCGATTGCAGCATTGTATGGTTTTGGTATTTTTTCAGTGATGAAAAAAGTTATTGCATCATTTTATAGAAAAAAAATAATAAACAATATAAAATTACCTTTAAAATCCATTACTACTATTGATTTTCTTTCTCGAAAAAAAAATAACATTATTAATAATACTCCAGAAAACCCTTTTGACCAATTTGTATTACCAATTAAATTGGCTATTGTTGGTAGACCAAACGTTGGGAAATCAACATTAATTAATAATATTTTAGGTGAAGATCGAGTCGTGGTTTGTGGTATACCTGGCACAACCCGTGATAGTATTGATATTCCAATGGAAAGGAATGAATATAAATATATACTTATTGATACTGCTGGTGTGCGAAAAAGAAAAAAAATAACTGAAATATGTGAAAAATTTTCAGTTATAAAGACATTAAAGTCTATTGAATATGCAAATGTTGTTTTATTGCTACTAGATGCAAAAGATGGAGTTCTTAATCAAGATTTGTCTTTATTGGATATTATTGTGCATACTGGTCGTTCGTTAGTCATTGCAATAAATAAATGGGATACGATTTCATGGAAAGAGCGCAAATCTATAAAAAATATCCTTGATTTGCGTTTAACTTTTATTAAATTTGCTAAAGTCCATTTTATTTCCGCTTTGTACGGTAGTGGTATCGATCATATGTTTCAATCTATTAATGAATCATATTTATCAGCAACTCGTCGAATCAGTACTTCGTTATTAACTCAAATGATTAATATGGCAGGAAAAAAGCATCAACCACCATTAATAAGAGGACGTAGAATGACAATGAAATATGCACATGCTATAGGTTATAATCCACCTATTATATTAATACATGGAAATCAGGTAGGAGATGATATTCCTAATTCTTATAAGCGTTATTTAAGCAATTATTTTTCTAAAACGTTGCATATGATAGGAACTCCCATTCGTGTGGAATTTAAAAAAAATTATAATCCATATATTTACAAATAAAAAATTAAAACTGATTAATGGATATGTGATTTAATTGAAATTTTATTAAAATACAATTTTTTAGAAAGTATATTTCTTTGCTAAACATTATACCCATTTTTTTTTGTTAAAAAAAAATTATATAATTTTTCTTCTTCTGAATGTAAAGTAGGATGATAATTGTATTCCCAACGGGCTAATGGAGGTAAAGACATTAAGATTGATTCTGTGTTCCCATGACTTTGTAATCCAAATATAGTTCCACGATCATATATCAAATTAAATTCTATGTAACGGCCTCGGCGATATAATTGAAATTGACGTTCACGGTTACCCCATATTATCTTTTTTCTTTTTTTTATAATTGGTAAATATGCATCAAGAAATCCGTTGCTTACATCTTGAATAAAATTAAAACAAGTATCAAAATTAGGTTTATTCAAGTCATCAAAAAATAATCCACCTACCCCACGGGGTTCATTGCGATGTTTAATAAAAAAATATTGATCACACCAATTCTTGTAATTTTCATAGATTTTTTTTCCATAAGGTTCACACAAAGATTGTGCAGTTTTATGCCAGTGTACAATATCCTCTTCAAATCCATAGTATGGTGTTAGATCAAATCCACCACCAAACCACCATGTTGGTGTTTTATTGTTTTTTGTAATAAAAAATCGAACATTTAAATGAGCTGTTGGGATATAAGGATTGATTGGGTGAGAAACTAAAGATACTCCCATCGCTTGATATTTAGATCCAACTAAAGATAAACGTTTTTCTGTTGCAGAAGATGGTAAGTGTTCATCATTTATATATGAAAAGTTAATAGTTGCTTGTTCAAAAATTAATCCATTTTTTATAATACGACTGCGTCCTTCTTTTTTTTGTTGTTTTGTCCAATGATTTTCTTTAAATTTTTCTTTTCCATCAATATTTTCAAATTGTTGGCAAAGTTTGTTTTGTAAATTAAGAAAATGTTGTTTAATATTATTAATATTTGGTGTATTCATAAATAAATTGTTGTTAATAAAATTACATTTTTTAATTATACAGAAAATATTATTTATATATAGTGCTCATTAATAAAAATAAATATTATTTTATGTAGATACAATTAAAAAATAAAATTTATATTCGTAAATGCTTATAAAAAATTTTTTTATTTTTTGAATTTTTTGTAGTTGGTTTAAGATTGATAATGATCAATTCTTGTAAGAATATTAATATAAAAATCTTAATTTTTTAAGAATTTCATGTTTTTTTAAAAAAACAATAATTTATACTTATAAAGTGTTGATACTTTCTTTATATTAAGACTGTAGATGTTATAATTAAAATTAAATTTAACAATGATGGTTATAATCATATTATTTTTTTGCAGTTTTCTATTTTTCTTAAAAATTGATATTTTTTTATAAAAAGTTCTTTTTTTTATAATTTAATCAATAAGTTGATTTTTTGTTATGTATATTAGAGTAGGCGTAAACAGTTGTAAAATATTTTTATATTTATTATTTTTACCTAAATTTCATAAGTTTATGAATCAATTTTTTTAACTTTTTTATTTTTTTGATGTTTATTGATATATCAATGTATCAAGCATTTAAAAATAAAATAATTCAGTTATGTATATATTGTAAATGTATATTTTTTATTACATTATTATAAATGTATACTTGTTTTATTTTAATTAAAGAAATTTATTAAAAATAAATTTATTAATATTTTTTATATGATTTAAAGTTATCTAAAATTTTATCTATTCGTAGATATTTTATGTAATAAAAAGATTTTATCTACTATGTATTAAAAGATTAAGTTTAAAAATTATTAGTATATTTTTATTGGGGTTATTTTTACTATTTTTTAGTATATTTTAAATATATATTGTATTTTTTATTAGTAGGCAGCAACAATTTTTAAAGATATTTTTATATTATAATGTACAATAAAAAAAAATGTTTATAATATACTTTTTAAGTATACTAATTGAAAAACTAAAATTTATTTATTTTAATATATCTGTATTTTTTAAGATATTTAAAAATATGAAAAGAGACCGATATAACAATATTTATTTATAAATACTTGTGTATAATGTCATTTCAAATTTAATGTAAATTATTAGATATATCATTGTGTTTTTTTAAGTTTTTTGTTATAAAAAGTGTAAGAATATGTATTCTGTTTTTATATATATGTAGAATATATAAAATAGTCTTACTTTTTTAAAAGTAATTATTTTATTATTTTCATAATAATCGTTTTTCCTGCCGTAATATATCCAGTAGATTTTATTAGTTTTTTTATTTCATCTATGTTAGAAATAATAACAGGTGTTAATGTAGATTTTGCTTTTTTTTCTATTAAAGGAAGATCAAAGTTGAGTATTAAATCACCTATTTTTACTTTTTGTCCTTCTTTTGCTATTCGAGAGAAACCTTCACTTTTTAAGTCAATGGTATCAATCCCCAAATGTACAAATAATTCGATGCCACTATCTGATTTCATGGAAAATGCATGATTTGTTTCAAAGATTTTACTTATCGTTCCATTCATTGGAGCTAAAATTTTGTTACCAGATGGTTTAATCGCAACTCCATCTCCAACAATTTTTTCTGAAAAAACAACATCTGGCACATCTTCTATTTGAAAAATTTCACCTGAAATTGGTGCAATAATATTAATGACGTTATTTTTATTTTCTGAAACAAGTGATTTAACTTTATTAAATATATTCATAGAGTTTCCTTTATTGTTTTTTATTTTTTTAAAATTACAATAGATTGATGATTTAATTATGCTATATTATTTTTATTATCTTTTATAAACATTTCAATTACATTCATTATTTCTTGTGATGTTGATTGATTTAGTGCTTTTTGCGCTAATTTTTTTGTATCTTTAAATGTTGCGTTTCTAATAATTTTTTTAATTTTTGGAATGGAGACAGTATTCATGCTAAATTCATCTAATCCCATCCCAAGTAACAATAATGTAGCCCGTTCGTCACCGGCAAGTTCACCACACATACCTGTCCATTTTCCTTCTGCATGAGCTGCATCAATAACTTTTTTAATCAATTTTAATACAGAAGGAGACATTGGATTATATAAATGCGAGATAAGTTTATTTCCACGGTCAACTGCTAGCGTATATTGCGTTAAATCGTTAGTACCAATACTAAAAAAATCGACTTCTTTTGCTAAATGATTTGACATAATTGCTGCTGCTGGTGTTTCAACCATTATTCCTACTTCAATTGATTGATTAAATGCTATATTTTCTTTAATTAATTGATTTTTAAGGATTTGTAATTCTTTTTTTAAACTTCTAATTTCTTCGACAGACATCACCATTGGAAACATAATACGTAATTTACCAAATATAGAAGCTCTTAATATGGCTCGTAATTGAGCATGTAAAATTTCTTTGCGATCTAATGAAATACGGATCGCTCTCCAACCCAGAAAAGGATTTTCTTCTTTTGGTAAATTCATATAAGGAAGATTTTTATCACCTCCAATATCCATTGTACGAATAATAACAGTTTTTGGATATATGCCCTCTGCTATGGTTTTATAGCTTTGAAATTGTTCTTCTTCTGTGGGTAAAGTATTGCGATTCATGAATAAAAATTCGGTTCGATATAGACCGATACATTCGCTCTTTTCAATCTCATAAACATTACTAATGTTGGCACAAACTTCTACTTGATGCCCGTCTAGAGTAATGGCTGGTAGATTTTTGAATTTTTTTAAGTCATTTTTTTCAGATAAATATTTGTTTTTAATATTTTTTAGTTTATTGATTTTATTTTTAGATGGATTTTGATAAATATGATTATTAATGGCGTCTAATATGATATAATCATTTTGTTTAATTTTATTGGTAGCATCACTGGTTCCAACAATAGCAGGGATTTCTAAAGATTTTGCCATAATTGAAGTATGTGAGGTTTTTCCTCCTAAATCAATAATAAAGCCAAGTACTTTTTTAAAATTCAATTGTGCTGTTTGAGAAGGAGTAAGATCGTGTGCCACTAAAATAATTTCTTCAGAAATTGTGCTTAGATCAATAATTGGTAGGCCCAAAATATTTTTTAGTAAACGAGTACCAATATCTCTAACATCAGTAGCACGTTCTTTTAAGTAAGCGTCATTTAATTCTTCTAATGCTATTGCTTGTTCTTCAATGACTTTTTGAGTGGCTGCATCTGCTGTTGTATGTTCTTTTTGTATTAAAGATAAAATTTCCTGTTCTAGTTCTTCATCTTCTAATAACATAATGTGACCTTCAAAAATTTCTGCTTTTTCTTCACCTATTTTTTTTTCAGCTATTTTTTTTATATTTTTTAATTGTTCTACTGCTTTTTTTCTTCCAGTAATAAATCGATTAATTTCATTGTTAATTTGGTTATCAGTAATTTTTTTTTGATTGCCAACAATTAATTCCTCTTTCAGAATTAACGCTTTTCCGAAGGCGATACCTGGTGATACTGAAATTCCCAAAATCATAAATATTGTTACCTTATCAACAATTGGTGGATAATATGTAGCTCATAGGATTATGGCTGTAAAATTAATAGTTAAATATAGATCCTGTTTTTAAAAATTTTTTATTATAGATAAATTAAAAATTTTGTTATTTTTATAACTTTTATTTTTTATTCTAATGTAGCCATAACTTTGACTAAATGTTCGACTGCTTGTTTTTCGTCTTCACCTTCTGCTGATATAGTTACAACAGTTCCTTGACTTAATTCTAGTGTTTGTAATTTAAATAAACTTTTAGCACTTGCAGATTTATCACCAAGTTTTAATGTAATTTCAGAAGAGAAATTTTTGGCTTCTTTAACAAATTGAGATGCAGGACGAGTATGTAAACCATGAGATGCTGTTATTATGACTTTTTGTTGGAACATATTATTTTCCCTCCAAAAAATTTAATATGTTTTATTGATAATATAACATATTTTAACTGAAAAAATCTGATTTTGCGTATTACTTTTCTAAGAATATACAAGAACAGTTTTTATCATGGAGCATATATGTTATAAATATTAAAATTATATATGAATACTATAATTTATTTGTTGTATTTTTTTTGTTGTATTTTAAGTATTGTTTAAGTTCCTATTTATTCAAATAATTAACATTTAAAATATTGAAAATAATTTCAAAAGATTATGTTAACATATAGTTAAATTACATTTAAAATATAAAATATATCAAATATTTTCTA
Organism: Arsenophonus sp.; assembly: GCA_031446165.1. GTDB lineage: Bacteria > Pseudomonadota > Gammaproteobacteria > Enterobacterales > Enterobacteriaceae > Arsenophonus. The sequence continues at coordinate 794,312 of CP132905.1, read as the reverse complement.
AGTAACATAATTAAAGATTTTATTTTTTGTGGTAGCTTTTTAAAAAATATATTTTTATATAATATGGAATATAGAAATTATATTTTGACAATACTGTTTTAGTTGAATATATCGTTATTATTTATATTTCAAGTCTAATACTAAATTAGTATTGTTTTTATTTTTAATTCAATGTTTATAATGAAAATATGTTTTTATGTTAGTTATGTTTATAATTAATTATCTGTAATGATCTAAAATTTATAATAAAAAGTTCATAAAAATAAAAGTTTTATTTTTTAATTATTGTTATGTAAGTTACATATCAGCTATTATATGGTAATTAATCTATAAAACGCATTGTTTGTTTTTGAGAATTTATTATTTTTATTAAATCAAAAATTAGATTTTATTGATGTTTTATAGAAAAAATAATTTTTATTTTTTTAGATACGATAAAAAAAGCATTTTTAATATTTTTCAGAAAAGATAACTTGAAATAAAATATATCTAATTTCATCTATTATAGCTATAGTTATAAAAATACTATTTTTTCAAGAAATATTATAGATATTTTTGTGCAATTAATGTCAGTATAATACAGTTATTAAAAATATAATCAAAAAATAATTTTTATTTATTAAGGCTAAATAAAAAAATTATTTAAAAATGTTTTTCAAAAAAAGTAGTTTCTTAGTTGCGCAAATTATATGTGCATCAATGTAATTTTTCTTTTTCAGGAAATATTAATTTGATAAAAATAATTTTATTGAACTATTTGAATAGTTTTATTCTTGAATATTTAGAAAAAAATCTAATATTTAGAGTTTTCATTAAAGTTTAAGTTAAATAAGGGTATCATTAATAATTATTTTTTACTTTAATACTAAAAACATAAGCAAAAAAACGTTTTTTTTAAAATTTATATAGTTTACTACTATAATAGTATAATAAAACTATTTTAATGACTACATATAAGAATAAGACATATTATAATTATAGAAATGATAAAAAATTGTTTTGTAACTTTAATAATTGATTTTTTTATAAAAAGACTTAAATATAATATATTAAATATAATGTTTTTTACAAAATTTAAATAAAATTTTGTAAAAATTTATGAAAAAGTATTTTTGTAAGTATTTAGTTGTTTGAAAATTAGATGATTAGTCGATAATATTCTTGATTTAAAATAAAATTTTATTTTTTTGAATAAATTGCAAAAAATAAGTAAATTAAAAAAAGTAAATTTTGTATTAAATCACATGAAAAAATATATACTTTTATATGCTTATATTTTTGTTATATAAATAATATGTTCTATAATTTTTACTGATTTTTTTGTTTTCATAAAAAATTATCATATTATATTTTTAATAAATTTTAATTTTTTGAGATTTACAAGATATTGGTTAATTCAAACCATCAGTTTTATTTAAATATTATTTTTTGTAACTAAATTTTTTTGTATTGCTATATGCATTGTTATTAATATAATCATTATTTGTTAATATAAGATTTATCTTAATAAAAATACGTCAGTATTATTTTAATAATAAGATTCATAAATAAAAATAAAGAAATAAAAAATATTTATTTTTGTAATGATCAACAATCATTATGATGATAAATTGCAAGACATGTGCAAAATTTTTTATAAATAAAACTTTACTGTATGATTTTTAAAGAAAAATATTAGATTTGAAGATATTAGTAATTATTGACTTATTTGTTGATGTTTTTAATAAAAAAAATAAAATTTATCTGAATACTCAAGTAAGTATAATTAAAAAATAAGAAATAAAATTATCGGTCATCTAAGTGATGAAAAAATTAGTAATATCATTTTTATCAAAAAAATGATATAAATTTTATAAAAAATGATATCAATAGAATATTTAAGCAATCAAAAAAATTAATTTTTTATATCTAACTATATAAAAAAAATAGTACATAGTACATAAAAACATTTTAAATAATGCAAAAAGCATGCACTTATAAAAGTAATACAGAAAATAAATTTTTCAAAATTAATAATATCTTTAACAGTAGTTAGATATAGAAAAAAGTGTTTTAGATAATAAAAAATATTTTTTGTATATATTTATTTTTATTTCAAAATCTTAAAAATTTAGTTTTTATTGCAGATTATTATTATTTTTATTTTAATTTAAAAAATATTTTATCGTTGTGTTATTTTTTTGATATGGTTTAGTTAAATTTTGTTTTTTGGCTACAATGATGAGATATTAAATTATATAAAAATAAAATTATATTTTATAATTCTATGTTATCTATTCTATATTGATCATATGATTTTTACTTTATGTTTTGATTTAATTTTAATTAAATATCTAATTTATGTTATAGGTTTTATGAAACATTATGGCTAATTATATATATCAGAGCAATTTATATATCAGGAGATATTATTTCATATCAAAATGAAGGTAATAAAATAACAAAAAATAATAGTATAATGCTATTTGAAATTTTAAAATATATACACTTAAAAGATCAAGATTATTAAATTGAAGAAAATGTTACCATAGTCATCTTATTTTTTAAATTTGATGATATAAAATAGATTGTTTATCTTTTAGTTTCTACACAATATTGCTTCATTGCTTATGATGACTCCTAAAAAAAAAATTAAAATTCTAAAAGAACAGTTGCTTCATCATGCATATCGTTATCATGTATTAAATCAACCAATAATATCTGATCAGAAATACGATAAAATGATGGAAGAATTAAAAAAATTAGAATTTTTGTATCCAGAATTTATTACTAGTGATTCCCCCACGCAACGTGTTGGGGGTTTAGCGTTAAGATCTTTTAAAGAAGTACATCATGAAATACCAATGCTATCATTAGATCATGTATTTGATGAAAGCAATTATTTAGCTTTTAATAAACGAGTACATTCTTATTTTAAAAATGATCTTCAATTAGGTTTTTGTTGTGAGCCTAAATTAGATGGTGTAGCTGTTAGTTTGTTATATAAGAATGGAAAATTAATACAAGCAGCAACACGTGGTGACGGTAAAATAGGTGAAAATATTACCAATAATATTCGTGCGATAGTATGTATCCCAATGCAGTTAAAAGGCCACAATATTCCTGAAATTATTGAAATTCGCGGTGAAGTTTTCATGACACATGAAAGTTTTAAACAATTAAATAAAGAAGGTGGGTGTTATCAAAAAATTTTTTCTAATCCTAGAAATGCTGCTGCTGGGTCATTGCGTCAGATTGATGCGAGTATTACTGCCAAAAGAGTATTGCATTTTTTTTGTTATGGATTTGGTATATTTTTAGGAAAGGAATTGCCAAATAGTCAATATGAATCTTTAATACAATTTAAAAGATGGGGATTACCTATTAGTGATAAAATAAAATTTTGTCAGAACAGTCAAGAGGTTTTGGAATATTATCATCAAATTTTAGATGCTCGTTTAGGTTTAGGGTTTGATATTGATGGTATAGTGATTAAGGTAGATTCATTGGAATTACAAAAAAAAATTGGATTTATTGCTCGAGCCCCCCGTTGGGCTATAGCATTTAAATTTCCTCCTCAAGAAGAAATGACTGTGTTAAATGATGTTAAGTTCCAAGTTGGACGTACAGGTATTGTGACACCTATAGCTAGATTAGCACCAATTAAAATTGCTGGTGTTACAATTACTCATGCAACACTTCATAATGCTGATGAAATAAAACGTTTGAAAATACGTATTGGGGATACCGTTGTTATTCGCAGAGCAGGTGATGTAATCCCTAAAATTATTAATGTGGTTATTAAATGTCGGCCTAGTAATAGTAAAAAAGTTGTATTTCCTACTTATTGCCCAGCGTGTGGTTCATATCTTGAGCGTATTGAAGGTCAGGTGAGAATTCGTTGTATTAGTGGTCTTATATGTTCTGCACAACGTAAAAGAACTTTGAGACACTTTGTTTCACGAAGTGCAATGAATATTAGAGGTATGGGAAAGCAAATCATTAATCAACTTGTTGATAAAAATTATGTAAATACAGTTGTTGATCTTTATCGTTTAAATGTTGAAATATTATCAAAATTAAAACGTATTGGGTTAAAATCTCAAAGAAATTTAATGGATTCTCTCGAGAAATCTAAAAGAACTACATTGGCACGTTTCATTTATGCTTTAGGTATTCAGGAAGTTGGTTTAGCTACAGCTAATAATTTGGCTGCTTATTATAGTTCATTGGAATTAATAATAAAAGCAGATATGAAATCACTAAAAAAAGTGCAAGATATTGGAGAAATAGTCGCTAGAAATATCATAAATTTTTTTTGTGACCAGAAGAATCTTAATGTTGTTAATGAATTAGTATACGAACTTGGTATTAATTTTTCAGAAAAAAAAGCTATAATTCAAAATAAAGAAAATATTAATTTTTTAGGAAAAAATATAGTTTTAACAGGAAAATTTCATTTTTTAACACGTGATAAATTAAAAAATAAATTGATTTTTTTTGGTGCTAAAGTTATGGAGAATATTTCTAAAAAAACTGATTTAGTAATTGTTGGAAACAATTATGGTTTAAAATTCGCCAAAGCAAATGAATTAGGTATAAAAATTCTGGATGAGAATGAATGTATCAAATTATTACAAGGAGATTAAATTAGTATTTTGTAGTTACTAGTGTGACATATAAAAAATATTTAAGTATTGTTATTTAGATGAATCATTTCAAATTATGTACTAGATATTTTCAGTAGATACTTTTTCAAAAAAAATTTTTATTATTTAATTTCTCCAAGAAGTGATTTATTATACTTTTATACAGTATAAAAGTATAATAAATTTCTTTTAGAAAAAGTATTAATAAATATGATGGTAGATATGTTTTAGAAAAAATTGTGATAGTTAAAAAATTAAGATTATAGATTATACTTATCACTGTATATATCACTGTATATTTAATTTTAATTCATAGTTTTGCATAAATAGTATTTATTGTAATTCTAATAAATTATTTTTGACTGTTTATAAAATTTTGAATTATAATAGAATCAAATTAAGATTTAAATAAGATAAAATTAAATAAAAGAAATCAATATTGACTGTATTTTTTTATGAATTCCTCATTAGAGTTATATAGTTTTTATAAATTTTTGATTGATGTGTATTATATTTTATTAATCTATTCATGAAACACATTTATTTGTGTATTGTTTATGTTCTACTAATGTTTATCTAAAGATCAAAAAAATATTGTTATGGATTAAATTTCTTTAATTTATAATCTATAATTATTTTTTAATATTTTTTTGTGAGTTGTACAATTTTAAGCAAATTTTAAGAAAATAATAATATAAAATTTTTTGAATACATTATTAAAAATGTTGTTAGATAGCAAGAAATAAAAAGATTATAAAAATATTAATTTTAGATATTATATATAACTTCTTAATATAACTTCTTATTTAAATTTAATAAATTTAAAAGGACAAGGGGTATAATTTATTATTAATTCAATTATGTTTATATAAAATTGCTTTATTTTAATAAACTATTATAGTTTCTTTTTTAAAAAATTTTTATTTAATTTAAAAATTTTTATATATTTTTGAATGAATTTATCAAAAGATAAATAATAGATTTATGAAAAGATACATGCATGTTTTTTTATATAAATAATACAATCTTTATATAAAGATGATCGTTGATGTTTCTGATAATTTTATATTAAATTTTTGATTTTATTATTGATTTTTTAGAAATGATAATGATACTTAGTAAGTATATGTAATTGATATTTTTCAAAAAAAATATCAGTTATAAATAACATTATTTATCGTTTTGTTGAAAGCGGTATTGTTTATTATGATGAGTTAAAAAATGAATGTTTATTATAAAAAAAAATTAACTTATTGTTTATTAGTTACTGGTGCTCCATATGGTACACAAATGGCTACTAATGCTTGGAGATTTGCTAATTTTTTATTTGTTAGTGGACATATACTGAAAACAGTTTTTTTTTATAAAGATGGGGTTTATAATGGCAATCAATTAAATTCACCAGCTAGTGATGAATTTGATTTACTTATTGCGTGGAAAAAATTAATGCAAAAAACAGGATGTACATTAAATGTTTGTGTTGCAGCTGCATTAAGACGCGGTGTTGTTAATGACATAGAAGCGAAACATATCGGTTTATATTCTAATTTAGATAAAAATTTTGTATTCAGTGGTTTAACTAATTTAGTGGAAGCAATGCTTATTTGTGACCGTACGGTTCAGTTTTAAAAAAATTGATAATTATTTATGAAAAAAATTGCATTTGTTTTTATGAATATCCCTCATGGAACTTCTGGTGGACGTGAAGGATTGGATTTATTGCTGGCAACTTCTGTATTAACTGAAAAAATAGGTATTTTTTTTGTTTCTGATGGTGTTTGTCAATTATTAACACAGCAAAACCCCAATAAAATTTTATCCCGTGATTATATTGTAACATATAAATTATTATCATTTTATAATATTAATGATCGTTATATTTGTCAGGAAGATCTTGAAAAAAGAGGATTTTCTTCTAATAGTTGTTTTATTCTTCCTGTAACAATTCTTTCAGTTGATCAGCTTAAATATAATTTAAAAAAATATGATGTTGTTTTGACTTTTTGATTCATACTTTTTAAAAAGTAGATAGAAGATTAATATATGTTGTATAGCATTTCTACTTCTCCTTATTATACTGATATGCATTCATTAATTAGCTTAGTAATGAAAGAAGATGAAGTATTATTAATTCAAGATGGTGTTTTTATGGGACATAAAACATTGCCAACCAATAATGATAATTATTATTTGATGCAATTTAAAAAAAAAGGAATTCATGTATTTGCATTGCAAGATGATATTGAAGCAAGAGGATTGATGCTGTATATGTCACCTTATGTACATCAAATATCTTTTATTGATTTTGTGGAATTAACCGTAAAACATACACAATATTTTTCTTGGTGATTAATTATCATTTTGTATATTTCTTGACACCTGTTTCTGTCAGCAATAAAATTTTGAGTATTCAGATTTTCTTATTTTGATAATGAGGGGAATATTTGTGTTCAGTAAAAAACTAGGAGTTTTCAATGGCAACAATTAATCAGCTGGTTCGTAAACCTCGTAGTTCAAAAACTATGAAAAGCAATGTACCAGCATTAGAAGCCTGTCCGCAGAAACGTGGTGTGTGTACTCGTGTATATACTACTACTCCTAAAAAACCTAATTCAGCATTACGTAAAGTGTGTCGTGTTCGTTTAACTAATGGTTATGAAGTATCTTCTTATATTGGTGGTGAAGGCCATAATTTGCAAGAGCATTCAGTAATATTAATTCGGGGTGGTAGAGTTAAAGATTTGCCAGGTGTACGTTATCATACTATTCGGGGTGCATTAGATTGTTCTGGTGTTAAAGATCGTAAAAAAGGTCGTTCTAAATATGGTACTAAAAAACAAAAGACTTAATATAACAGTTTGTGAATTATAACAGTTTGTGAATTAAGATTAAATCTGTAATTTTTAAATAATCTTATGAAGATTCAGGTAATCTTTGTATTTTAAAACGGAGTATATCCATGCCACGTCGTCGTGTGATTGGTCAACGTAAAATTATGTCAGATCCAAAATTTGGATCAGAATTATTAGCAAAATTTATTAATATTTTAATGATAGATGGTAAAAAATCTATTGCAGAAACAATTGTATATAAAGCTCTTGATACTTTATCTTATCGTGCTAAAAAAAAACATATGGAAACTTTTGAAATAGCGCTCGAAAATGTTAGACCAATGGTAGAAGTAAAATCGCGTCGTGTTGGTGGTTCAACGTATCAGGTTCCTGTGGAAGTGCGTCCTGTACGTCGCAATGCGTTAGCCATGCGTTGGATTGTTGCGGCCGCTCGTAAACGTGCTGATAAATCTATGGCTTTACGTTTAGCTAATGAATTAACTGATGCAATTGAAAATAAAGGCACTGCTGTTAAAAAACGTGAAGATGTTCATCGTATGGCAGAAGCTAACAAAGCGTTTGCTCACTATCGTTGGTAAGTTTTGTTAGTTATCTTTCGTAAGAGAGTAGCATGTAGATTACTTTTTTATACGAATTGAATAATCACGAGAGAGGAAAACATGGCACGTAAAACTCCCATTACGCGTTATCGTAATATTGGCATAAGTGCCCATATTGACGCTGGTAAGACCACAACAACTGAGCGTATTTTGTTTTATACTGGAGTCAGTCATAAAATAGGAGAAGTTCATGATGGCGCAGCAACTATGGACTGGATGGAGCAGGAACAAGAGCGTGGTATTACAATTACTTCAGCTGCAACTACTGCTTTTTGGTCTGGTATGGGAAATCAGTTTGATGAACATCGTATCAACATCATTGATACACCAGGACATGTTGACTTTACTATTGAAGTTGAACGTTCTATGCGTATTTTAGATGGTGTGGTAATGGTGTATTGCGCAGTTGGTGGTGTTCAACCACAGTCTGAAACTGTTTGGCGTCAGGCAAATAAATATCGAGTACCTCGCATAGCATTTGTTAATAAAATGGATCGTATGGGTGCTAATTTTTTTCGGGTTGTTAAACAAATTGAAACTCGTCTTGGAGCAATAGCCATTCCATTACAGTTACCTATTGGTGTAGAGGAATCATTTAGTGGTGTTATTGATTTAATTAAAATGAAAGCCATTCATTGGAATGATAATGATCAAGGTGTCACTTTTGTTTATGATGATATTCCAAAAAATATGCAATTGCAGGCTGAAAAGTGGCGTAATAAATTAATTGAAGCTGCAGCAGAAGCATCAGACGAGTTGCTAGAGAAGTATTTTAGTTTTCAAGTATTATCTGAGGAAGAAAGTAAAAAAGGATTACGACAACGAGTAATAAATAATGAAATTATTTTGGTTACTTGTGGTTCTGCCTTTAAAAATAAGGGCGTCCAAGCAATGTTAGATGCTGTTATTGAATATTTGCCAGCACCAACGGATATTCCAGCAATTAAAGGTGAATTGATGGATAATATGCATCATTATTTAGAACGTAATCCCAGTGATGATGAACCTTTTTCATCATTAGCTTTTAAAATTGCAACTGATTCATTTGTAGGGAATTTAACTTTCTTTCGTGTGTATTCTGGTGTAGTTAAATCAGGCGATACTGTCCTTAATTCGGTAAAAAACAAAAAAGAACGTTTTGGTAGGATTGTGCAAATGCATGCTAATAAACGCGAAGAAATTAAAGAAGTAAGAGCGGGTGATATTGCTGCTGCTATTGGACTTAAGGAGGTAACTACAGGTGATACTTTATGTGCATTGGATAAACCAATTGTTTTAGAACGCATGGATTTTCCACAACCAGTTATTTCGGTTGCCATTGAACCTAAAACTAAAACTGATCAAGAAAAAATGGGAATGGCTTTAGGTCGTTTAGCACAAGAAGATCCATCGTTTCGTGTATCAACAGATGAAGAATCAGGTCAAACAATTATTGCTGGTATGGGTGAGTTACATCTTGAGGTATTGATTGATCGTATGCGTCGTGAATTTAAAGTTGAAGCAAATGTTGGAAAACCTCAAGTTGCATACCGTGAGACTATTCGCGAATCTGTTGAACAGGAAGGTAAGTTTATACGTCAGTCTGGTGGTCGTGGTCAATTTGGTCATGTATGGATTCGTGTTGAGCCTTTAAAAGGAGTTCATGAAATTAGTTATGAATTTCATAATGAAATTGTTGGTGGTGTTATTCCTAAAGAGTATATACCATCAGTAGATAAAGGGGTTCAAGAACAAATGAAAAATGGTGTGTTAGCCGGTTATCCTGTTGTTGATGTAAAAGTAGCATTATATGATGGTTCATATCATGAAGTTGATTCTTCAGAAATGGCATTTAAAATTGCAGGTTCAATAGCTTTTAGAGAAGGTTTTATGAAAGCTAACCCAGTATTACTAGAACCTATTATGAAAGTTGAAGTTGAAACTCCTGAAGAGTATATGGGTGATGTTATTGGTGATTTAAATCGTCGTCGCGGAATCATTGAAGGTATGGGCGATGTAGGAACTATTAAAACGGTTCGTGCTCGAGTACCATTGTCAGAAATGTTTGGTTATGCTACAGATTTACGTTCACAAACCCAAGGTCGTGCTTCTTATTCAATGGAATTTTTGAAGTATAATGAAGCACCAGTGAATGTTGCTCAAGCAATTATTGGAGCACGTAAAGCCAAATAATAGCTTGTCTATATTAACTATTTGATTTAGTTCTTTTGTTATTTTAAGAACTTTATAAGGAATAAAAGTCGTGTCTAAAGAAAAATTTGAACGTTCAAAACCGCATGTTAATGTTGGTACAATTGGCCATGTTGATCATGGAAAAACAACTTTAACTGCAGCAATTAGTACAGTTCTTGCAAAGAAATATGGTGGTAATGCTCGCGCATTTGATCAAATTGATAATGCGCCAGAAGAAAAAGCACGTGGAATTACTATTTCTACTTCTCATGTAGAATACGATACAGCGAAACGTCATTATGCACATGTTGATTGTCCAGGACATGCAGATTATGTTAAAAACATGATTACTGGTGCAGCACAAATGGATGGAGCTATTTTAGTAGTTGCTGCAACAGATGGTCCAATGCCACAAACTCGTGAGCATATTTTATTGGCTCGTCAAGTAGGAGTTCCATATATTGTTGTTTTCTTAAATAAGTGTGATATGGTTGATGATGAAGAGTTGTTAGAACTAGTAGAAATGGAAGTTAGAGAACTCTTGTCGCAATATGATTTCCCAGGAGATGATACGCCGATTATTAAAGGTTCTGCATTAAAAGCCTTAGAGGGTGATCCTGATTGGGAAGAAAAGATTATTGATTTAGCTAATGCATTAGATGATTATATTCCAGAGCCAGAAAGAGCAATAAATAAACCTTTTTTATTACCAATAGAAGATGTATTTTCAATATCTGGTCGAGGAACAGTAGTTACAGGACGTGTTGAACGTGGAGTTATTAAAGTTGGTGAAGAGGTAGAAATCATAGGAATCAAAGAGACCACTAAAACAATTTGTACGGGCGTAGAAATGTTTAGAAAATTATTGGATGAAGGTCGAGCTGGTGAGAATATAGGAGTTTTATTACGTGGTACAAAGCGTGAAGATGTAGAACGGGGACAAGTGTTAGCTAAACCAAATTCAATTAATCCGCATACTCAATTTGAATCAGAAGTGTATATTTTAAGTAAAGATGAAGGAGGTCGTCATACACCATTTTTTAAAGGTTATCGACCACAATTCTATTTTAGAACTACAGATGTAACTGGTACAATTGAATTACCAGAAGGTGTTGAAATGGTTATGCCAGGAGATAGCATTAATATGAAAGTCACTTTAATAGCACCGATTGCCATGGATGAAGGGTTACGTTTTGCAATTCGTGAAGGTGGTCGTACAGTAGGTGCTGGTATTGTTGCTCAAATAATTTCTTAAAGATATATAAAAATTTTAAGATATATAAAAAATATAGTGATTGTTTAAAAGGGCATCAAACGGGTGCCCTTTACGTAATGTTTTTTAATTTTATTTTTCAAATTTTTTAAAATTATGATATATTTTTTATAGAAAATTATATATGAAGATAAACAATATAGATTAATTAATTTTATATTGTGTTTTTAAAGTAGTTTTTCAAAGATTTTATTGTTAAATAATAAAAATATTAAATATTAAAAAAATAATACTCAAAAATATAAAAATTATTGCATGTTTGTACAATGAATACATGTTATGATGCTTTATTTAATATACATAAATTTAAATACGAATAAAGATTAATTGATTTTTTCGTGTAAATAAAATTTTTTTTCGCATGAAAATATTTTTTTTTATCATAATATCATATTAAGTAGGTTGATTTAAGTAGGTTGATTTATGAGTTTTAATAGTAAGCTGAAAGAAAATGGGCGTATTTTTGATATAGCAAAATGGGTATTAGTAGGATTTTTTTTAATTGTTGCTATTGTTGGTAATTATTATTTCCGACAATATAATACTATATTACGTATTATTGTAGTAGTTTTTATGGTGCTTTTTTCTATTGTGCTTGTATTGTGGACAAAAAAAGGAAAAGAGATTTTAGGATTTATGCGATCAGCTAAAATGGAAACACGCAAAGTTATTTGGCCAAGTCGTCAGGAAACGTTACAAACAACATTAGTTGTTGCGTTAGTTACTATTGTTATGTCATTAATTCTTTGGGGATTAGATGGTGTAATGGTACGTTTAGTTTCATTGATTATAAATCTAAGGTTTTAAAATGTCAGAATCTTTTAAAAAACGTTGGTATGTCATTCAAGCGTTTTCTGGTTTTGAGACTAGAGTTGCAGAATCATTACGAGAGCACATAAAATTACATGCAATGGAAGATAAATTTGGTGAAGTAATGGTTCCAACAGAAGAAGTGATGGAAATTAGAAATGGGCAACGCCGAAAAAGTGAACGAAAATTTTTTCCGGGATATGTTTTAGTTCAAATGAAAATGGATGATGATAGTTGGCATTTAGTACGTAGTGTACCTCGCGTTATGAATTTTATTGGTGGCACCCCAGATAACCCTTCTCCTATTAGCGATAAAGAAATTGATGCAATTATGAATCGGTTACAAGAAATAGGAGATAAACCAAGACCAAAAACGCTTTTTGAACCAGGAGAAATGGTGCGTGTTAGTGATGGCCCATTTGTAGATTTTAATGGTGTAGTTGAGGAAGTTGATTATGAAAAAAGCCGTCTTAAAGTATCAGTTTCTATTTTTGGTCGAGCAACCCCAGTAGAGTTAGACTTTAGTCAAGTTGAAAAAATATAAAATATTAGTTATTTTTTATTTGTTTATTTATTTATGTTTCTTTATTTATAATATTTTTGTTTGTTAAGTTATTTATTAAAATCTTATATAAATGATTTTATACATTTAAAAATAAGCGTTTATTTTTTGAATTTAGGGAAAAATAAAAATGGTTAAAAAAAAAGTCCAAGCTTATATTAAACTGCAAGTCGCAGCAGGTATAGCTACCCCAAGCCCTCCTGTTGGTCCAGCTTTAGGACAAAAAGGAGTGAATATTATGGAATTTTGTAAAGCATTTAATGCTAAAACCAATAATTTAGAAAAAGGATTACCAATCCCGGTAATTATTACTGTATATTCAGATCGTTCTTTTACGTTTATAACTAAAACACCTCCTGCAGCAGTTTTATTAAAAAAAATGGTTAATATTCAATCTGGTTCAAGCCAACCTAATAAAGAAAAGGTGGGTAAGATTACTCTTATGCAAATTCGAAAAATTGCTGAAATAAAATCTGAAGATATGACAGGAAATAATATTGAATCAATGATGCGTTCAATTAAAGGAACTGCTCGTTCTATTGGATTAGTAGTAGAGGAGAATTAATTTATGAGTAAATTAACTAAACGTATGAATAATATTTATCAAAAAATTAATTGTAATAAAATATATGATGTTACTGAAGGAATTATCTTTTTAAAAGAGTTATCGTGTGTTAACTTTGTAGAGAGTGTTGATATTGCAGTTAATCTTGGTATTGACTCACGTAAATCTGATCAAAATATTCGCAGTGCAATTATGTTACCACATGGTACAGGTCGCAAAGTTTGTGTTGCAGTTTTTGCTCAAGGTATTAATGCCGAAAAAGCAAAAGCTGCTGGTGCTGAATTAGTTGGACTGGAAGAATTGTCTAATAAAATTAAGGCTGGTTATACAAAGTTTGATATTGTGATTGCATCTCCAGATACAATGCCTATTATTGGACCATTAGCCCATATTCTTGGACCTCGTGGTTTAATGCCGAATCCAAAAATGGGTACGGTAACTAATAATATAACAGAAGCCGTTAAAAATGCAAAATCTGGTCAAGTATATTGTCGTAATGATAAAAATGGTATTATTCATACCACTATAGGAAAAATTAATTTTCGTAATACATATTTAAAGGAAAATATTGAATCATTATTATTATCTTTGCAAAAATTAAAACCATCTTCTAGTAAAGGTGTTTATATAAAAAAGATCAGTTTATCTACAACAATGGGTCCAAGCCTTATATTAAATCAAAAATGTTTTTCTATATAAAAGAAATTTATAAAGTATTGTTTTTATCTTTATTTTCTTGTAAAAGATATATATACTTCAATATTTGTACTTATTTTTTCTGAAAGATGTATTACTAATACACTATAAATTAATTTTATTCAAATTTTTTAAAATCTATTCTAGTATTTAGATAAATGAGTATTTAGTGCGTTACTTCGATTGTTGCAAAAAAATAATATTAATTATTTTATTTTTTACCATATTTGTCATATAAAATATTTTTGGAGATATCCAAGTCCTGGGATCACCCGTTAAATCTAGGAGCAAAATTTCATGGGAATTAATCTTCAAGATAAAAAAACAATTGTTGCTGAAGTTAGTAAATTAGCCAAAGATTCTTTGTCTGCGGTGATTGCGAGTTCTTGTGGCATATCTGTTAATAAAATAACTAAACTTCGTAAAATATGTCGTGAATCTGGGGTGTATCTTCATGTTGTTCGTAATACATTGATGCGTCGTGTTTTTGAAGGCACAAATTATGATTGTCTTAAAGAAATATTATCTGGTCCAACTTTAGTTGCTTTTTCTACAAAACATCCAGGTTCAGCAGCTCGTTTATTTAAAGAATTCATAAAAGACAATCCAATATTTAAAATTAAAGCAGCGGCTTTTGAAGGTGAGTTTATTCCAGGTAATCAGATTGACCGGTTAGCAAGTCTGCAAACTTATGAAGAAGTGATTCAACGTTTAATATTAATAATGAAAGAAATTTCTGTAGGTAAATTAACACGTACTATGATGATGATATGTAATCAGAAAAAATGATAAAAAATTAAAACATTAAATATAATTTTTTATGAACTATATAAACAATTTATAAATTTCAGGAACCCTTGTATTATGTCTTTAAATAAAGAACAAATTCTTGATGCAGTTTCAAATATGTCTGTAACGGATGTTATGGAACTGATCAGTATGATGGAAGAAAAATTTGGTGTTTCTTCTGCAGAAGCATTTACAGTCAATTCTAGTAGTGCTACTCCAGTTGTTGAAGAAAAAACTGAATTTGATGTTATTTTGTCTTCTATTGGTAGCAATAAAGTATCAGTTATTAAAGCTGTTCGTAGTGCAACAGGATTAGGGCTAAAAGAAGCAAAAGATGTAGTAGAATCAGCGCCAGTTACAATTAAAGAAGGAATAACTAAAGAGGCATCTGAAGCCTTGAAAAAATCTTTGGAAGAAGTTGGGGCTGTTGTTGAGATTAAATAAATTTTATTTGAATTTTTTAGCCTGTATTTAAGGTCGACGGCTGGTGATTAAAAATCACCAGCTTTTTTTGCTAGCATAGGGATATGAATCAAATAAAATTCATATTTACTGTAGTACTTTGTAATCTTTTTAATCTCTTTTGATATTAATAATTAAATATACTATATTGTCATTTTTTGTTATACTTTTTTATTTGTTTATATAATACAAAAGAAATTATAATACATATTACATATATAGTAAAATAATTCACATTTAATAAATAAAATGAATAATATAAAATATTATCTATTTTAAAAATAGATAATATTGTAGATGTTGTCTTTTTAGGACACGGTTTATAACTAATTATTAGCAAACGAGGAACCCTATGGTTTACTCCTATACTGAAAAAAAACGTATTCGTAAAGATTTTGGTAAACGTCCACAAGTTTTAGATGTACCTTATCTTTTATCTATTCAACTTAATTCATTCGCTAAGTTTATTAAAAAAGATTTTAAAAAAAAGAATGGTCTTGAAGCAGCATTTCATTCTGTATTCCCAATTCAGAGTTATAGTGGTAATGCTGAATTGCAGTATGTTAGTTACCGTCTTGGTGAACCTATTTTTGATGTAAAAGAATGTCAAATTCGTGGTGTTACTTATTCCGCTCCTTTGCGAGTTAAATTACGTCTTGTTATTTATGAACGTGAAGCACCACAAGGGACAGTAAAGGATATAAAAGAACAAGAAGTTTATATGGGTGAAATCCCGCTCATGACAGAAAATGGTACATTTATCATTAATGGAACAGAACGTGTTGTGGTATCGCAATTACATCGCAGCCCTGGTGTGTTTTTTGATAGTGATAAAGGTAAAACTCATTCTTCTGGTAAAGTATTATATAACGCGCGTATTATTCCTTATCGTGGTTCATGGTTAGATTTTGAATTTGATCCTAAAGATAATCTTTTTGTGCGAATTGATCGTCGCCGTAAATTACCTGCAACAATTATTTTACGTGCAATGAATTATGATACAAATGAAATACTTGATATTTTTTTTGAAAAAACAATTTTTGAATTTCATGAACATAAATTATTCATGCAATTAATACCTGAACGTTTGCGTGGAGAAACAGCTTCTTTTAATATTACAGTAAATAATAAAACATATGTCGAAAAAGGTAGGCGTATCACTATACGCCATATTCGTGATTTAGAAAATGATAAAATTAAACTTATTGAAGTGCCTTTTGAATATATTTTAGGAAAAGTTATTGCGAAAGATTATGTTAATGAACAGACTAAGGGATTAATTTGTAAAGCTAATACAGAGATTTCTTTAGATTTATTAACACGTTTGAAGCAAGCAGGTTATCAAAATATTGATACTTTATTTACAAATGATTTAGATCATGGAGCATATATTTCAGAAACCCTACGTATTGATCCGACCAATGATCGTTTAAGTGCATTAATTGAAATTTACCGCATGATGAGACCAGGTGAGCCACCTGCTCGTGAAGCAGCAGAAAATTTATTTGAAAATTTATTTTTTTCTGAAGATCGTTATGATCTTTCTATTGTAGGAAGAATGAAATTTAATCGATCTTTAGATCGTACTATAATTGAAGGATTAAACATCTTAAGTAAACAAGATATTA
Source organism: Arsenophonus sp. (assembly GCA_031446165.1). Lineage (GTDB taxonomy): Bacteria > Pseudomonadota > Gammaproteobacteria > Enterobacterales > Enterobacteriaceae > Arsenophonus. The sequence continues at coordinate 777,276 of CP132905.1, read as the reverse complement.
TCGATGTTATGAAAAAACTCATTGATATTCGTAATGGTAAAGGTGAAGTTGATGACATTGATCATTTAGGTAATCGACGTGTGCGTTCTGTTGGTGAAATGGCTGAAAATCAATTTCGAATTGGTTTAGTGCGTGTTGAGCGTGGGGTTAAAGAACGTTTGTCTTTAGGAGATCTAGAAGCTTTAATGCCTCAAGATATGATTAATCCTAAGCCAATTTCTGCTGCAATAAAAGAATTTTTTGGTTCAAGTCAATTATCCCAATTTATGGATCAAAATAACCCACTTTCTGAAATTACTCATAAACGTCGTATTTCTGCATTAGGTCCTGGTGGACTCACACGTGAACGAGCAGGTTTTGAAGTGCGTGATGTACATCCAACCCATTATGGTCGTGTTTGTCCAATTGAAACACCTGAAGGTCCAAATATCGGTCTTATTAATTCCTTATCTGTATATGCACAAACAAATGAATATGGTTTTTTAGAAACACCTTATCGTTTAGTTAAGAATGGTATCGTAACGAATAAAATTCAATATTTATCAGCTATTGAAGAAGGTAATAATATTATTGCTCAGGCAAATACTATTTTGGACGATGATGGTAGATTTCTTGAAGAATTAATTACTTGTCGTAACAAAGGTGAATCTAGTCTATTTAATCGTGATCAAGTTGAATATATGGATGTTTCTACCCAACAAATTGTTTCAGTTGGAGCTTCATTAATTCCATTCCTCGAACATGATGATGCAAATCGTGCATTAATGGGTGCGAATATGCAACGTCAAGCAGTACCAACTTTGCGTGCTGATAAGCCGTTAGTCGGTACTGGTATGGAACGTGCTGTTGCTGTTGATTCAGGAGTAACGGTAGTAGCAAAACGTGGTGGGAAAGTACAATATGTTGATGCTTCACGCATTGTTATAAAAGTACATGAAGATGAAAGTTATCCAGGTGAAGCTGGTATTGATATTTATAATTTAACTAAATATACACGTTCTAATCAAAATACTTGTATTAATCAGATCCCATGTGTTTTTTTAGATGAATGCATTGAACGTGGTGATGTTTTGGCTGATGGCCCATCAACAGATTTAGGTGAATTAGCACTTGGTCAGAATATGCGTGTTGCATTTATGCCATGGAATGGTTATAACTTTGAAGATTCTATTTTAATATCTGAAAGAGTAGTACAAGAAGATCGTTTTACTACTATTCATATTCAAGAATTATCTTGTATTTCTCGCGATACTAAATTAGGTGCTGAAGAAATTACTGCAGATATCCCAAATGTTGGTGAAGCTGCATTATCTAAATTAGATGAATCAGGTATTGTATATATTGGTGCTGAAGTTAATGGTGGTGATATTTTAGTTGGTAAAGTAACACCAAAAGGTGAAGCTCAGTTAACTCCAGAAGAAAAATTATTGCGTGCAATTTTTGGAGAAAAAGCATCGGATGTTAAAGACTCTTCATTGCGGGTGCCAAATGGTGTATCGGGAACAGTTATTGATGTACAAGTTTTTACTCGTGATGGTGTAGAAAAAGATAAACGTGCTTTAGAAATTGAAAAGATGCAATTACGGGATGTCAAAAAAGATTTAAAAGAAGAATTACGTATTTTGGAATCAGGTTTATTTGCACGCATAAAAACGGTATTAATTGCTGATGGTATTGGAGCAGATCAATTAAAAAAATTACCGTATGTCAATTGGTTGAAAATTTCTTTAAAAAATCAAGAAAGACAATATGAGTTACAACAATTAACCGAACAATATAATGAACTTAAAGCAACTTTTGAAAGAAAGTTAGACACTAAACGTCGTAAAATTACTCAAGGTGATGAATTAGCACCTGGAGTCTTGAAAATTGTTAAAGTATATTTGGCAGTAAAACGTCAAATTCAACCAGGTGATAAAATGGCTGGTCGTCATGGTAATAAAGGAGTGATTTCAAAAATTAATCCTGTTGAAGATATGCCTTATGATGAATATGGTAATCCGGTTGATATCGTTTTAAACCCATTGGGTGTGCCGTCTCGTATGAATATAGGTCAGATTTTAGAAACGCATTTGGGTATGGCGGCTAAAGGTATTGGTGATAAAATCAATATAATGTTAAAAGAACAACAGGAAGTAAAAAAAATACGAAATTTTCTTCAAAAAGCTTATAATTTAGGAGATGATCCTCGTCAAAAAATTGATCTAAATACTTTTTCAGATGAAGAGGTTTTAAGATTAGCAAATAATTTAAAAAAAGGTATGCCAATTGCTACTCCAGTTTTTGATGGTGCAAAAGAAAAAGAAATCAAAGAACTATTAACTTTAGCAGAGTTACAAACTTCTGGGCAAATCACATTGTATGATGGACGCACTGGTGAAAAATTTGAGCGTCAAGTAACTGTTGGTTATATGTATATGTTAAAATTAAATCATTTGGTGGATGATAAAATGCATGCACGTTCAACAGGTTCTTACAGTTTGGTCACTCAACAACCCTTGGGTGGTAAAGCACAGTTTGGTGGTCAACGTTTTGGTGAAATGGAAGTTTGGGCTTTAGAAGCATACGGTGCTGCTTATACTTTGCAAGAAATGCTTACAGTTAAATCTGATGATGTGAATGGACGTACTAAGATGTATAAAAATATCGTAGATGGTAATCATCAGATGGAACCAGGGATGCCGGAATCTTTTAATGTATTACTGAAAGAAATTCGGTCATTAGGTATTAATATTGATCTAGAAGATGAGTAATGATAAATATAGTAAAATTTTTGAATATTTTTCTTTGTAAATTATTATCATTAGTTTTTTAAGGAGGAAGTGATTTTAACATTCACTTCCTAGCAGGTTTAACTCCGACAGGAGCCCGTTCCGTGAAAGATTTATTAAAATTTTTAAAAGCACAGACTAAAATTGAAGAATTTGATGCGATTAAAATTACTTTGGCTTCCCCAGATATGATTCGTTCTTGGTCATTTGGTGAAGTAAAAAAACCAGAAACTATTAATTATCGGACTTTCAAACCTGAACGTGATGGTCTTTTTTGTGCACGTATTTTTGGACCAGTAAAAGATTATGAATGTTTATGTGGTAAATATAAAAGATTAAAACATAGAGGTGTCATTTGTGAAAAATGTGGTGTTGAAGTTACCCAAAGTAAAGTACGTCGAGAACGGATGGGGCATATTGAACTGGCATCACCAACGGCACATATTTGGTTTTTAAAATCATTGCCATCACGTATTGGTCTTTTGCTTGATATGCCATTGCGTGATATTGAGCGTGTTCTTTATTTTGAATCTTATGTGGTTATTGAAGGAGGCATGACAACTTTAGAATCTGGAGAAATTTTAAGTGAAGATCAATATCTTGATGCTTTAGAAGAATTTGGTGATGAATTTGATGCTAAAATGGGTGCAGAAGCAATTCAATCTTTGCTAAAAAATCTTAATTTAGAAAAAGAATGTGATACTTTGCGTGAAGAATTTGATATTACTAACTCTGAAACTAAACGCAAAAAATTAACTAAACGTATTAAATTATTAGAAGCTTTTATTCAATCTGATAATAAACCTGAATGGATGATTCTAAATGTACTCCCTGTATTACCTCCAGATTTACGCCCACTAGTTCCATTAGATGGCGGTCGTTTTGCAACTTCTGATTTGAATGATTTATATCGTCGTGTCATTAACAGAAATAATCGTTTAAAGCGATTATTAGATTTATCTGCGCCTGATATTATTGTGCGTAATGAAAAAAGAATGTTACAAGAAGCAGTTGATGCATTGTTGGATAATGGTCGTCGAGGACGAGCTATTACTGGCTCAAATAAACGTCCTTTGAAATCCCTATCTGACATGATTAAAGGTAAACAAGGACGCTTTCGTCAAAACTTACTTGGTAAACGTGTTGATTATTCTGGACGTTCTGTAATTACAGTTGGTCCTTATCTGCGTTTACACCAGTGTGGTTTACCTAAAAGAATGGCATTAGAATTATTTAAACCGTTTATTTATGGCAAGTTGGAGTTACGTGGATTAGCAACAACAATTAAAGCAGCAAAAAAAATGGTTGAACGAGAAGAATCTGTTGTTTGGGATATTTTAGATGAAGTAATTCGAGAACATCCAGTAATGTTAAATCGTGCGCCAACATTGCATCGTCTTGGAATTCAAGCATTTGAACCTATTTTAATTGAAGGTAAAGCAATTCAGCTACATCCATTAGTTTGTGCTGCTTACAATGCTGATTTTGATGGTGATCAAATGGCGGTTCATGTTCCCTTGACTTCAGAGGCGCAATTAGAGGCTCGTGCTTTGATGATGTCAACAAATAATATTTTATCTCCAGCAAGTGGAGAACCTATCATTGTACCGTCACAAGACGTAGTGCTTGGTTTATATTATATGACTCGTGATTGTGTTAATGCGAAAGGTGAAGGTATGATATTATCTGGACCTAAAGAAGCAGAAAGAGTTTATCGTACAGGATTTGCATCATTAAATGCAAGAGTAAAAGTACGTATAACCGAACAATTAAGAGATCATAATACCGTAAAAGATATCACTCATTTAGTGGATACCACAATTGGTCGAGTTATTTTATGGATGATAGTTCCTCAGGGTTTACCATATTCTCTAGTAAATCAAGCATTAGGTAAAAAAGCAATCTCAAAAATGTTGAATACTTGTTATCGTATTTTAGGATTAAAATCAACTGTAAGGTTTGCTGATCAGATCATGTATACTGGTTTTGCATATGCTACACGTTCTGGTGCTTCTGTTGGTATTGATGATATGATTATACCTGATACAAAAGCTAGTATTGTTGAGGAAGCTGAATCTGAAGTTGCAGAAATTCAGCAACAGTTTCAATCTGGTTTAGTAACTGCTGGAGAACGTTATAATAAAGTTATTGATATTTGGGCTGCTGCTAATGAACGTGTTGCAAAAGCAATGATGGAAAATTTATCAACTGAAACAGTTATGAATCGTTTTGGAAAAAATGAAAAACAGGTTTCATTTAATAATATTTTTATGATGTCTGATTCTGGTGCTCGTGGTTCTGCTGCGCAAATACGTCAACTAGCTGGTATGCGTGGGTTAATGGCAAAACCGGATGGTTCAATTATCGAAACACCGATCACAGCTAATTTCCGTGAAGGTTTGAATGTATTGCAATATTTTATTTCTACTCATGGTGCTCGCAAGGGTTTAGCCGATACAGCATTAAAGACAGCAAATTCAGGTTATTTGACTCGTCGTTTAGTTGATGTGGCTCAGGATTTAGTTGTAACTGAAGATGATTGTAATACTCATGATGGTATTTTAATGACACCAGTAATAGAAGGTGGTGATGTTAAAGAGCCTTTGCGTGAACGTGTATTAGGAAGAGTTACTGCAGAAGATATATTGGTACCTGGCAAACCTGATATTTTAATACCTCGTAATACTTTATTAAGTGAGCAAGGATGCGATGAATTAGAAGCAAATTCTATTGATAGTGTTAAAGTACGCTCTGTTGTAAGTTGTGATACTGATTTTGGTGTTTGTGCAAAATGTTATGGGCGTGATTTAGCACGTGGTCATATTATTAATAAAGGTGAAGCTGTTGGTGTGATTGCTGCACAATCGATTGGAGAACCAGGTACACAATTAACAATGCGAACATTTCATATTGGTGGTGCTGCATCACGTGATGCTTCTGAATCTAGCATTCAGGTGCGTAATACAGGTAATATTAAATTAGTGAATGCTAAATTTGTAAAAAATATTGCAGGAAATTTAGTTATTACTTCTCGTAATACAGAAGTTAGAGTGGTCGATGAATTTGGCAGAACAAAAGAAAGTTATAAAGTACCTTATGGTGCTCAATTGAATAAAGATAATAGTGATTCAGTAAATAGCGGTGAAATAGTCGCTCATTGGGATCCACATACTATGTCTGTTATTAGTGAGGTTTCTGGTATTATTCGTTTTTTTGATATGTCAGATGGACAATCTATTATACGTCAAACAGATGAGTTAACCGGTTTATCATCAATTGTTGTTTTGGATACTGCTGAACGCCCTACTGGTAGCAAAGATTTACGTCCTGCACTGCGTATTGTTGATGAAAACGGAAATGATGTATTGATACCTGGTACTGATATGTCTGCACAGTATTTTTTACCTGGTAAAGCAATTATTCATCTAGATGACGGTGCAATAATTAATATTGGTGATACATTAGCCCGTATTCCACAAGAATCTGGAGGAACTAAGGATATTACTGGAGGATTACCACGTGTCGCAGATCTTTTTGAAGCACGGAGACCAAAAGAAGCTGCTATTTTAGCTGAAATTACCGGTATTATTTCTTTTGGTAAGGAAACTAAAGGTAAACGTCGTCTAGTGATTATGCCTTTATCTGGTGGTGAACCATATGAAGAAATGATTCCTAAATGGCGTCAACTTAATGTGTTTGAAGGTGAAAGAGTTGAACGTGGTGATGTAATTTCTGATGGTCCAGAATCTCCGCATGATATTTTGCGTTTGCGCGGTGCTCATTTTGTTGCACGTTATATTACTAATGAAGTACAAGAAGTGTATCGTTTGCAAGGTGTAAAAATTAACGATAAACATATTGAAGTTATTGTTCGTCAAATGTTACGTAAAGTAACAATAGTTGATGTTGGTCATTCTGAATTTTTAGCAGGTGAACAAGTTGAGTATGCACGTGTTAAAATAGCTAACCGAAAATTAAAAGAAGCAGGTAAAAAACTTGCAACTTTTAATCGTGATTTATTAGGGATTACTAAAGCTTCTTTAGCAACAGAGTCTTTTATTTCTGCTGCATCATTTCAAGAAACAACGCGTGTTCTTACTGAAGCAGCGGTTGCTGGTAAAAAAGATGAATTACGTGGATTAAAGGAAAATGTCATTGTTGGTAGATTAATTCCTGCAGGTACAGGATATGCATATCATAAAGACCGTCGTCGTAATAAGCCTAATCAATCATCACAACAACAAGTGACTGCTGATGAAGCAACTGCTAATTTAGCAGAACTACTGAATGCTGGATTTTCTAATAAAGATATTTTATGAAAGTTACATTAATATTATTTAATAAAATTTATGTAAAAATATATTGTACTTTGTCACAAGTATTCATTAAAAAGTTTTAAAATTTATATGATAAGCATATATCTAATATTTTTTGTGTATTAAGTATTTTTATATATATGAAATTAATCTAACGATATTTTATATTGTTTATGTTTTAATTATCATAAATTATAATTAAAATTTCATATAAAAATACTATAATTTTGTGGAGTATATTTTTTTTGCAATTAAAAAATGATCGTTATTTACGTGCATTATTAAAACAACCTGTTGACATGACTCCAATATGGATGATGCGTCAAGCTGGACGTTATTTACCTGAATATGAAAAAATTCGTAGAAAAGCTGGTGGATTTTTATCATTGTGTAAAAATCCTGAGTTAGCTTGTGAAGTTACATTGCAACCTTTGTCTCGTTTTCCATTAGATGCTGCAATCCTTTTTTCAGATATTTTAACTATTCCAGATGCGATGGGGTTAGGTCTTTATTTTTCAAAAAAAACAGGTCCTATTTTTGAACGTCCTATTCGTTATTTTTCTGATATTTGCAAATTATCCATTCCTGATCCTGAACAAGAGTTGGGATATGTTATAAATGCCGTACGTGCTGTTCTTAAAGAGTTGAATGGTAAAGTGCCATTAATAGGTTTTGCTGGTAGCCCATGGACATTATCAACTTATATGGTAGAGGGAGGCACTAGTAAAAAATTTACTCATATAAAAAAAATGATGTATATGGAACCCAGAATATTACATGTATTGTTAGATAAATTAGCTAAAACTATTATTCTTTATCTCAATGCTCAAATAAAAGCAGGAGTTCATTCAATCATAATTTTTGATACTTGGGGGGGGGTCTTGACAAAGTCTGCATATCATGAATTTTCGTTATATTATATTCAACAGATTATTGATAGTTTGCATCGAGAATATAATGGGTATAAAGTGCCAATTACTTTATTTACTAAAGGTGGTGGACAATGGTTAGAATTAATGCTCATGACAGGTTGTGATGCATTAAGTATTGATTGGATGACAAGTATGGATAATGCGCGTTCTCGTGTAGGGGATAAAGTAGCTTTACAGGGTAATATGGATCCTGCGGTATTATATGCTTCATCAGAACGTATTAAGTGTGAAGTTGAAATGATTTTAAAACAATTTGGTCAAGGTAGTGGACATGTTTTTAGTTTAGGTCATGGGATTAATCAAGATATTCTACCAAAAAATATAGAATATTTTGTTGATTTAGTTCATAAATTATCTAAGCAATATCACTAATTGAATGATGAGATATTTTTTATTAAAATCATAAAATTTTATGTAATTGTTATTTAATTTTTATGTGAACTTTAAAAGTTTTGTATGATTTTCATGTAATTATACCTACAATATAATAATTTGCATTTTTTGTTTTTTAAGAATTAGATTATTTTTATCAATGTTTTCTTTTGATTATACTCTAAAGATTGTTTTTTATAGGTAGCCATTATATAATCAAAAATTAAAATAATAGAAATCTAAATTATTAAATATCAATATTTTTTATTTGTGTTTTTTAATTTTAAAAATTTATTTTAAAAATTATTTTATATATTATGATATTATGGTTTTTCTTGTAGTTTAAATAATAAAATTTTTAAATAATGAAATATTTTATCATAAAATATCAGTATTATATATTTTTTATAGATGGAATTTCAAAAGTAATATAATTTTTTATGAACTTTTTATAAGTTAAGTGCAAAATTTTTGGTTCATAAAAAGTAAAAAATAATAGTTTCTTAAATTTTATGTAAACAATTAGTTTTGTATCTCAAAATGTATTATTTTGTTCTAATAATTTTTTATCGAACAATATTATTTAATTCTATTTAAAATGCGATTATTAAATTAACTACTTAGTAATGCAATTAATTATACTTATTTTTAATTATAAAACATGTTAAGGTAAATTTACCTTTTTTATTAAAAAATAATTAAGGAATTTTCTAAAGGTTATTTTTATGGATACCTTGTTTATTAAGATTATAATCATGTAATGATTAATATAAATGATACTATATTTTAAATATAGTTATTGTAATGATAGAATATTACAAAGAATTATTTTATTTGACCAAAAGATAACGGTAAATTAAAATGATAAAGATTTTATATGTTTTAATGTTTTCAGATTACTAATAATTTTTTCATTGTTCTATATTTTGTTATATATTTAAAGTAATATTTTTATACAAAATATGATATAAAATTATTTTAAATTTTTAAAATTTTGTTATGTCCCCTTCGTCTAGAGGCCCAGGACCTCGCCCTTTCACGGCGGTAACAGGGGTTCGAACCCCCTAGGGGACGCCAAAGTTTATTCAATAAAAAATATTGCTAAATTATTTATTAAACATTCTGTTGTCATTTATTTTTGTATTCATAAAAATTTTAAATATAATTAATAATATAAAGAATAAACATTCTTTTAATGAAGATTACAATACTTTGAGTAGATTATTAATTTTTGATTTTTATTTTGATATTATGTATGGGATCGATGAAATGTATAATTTTTAAAAAATATAAATTTTATACTTGATTTGGCTTTTTTCGAAAATACTTTAAAAGTGTAGATATTTATGATTTAGTTTTTTATAAAAAAGTTATATGTTTTATATTTTTTTATTTTATATAACATGTATTACTTAATAATGTTTGTTTTTTGTTGTGTAGTATAAATCTTTCTACAAAATATATTTTTCATTATACATTGTAATGCAAAAATGTAATATATGTTAAAAGATGAAAAAAATTTTTTTATGAATTCTTTTTTGTTTTTAATGATATATTATTTACTAATAATAAAGATAGTTTTAAATTAAAAATTATTTTATTTTCGATTCTGTATAAAGAACATGTTTACGAACAATAGGATCAAATTTTTTTATTATTAATTTTTCTGGCATGGTACGTTTGTTTTTTGTTGTAGTATAAAAATGACCTGTACCTTCAGGAGAAATTAATTTTATTTTATTGCGAATGCTTTTTGCCATTTTAAAAAGAGTTTTCCTTGATGTGTATTATTGAAGTAATAATGATTACTTTATTAAATTTTCTATACCTTTTTTATCAATGATGCGCATTCCTTTGGCAGATATACGAAGTTTTATGAAGCGTTTTTCAGATTCTAGCCAAAAGCGATGAAAGTGTAGATTTGGCAAAAAACGACGTTTGGTAGCATTCATTGCATGTGATCGATTATGTCCACTCATTGGACGTTTTTTAGTTATTTGACAAATTCGTGACATTTATTATTTTTCTCCAAAAAAAATTTGTAAAAATTTTTAATTTTTGTTGTTTTATCACATATTTAATAAAAATTTAATTAAATTAATTTATGTTTGAATAGATTTTTTATCTAGAAATAAAAAAGCATTATACATATATTTGTATTTTACTCAAGTTTTAAATCAAAAAAGTATTATTTAAATAATATTTTTTGATAGTTTTCCTTTAAAAGAATTTATAAAATTATAGATTTTAAAAAAAATATCATATTTTCAAAAAAAATATTATACTAAATTTTAGATTTTTTATCTTTATTGCATACACCCAGTTTTAGTATTAAAAAATATGTTTTATAAAAAATGCTTATGTATCTTTTAATAAAGAAAATAAAATGTTTACTAAATGCTTTTGTTTTTTATATATTATTAAAAAGTATTTTAATTTCTGAAATTTTCTAAGGTTTTTTATAATTTTTTTAATTCATTTATTATTTAATGAATAGTTATAATAATTTTTTTATAAAAACATATTGTATGTTTTTTAAAAAAATAATATTAAAATTACTGAAAATTATAAATACTTGATAAAAAAGTTTTATGAAAAAACACACTATTTTTTATTTGCAAACTTATATTTCTATTTATTAATATAGCATAAAAATATAAAAAAATTTTTATTGTTTTTATTATTTTTATAATATATAACTTGATAGTAGATGCTACTAAATAAGACTTATGGGATATTCAGTAATCGTATTATCTGCTTTGGATATCTAATAATGGAAGGACTTCTAAATAAAAATATCATAATTGGTATTAGTGGTAGTATAGCAGCGTATAAAACACCAGAATTAATTCGTTTTTTACGTAGATATGGAGCAAAAGTAAGAGTTATAATGACTCATTCTGCTAAATTTTTTATTACATCATTAACATTACAGACTATTTCTGATTATCTAGTAGTTGATGATCTTTTGAATTCCAATATGGATGCTACGATTAATCATATCGAATTAGCAAAATGGGCAGATTTAATTATTTTAGTGCCTGCAACTGCAGATTTAGTTGCTCGTTTGTCTATTGGTATGGCTAATGATTTATTAACAACAATCTGTCTGGCTTCAGAAGCTAAAATAGCTGTAGTGCCAGCTATGAATAAAAATATGTATCAAGCTAAGATTACTCAACAAAATATAAGAACACTTAAAGATCGTAATATTTTGGTTTGGGGTCCTGATGAAGGTAATCAAGCTTGTGGTGATATTGGACCTGGTAGAATGTTAGATCCTCTGATAATAGGTGAGTTAGCTAAGTATACTCTACAATATCAAGAAAATATTTCAAAATTACATTTTGCTATTACAGCAGGCCCTACACAAGAAAAAATAGATCCAGTACGGTTTATAACCAATTATAGTTCCGGAAAAATGGGTTTTGCAATAGCTCAAGCAGCTGCAGAAAGAGGTGCTCAAGTTACATTAATTAGTGGTCCAGTTAGTTTATCAACGCCTTTAGGCGTTGAACGGATTAATGTTGTGAGTGCATTAGATATGTATCGTCAAGTACATAATATAATTCATGAAAAGGAAATTTTTATTAGCTGTGCTGCAGTGAGCGACTATCGACCAAAAGAATTTAAAAAAGAAAAAATTAAACAGCAGAAAGATGAAATAACTTTTACTTTTATAAAAAACCCTGACATTGTAGCTAGTGTTGGTAAGTTAATAAAAAATCGTCCTTACGTTGTTGGTTTTGCAGCAGAAACAGAAAATATCAAAGAATATGCACGTAATAAACGTATAGAAAAAAAAATAGATCTTATTTGTGCAAATGACATTTCATCATCTTCACATGGTTTTAATTCAGATAATAATGCTTTGTATTTGTTTTGGAAAGATAAAGAAATGTATTTACCATATAGTCATAAATTAGAACTTGGTCATCGTTTACTTAATGAGATACTTAAACATTATGAAAAAAAAAATAAATATCAAAATTCTTGATGTACGTGCAGGGAATATGTTTCCTTTGCCTAGTTATACAACAGAAGGTTCTGCTGGATTAGATTTACGGGCTTGTATAAGTAAAGTGTTTTATCTTAAACCAGGAAAAACAGAATTGTTACCTACTGGATTAGCAGTACACATTGCAGATAAACAACTAACTGCAATAATTCTTCCTCGTTCAGGTTTAGGTCATAAACATGGTGTTGTATTAGGTAATTTAATTGGTTTAATAGATTCTGATTATCAAGGTGAATTAATGATTTCAGTTTGGAATCGTGGAAAAAAAACATTTACCATTAAACCTGGTGCACGTTTAGCACAAATGGTTTTTGTGCCAATTGTTCAAGTAGAATTTATAATTGTAGAAAAATTCAAAAAAACAGAACGTAATATCAATGGTTTTGGTCATTCAGGTTGTCAATGATTTTTATATTTTTAAAATATAACTAATTTATGTTTTTTATTGATAAAAATAAAGAAGCAGATTTTTTATATTTTAAAATAAATTAATTAATATGATAAAGTAATAAAAGTAATTTCTTAATCAGTTATACTAATATTTTAATAAATATTAAGACATTTATTATTTATGTTTATATAAAAATTAATTATAAAATTTATAATATTATGTGATTATAATCACAATGTAATATTTATTTTTTCTTTTATATAAAAATATTTAAAAGTTTAAAATATAATATAAATTTATAAAATTTTATAAAAATAGCTATAATATTTATATAATTAATTTATTTAATTTGTTTATGAGATATAAAATAATAACGATATTATTTGTTTGTTATTTTTTTTGTTAAATTTTTATATTAATTTTTAAAATTAGGTCTATTGTGATATTAAATTTAAATACATTTAAAAAATTATGTAATACATAAAATGGATAACATAAATTGTATAAAAAAATGGATGTGTTTTATAACATTAGTTGAAGTTTTTTATAAAATTTTTATAAAAAATAAAAATTTTAGTGAGTGTTATTTTTTATTTATCGTATTTTTAATTGCCTTTTCTTGTGCTTTAAAAATACTTTTTATGCCATTTTTCGCTAAAGAAAGCAATAATAATAGTTCATCATGACTAAATGGTTTTCCTTCAGCAGTACCTTGTACTTCAATTATTTTACTGTTATCCATCATAACAATATTCATGTCTGTATCTGCTACACAATCTTCACTATATTCTAAATCACATATGGCCTGACCATTTACAATACCAACTGAAACCGCAGCGACCATGAATTTAAGAGGATTGTGTTTTAATTTTTTTTCTGTTAACATTTTATTTAATGCGTCATATAAAGCAATATAAGCGCCAGAAATTGCAGCAGTACGGGTACCTCCATCAGCTTGAATTACATCACAATCTAATATAATTGTATATTCCAATAATTGATTTAAATCAACTGAAGCTCGCAGAGCACGCGCAATAAAACGTTGTATTTCCATAGTGCGACCAGTTTGTTTGCCTTTTGTAGCTTCACGTATGTTACGATGATGTGTTGCTCTTGGTAACATACCATATTCTGCTGTTATCCAACCTTGTGATTGCCCCTTTAAAAATCTGGGAACACCTTCTGTAATTGTTGCATTACATAATACTTGAGTATTACCACATTCAATAAAAACAGAACCTTCAGCATGTTTGCTATATTCTCTTGTTATTTTAATAGGACGTACTTCTTCAGGTTTTCGATTTTTTGGACGCATTCTATTTCTCTTCTCTCTATATTAAAAATAATATGTATAGTATTTATTATACGTTCTTAAAGATTAAATGCCTATTTTCTGCTGTTATTTTAAGTTTATTGTTGAATAATTTCATGATTATTTAAGGAAAGTGTATATGATTCGTAGTATGACAGCTTTTGTAAGATTAGATATAAAAAATAAATGGGGAAATGCAGTTTGGGAACTTCGGTCTTTGAACCAACGTTATCTTGAAATATGTGTTTTTTTGCCTGAAATTTTTCGAAATTTAGAACCATTGATTCGTGATCGTTTACGTGCAAGATTGACAAGAGGAAAAGTAGAATGCAAATTATATGTTGAATTCAATATGGATCAACAGAATAAATTTGTTTTGAATATAGAATTAATGCAAGAATTAATTAATATAGTTAATAGAGTAAAAAAATATGTCGATATAAACAATATAAATCCATTAGAAATTCTTCGATGGCCTGGAATTATGCTCAACAAAACACAAAATTTAGATGTTATTTCTTCTCATTTGTTGGTAGAATTAGAATGTGCTTTAGATACTTTGATTTGTAATCGTGAAAGTGAAGGAAAAAAATTGAAAGTATTTCTTGAAAAACGTTTACATTCTATTTATCAAGAAATAAAAAAAATCCGTATTCAGATGCCTGAAATTTTAAAGTTACAAAAAAAAAGATTATTTAATAAGCTGAAAGAGGCAGAAATTAAAATAGATGATAATCGTTTAGCACAGGAGGTAATTATATTAGCTCAACGTATTGATATTGATGAAGAACTTGATAGGATTGAAGCTCATGTAATAGAAACTTTTAATATTCTAAAAAAATATAAAATTGTTGGTCGTCGTTTAGATTTCATAATGCAAGAATTTAATCGTGAAGTAAATACATTAGCTGGAAAATCTATTAATTATGCAGTTACTAATTCTGCGATTGAATTAAAAGTATTGGTAGAACAAATGCGTGAGCAGATTCAAAATATTGAATAATTTTTTGCTGTTATTTTGAGATAAGATAAAATCTTTGATAAAAAAAATATATAACGGCGATGATAAAACTCATTTATGAATATAATTGTTGCTCATAAAATAAATCAGAGTTATTGATAAATATTTATATAAAATTTTAATATAAAATAATACTTAGAATATTAAAAAATATTTAAATTTTATTTTTAACAATTATATATTTTATGTAAAATTTTTATATTGATTTAAAGAATTAATAGTCAAAAATAATTTTTACGATATTATTAATATTTATTAAAGAAGATATATACATATACTTTTTAAAGTATCATGAAATATTTTAAGTTAAATTTGTTTTATTATAATATCTAAAACATATATTTATCTGTGAATATATTTTTTTATGTTAATCAGAATAACAATTCTTTATATAAAAATAATTAATTTTATTTATAATAATTTTATTCAAAATAAATGTTGAATGTTATAAGTTTACAAAAACTTTTTACTTTAAGGTCACTATGAATAAAACAGAAATAAGAAAAATTGGTGTTTTAACTAGTGGTGGTGATGCACCTGGAATGAATGCTGCTATTCGCAGTGTTGTAAGGACAGGTCTTTCTGAAGGTTTAGAGGTGTACGGTATTTATGATGGTTATATGGGACTTTATGAAAATAGAATTAAAAAATTTAACTCTTTCAGTGTTTCAGACATCATTAATCGTGGTGGTACTTTTTTAGGTTCTGCTCGTTTTCCAGAATTTAGAAATAATAAAAAAATAAGAGATCAAGCTATTGTTAATATAAAAAAAAATGATATTGATGCTTTAGTAATTATTGGAGGGGATGGATCTTATAGAGGTGCAAAACAGATGATTACAGCTGGTATTTCTTGTATCGGGTTACCTGGAACTATTGATAATGATATTGCAGGTACTGACTATACTATTGGTTATTTTACAGCGTTAGAAACAATTGTTGAAGCAATTGATCGTTTGCGAGATACTTCTACTTCTCATAAACGTATTTCTATTGTTGAAATAATGGGTCGTCATTGTGGTAATTTAACTTTATCTGCAGCTATAGCTGGAGGTTGTGAGTTTATAGTATTACCAGAAATACCTTTTTATAAAGAAGAATTATTAGAAGAAATTAAGTCTGGATTGTTGAAAGGTAAACGCCATGCTATTGTAGCCATTACTGAATATATTTATGATGTTAATAAATTGGCAAAATATATTGAAAGTGCCACAAAACATGAGACTAGAGCTACTATTTTAGGTCATATTCAACGTGGGGGCACTCCAGTAGCTAATGATCGTATTCTTGCATCTTACATGGGAGCTTATTCTGTTCAGTTGCTTTTAGAAGGATATACTGATCGATGTATAGGAATTCAAAATGATAAACTTGTGCATCATGATATTATTGATGTAGTGAAGAATATGAAACGTCAGTTTAAAAAAAATTTATTAGATATGGCAAAAAGACTTTATTAATTTTATTTTTTTGTATTCAGAATTTTTAAAATATTCTCTTCTTAAGGAAAATTTTTATATTGAATAAATAAAACTATGTTATGTTTGTATACAATTAGACATTTTTATCAATTATTAAAAAATTTAATGTTTAAGAATGATTTGATGTGTATTTATAACAATACAAAACAGTTTTTTATTTTTTTGTTTTAATATTTTTTGTAAATTATTATAAATAAGTATAAATATAATATTGTAAAAAACATTGGTTAAAGATTATTATTTTTTGTATTAGTAATCTGTTTTATGTTTGAAATATATGGTACAATTATTCCTACTTTTAATAATGTTTTTTAAAATGATATTTTTAATGGTATTTATTCAATAAATAACAGATATTATATAAAACTATTATGGATTTTATTGATGTTTTATGAAATATAAATTTTAAAAAACACAGTTTCTGTTATGACAAATTTTCTGGTATTACTGTTTTTTTATTTTGAAAAATTTTTATAAGTTTTTATTTTTTATCAATTTTTTTTGCTTACAACAAATTAAGTTTATTTTTAGTAATTTATGTTTATAATTTTTAATATTTAATTGATATATTTTATTTTTTATATATTTTCACAGTACGCGACTTTTATATAAAAAATTTACTGTTCTTATAATTTTTTTATTTTTTTAAGAAACTTTGTAATATAATAATATAAAAGAACATTTATTTTATATAATTCTTTATATTTTTTAGATTTTTTTATTGTTCATTATGATGTTATTCAAAAAAATATTTTTAATAAAATTTTTATTAGTTTATAATATTCTATAAAGAAAATTTAAATTTTAAATTATATTTTTATTGAATATTTATGAGAAGCTAATTTTATTATATTTAATAATAAGAGTGATTACCATGCTGGTGTTCCGTAAAATCTTTTATACCCTTTAATTCACTTGGAAACATATTTAGCAATTGTTTTTCAATATTTTCTTTTAATGTGAAGTCTGCCATTTTGCACCCATTACACCCCCCGCCAAATTGTAAAATTGCATATCCATCATGATCAACTTTTATTAATGAAACGTGACCACCATGTTTTGCTAATTGTGGATTAATTTGGAATTCTATGACATATTTAATTTTTTCAGTTAATGACATCGATTTATCAAAAATTTTATTTGTTTTTGCATGCGGTGCTGTTATAGTTAATTGAGATCCTGCCTGATCTTTTATTAAGTCTATTTCTGCTTCTTTTAAAAAAGAAAGACTAATTTTATCAATGTATGCTGAAAATTTATCGAATTTAAATTCGATGTCGCTTACTTCAATTGTATTTTTAGGATAATAAGAAACGCCACATTCAGCAGCAGGAGTGCCAGGATTGATAACAAATATTCGAATTTGTGTACCAGGTTCTTTTTTTTCTAATAGTTTGCTAAAGTGTATTTGTGCTTCTTTTGTAATATTAATCATAATTTATGTTGTATATTTTTTTACATTTTTTCATTATATATAATTTTATTGTATTTTTGCAAGTTTTTAATATTGTTCAAGATTTATTTGATTACAAAAAATGATTGAAACATAGATTTATGTTATTACTAAAAAAAGTATCATATTTTATGTAATTTTTATTTTTTTGAAATTAATTTTTATATATTATAATTACTATTTTATTTAATTATAATAATTTTATTAACGTGTAATAAAAAAAATTTAATGATATTAAAAAATATAAAATTAATACATTGCTATATAAAGCAAAATTTTTAAAATATTATGAATATTTGTAATATTCATTTAATATTATTTTGGAATTACAAATTTTATATATACAAAAATTATTGTAATTTTAGATTTGAAAAGCGTGTAATAGATGATTTTTTTTATTGTTTAAAAAAGATTAAGAATAAAAAATACATTTATTTTTTAGAAATATTTCTTTTAATATAATCTACATAGATTAATAATTAGTAGTTGTTTATAATCAAACAATTTATCATAATGTATTTTAGAGAAAATAAGAAATGAGTAATTTTTTTTGGGAAAAGGTTGGTACTGGAAAACAAAATATTGTTCTATTGCATGGGTGGGGATTAAATGCAGAAGTTTGGAGAAGTATTGTTAAAGTAGAATCTAGTGTTAATTTTTGTTTTCATTTTGTTGATTTACCAGGTTATGGTCGCAATTATATGTTTCCGCCTCTTTCACTAGAAGAAATAACAGAAATTATTTGGGAAAAAGCACCGAAACAGTCTATTTGGTTAGGTTGGTCATTAGGTGGATTAATTGCTAGCATGATCGCATTAAAGTACCAAAAAGAAATAGCTGGTTTAATAACAGTAGCTTCCTCTCCTTGTTTTATTGAGAAAAATAATTGGCCTGGTATTAAATTAGGCATTCTTCAAAATTTTGAACAACAATTAAGATTTAACTTTAATAATACTATTGAACGGTTTCTTGAATTACAAATATTAGATAGTACATCACTAGATGAAGATATAAAATTATTAAAATCATTAATTTTAAAACAACCATTACCTTCATCATCTGTTTTAAAAAAAGGTCTAAAAATTTTACAAAACACTGATTTAAGAAAATCTTTATTAACTTTTAAAAAACCTTTTTTGCGTATTTATGGTGATTTAGATACTTTAGTTCCTAGAAAAATATCATCAATTATAGATCAATGGTTACCAAAATCTTCTTCTATTATAATAAAACATGCTGCTCATGCACCGTTTATTTCTCATCCATATAAATTTATGGAATTATTAGTAGATTTTGTTGCTTCATTAAGGTAAGAAATATAACTAAAATTAAGGTAAGAAATATAACTAAAATAATTTAAACAATAATTTTTATAGAAATATTTTTATTTTTTCTTTTATGTATTCAAAAGATAGTTATTTTTTAAAATATACAATTCAAGAAATTTTTCAATAGGGATCAGTAATAATTCCATGAGTTCTTTTAAAAGTAAAAAGTTAGATATTCTTACAGTATGATAGTATTGTGAGATGGATTAACTTTTTAGTTAAAGTTAATCTGAATATTTAAAATAATATAAAATGTAATGTAAATAGAATTTTTATATGTTATATTTCATTTATATGTATTCAATTAAATATACGTTATTCATATTTTAACGAATATCTTTTTAAAGATTAATAATTTTAACTTTATAAAAAAAATTATTGTTGCTAAAAAATTTTAATTATGTATTCTAATATAACAAAATACTTAATTTAGCTCTATATTTAATATTGTAATTAGCTTAATATAAATATGATAGTAGTATATTTTTATATTGTATTTTTTGTAACGTATTTATTGTTAATCAAAAAAATATAATTAATGATAATGAGATATTGATTGTTTATTTCATATATAAATGTATATTTTAAATATTAATGATGGAATTTATTTTTTAAAAAAATAAATTAATTGTTTTTTATTTCTATTGTAATAAGTTTTTTATTAAGATGTGTAGTAATTAATTTTTAATATTTTATAATTATAAATTTTAAAATTAAAATTTTATTTATAATGATTTTTAAAATATGTGAATAGGATTGTTATTAATTTATAATAATATTTAAAATTAATTTTATAAATAAATATTTCTTTATGTTGATTGCTTTTAAATATTTACTTCATGTGGTGTGCTGGTTATTTATAGGATTTATCAGTATGAATATAGGATTTATCAGTATAAAAATATATCATTTAAAATTTGTTTTTTAATTTTTATGAATATTTTTACGTATTTTTAGTATTAAATTTTTATCATCATGAAATAATTTCATAAAAATATTAAATTGATCGCTTTAAATAAATTGCATTTATTAAAAATGAATAGCTATTAATTTGTTTTTAATAATTTTTTATGTCTAAATATGTTGATATGATGTAGTGATAATTAATATATTAATCCTCTTAAATGATTTTAAATGTTTAATGATTTCTTTAAATATTTGATCATTTAATTATAAAAAAGTTTTTAAAAATACCAAGAAGATATTGCAATTTTTTTAGAGAGTTATATTAATTATTAATTATATAATACATTTGGTTTTTATTCAAAAAAAAATACTTTAAAATATTAATTTTTGAATATTACTGTAATTAATTAAAAATATACACATATCATATATTATAACATTTTTATTTTAAATGAGAATAAATGATTATGTGTTTTATATGCACTAAATTTAAATATGAATGTAAAAAATAAGGTTTTCAAGCATCTAGCATAGATACTGTAGATAATGAATAATTTTTAAAAAATTAAAACAATGCAATTAATTTTATTTAGTTTTTAATGTTAGGTAAAAAGAGTTTATTTACTTATTTTTTAAAATTTTAAGATCATATTATTCCAATAACAGAAAAAGATAAAATAAAGTAGATTAAATCATCAAATAAAAATTGATGTTGCTGATTATATGCTTTTAAATTTATTTTGATATATTCTCAAGAATTATTAGCTCATATTTTTTATAGTATTACGACGTCAAATGAACTGCTAAGTACGTACTTGTAAAGATAAGAAAGTTATTTATTGTAATAAGTTTAAATATTAGGTGTAAATACATGGAAAATATTCTTAGATGATGACACTCATATTATAAAAAATTTATAAATTTATGTTTTTAAAATTCTTTTTATTTTATCTATATTAATTTTTATTTTTAGATAAAATTATAAATTTTGTTTGAAACATGAATAACACTGTACATGTTATGGTAAGGATGTTCTGTAGATTTTTATGTTTTTACATAAAATGATGATCAAAAATAATTGGATTTATCTTGCTATATTAAAAATAATTTTATGCTAGTTTTTGTTTTTTACTAGATATATTTAGTGTGAAAAAATAAGTATTGAAAAAAAATATATTATAAAATTTATTATTTTTGATTTATTAATTTGCTATTTATTGTTTTTTTATTTCTTTAGAAAAGAATGTTTTTTATGTAAATATAATCAAAAATTAGAGCATATGTTATTTTTTGAATAACATATAAAAACTTCCTTTTAAGAAAGAAAATATTATTTAATTTCATAGAGTTTCTTTAAAAGAGAATAAGATTCTTATATGAATCCATATATTTTTAATATTTTTTAATAATATTTTTTATATTTTAAATATTTTTAAAGCGTTTTTATGTTTTTTAATTTTCAATATAATAATTCTAATAAATGATATGTATTTATTATTTCTATAATTTATTTTATTAATAAAAAATATATTTAATATAATAAAGAATATAATATATTAACAATCTTTATTAAATATATAATACTTATTTTTTTAAAAAAACAAAAAATTATATAGACAGTAATATAAAATTTTTTAAAAATATATTAAATATTTCAAAAAATAAAATATATAAATTAATGAATTGCTATTAGTATACTTATTTATATATTAATTAAATAATAACATATATTAATATGTGTTATTTATATAAAATATAAAAAACATTTTTTTATATAAATTCTGGAGAATATTTTTACAATTTTTAAAAGCATAAAAATAGATAATATATTTTAAATTTTAAAAACTATAAATTAGTAAGTATCTCGATTTTATTTAATATAGTGTTTTAGAAGATCTGTTTTTATTTGAAAATATCTTAAAAACTTTATTATTTTTTTAAATATATAAAAAAATTAATTTTTTACTATTTTATAGTACTTACATTTTTTAAAATATTTATTATTTTATGAAATATTTTTTTTAAAAAAATGTTTAATCAAATATGGTAATATATTTTTAAAAATTTTTTATAAATAGTTTTTTTAGAAAATGTTATTAAAGGTCAGTTTTTTAATAAAAATAGAATAAATTTATAAAAATAAGAATTTTTTATGTATTATCAAATATTTTTGAAATAGATTAAGATTTAGATTGCATATTAAAAAAGATTGTGTAAATGTTGATAATTATCTAACTAATATGGTTTATTTTGTATATTTAATTATATTTTTTTTAAAAAGACATTATATTATATATGTTTTAGATTTTTTGAATTTCTATTTTAATAAAAAAGTATATAGGAAAATTATTTTTTTATAATTGCAAGTAAGTTAAAACAATTAAAAGTAAGTTAAAAAATATGTTCTAGATAGAAATTTCAAGATTTTTTTATTGTTAAAATATTATTTTTTAAATGCATTATGAAAAATAGTATTTAAGAAATTTTTGTGATAAAAAAGTTAATTAAACACTGTTTGCGAAGATGATTATTTGTAATATTACAGTATTTTTTGGAATATTTTATTAAAACTCTTTTAAAGAGAAAGGTAAAATTCTGCACTTTATATTTTTGCTATATAAATTAATATTGTTCTATCTTTAGATGTAAAGATTATTAATATTTCGACAAGTTTAGAAGGTAAGGCTTACATGAGAAGTTATCTTATAATAATTTTATTATCTGCAATATTAACCTTTTTTAGTGGTTTTTTACAAGCAGATCGATTAGAAAGTATTGAAAAACTTGGTATCATTCGTATTGCTGTTTTTGATAGTAATCCACCATTTGGTTTTATTGATCCAAAATCTAAAAAGATTGTTGGTTATGATGTTGACATTGCAAAAGCTATTGCCAAAGATTTTGGTGTAAAATTATTACTACGCTCTACTAACCCAGCCAATAGAATAGCGTTATTAACATCTGGTAAAGTAGATTTGATCAGTGCTAATTTTACTATTACCAATGAACGTGCCAAACAAGTTGATTTTTCAATTCCTGATTTTAGAAGTCACCAAAAATTTATTGCACGTAAAGGTGTATTAAAAGAAATCAATGATATTATTCCATTACGTATAGGCGCTGATAAAGGCACAGTACAAGAAATCATATTGCGTGAACGTTATCCACACACTAAAGTAATATCTTATGATGATACTCCTTTTGCTTTTTCTGCTTTGCGTAATGGCAATGTTCATGCTATTACTCAAGATGATGCTAAATTAATTGGTTTATTGGGTACTTTACCAGAAAAAATAAAAAATGATTTTGAAATATCATCTTTTAGTATTACATGTGAGCATCAAGCATTAGTAGCAGCTAAAGGTGAAAAAAAATTGATTCAAGCTGTAAATAATGTCTTATTGCAGTTAGAAAATAATGGTCAAGCAGATATAATTTACAATAGGTGGTTTGGCTTAAACACTAAAACGCCATTGCCTCGTGGTAATTTTAAATTTGCAATGTTGCATAAATAAAATAAATATTTGTTGTTAAGCATTAAAGTACATTAATTTAATAATGAATAGGTTGTAGAATGTTTAATTTTTTTTCCACTAGTTTTTTAGGGATTGATTATCTAAATTTAATTTTTCGAGGTTTGCTTGTTACTGTTTGGATATCAGTTTGCACAATAATTATTTCAACTGTATTAGGTTTTTTTTTAGCTTTGATTAGAGAAAGCAGGTTACTATTTTTTCGGTATTTGATAAACATTTATATTTCTCTGTTTCGTAATACACCTTTATTGGTACAACTTTTTTTTTGGTATTTTGCAGCTATAAACATATTACCTGAATTTATAATAAAATGGTTAAATACAGCGCACCAAATTTCTATTATTGGAGTCATATTGGTATGGCCATCATTTGAATTTTTAGCAGGGATGCTTGGATTAATTCTTTATTCTGCTCCTTTTATTGCTCAAGAGTTAAAGTCTGGTATTTATTCTGTTAAAATTCAACAAAAATTTGCAGCATTAGCATTAGGTTTTTCTGATTTTCAAGTAATGTATTATGTTATTTTTCCTCAAGCATTTAAAATCGCTGTGCCGCTTTTTTTTAATCAGTATATGAATATTATAAAAAATTCTTCATTAACAATGGCAATAGGTGTGGCTGAACTTTCTTATGTATCTCGTCAAATTGAGAATGAAACTTTGCAAACATTTGTTGTTTTTGGTATTACAACAATTCTTTATATCATTGTTATTGCTATGGTAGAAGTTTGCTCACAGTGGTGTCAAAAGCATTTTTTAAGAAAGAAATATTCATATGAATTTTGAAGTTATTGGAGATAATTGGCGTTATATTTTGTTTGGAACATATCCTGATGGTCCTTTAGAAGGTGCAGCATTAACTATATTAATAAGTTTATTGGCAGGAAGTATATCTATTATTTTAGGAATTTTTATTGGAATTTTGTTAACAACATTGAGAAGTTTATGGGTAAATGTTTTAGGAGTTTTTTTATGTTTTTTCCGATCTACACCTGTCATTCTTTTGATGTTTTGGAGTTATTTTTTATTACCTATTTTATTGGGAACTGATATTCCTGAACTGATAACTGTCATTGCTATTTTAAGTTTAATTAGTGCAGCTTATTTGGCGTATGTAGTAAAAGCAGGTATTGCAGCTATTGGTCAAGGGCAATGGCAAGCAGGTATGTCATTAGGATTTACAATGTTTGGAGTATTATGGAATATTATATTGCCGCAAGCATTACTTATGATGGTTCCATCATTTATTAATCAGTTAATCGCTTTAATTAAAGATACTTCTTTGGCATATATTGTTGGTGTGGCAGAGTTATCATTCTTAGCAACTCAAGTAAATAACAGAGAAATGATTTATTCAATGGAAATTTTTCTGTTTGTTGCTTTGATTTATTTTTTAATCTGTTTTTCGCTTGAGATGATAGCAAATTGTATTTTGTATAATTTTAAAAAAAATAGATCATTTTTTAAATGTATTATTCATTCCATCAAATAAAAAGTTATTTTAAGATTTTTTAATGCTGAATTACATAAATAATTATTTGATTAAAAGTATTATAATAGTATTTAGTAATTATTTTTATAATAAATGATTCATATTCATTAAACTATTTCATTAAACTTATGAAAAGAATTGTTTGTATATTTTTCAAAAGACTAATAACAAGATCATGATTTCCGTTATTTTGATAAATTATTAAAGCTATAAGAAAAGTAAAAAAATATTATTTTTTTAGGTATAATAAATCATAAAAATCAGTTATTTATTAAGTATATATTTTTTAGATAAAATATATAGATAAGTTTTATATTAATGGTTTTTAAAAATATGGATTACATGCATAAGTTTAACATTGTTCGTAATTTAGATACAAGGAAAATATATGAGTTATTTTTTCGCTTATCTTTCTCGCATGAAATTAATTAATCGTTGGTCATTAATGCGTAATGTACGTACAGAAAATGTTTCAGAACATAGTTTGCAAGTTGCTTTCGTTGCTCATGCACTAGCTTGTATTAAAAATCGTAAATTCAATGGAAATATAAATGCTGAGCGTATTGCAGTGTTAGCGATGTATCATGATGCTAGTGAAGTTATTACTGGAGATCTACCGACCCCAATTAAATATCATAATATTAAAATCGCTAATGAATATAAAAAAATTGAAAAATATGCACAAAAAAAACTCATTAATATGTTGCCAGAAGAATTACAAAAAGATTTTCTTTTTATTTTGAATGATGAATATTTTTCTGAAAAAGAATATACTATTATCAAATATGCAGATGTGCTGTGTGCATATTTAAAATGTTTAGAAGAATTATCTGTTGGAAATAACGAATTTAATTTAGCTAAAAAACGACTTGAAAAAATATTGTTTGAATCTTCTATAGATGAAATAGAGTATTTTATGAAAAATTTTGTATTAGGCTTTCAATTATCTTTGGATGAAATCAGTTGTTAAATAGTTGTAATGATATAACATAAAAATATGTGTTAAAACTTTTTATATTTTTATTTTCAATAAAAAATCTTAGATTTATATTAAAAACTGTTAATTTTTTATGATGTAGTTTTCTTTTGTTAATTGTATAATAGTTATATTTTATGTATTAGTCATAATACATGATATAAAATTTTTATGACTGTTGAATATTTAAAAATAAATTATATTTACACTGGTTTTTATTAATTAAGGTTTCATGAGAAATAGTTTTTTATCATTAATTTTAAAATATTATTTTTTTATAGTTCATTTCTACAGATCTCTTTATTAAAAGAGATGGTTAATGCTTATTAAATTAAAAATTAAAATTTATGTTAAATATATATTTTAAAATTAATGAACTTCTTAAAAAATAATATTTTATATGTGCACTAGTATCTATAAAAATTAAATTTAGCATAAAATATATTATTATAGAATTTTTATTTAAAATTAAGTTTATTTAAATGATTAGGTATTTAGTGATAAAAAAAATACTACTAATAATAATAGGATGCTTTATTTTTATAGATTTTTTACATGCAATTGTTTTTGGTGCTCACATAGGAAAAGATTTTACTGAATTTTCTACTAGCATTGGAAATAAAGGAGTTTATTTAGAAATAAATAGCAATTTAATACGTAGCGATCATGACAAGCAACTATTTAGTTTAGGAGGAACTTTTGGTATCCCATTTGGGCCACTAAGTGCTTATTGTGCTGGAAAAACATATTTTTTAAACTTCTTACAACAACAAGATAGTTTTACTTTTGCTTTTACTGCTGGTATTGGTGCTAATTTGTACATTATGCCATGTTTTAGTATATATGGTGAAATTTATGGTTCACCTCATGTCTTTATTTCTGATCATTATTTCTATAAAGAAGTAAACATTGGTATAAAATATGAATTATTACAATCATTTATAATGAGTGCAGGTTATCGTTTTATAAAAATTCAAAACAATAGTTTTGATATTCAACATACTGTTGCAGATGATTTTTATGTTGGTGCTGTTTTTAATTTTTGATGATAAAAAAGTGTAATAAGTTTAAGTATTATATTATAGTTTTTTAATGTTATTATAAAATACTTCAGTAGTAATTTTAATTATCATTTAAATAATATATATAAATATAAGACATCAATTTTTATCAAGTGATGATGTTGATAAGATTTTTTACTTTTATTGTTTTATCTCGATATATTTCTTCAATTATTAATAATAAAAAATAAATTATTTTTAAGATCGCTAAGTTGAATAATATTGTTGTTAATTAATATTTATAAAATTAAAAAATAATGTATTCACTATTAGTTCATAAAATATTATTCATGTTTTTTATTGTAGTAATTTTATCGGGATAAAAAAAAATAAAAGATCGGTATATAAACTATATAGTAAAAATATATATAAATAAATTAAACGTATATTTTCTGTATTGTATATATAATAAAAATTTTTAATGATTATTGATTTACTTTTATTGCTATCTTTTGATATTTTTATCCTTAGATAGGTATGTGAAAGATATTTAGAACTTTATTTTATGAATTATTTTATTATATAACAATAAAAATATCACTTATTGGTTGACAACTACAAGGTAGTATTTCATTTTTATGAATAAATGCAAGAGGCTGATTATGATATTTTATTTTTCCTTTTTTTAAATAAATACGACAGATACCACAAAATCCTTTTCGACATTGAAAATCAATCTGAATTTTTTTTTCAAGTGTATCAAGAATGCTAGTATGCTGTTTATTATAAAAAAAATTTATTTTTTTTGTGCTTTTTTTATCTTCTTTTTGAAGAACAAATATTTTATATTTTTCCATAATTTTTACAATTCAAAATTTTGTAATTCATTAGTATCTACTTGAGAATCAATTTGTCCTACTAGATAAGAGGTGATTTCTACTTCTTGTGGTGCTACTTGTACATGATCTGACATTAACCAAGTATTAATCCATGGAATAGGATTAGAGCGTTTCTGAAATGGTAATTTTAGTCCAACAGCTTGCATTCTGATATTGGTAATATATTCAATATATTGGCATAAGATATCCTTATTAAGTCCAATCATAGAACCACCAGAAAATAAATAGTCAGCCCATGCTTTTTCTTGTTGTGCTGTTTGGATAAATAATTCATAACATTCTTTTTCACATTCTTTCGCAATATCAAGCATCTCAGGATCATCTTGACCGGATCGCATAAGATTTAAAATATGCTGAGTACCAGTAAGATGTAATGCTTCATCACGTGCAATTAATTTGATAATTTTTGCGTTACCTTCCATTAATTCACGTTCAGCAAAAGCAAATGAACATGCAAAACTTACATAAAAACGAATAGCTTCTAATGCATTTGCACTCATTAAACACAAATAAAGTTGTTTTTTTAAATGATGTAAAGAAATAAAAATATTTTTACCATTAATAATATGTTTATTTTCACCTAACATATGGTAATAGCTGGTCATTTTAATCAAATTATCATAATACATAGAAATATTTTTTGCCCGATTTAAAATTTCATGATTAGTTATTATGTCATCAAAAATATTTGATGGATCATTAACAATATTACGAATAATATGTGTATATGATCGTGAATGAATAGTTTCTGAAAATGACCATGTTTCTATCCATGTTTCTAATTCCGGAATAGAGATAATTGGTAATAATGCAACATTAGGACTTCTCCCTTGAATAGAATCTAATAATGTTTGGTATTTTAAATTACTAATAAAAATATGTTTCTCGTGTTCAGGAAGTGATTGGTAATCAATTCGATCACGAGACACATCTATTTCTTCTGGACGCCAAAAGAAGGATAACTGCTTTTCAATTAATTTCTCAAAAATTGGATATTTTTGTTGATCATACCGTATAATGTTAACAGGCTGCCCAAAAAACATAGGTTCTTTTAATTGATCATTTTTTTTTTGTGAAAATGTTGTATATTGATATTTCACTTTGTTTTCCTTTTATATTTTACAACTGCCACTATTGCAATCGTTTTCAGAAAATTGAATATTTTTTTTAAGGCCACCCTGAAAATCTTCTGAACCATCACGTGTGTTGTGATAATAAAGTGTTTTGATGCCATATTTATAAGCTGTTAATAAATCTTTTATTAATTGGTGCATTGGAACTTTGTTATTCGGAAAACGAGTTGGATCATAATTAGTATTTGCAGAAATAGATTGGTCAACAAATTTTTGCATAATACCTACGAGTTGTAAATAACCAACATTATTAGGGATTTGCCATAATAATTCATAATCATTTTTTAAATTATTATATTCAGGAACTACTTGACGTAAGATTCCATCTTTAGATGCTTTGATGCTAATATAACCTCTTGGTGGTTCAATGCCATTAGTAGCATTTGATATTTGTGAAGAAGTTTCTGACGGCATTAATGCAGAAAGTGTAGAATTACGTAATCCATATTTCTTGATATTAATTCTTAATGTTTCCCAATCATAATGCAGTGGTTCTGATGTTAATTGATCTAATGTTTTTTTATAAGTATCAATAGGCAAAATACCTTTTGCATAAGTGGTATCATGAAATAATGGACACTGTCCTTGTTCTTTTGCAAGTTCATTAGATGCTTTTAATAAATAATATTGTATAGCTTCAAAAGTTTTGTGTGTTAAATTGTTAGCACTGCCATCAGAATAACGTACTTTGTTTTTTGCTAAATAATAAGCGTAATTAATCACACCTATACCTAAAGTACGACGGTTCATAGAAGCTTTTTTAGCAGCAATAATAGGATAATTTTGGTAATCCAGTACTGCATCTAATGCGCGTACTATTAATACTGATAACTTTTCAAGTTCCTGTAATGATTTAATTATACCTAGATTAAAAGCAGAAAGAGTGCAGAGTGCAATTTCACCTTTTGTATCTTTAATATCATTTAGTGGTTTGGTTGGTAAAAGAATTTCCATACAAAGATTAGATTGACGAATAGGTGCAACTTCAGGATTAAATGCACTATGTGTATTGCAGTGATCGACATTTTGAATATATATTCGCCCTGTTGACGCGCGTTCTTGCAGCATGTAGGAAAATAAATTGATAGCTTTAATGCGTTTTTTACGGATTGTTGAATCTGACTCATACTTTAAGTACAAATGTTCAAATTCACTTTGATCATTAAAAAATGCTTGATATAATCCAGGAACATCGGATGGGCTAAACAATGTAATTTCTTTATTTTTTATGAGTCTTTCATACATTAATTTATTTATTTGTACAGCATAATCAAGATAACGCACACGATTATTTTCAACCCCTCGGTTGTTTTTTAAGACAAGTAAACTTTCAATCTCTAAATGCCAAAGTGGATAAAATAATGTAGCAGCTCCACCACGTACTCCACCTTGAGAACATGATTTTACAGCACTTTGAAAATGTTTATAGAAAGGGATGCAACCTGTATGAAAGGCTTCTCCATTACGAATAGGACTTCCTAATGCGCGAATATTTCCGGCATTAATACCAATACCCGCACGTTGGGATACGTATTTAATAATGGAGCTTGTTGTGGCGTTAATAGAATCAAGTGTATCATCACATTCAATTAATATACAAGAACTAAATTGTTTAGTAGGCGTCCGTACCCCTGCCATAATAGGAGTTGGCAGTGAGATTTTGAAAGTTGAAATAGCATCATAAAAAAGATGAATATAATCCAATCGTATTTTTTTTGAATATCGTGCAAAAAGACAAGCAGCAATAAGAATATACATGAACTGTGGACTTTCATAAATTTGTCCACTAACTCTATTTTGCAATAAATATTTTTTTTCTAGTTGTTTTACTGCGGCATAGGAAAAATTCATATCACGCCAATGATCTAGAAAATTATCAAGTTTGTGAAATTCTTTTTCTGAATAATCTACCAACAAATGTTTATCATATTTCCCTATTTTGACCATTTTTTTTACATGCTGATATAGTTTAGGGGGTTCAAATTTTCCATAGGCTTTTTTTCGTAAGTGAAAAATTGCTAATCTAGCTGCAAGATATTGGTAATCAGGTGTATTAGAAGAAATAAGATCTGCGGCTGCCTTGATTATTGTTTCATGAATATCAGCGGTTTTTATCCCGTTGTAAAATTGAATTTGTGAATGTAACTCTACTTGTGAAACAGATACATCTTGTAGATTTTTCGCAGCCCAAGTGATGACTTTGTGAATTTTATCTAGATTTATGAGTTCTTTATGGCCATTACGTTTTGTTACTAAAAGACTTTCTTGCATCATATTAGTAGGTATACCTCTAAGGTTAGAGATCTATAAAGTTAAATATTTATGTATTCATAAAATGATAATATTAAAATCTATTTATAATACAATATATAGTATTTTTTTTTATTTATATTACAATATAATGTAATATTTTTTCGTTATCAAGTTTTAAAACATAATTTTTATAAAATTTATCATATATTTCTGTGTGATACATGCAAAATATAATTCACGTCGACATTTTCTCCTAAATAAAATTTATTACTAAATGGATTATAATGTAATCCTATTATGTTTTGTTCTTCTAAAGAAGTCTGATCAATCCAGCTAAGTAATTCAGAAGGTTGAATAAATTTTTTTATATTATGTGTTCCCCTAGGAACGATATTAAGAATATATTCAGCAGCTATAATAGCAAATAACCAGGATTTTTTATTGCGGTTAATGGTAGAAAAAAATATATGTCCACCAGGTTTAATTAATTTCTCACAAGCTTTAATTATTGATTTAGGATAAGGGACATGTTCGAGCATTTCCATGCAAGTAATTATATCGTAACTTTTAGATTTTTTTTTTGCGTGTTTTTCAGCTGTTTCTTTTATATATTGAATTTTAATGTTCTTTTTTAATGCATGTAGTTTAGCATTTTTAATCATTTTAGGCGTTATATCAATTCCTGTAACGATCGCCCCTTCGTTGTGCATACTTTCTGATAAAATTCCTCCACCACAGCCTATATCAAGTATTTTTTTTCCAAAAATACCATTTGTATGTTTTAGTATAAAATTTAAACGCAATGGATTAATTTGATGCAAAGATGATTTATTTTTATTCCACCATTGGGATGCTATAAAATTAAATTTTTTAATTTCATTGTAATCAATATTTTTTTTTGTATTTGAATGTTGTTTATTTTTCATCATATATGTTCTTATTTTTGTGCATTAGTTATTTATTATTCATGTTTTTTGTTTTTTTTTGTAGAGATTATTATATATTTTTGATTTTATAAATTCATGATTTTATAGTATAATTTTTTTAAATAAAGTAAGGAAATAAAGGATAATGGATTCATGAGTGAGATAAGAGAAATTACGCCAATTAATCTTGAAGAAGAGCTTAAAGATTCTTATTTAGATTATGCGATGTCTGTAATTGTTGGTCGTGCTCTTCCAGATGTACGAGATGGATTAAAACCAGTGCATCGTCGTGTATTATATGCAATGCATGTTTTAGGTAATAATTGGAATAAACCTTATAAGAAATCAGCTCGTATAGTTGGTGATGTTATTGGTAAGTATCATCCTCATGGAGATACTGCTGTTTATGATGCCATAGTGCGTCTTGCACAGCCATTTTCTATGCGTTACATGTTAGTTGATGGACAAGGAAATTTTGGATCTGTTGATGGTGATTCCCCTGCTGCGATGCGTTATACTGAAGTACGTATGGCAAAAATTGTGCATGAATTATTAGAAGATTTAGATAAAGAAACAGTGAATTTTGTACCTAATTATGATGGTACGGAAGAAATCCCAGATGTAATGCCTACTCGTATCCCAAATTTACTCATTAATGGTTCTTCAGGTATTGCAGTTGGAATGGCTACTAATATTCCTCCGCATAATCTTGGTGAAGTAATTAATGGTTGTTTGGCGTATATTGATGATGAAAAGATTAGTATTGAAAAATTATTAGAATATATACCTGGTCCTGATTTCCCAACTTCTGGAATCATAAATGGTTATTGCGGTATTATAGATGCATATAAAACAGGTCGGGGTACGATTCGTATACGTGGTCGTGCTAATATTGAAATTAATACTAATGGACGTAATACTATTGTTGTTAAAGAGATCCCCTATCAAGTTAATAAAGCCCGTTTGATTGAGAAAATTGCTGAATTAGTTAAAGATAAACGAATTGATGGAATCAGTTCATTACGTGATGAATCTGATAAAGATGGTATGCGTATTGTTATTGAAATAAAACACGATGCAGTAGCGGAAATTATACTTAATAATTTATATTCTCTTACGCAACTTCAAGTTTCATTTGGTATAAATATGGTTGCCTTGTGTGATTCTCAACCTAAACTTTTAAATTTAAAGGAAATTATTGAATTTTTTGTTCGGCATCGTAGAGAAGTGGTTACTAGACGGACGATATTTGAATTACGAAAAGCACGTGAACGTGCTCATATATTAGAAGCGTTATCAGTAGCTTTAGTTAATATTCATTCAATGATTCCCATTATTCAAGAAGCATTAAATTCTCATAATGCAAAATTAGTTTTAATGAAAACTCCATGGAAGTTGGGTAATCTTTCTTCTATGTTAATGAATATAAATACTCAAACTGAACAACCAATATTGGTAGATACTAAATATGGTATAAAATATGGTAAATATCATTTAACTGATATACAAGCACAAGCTATTCTTGATTTGCGTTTACAAAAATTGACAAGTTTAGAATATAAAAAAATATTAAATGAGTATAATGATTTATTAAAACAGATTAAATTACTTTTAGATATACTCAAAAATCCACAAAGATTAATAGAAGTCATAAAAGCAGAATTATTAGCTGTTAAATCACAATATCTTGATATAAGACGTACAGAAATTCATAAAAATAGTGTCAATCTGAATATTGAAGATTTAATTAATCGGGAAGATGTTATGGTTACATTGTCATATCAGGGATATATAAAATATCAACCATTATCTTCTTATGAGGCACAAAAACGCGGTGGCAGGGGCAAATCAGCTGCTAGAATTAAAGAAGAAGATTTTATTCAATCTTTGTTGATAGCTAATACTCATAATACAATTTTATGTTTTTCTAGTCGTGGTCGTCTTTATTGGATAAAATTATATCAGTTGCCAGAAGCACATCGTGGAGCTCGAGGAAGACCTATTGTTAATTTATTGCCATTAGAAAAATATGAACGCATTACAGCAATTTTACCAGTTTATGGATTTGATGAAAATAATTATGTATTAATGGTTACAGCAAGTGGGATAGTAAAAAAAACTGCATTAAAAAATTTTAGTCATCCAAGAACTGCAGGAATTATTGCCATTAATTTAAAAAAAGGAGATGAACTTATTGGTGTAGATTTAACAAAAGGTAACAATGAAGTTATGCTTTTTTCTGCTGATGGTAAAGTTGTTCGATTTAAAGAAAATGCTATACGTCCTACAGGACGTACAGCAACTGGTGTTTTGGGTATTAAACTACAATCTGGTGATAAAGTTGTTTCATTAATTGTTCCTCGTGGCAAAGGTGATATTTTAACTGTCACAAAAAATGGTTATGGTAAACGTACTGAACAAATTGCGTATCCGATAAAATCACGTGCCACTCAAGGTGTTATTTCTATTAAGGTAAGCCAACGTAATGGTCATGTTGTTGGAGCAATTGAAGTTGATGAAAAAGATCAAGTTATGATTATTACTGATACTGGTCGTTTAGTTCGAATACGTGTTCTAGAAGTAAGTATTGTTGGAAGAAATACACACGGTGTTACTTTAATACATACTACTAAAAATGAAAAAGTAGTGGGTGTACAACGTGTTATTGAATCTATATAAATTAAAATAAACATTCATTATTAATGAATATATGAGTACAATAGAGTAATTTAATGAAAATAATTTTATTGATATTTTATATAAAAAAATGTTATTATTTTTTGATTAATTATTAGAGATTATTTATAATTTTTCGGTATTTCAAATAAATATTTTATTTTTTATTGAACAGTTATTTTAGGTAGTTTTTGTAATAAAATATAAATTGATATTTCATTTAGTTAGTAATGGCATGTTATTGATTCAATAGTTTTTAAAGAAAATCGCATGATGTATTTTTTTATAAACTGATATATATTATAATAATAAAACATTATTTTTATGAATATACAATAAAATATTTTTTCATAAAAATTAAATTTAACATGGAATTAATCTATAAGCAATATTTATTTATAATAAAAAAACTGTTTTTCAATATATGTATTATATATCATTTTTTATTCTGCTTAATAATATGAAAATTATGTTAAGATTATGTAATATAAAAATTCATTTATAACTATTAAATAGCTAATAATATATAAAGTTTTCTGTAGAAAATATTATTAAAGTGATAAAATGTTGATTGATATATATAAAATATAGTCAATTTGTAAAGACAATTTTTTATTTATTACTGTTATCAATAAATTTTATTTTAGAATATTTAAATAAAAATATGGTTAAATATATTTTTTAATCTTCTATCAGATAAATTTTCATATATTATATTTATAATGAATTGTGTTTTTAGTTTTTTAATAAAAAATTTTGTATGTATTGTTATGTAACAATTCAATTTTTTAAGAAATTAATATAATATAAACAATATCAATAATATATTTTAATTGTTCTGTATAATATAATAAAAATATACTATTAATATAACTAATGTAATAAATTTTATTTATTATAAATTTAACATTAGTATACATATGCATGTTTAAAGTTCTTAGATCATTAAAAATTAATTATTAATATATGGTTTTTTTAAAAAAATATTTAGATTTTAAAAGAATTTAATGTTATATTATTAGTCATTTTATATAACAATATATTTTAATTTATTTTTTAATAAAAGATAATATATATATATTTGATTTTGATTTTAGTTTTATAAGTTTTGCCGGCTTAGCTCATTTGGTAGAGCAACTGACTTGTAATCAGTAGGTGACCAGTTCGATCCCGGTAGCCGGCACCAAGTTATTTTTTATATAGTGTTATTTCATTTTGAAATTTAATTTTTAAAATTAAAAACATAAATATCAGTGTGGTAAAAATATAATTTTTAGTTTTTTAGTAGTATTAACCATTTTTTAATATATTAATTATTTTTTAATATTTTGATTAATATTAATATATTTATATATATAAATTTAAGTTTTTTGAGTATTATAATTTAAGTGTTTTTATAAATATATTGTAATTATACGTCTTTAAATTTATTCATCATTTATTCATTATATATTCATAAGTTGTTTAAGATTTATTTTTATTAAATGTACATATAAATGTACATATATATCTTTTATTAAACATCTAATTAATGTATTTTTTATATAAATATTATTTGTAGATGACTGTATGAATGCACAATACATTCACAAACTGATAATAAAATACATATATTTTTTATTAAAATTTTGTCTTTAATTAATATAAAAATTTATAAATTGATTGTTTTTATGAATGTCAATTAAAGAATAAATATATCTATATTTGTATCAAGAAAATAAAATATGTAATATTTTAAATATTATTAATCGTGATTTTTATTGTTATTTAAGTTATTGATATAAAAATATTTTTATATGGCATATATTTTATTAATTTATTAATAATTTTTTTAAGAAATATAAAATTATATTTATCATGTTTTTATATTAAAATAATTGAATTAAAAATATAATAGATATTTATTTCATTTTATTTTTTTATAAAAAAATTATGTTTTTTGTTGTATAAGTATATAGCATAATAATCATTGGATGATTTTTAAATATAGTATCTAAAATAAAAAATACATTTTATATTTTTTGATCTTTCAGTAACTCATAAACTAAAAAAATAAATATGATAGAAAAAGAGATACATAATTCAGTAAATACAATTATTGGCAGTTTTTATTTTTAGAACAAGAAGAGTCAACGAAGGTATTTGTACTAAAGTATATAGTTTTTAACTATAGAAAAATAAAGTAGCTATATTTTGGTATATATGGTTATTACTTATCAAAAAATAAAATTTATTGAATTAGTAAATATCATAGTAGTAATCGCAAAAATATAAATGGAAATATTGGCGATCATATATATATTAATAAAACCTAGATTAAATATTTAAATACCAGTTATATTTCCGTACTATATTGTAATATTAAACATATATATTGTAATATTAAACATAAATGTAATATCTTTAATGAAATGATGGATGTCATAAGTATTAATCATTGTAAATATAAAAAATGAGGTTCTACACTATAGTCATTTATAAAATTTTGTAGAAAAAATTCTATTTAATGGAATGTAAAAAATAAACCTGTATTTAAAAAAATTAGCAAATAAAAATATATTAATCATTTTATTATATAATACAAAAATTAGTTTGTCGTATTACATCTATAAAGATTCTATCTTTAAGTAAAGTTTTTAATAAAAAAATAATTTTAAAAACTTTCAATAATTTCTGTTAGAAAAATGAAAAAAATAATTAGTAAGAAAGGAAAACCAAAATATTTAATCTGAAATTGTTTTTAATAATAGCATTATTTTTATTATTTATGAAAAATATGATACATGGAAAAAAAATTTATAAAAAATACCTTTTAGTAAAGTGTTAATTACAAGTTATATTTATTACAGCTGATAATGTTTATCAAAAAGAATAATGTATTACCAATTTTCTTTGTGCCTAAAAAAAATCAATAGCTGATGGTTTTAAAAAAATAATTAATATAACTGTTTTTACCTAATTATATTGGATATTAAATTGTATTTTGTATTTTTTTATAAAATAGGTGATAGATTAAAAATATAAAAATATAACTATTACAAGTTATTTGTAAGTGATTTTTATTAATGTTAATTTTTTTATGATGAATAATTAAGTAAATACACATTAATAGCTAATAGCATCAACATAGATAACAATAGTTAAAAAATAGAAAATAAACATTAATTTCAAATAATGATAATAATAACTTTGTATTTTTAGTTACTTCTAAAAGAAAAACGGAGTTATTTTTTATGTTTTTAAATATAAAAAATATTATTTTATAAAATATATTTTATTAGTTTTTTATTGATAAACTTGATTATATAGTTATAAATAATTTTTAATTTTACTAATTATAAATACTATTTTTAATAAAAATACCAATTTTGTAGTATTAATTTGCAAAAAATATTTTTATCATATTTAATCATGAAAATATATTTAATATTTTTATTATGATTTTTTTGAGCTTGTAAAAATTGTAATAATATTTTTTATTTTTTTACATCGTTTTATAGATTATTGAAATTGTATTTGTTATTAGTACTGCTTATTATTGAGTAATTATAAATAATTAATGCCCCCATCTATGTAGATGATTATTAATTATTCAAATAATTTTTTTCTAAAAGAAAATATTCATACAATTTATGTATTTCTTCAAAATTTTCTATTGTAAACATCAAAATTTTTATTTGTATGGTTACTGAAATATGGTAAATTTTAGATTATAATTTTAAATTATAATGATAAATTTTAAGTCTGAATTGATATATTGTAATTTGTCTAAAAATATAATATATATTGTTTTTTATGAAATATTTTATATTATATTCATGTACTTATATTTATTAGATTATTAGATAATATTTTTAATATTGATGATTTTTTTTAAATTTTTTAAGATATTTGTAATATTTTTAGTATTATCAGTATTTTTTAATGAATCAATTATTACATGAGTATACTGATTTTTTTTTAGCATAGATAATAAAATTTTATCAAAAAGTAGATTACTTTAATTAGATTAAAAAAATATATGTTATTTTCTTGCTGATTTTTTTACAAAAACAATGTTTTTTATAGATATAAAAAATATGTATTATTTTTGTTTTTAGCATAATACCAACAAAAAAAAATTAGATTTTTCTCGCTTTATCATTTAATATTTTAATTCTTTGTTTTTACATTAATATTCTTATTTTTGATTAATTTTGATTAATATATTTTTATTAATATATTTTTAATGTTAATATATAAAATATTTTTTATTCTATGTATAAAATATGATCTGATTAGATCAGATATATTCTTTTTTATTTTATACTGATGAACGTATATTTAATGTTATTAAAAATGTTGCTTAAATTTTTATTTTTCAAATTATTTAAATTTTAATTTTTAAAGTAAAATTTTTATAAAATTTAAAATTAATATTTAAATTTTATTATCATCGTTTTATGAAAGAAAGACTTTGATAACTATATAAATGATACTTATATTATTTGTATTATAAAAATATTTTATTGTTTATAAAAACAATAATATTTTTTTGTTTAAAATTAAAATTTTGTTCATAAAAAGATTTACTATATAATAATTTAAAATCTTTTGTCTACTTAAAATATTAAAACTTTAATTACATCATTTTTTAATAAATGCCGTGAAATATTTTAATATTATTTTATTTTATTAAATAAAAACCAACCAAATATTTTATTGCGTTAAATAAAATGTGTTTGTTTTATAAAATAGTAATTTATGTATAAAAATATCATGTTTTTTAGTTAATAGATGTTTTTTATTAATAAAATTTTGATGATAACTTAACTATGAAAAAGGGTATAATATCATATGCGCACAAATTATTGTGGTGAATTAACTGTTTCTCAAATTGGAAAAAAAGTAATTCTTTGTGGTTGGGTAAATTGTCAGCGTAATTTAGGAAAATTAATCTTTATTGATATGAGAGATCGTGAAGGTTTAGTACAAATTGTTTTTTTAAAAAAAAAAATTTAGAACTTTTTGTGCAAGCATCAAAATTACGTAATGAATTTTGCATTCAAATAACCGGTGTAGTTCAAAAGCGTCTAAAAAGTAATAAAGAAATATCAACTGGTGATATTGAAATTATTGCTGAAAAATTGACG
Organism: Arsenophonus sp.; assembly: GCA_031446165.1. GTDB lineage: Bacteria > Pseudomonadota > Gammaproteobacteria > Enterobacterales > Enterobacteriaceae > Arsenophonus. Next base: position 736,952 of record CP132905.1, on the reverse strand, counting down.
ATTATTAATCCAGCAAAACCTTTACCAATAGATAACAAGCAAGAAAATTCAGAAGAAAGTAGATTAATATATCGTTATATTGATTTACGTCGTCCAGAAATAGCAAAAAGATTAATAGAAAGAGCAAAAATTACTAGTTTTGTACGTCGTTTCATGGATGCTGAAGGTTTTTTAGATATTGAAACCCCTATGCTTACAAAAACAACTCCAGAAGGAGCACGGGATTATCTCGTGCCAAGTCGTATCAGAAAAGGTGAATTTTATTCACTGCCACAGTCTCCACAACTCTTTAAGCAATTATTAATGATTTCGGGTTTTGACCGTTATTATCAAATAGTTAAGTGTTTTCGTGATGAAGATTTACGTGCAGATCGTCAACCTGAATTCACTCAGATTGACATAGAAACTTCTTTTATGAGTGCAGAACAAGTACGTGCAATCATGGAAAATTTGATTCGTAAGCTATGGCGAGAAAATAAAGGTATTGAATTAGATAATTTTCCAATAATAACTTTTTCTGATGCTATGCGACGTTATGGTTCAGATAAGCCAGATTTACGCAATCCGTTGGAATTAGTGGATATTTCTGATTTAATGAATTCAGTGGAATCTAATATACTATTTAATGAAGTTATTAGTAGTAAAGTAAATAATAGATACCATAAACGTGTGGTTGCATTATGTGTACCGATGGGAAAAAAGTTAACATGTATACAATTAGAAGAATATGTAAAATTTGTTGCTGTTTATGGGCTAAAAAAATTCATTTGGATAAAAGTAAATGCATGTACTAATAATATAATAAAAATTCAAAGTTCGATTAGTAATGTTTTTCCTCAAGAGTTAATGCATAATTTATTAATACGTACGAAAGCTAAAGTTGGTGATATTTTATTATTAGGTTTGGGTAAGCAAAATATTGTAAATCATGCTATGGGTGCTTTGCGATTAAAGGTAGGATATGATTTAAAAATGATAAAAAATAATACTTGGAAACCTCTATGGATTGTTGATTTTCCTATGTTTGAAGAAGATTCAAATGGTACACTTCATTCGATGCATCATCCTTTTACTGCACCAAAAAATTGTACTCCTGAACAATTAAAGAAGAATCCTTTAGGTACTATTGCTAATGCTTATGATATGGTTATTAATGGTTATGAAGTTAGCGGTGGTTCTGTACGTATTCATGATAATAAAATGCAACAAACTGTTTTTGAAATTCTTAATATCACAAAAGAAGACCAAAAAGAAAAATTTGGGTTTTTTCTTGATGCTTTAAATTATGGTACCCCACCACATGCAGGTTTAGCATTTGGTTTAGATAGATTAGTTATGTTGTTAACAGAAACAGAAAATATTCGTGATGTTATTGCATTTCCAAAAACAACAACAGCCGCTTGTTTAATGACTGGTGCACCAAGTTTAGCTAGTTCTTTTTTATTAAATGAATTATCGATTAATATTATTGATAAATAATTTTTTTTAATAAATTAATACATTTAGAACTAATAGTTTTTGTAATATGTTGTATACATTTGATCAATATTTTCTGAATAATAACTATCTTTTCTTAAAAAAATCTTTTAAGTATAAAAATAACATAATTATATAATATATTGATATAAATTTTTGAGAAGATAATTTTATTTAAAAAATATATTATAAATAATTAAATTATTCTTAGAGATTAATACAAAAATATTTTATAAGTTAATAATTTTAAAAATTATAATATAGTGTATTTGTATATGAAGCGATAAAAAATGTTATTTTGATACATGTTTGATTAATATTTACGGCATATTTTATATAAATAATCATAAATAATATTTAGACTTTTTTCTGAAATTATTTTATGGAGATTATAAATGGCAGGTCATAGCAAATGGGTTAATATAAAAAACAGAAAATTTTCACAAAATGTAAAACGTAGTAAACTTTTTACTAAGATTATTCGTGAAATAGTAATAGCAACTCGATTAGGTGGTACTGATGTTTCATCAAATTCACGATTGCGTATTGCTATTGATAAAGCATTATTTAATAATATGACAAGAGATACTATTGATCGTGCTATAGGTCGTAGTGTAATAAATATTAAAAATAATAATATGAAAAATGTTATCTATGAAGGTTATGGTCCTAATAATACTGCTATTATGGTAGATTGTTTGACAGATAATTGTAATCGCACTGTATCTGGTATACGTAATGCTTTTAATAAGTATTCTGGTACTTTGCTTATTAAAGGGGCTGTAAGTTATTTGTTCATGAAATGTGGTTTTCTTAGTTATAAATCTATTATTGAAGAAAATAGCTTCGTAGAAGCAGCATTAAATACTAACGTAGAAGATCTTGAATATTTTGATGGTGCAATAAATGTATATACTAAACTAGAAAATTTTTTTAAAGTAAAAAGTTTTTTAAACTTAGCTGGTTTTAAACCTGCAATAGCTGAAGTGATTATGATTCCATTAACAAAAAAAAAAATAAATATTCAACAAAAATCAGAATTATTGTGTTTAATTGATGTATTAAAAAGTTTTGATGATGTAAAAGCAGTATATCATAATTGTGATTTCATAGATTGAGTTTCTTTTGAAATCTCAAAAAATTCAATAAATTTTTAAATCAAATTTTATTATTTTCATAAATAAAGATGATTATGCATTAATATATAACAAAATATTGTTTTTTAGATATTGTTTTATTCTGAAAAAATCTTTAAAAAATTGTTCTTTTTCTGGTTAATGATTTTGCAAAGAATACTAATTATGGTTTTATATGTTTTTTTATTTTTGATGTTAATCACAATATATTAATTCGATGTTTTTACTATGTATAGATTATTATGATAATAAAAAAATTAGAGCATCATATCTTTTATTTTATTATTTTTTATTAAAAAAATTTATAAACTTATTTTATAGAATAGTACTCTAAGTTAATTCTTGATTTTGAATAATAAACTCAATATGAATAAACTGCTTGCACAAATAACAACTGATGGTCCTGTTGGTGTATCATAATATGCAGATATTATAAGCCCACCGGTTACAGAAAACATGGCAACAATTATAGAAATAATTGCCATTTGTTCTGGTGTTTTTGCAAATTGTCTCCCAGTGGCTGAGGGAATAATAAATAATGAAGTAATAATTAAAGCACCGACAAATTTTATGGCAATTCCTATTGTAATTGCTGTTACAAGCATTAACAACGCTTTTAGCTTTTGTATTTTCACACCATCTACAAAAGCTAAATCTTGATTAATAGTTATTGAAATTAAATTACGCCATTGCCATATAAGAATCATACAAACAATACTAATACCTACGGCAATTAAAAAAATATCTTCATTACTTACTGATAATAAATCACCAAATAAATAAGTTATCACATCCATCCGTATGTTTTCTATTAAACTAATAATAACCAATCCTATTGAAAGAGTACTGTGTGCCATTATCCCTAAAAGGGTATCTATGGGAAGTTGAGGATATTTTTCTAGCCAAGTTAATAATATTGCCACAATAATTGTGATAATAATTACAGAATAAAATAAATTTATATGAAATAATAGTCCAAAAGCAATACCAACTAGTGAAGCATGAGCAAGAGTGTCACCAAAATAAGACATACGTCGCCAAATAACGAATGAGCCTAATAGTCCTGATACAATAGCTAATAGCATACCAGCTAACCACCCAGGAAATAATAATTTAATCATTATGATACCATTTTCCTCTTAAACATTGCATTGATGTCATAATTAAAATCATAGTGATCTTTTTTGTGATTATACATATGAGTTTTTTCTAAATTATGATGACCAAACATAGCAATAAATTTTGGATCTAAAGCTACATCTTTAGGTTGTCCAGAACAGAAAATATTTTTATTAATGCACAGTATTTTATCACTTATGCTCATAATTAGATGAAGATCATGAGAAATCATAAAAATAGCACAATGGAATTCTGTACGGATATCATGAATCATGTTATATAAGATGATTTGACCATTTATATCTACACCTTGGGTGGGTTCATCTAATACAAGTAATTGTGGTTGATGAAGTAATGCACGGGCAAGCAGGACACGTTGTGTTTCACCTCCTGATAGTTTTTGCATTTCTTTGTGGAGAAGATGATCAGCACCGACACGTCTTAAAGTATTAATAACATCCTGAATTTTGACTTTAGGTTTTAACGTCATGAAACGTTTAACTGTTAAAGGAATTATTAGTTCTAAAGATAATTTCTGTGGCACATAACCAATACGTAATTTAGTTGGATAAAAAATTTCTCCTTGATTTGGCAATACAAGTCCTAAAAGTATTTTTGCAAGTGTTGATTTACCTGCACCATTTGGACCTAGCAATGTCAATATTTCAAGTGAATGTAAATCAAAAGAGATATTTTCAATTATTTGATGAGAATTAAAACTAACAGTAATATTTTTTAAACTTAGTAGGGTATGCATGGTAAATAATTTTTGCCAAATGATTAAAATGTTATGATATAACATTAATAAAATTAATCTATGGAAAGTATCTTTATGTTACATAAAAGAATCAAGATTTTTCAAAAAATTATAACAAAATATGTTTTTTTTGTACTTTTAGTAAGTATTTTCTTTAAAATAGAGGCAAATGTTATTACTTCAATTCGCCCATTGGGTTTTATTGCTTCTGCTATTACTTATAATGTAACTGACGTAGAAATATTATTACCTGATACTGTTTCTCCTCATCATTATTTTTTGAAACCTTCTGATCTAAAAAAAATTAAGAAAGCTGATCTTTTTATTTGGATTGGTCCTGATATGGAATATTTTTTAAGAAAGTTATTAGTAAATTTTCCAAATAAAAAACGAATTACTTTAATGCAAGAATCAGCAATAAAAAAATATTTATTAAAAAATAATAATATTGCATTGCTAAAAAATAAAAGTGTTTATAATAGTAATTTTTCTTCTTCTGAAGAAAACATATATAGTACATATAATGTACATATTTGGTTGTCACCTGATATTGCAAGGATTACCGCTAAAATTATCTATGATCATTTAATATTGTTATATCCTAGATATCGAAAACAATTAGATATCAATATTAATAAATTTTATTCAGAGTTGACGCAAACCGATAAATATATTGCTAAAATGTTAAAATCAGTGGTTGATAAGGAATATTTTGTATTTCATGATGCTTATAATTATTTTGAAAAACATTATCATTTATCTTCATTAGGTTATTTTACAATTAATCCTATTATTCAACCTGGTGCTAAAAAGTTATATAACATTAGAAGAATATTGACTAAAAAAAATACAATGTGTATTTTTATTGAACCGCAATTTAAGGCAAATATTATTAATGCTGTTATAAAAGATATAGATATAAAAATGGGTATATTAGATCCATTAGGTAGCAGTATTGCTTTAAGTAAAAATAGTTATGTAGAATTTTTAAAAGTTTTATCTCATCAATTTAAAAATTGTCTAGATAAGAATTAGAAGGAATTTAATACGTGCAACAGATGGTGAAAACTATCGTTCAGGTGTATGGAAGTTTACCTAAACCACATAAAATTATGTTAGTTACATTAACTTTAGTAACAGTAGTTGTTGGTATTTGGAAACCCGTGGTTATTCATCCTGATGATATAGGTATAAATACCTCACAGAAAGAATCATCAATAAAAAAAGGGATTATACTGGATACTTCCCATAATCATATAATAGATATGAGTCAAAGTGCCAATTTAGATAAAAATATTGTAAGTGATAATGATAATAATGAATCATTATCAGATGAAGGAATTATTAATGAAAGCAGAGTTATTTCTGATGAACATATTGTTTCAAATGGTGATAATCTAACTAATATTTTAACTCAGTATGGTTTAGATATTAGTGATATTGCTATTTTATCTAATCAATATAAAGTATTGCGTAATTTACAAATTGGACAAATTTTGAATTGGGAATTAAATAAAAATGGTGAATTGCAGATATTAACATGGATTGTTTCTGAACGAGAAATAAGAGTATATACTCGACAAGGTAACTCTAATATTTTTAATGAAACCAAAAAAATTCGTACAGGTGTTTGGATTGAAAAAGTTATAAAAGGTAGAATAATTAATAATTTAATTAATAGTGTTATACATGCGGGTTTAACTTATCAAGAAGCTTGTGAAGTTTCTAAAGTATTAAAATTACAAATTGATTTACGCACATTAAAATATGGTGATAAATTTTCTATATTATTAAGTCGTGAAATGTTTCTTGATATTCATAGTAAAAAAAGTCGTTTATTAGGTATTCATTTATTAAGTAATGGGAAAAAATATTATATTTTTCGAGCTAATAATGGTCACTATTATGATAGTGAAGCAAATGGTTTAGAACTAGATTTTTTACGTTATCCAACAGGAAAAACATTCAGAGTGTCTTCGCATTTTAGTTTACGTCGTGTAAATCCAGTAACAGGAAATTTAGCCCCTCATCAGGGAGTCGATTTTTCTATGCCAATAGGAACGCCCATATTGGCAGTTAGCGATGGTGAAATTATTGTAGCTAAATATGCTGGAGCAGCTGGAAATTTTATTGCGATACGTCATGGTCATCAATATACAACTCGTTATATGCATTTACGTAAATTGTTAGTTAAACCAGGACAGAAAATCAAAAAAGGTGAATGTATTGGATTATCAGGAAATACTGGACGCACTACTGGGCCACATCTACATTATGAATTATGGTTTAAAAAGCAGGCAGTTAATCCATTAACTGTTAATTTACCTGGTTCAGGTAAATTAACAGGAAAAGAACGTCAACTTTATTTAGAAAAAGTGAAAGATAATAAACTCAAATTAGAAATTGATTAAAAATAGATTTAATATGAATATTTATATCATATATTAATATTAAATGGATAATATAATGTTTATTTTAAAAATAAATTATTTTTTCTTTGTTGAAAATTTGGTATAAAAATTATTATTTTAAAACATTATTCGTTGTAGATTTTTATTTTTTTTATTTGAGTGTATCGATGAACAAAGCAAAGGATACAAATAATAAACTTGGTTATATTCCTACTTTTCATTGTATTTATTTGCATCCAAAATATTGGATGATGTGGATTGGTATTTTACTTTTAGTAAGTACAATATATTTACCTGTTTCAGTACGCGATTTCTGTTTAGCAAAAATAGGTAAATTAATTGGTAAATTAGCAAAAAATACTCGTAGAAGAGCAAAAATTAATTTGCTGTATTGTTTTCCTGAATTTACTGAAAAAGAAAGAGAAAAATATATTGACCAAATGTTTTCAGTTGCACCTCAATCGTTTGCAATATTGACAGAGTTAGCATTAAAGGGAGCAAAAAAAATATCAGTTCGAACAAGATGGTATAATTTTAAAATTATTGAAATATTAAAAAAACAAGGACGCAATATTATTTTTATGGTACCCCATTGTTGGGCTGTTGATATCCCAGCAATGTTATTAGCTGAAAGAGGGGAAAAAATAGCTGCTATGTTTCATCATCAAAAAAATGCACTTGCTGATTATTTATGGAATAAAGCGAGATGTTCTTTTGGTGGTCGTTTGCATTCCCGTGAAGCTGGTATTAGACCCTTTATTACTAGTGTTAAAGAAGGATTTTGGGGATTTTATTTGCCTGATCAAGATCATGGTAAAAAAAATAGTGAATTCGTAGATTTTTTTGGTACTTATAAAGCCACTTTACCTGTTATAGGAAGATTAATGAAAGCATGTAATGCAGAGATAGTACCATTATTTCCTGTATATGATCATAAAACTCATCGATTACATATTTATATTCGTAAACCAATAAGAGATATTATTGGAAAAAATGATCGGTATATTGCACGTAGGATTAATGAAGAAGTAGAATATTTAGTAAGACCTTATTTAGAACAATATACATGGATATTAAAATTATTGAAAACTAGAAAATTAGGTGAAATAGAACCTTATCTACGTAATGATATTTATTGATAAATAAATATTTATTGATATCTTATTTATTCAATATTTTTTATCTTATATGTTTTTGATATTTTATCTTTTAATTGTATATTTTATCTTTTATTTGCATAATAAATATTAATTATATAGTATATATGTGACATCTTTTGATTAGTTAGTCTTTATTATTGAGTAATGTGTTTTTTAGACATTTATTGATGGTTTTTAATAAAAAATATAGTTAGTTATTGTCTTTAATAATTATATTGAATCATATTGAATGACTTTATTAAAAAATATTAAATATGTTTGCAGATATTTAAAATATTTTTTTAGAGAAATGAATATAATTATATTAATTCTATATTATTTGATAATGTTTTTAAAAATATTTTATTTTTAATATTATGTATTCATCTTTTTTAAATTTTTTAATAATGTTATATATTCCAGAAATATTTTTTTAGTGTTCTTATGTTTAGTAAGTTTTTATGATACTATTTTATATGAATAATTAAAATTGTTTATTTTTTAAATTTTATGAACATCTACAATAGAGCAATTCTTCATAAAATAGAATGTATTTATTTTTTAATAATAATTAATTATATATTAATATTTTTAAAATATTTATAAAATATGATTTTTATTAATTTTTACAGTAACAGTATTTGCAAAAAACTATTACTTTAAAGAAAATAAAGTTACACGCATATTTTATATTTGCATATTTAGGTTATTATATAAATAATACATATTGATATATAAATTTTAAATTTATAAATGTTAATTTTTTATTATTAGTATCATAAATATGATAGATTTTATATAAATAATGCTATTAAATGTTACAAAAAAATATTTTTCAATCTTATTGAAATATATATCTATATATTTAATGTATATATTTAAAAATATTTTGTTAGTCATTAATAATAAATTAATACAAAGAACAAGTATTCATTCATAATAAAGATTTAGTTTTTTTATAAGTATATAATATCTAATTATGTAATTAAATTATAAATATTCTTTCTTTTTCTGCATATTTAATATTCACTAAACAGTGAATTCCATTTTTATCTTAAATTGTGAATTATTATAGATTTATATTTTAGGAGTATCCCATATAATGTTGGTTAATAAAACTATGCATCAATGTAATTTCATTATTTTTGGTGCAACAGGAGATTTAAGTCGTCGTAAATTATTGCCATCTCTCTATCAACTAGAAAAAATGGGTTATATTCATCCTGATACACGAATTATAGGAGTCGGTAGATCCCAATGGGATACCCCTTATTATATTAAAGTAGTAAGAGAAGCATTAGATTTTTTTTTGAAGGAAAAAATTGAATCTTTTTTTTGGGAAAAATTTAGTAAAAGATTAAATTTTTTAAATTTGGATGTAAATGATATGAATAAATTTCATTTATTAGCAAAATATCTTTCAAATGATGAAAAACCAAGCATATATTATATAGCTATGCCACCAAAAACTTTCAGTGTTATTTGTCAGGGATTAGGGCATGTTGGTTTAAATAAAAAGCCTCATAATAGGGTGGTTATGGAAAAACCATTGGGTAGTGATCTTATTTCTTCTCAGACTATAAATAATTTGCTTTCTCAATATTTTAAAGAAAATCAAATTTATCGCATAGATCATTATTTAGGTAAAGAAACGGTATTAAATTTGTTGGCATTACGTTTTTCTAATTCTTTGTTTATTAATAATTGGGATTTTAGAACTATTGATCATGTACAAATTACGGTTGCTGAAAAAATTGGGATAGAAGGACGTTGGAATTACTTTGATCAAACAGGGCAAATGCGTGATATGTTTCAGAATCATTTATTGCAAATTTTAACTATGATTACGATGTCACCACCTGTAGATTTAAGTGCCGATCGAATACGTGATGAGAAAGTTAAGGTTTTGCGATCTTTACGCCGCATTGATTATAGTAATTTTCATGAAAAAACTGTTAGAGGTCAATATACATCAGGTTCTATTCAAGGGAAAAAAGTAGTGGGGTATCTTGAAGAACAAGGAGCCAATAAATTAAGTAAAACAGAAACTTTTGTGGCAATTAGAGTTGATATTGATAACTGGCGTTGGGCTGGTGTCCCATTTTATTTAAGAACAGGTAAACGATTACCAGAAAAGTATTCTGAGGTTGTTATATATTTTAAAAAGCCAGTGTTAAATATTTTTACTGGTTTTTATGATGACATTCCTCAAAATAAATTAACAATTCGTTTGCAACCCGATGAAGGTATTGATATTGAAATTTTAAATAAAGTGCCAGGTCTTCAAGATAAACAGTATTTAAAGACAACAAAGTTGGATTTTAGTTTTTCTAAAACATTTCATAAACTGCATTTATCTGATGCTTATGAACGTTTATTGTTAGAAGTAATGCGTGGAATTCAGGCATTATTTGTACGTAGAGATGAAATAGAAGAAGCATGGAAATGGGTAGATTCTATTATGGATGCTTGGGCTATGGATCATGAACCTCCAAAACCCTATCAAGCGGGGACATGGGGGCCAATGGCATCAGCTGCAATGATTACTAGAGATAGTCGTTCATGGAGTAAATTTAAGTGAATTATATATTTTATAAAATTATTAAAAACATATAATTATTATAATTTTGTATTTTTTTAAAAAATATATGGTAAGTTTGATTTTTAAAAAAATCATACTGTTATTATATTGGAATGCAGAATATAAAGCTGATAATAAATATTAGAAATTGTTAATTATAAATTTTTAGTATATTGATGTATTTAATAACACTTTATATTTGTTCATATTAGAATTTACGATTTTACTTTTAGTAAAGATTATTTATATGTATGATATAATTCATGACGTTTTTATAAAATAAAATACGTAAATAACTTGAAAAAGTAAAAAAAATATAAATTTTTATATATAAAGAAATTTTACATAAAAATAAGTATTATACAAAAAATATTGTAAATAAAAAAATATAAAGTTTTTATTTATCATAATAAAATAATACGTATTTTAAAATTAAAGAAAAAAAATCTTTAAAAAATTGTAAATAGTGCAATTTTTTTTAAAAGTAATATGTATTAAATGTATGTCTTATATAAAAATATATCGTATATATACTTAAAAAGTAATAACATAATTATGTTATTACAGTTTTTTTAAAAATAAAAAAAAATTAAAAAATAATTTATCCTTTTTATGATTTATTAAGAACCAAATTATTATAAATAATTATCATAAATGGTTTTCTATAAAAGGTTTTTATTTAATAATTAAAGTTTCTGTAAAATTGCATATTTAACAGATATTGAAATTATAAAAATATGTAGAATATTTTCAATAAACATTAATATTTGTATTAATTCGTAATAATTGATTAATGTCCTCTGAAGGAATCGAACCTACAATTAGCCCTTAGGAGGGGCTTGTTATATCCATTTAACTAAGAGGACAAAGTTAGTAATATAGTTACAATACAGTAAAGTGATATTTTGCTTTTTTATGTTTTTGTATGATTGCAATTTTAATAGATTGATTGTTTTTATTATATTATAATTAATAGTAATTTGTAAAAATTTCCTATTGTTTTTTAAAATAGATATTTCTATTTGAAAAATATTGTATTTATAATGCATGATTATTTTAAAAAATCATGCTTGTTTATTATATTTACAATAAAATAAATAGTACGATATTTATCAATATATATATTTTGAGATAATTTTATATAAAAATGTTTTTAAATAAAACAGTTACCACTTGGGTATATAGATTATTTGGAATAATTTTTCTATTAGTATTGATGTCCAGTTGTTCAAATCCAGTTGTTTATAAATCAAAATCTTTTCATTCATTAGAAAGTTTTAATCGGGCTATGTTTTATTTTAATTATAATGTTCTTGATTATCATTTGATTCGCCCTATTGCAATAACTTGGGGTAATCATATGCCTATGCCAGTTCGGAATGGACTAAAAAATTTTTTTAGCAATATAGAAGAAAGTAGCAGTATGGTAAATAATTTTTTATGTGGAAATATTCATCAAGGCGTTCAACATTTTAACCGTTTTTTCTTAAACAGTGTTTTTGGTATGGGAGGCTTCATTGATGTTGCTTCAATGGCAAATCCTAATCTATCTAAAAAAAAAATATATCGTTTTGGTAGTACTTTAGGATTTTATAAAATTAGTTATGGTCCATATATTGTTTTACCAGGATATGGAAATTTTACATTACGCGAAGATTTTGGTGATTTAGTTGATACAGTTTATCCAATGTTAAGTTACCTTACTTTTTGGACATCAATAATAAAATGGATATTAGAAGGAATAGAAAAACGTGCACTTTTTTTAGATTTTGATGGAATATTACAAAATTCATTAGATCCCTATTTAATGATGAAAGAAATGTATTTTCAATATAAAAAGTTTAATTTTGAAGGGAATGAAGTTCAATCATCGTTGAATCCTGTTCCTGATTTTATGGAACAAGAACTTATTTTTATTGATTAATAATATTTAGAAGTTTTTTATAATAAGGTGTTTTTCAGTATTCAGATTACATCTTTTATATATTATATGTCTGATATAAATTTCTGTTATATTTTATGTTAATCTATATAAAATATTTAGTATTATTTTTTATCATTATATATTTTAAGTATCTTATATAGAGTATTTTTTGATTGATCCTTTGAAAAAATTATTGTTAATATTATTAGTTTTTTTTATAAAATACATATGAATTCATATAAACATATTTAAAATATGTTTATTTTTATGGTAAGTTGATTTTTATGGTAAAAACAATTTGTAGTGAGTGTTTTATTATTTTGTTAGATAAAATTCTTTATTAATTTTTTAGACAAATTATCGTATAAATCATACATATTAATAATATTTTATTGGCACAATCAAAAAATATATCTTTAGTGTAATAAAAGTATGATTTATATATTTTGCAGACTTTATTTAATTTTATTTTAAAATATAAGTATAGATATTTACAAACATAAATTTTGGATAGATTAAAAAATCGTTCATTGTAAAGAAAGTGCAACCAATAATCATATAGATATTAAAAATATAAATTTTAGAATATATTATTGTTTGTTTTTTGATAGATCATTTTCTTTTAAATTTTTAAAAATAAAAAAATAAGAGGTTTATGTTATAGGTATTTAATAAAAAATGATAGAAAAAGCAAAAAAAATCTCCATATGGAAAACTTTTCGTCGATTATTTCCGATGATTTTACCATTTAAAGTTGGATTAACTGTGGCAGTTATAGCGTTAATAATTAATGCTATAGGCGATGCATCCATGATTGCTTTATTAAAACCTTTGCTTGATGAAGGGTTTGGAAAAGCTGATAATACTATGTTAAAATGGTTATCAATAGCTATAGTAGGATTAATGTTAATAAGAGGTATATCAAGTTTTGTTTCTAATTATTGTATGGCATGGGTTTCTGGTAAAGTAGTTATGAATATGCGTAGGTGTTTATTTATACATATGATGAGTATGCCTATAACTTTTTTTGATAAGCAATCTACAGGAACGTTGTTGTCTCGTATTACTTATGATTCTGAACAAGTAGCATCTTCATCTTCTGGTACATTAATTACCATTGTTCGCGAAAGTAGTTATATTATCGGTTTGTTTTGTTTGATGTTTTATCACAGTTGGCAACTATCACTAATATTAATCATTCTTGGTCCTATTGTTGCTTGTATTATTCGTTTAATTTCTAAACATTTTAGAAATATCAGTAGAGATATGCAAACTGATATGGGGCAGATAACTGTTAGTGTAGAACAAATGTTAAAAGGTCATAAAGAAGTTTTGATTTTTGGTGGGCAGAAAGTTGAAATAGAGCGTTTTAAAAAAGTAAGTGATCATATGCGTCATCAAACTATGAAAATGGTAACAATATCTTCAATTTTTGATCCCATTATACAATTTATAGCATCTTTAGCATTAGCATTTACGTTATATATATCAAGTTTTCCTGAAATAATGCAAACATTAACAGCAGGAGATGTCGGTGTTGTATTTTCATCAATGTTCGCGTTAATGCGTCCCTTGAAATCCTTAACAAATGTTAATGTACAATTTCAGCGTGGAATAGTTGCATGTCGAACTTTGTTTGATATTTTAGATATGGAAAAAGAAAAAGATAAGGGAAAATTAATATTAAAACGACCTAAAAATAAAATTGAATTTAAAAATGTTACTTTTCGATATTCATCTAAAGACCATCCAGCGCTTTATAATATTTCTTTTACAATTCCTGCGGGTAAATCTATTGCTTTAGTTGGCAGATCAGGTTCAGGAAAATCGACTATTGCAAATTTAATTACCCGTTTTTATGATGTCAATGAGGGGAAAATATTACTTGATGACCATGATTTACATGAGTACACTTTAAGTTCCTTGCGCAGTCAGATTGCACTAGTTTCACAGGATGTATATCTTTTTAATGATACTATTGCAAATAATATTGCTTATGCAACAAATGGACTTTATAGTAGAAAATCTATTGAAAAAGCAGCAAAAATGGCTTATGCCATGGATTTTATTAAAAACTTAGAACATGGATTAGATACGATCATTGGAGAAAATGGTGTCATGCTTTCTGGTGGTCAGAGGCAAAGAATTGCTATTGGACGTGCTTTATTACATGACTCATCTATATTAATTTTTGATGAAGCTACTTCTGCTCTTGATACTGAATCAGAAGGAGCAATTCAAGTGGCACTGCATGAATTGCAAAAAAATAAAACTTTCATTATTATTGCTCATCGTTTTTCAACCATAGAACATGTAGATGAAATTTTAGTTATACAAGATGGTAAAATTATTGAAAAAGGTAAACATAACACTTTGCTTAAATGTGATGGGTTATATTCTCATCTATATGGTATGCAATTGAAATTATGATTGAAAAAATATGGTTAGGTAATTCTTGGTTATATATTTTGTTAATACCATTTTCAATATTATATGGAATAATAATAAATTTACGAAATATTGGTTATAACATTGGTATTTTCAATAGTTGGAAAGCTCCAATACCTATTGTAGTTGTTGGTAATTTAAGTGTTGGCGGTAATGGTAAAACACCTTTTGTGATTTGGTTAGTCAAAAAACTTTCATTAAAAGGTTATAATGTTGGTGTAGTATCTCGTGGATATGCTGGGAAGGCGAAGTCTTATCCAATATTAGTCAACAAAAATTTTTTAACAGAAGAAACTGGAGATGAACCGGCATTAATTTATTTAAGAACTAAAGTACCAGTTGCAGTTTCACCAAATCGTGTTAAAGCAGTAAAAATGTTATTAACACGATATCCAAAATTAGATCTTATTGTTACTGATGATGGTCTTCAGCATTATGCACTAAAACGTGATTATGAAATAGTGATTATAGATGGTATACGTCATTTTGGTAATGGTTGGTTGTTACCTGCAGGTCCTTTAAGAGAAAAACAATATCGTTTACATACTGTAAACACCATTATTATTAATGGCGGTACTTCTGAATATAGTGAAATTAAGATGGAATTAATAGGTAATATTGCTATTAATCTTTTATCAGGAGAAAAAAAACATATCTTGGCATTAAAAGAAGTTGTGGTAATTGCAGGTATTGGTAATTCTCTGCGTTTTTTTTCTAGTTTAAAGAAAAAGGGTGTTAAACCAATTGCAACCTATTCTTTTGCGGATCATAAAAATTATAAATTATCTCAATTAAAAAATTTAGTTACTAATTCACAGATATTATTGATGACTGAAAAAGATGCAGTAAAATGTTTTAATTTTGCTCAATTAAACTGGTGGTATCTTCCAGTAAATGCTAGAATTTCAAAATTTGGTGTTAATATAATTCTTTCAGAAATGTATGATTTAATACGATTCAGTAAAAAAAAATAATCTTATATTATTTTTTTGATTTCTCATAATATTATCATATCATTATCATTTTTTATAAAAATGTTTGTTTTATGATAAACATTAACTTTTTTACATTAATTTATTTTTGATAATATGCCATTATATTTATATATATGCACATAGTCGTAGGTATAATTTAGATTAAGCTGCTATATAATAGATGCAGCTTTTAATATTTAATTATTTGGTAGATTTTTTTTTGTAAATAGATTTTGTGAAATAGTTTTAATTTATTTTTTAATTTCAAAGATTTCAATAATTTTGAATTTATAATGGTAAATTAAATTGTGTAAAACTATTAATCAGATTTTTATTTAATATTTGTTATTAATTAAAATGAATAATTATATATATTATTAAATGTGATATAAATATTTTAATATATAAAAATGGTAAATTAGTGCTAATATATATTTTATTGTATTTTTTTTGAGTTATATTTTTATGAGGCATTTATGGATTATCGGTTACTCAATATTATTGCTTGTCCAATTTGTCATGGAAAGTTAATTTATGATGAAAAAAAATATCTTATTTGTAAGATCGATAATCTTGCCTATCCTGTATGGAATAATATTCCTGTTTTATTAAGAGAAAAGGCAAAAAAGTTATCATTGTTAGATGAAGAATAAAAATATGTTTACTGTTATCATACCTGCACGTTTAGCTTCTACTCGTTTGTTGAAAAAACCGTTAATTGATATACATGGTAAACCAATGATTTTGAGAGTCATGGAAAAAGCATTAATGTCATCTGCAAAACGTGTTATTGTTGCTGCTGATTCAGAAGCAGTATTCGATGTTGTAAAATCTGTTGATGGTGAAGTTTGTATGACCAATGTGCAGCATCAATCGGGAATAGAAAGATTAGGTGAAGTTATTAATAATTATTGTTTTCCTGATCAAGAAATTATAGTAAATCTTCAATGTGATGAACCTTTAATCCCTCCAGAATTAATCAATCAGTTAGCTAAAAATATTATGTTTAACAATGTTGGTATGGCAACATTAGCAACTCCGATAAAAAATAAAGATGACATTTTTAATTCCACTATTGTAAAAGTCGTGATTGATAAGTACAGTCATGCATTATATTTTTCTAGAGCTGCAATCCCATGGAATATTAGTTGTTCTACTATTGATTACAAAATCATGAAAAATAATTATTTTCGACATATTGGTATCTATGCTTATCGAGCAGGTTTTATTCGTCGTTATGTGCAGTGGAATGCGACTTCATTAGAAAAAACAGAAATGCTTGAACAATTACGTGTATTATGGTACGGTGAAAAAATTCATGTTGCGATGGCTATTAAAATACCAATAGTAGGAGTAAATAATCAACAAGAATTAGATATTGTTAGAAAAGTATTTCTTGAAAGTTAATGATGCAATTTTATTTTTTATTTTTATAGTTATTTTTTAAGGAAAAAATAATTTTTTTATAAATTGTGTTAATTGTGGTATTGTATACACTCATAAACAATAAATAAATTTTAAATTTATATTTTTCTCGATACACTTAAGTATTATTTTTTTGTTATGTATACTATGACATTGTATTTTTTGTTTATTTAACAATTAAAAATGATCGATATATACTCTTAAAATTAATATAAGAAGACCATTGATGTAATATATTTTTATTAATATCAAATATCAAAAAGTTAATATTTTGTGATATAAAAAAAATTTTTTATAGATTTTTAAATAGTTTCAATGATTGTTTCTTAATTTTAGAGATTAAAATATGCGGAGAGGAGAGAAAGATCAGTATTTTTTATACTTAAAGTATTGTTTATGATTTTTTATTAAAAAATTAATATTATGCCACTTAGAATAACAAAATATCTTTCTTAAGAAAGATATCGTTTTTTATAAAAAATAATTAATATGCAAATAATGTTTAATTTCTAATTAAAATTTTATAAAACGTTATATATGCTTCATTGTATCTATATTTATTTTTTGAATAATATCATTTTATTACGTAGTTTTTTTTAAAAAGCCATTAACAGTGTTTTATATCGAAAAATATTTTTTTAAGTAAAAATATAAAGTATCTTTTAAAAGATGTATTTAATACTATAGAATTTATTAAATTATATAAATAAAATTTTCTATGAATTAAATTTCATAGTTATTTTATAAAGAAATATTATAATATTATATACATATTTATTACTTTCAATATATGGTAAGTTTATTGTTTACTTTTTATAAAGTAAATTATTTTTATATTAATGATCAAAATTTTAGTGAATGATTTAAAAATAGTAATAAAAAAATCTTTTTTCCTTTTTAGAATCATGAAATTATTATTTATCTAAATAAAAGATTTTTTAAAGGTATTGCAAGAAATATAATACATGTTAAATATAAAATTTATAAATAAATTGTTATACACAAAAAAGTAATAAAAAATGGAGAAAAATGGTATTTTAGAAATAATTAATCAATTTAAAAATTGGATTATGAATCTACAGGATTCTTTAATACATTACAGTATCAACATTTTTTCTGCATTATTTATTGCTTTTTTTGGTTTTATAGTCGTAAAATTAGGAAATAGTATTTTAACGAAATTAATGTTATTAAAAAATATTGATAAGACAGTGAGAGATTTTTTATTAGCAATTGCTCGTTATGGTATTATTGGATTAACTATACTTTTGATATTGAATAAGTTAGAAGTTCAAACTGCTTCTGTAATTGCTATTTTAGGAGGATTAGGTTTAGCTATCGTTTTGGCTTTGCAAGGTTCTTTATCTAATTTTGCTGCTGGAGTTTTATTAGTTATTTTGAGACCATTACGGGTTGGAGAATATGTTATTTTAGGTACTGCTGAAGGGAATGTTGAACATGTGCAAATTTTTTCAACTTCATTACGTACTAATGATAATCGTATTATTATTATACCAAATAGTCATGTAATTAATAATAATATCATCAATGTATCTCGTAAACCAAATCGTCGTATACAAATTATAGTCAGTATTTCTTATAATTCTGATATTGATATTGTTAAAAAAATATTAGGCAATGTTATTGCTTTAGATCAACGTATTCAGCATTATAAAGGTGTTACTGTTCGGTTACATGAAATGGCTCCTTCTTCACTTAATTTTATTGTGCGTGTTTGGACTAGTAATTTTGATGCATGGAATGTGTATTGGGATTTAATGGAAAATTTTAAAAAGCAGTTAGATCTTAATAAGATTTCAATCCCATTTCAACAAATAGATGTACATCTATCCAATAAGTAATAATCTTGAATTAAGCAGGATATATTGTGTTTTATGAAAATATTTATAAATATTTTTGATGTTGATAATTTTCTGCTAAATACATTATATATAATATGTTTTTTTAATTAACAGATGATAATTTTTAAGAATATTTTACAAGAATTAAAAAACATGTTTCTCTTTACAAGAGAAGATTCATGAATAAAAAACTAGAAAAATGTCATCAGTACAAAAAATAAATATTTTATATGTAATAAAACGTTATTACATAATAAAACTTTATAAATGGAATATTTCTATTATGTTGAGATATGAATTTATAAAACTTAAAATTAAATGCTAGTAAATAAAAGTCAATGATTTTTATTTTTGTTAAAAATGCGAAATTTAAATATTGTGATATATATTATAATAAATTACATTTTTATATAGAAATAATAGTGTTTATCCAAAACATAATAGAAATCTTTAAAAGTAAAAATTTAAATTTTGTTATGATTTTCTTGTTTTAATATTTTTTTTGCTGTTTTTATAAGAGCATCACTTATTTTCGTAATAATCTTCATTTCTGGTGAAAATCTATGCCAATACAACATTCTTCTTTGATATATACCAGGGGTAAGATCAATTAATTCGCCTGAACTTAATTCATTAACAATTTGTAAATGTGGGATCATGCAACAAGTTGATCCCTGTTTGGCTAATTTTACAAAAGCTTCTGATGTACTTACTATGTGGCATGGAACACTACCAGGAGATAACTTAAAATTTTTTTCTATAAAAGATTGATGTATATCATCTAAATGATCAAAAGCAACAGCTGGTGCTTTTAAGAGTGAAGTTTTTGTAACACCACTTGGAAAATAACGTTTGGCAAATGTTGGTGCAGCAACAAATAAATAATCAAGTGCTCCAAGTTGATTTATTAAACAGCCTGGTAAGGATTCTGATTGAATACTAATGGCTCCAATGACTTCTCCTTTTCGTAAACGCTCATGGGTTTTTGTTTCATCTGCTATTTGAATGTTCAATCTAATAGAATTGTCATGTAATACAGAATGAAGAGCAGGTAAAAACCAGGTTGCTAAACTATCAGCGTTGATTGCGACTGATAGCAATAAAGGTTTATTGTTATTATTATCACCTAACCATTCTTTTTCTAATAACTCAACTTGGTGTAAGAGTGCTAGTAGTTTTTGGCCTTCTATGGTTGGTTGAGGAGGAATAGTTCTTAGCAATAATGGTTGACCAAATAAGTTTTCTAGTTGTTTAATTCTTTGTGAAACGGCAGATTGAGTAATGCATAATTTTTTTGCTGCACGTTCAAAACCACGTTCATGTATTACCGTATCTAATGCTTGTAATGCTCGATAGTCAGGACGTTTAATCACGAAAAAATCTCTTTAAAATTTAGTTTTATGTTAATTTATATCTTATTATGTAATATATTTTTAATTTTATCTTTAAAAATTATCATTTTATTAAATTTTGATATTTTATAATAAAAAGGAAATAAATTATATGAAACAAAATCTTTTAAAAAAAATAGTTGGATGTGCTGCTTTAGAATATATAAAACCATATATGGTAGTTGGTGTTGGGACAGGTTCTACTGTTTCATATTTTATTGATAGTTTAGCTACCTTGAAACATTCTATTAAAGGTGCGGTTTCTAGTTCTATGGCTTCCAGTGATAAATTAAGATATCTATCTATTCCAATACTTGATAGTAATCAAGTAGATAGTATTGATGTTTATGTAGATGGTACCGATGAATTTAATGAAGATTTAATGATGATTAAAGGTGGAGGAGGAGCTTTAACTCAAGAAAAAGTGCTGGCGGCAATGTCAAAAAAATTTATTGTTATTGCAGATCAATCTAAAAAAGTTGATATTTTAGGTAAATTTCCGTTACCTATTGAGGTTATTCCTATGGCAAAAGCTTATGTTACTCGTGAATTAGTTAAATTAGGGGGGTTACCAGAACATCGTAAAAATACTCTTACTGATAATGGGAATATTATACTTGATATTCATAATTTAAGTATTATAGATCCAGTTGCTTTTGAAAATAAAATTAATGCTATTGTCGGTGTTGTGACAGTGGGTTTGTTTGCTAATCGTGTAGCAGATATTTTACTGATGGCAAAATTAAATGGTGTGGTACAAAAATTTGTTTCTAAAAAATATCTTTTGTAAAATTTTTATTATTAAAGTGATGTTTATTGATTTTCCTTAAATGAAATAATTTTTATTGTTTTAAATAAATATTTTTTATTCAATATTTTTCAACTATGTTTATTGAAAAATAATGATAAATTACCAATTCCATTGTTTTGATTCTGTAATGATTTCTGGTAAAGATATGTCCCATGGTTCTGTAGGAATTTTATTAACTAATTGAAAATTATAAGCTAATCCAATTATATGTGTATTTTTGTTTAATTTTTTAAGTAATCTGTCATAATATCCCCCTCCCATTCCTAATCTATTCCCCTGTTTGTCAAATGCCACTAATGGTGCAAATATAATGTCTATATTTTTTATTGGTATAATATGTTTAGTATTTACTAAAGGTTCATAAATGTTAAAGTAATTTTTTTTTAAAAGTGTATTTGGAGAATATTTTATAAATACTATTTCTTGATGATAAAAATTTAAAAATGGGAGATATATTTTTTTTTTATGGTTCCATAAATTTTTAATTAAAAACTTGGTATTAATTTCTCCATCAAATGAAAGGAATAATCCTATATGATCTGCAGATAATATTTTTTTCTGATTTAATACAAATTTTGTAATTGCATATGCAGCATTATTTCGTTCTGAATTTGTTAATTCCTGACGTTTTTTTCTTATATTTTCCCGGATTATATTTTTTTTTATATTCGTTCTTTTTAACATTTTATATAAAAAACTAATAATATAAATAAATAATTTTTATACATATAAAATAATAAATATTTTAAAATTTATAATTTTTAGTTATAATAATATAACATCATTTATAAAAATTTAATATATTTTTATCGATTTTTATGGTTTTTGTTATTTTTATTTTATTGAATGTTTTTAAAAAATCAATTTTTATTTTATTAAAAAAACTTTTTTACATTAATATTATTAAAATAATAATGGAGTATTTTATTTAAAAAAAATATTACGTATCTAATGTTTTATAAATTTTTACATTTAACAATGATTAATAATCTTTTTAATAATTAATAACTATTATTTTTTTAGATATCGTGAAAAAATATTATTTTAATTTGTAAGTTTGGGGGTATTTAAAAAATGAAAGCAATTGTTGTTGGTGGTGGTGTTGTTGGTGCATCATTAGCTCTTGCTATTTCAAAATTTAGTAAAGGTAGTATTCAAGTGTCAGTAATCGCAGAAGTTATACCTAGTAAAATGAATAGGGGTTTTAATAATAAAACTATGGCATTAACTTATGGAACATGCCAAAAATTTTTAGAGATTAATGTTTGGTCTGCATTAAAAAAGTATGTTACACCAATTATTGAAATTTATGTTTCTGAATATGGACATTCTTTTTTTTTAAATATAAAATCACAAGATTATTCTCTTCCTGCACTTGGTTATGTAGTTGCATCAGCTGATATAGAAAATTATTTGTTTGAAGAATTAAACAAAGCTCCTGGGATTAAATTATATTGTCCTGATAAAGTGATTACTCTTGAAAGAAAAGTAGATTTTGTATTAGTTACATTAACAAGCGGTAAAATTTTAAAAGGGCAACTGGTATTTGGTGCTGATGGTAGTGATTCTATAATAAGAAAAATCAGTAAAATTAAATTAAAAAAAAAATCTTATCAACAATGTGCAGTTATTGCTGATGTTTTTACTAGTGAATTATCATATGGGCGGGCATTTGAACGTTTTACTCACAATGGACCGTTAGCAATGTTGCCATTGTCTGCGAATAAAAGTGCATTGATTTGGTGTCATCCATTACAAGAAAAGAAAAATATTATGAAATGGTGTGATAGTAAATTTATTGTAGAATTACAAAAATGGTTTGGTTGGCATTTAGGTGAAATTCAGTTAGTAACGGAGCGTTCTTTTTGTACATTGTGGCTTTCTCAAACAGAAAAAAATATTAGTCATAGAATTGTTTTAGTTGGTAATGCTGCACAAACTATACATCCTGTGGCTGCACAAGGTTTTAATCTTGCTATACGTGATGTAATGATTTTAGCTAAAATTATCAGTAGAGTAGCTGATAATGGTGGTGATATTGGTAATTATTCTGTTTTAATGAATTACCAAATTCAACGTGATAATGATCAAAAAAGAATAATAAAATTAACAGATAATTTGATTCATTTGTTTGCAAATAAGCATAGAGTTTTTAGTATGAGTCGCAATATCGCATTTATTTTTATGCAAAAATTACCATTAATACGTGATATTTTTATTATTAATTTATTAAGAAAATATATCATTTAATGCTTTATATATAATAACTATTATTTTTCTATAGTATGTGGTAATTTTTGAACTATTGGATTGTTTGAAAAATTATGATTGTACTGAATTCATTTTGAAAAATATCAAGTAAAAAAGTTAATAATAAATAATTTATCAAATAAATTATTTATTTTAGCTACTAAATTCTCAAAAGATAAACGATGAATTTTTTAGTAAAAATTTATAAAAAAAATGTTGATTACAATATTTTAATATTAAAAAGTGAAATTTACTGTTTTTGTAGAGAAGTGATTAATTTTTATAGTTTCTTGTTTAAAATATTAACTTTTTATAAAGTTTATCTTTAAAGAATATCAAGTATTGATTAATTTTTATGATTAAATGAAGTAAATTAGTAAGGTTAAAAAAATAATTTAAAATGAAAATTTTTATAAAAAACAAATCCTACATTTATTTTTTTTATTTTTTTAAATATTTTCGTATCATATTATGTCATCATATTATGATATTGTTGATTTTTATGTAAATTAAGAATTAATTATATATCATATTTTTAAAAATTAATATTTTTTGTGATATTTTTGAGTAATTTTTTTTATGGTTTGACTAAAATTATAAAAAATAGATATTTGTTTTAATGATATATTATTTAAAAAATATTTTTTGTAACTTTTTAATATATATCAAATTTTTTATTAATTAATATGTTTTATTAATGCATATGAGTGTACAATTTATGATATTTTCAATATATAGTGCATAAAAAAAACAATAATATTTTTTGTTATATAATGACAAACACATATGTGCAGGATGCAGGTTTATTTTTGTTTTGTTTTTGACTATTGTACTTATATATCAATTATTTTATTAATATTTTTTATATTATTAAAAGTTTTTTATAATGATGATTAATGTATACTTTTAAAGTATTGCATGAAACTTGTTTAGTTATGAATTATTATTCATATAATGTTTATATTGTCTTTATAAGAGGAGGTTATTAAAAATAATAAATGCACTAAAAATATTTGCAAGAATGTTGCATTGTTATTTTTTTTTCTTTCTTTTTAAAACCAATTAAAATGAAGATGCTTTTTGGATAATTTTTATATATGAAATAATACTGGTTTATAGATACAATATTTTTGTGTATACATAAAAATATAACAATTTTATATGAAAAGTATGAAAATATTTATATGTTCATTGTTTAATTTTTTTTATTATTTTTTAAGAGTTTTAATTCTTTTTTTGATATTTTTCATAGAAAAGATTTTTCTATTTTTAGAGTATTGTTTAATGAATAAGGTAAGGGGTAAATCTTTAATTGACTATTTTCTTCTGTTTTTAAACGAAAAATACTGTCTTGAGGAATTTGATGATTCATGATTATTTGTATATTAATTGTGTTATTATTTAATTTTGCAGCTGCTAAGATTTTTCCCACATGTCGCCAATTATTATGATATTGCCATTCAACTCCCTCCCCTATTTTTGGCGTTGTATTTGCGTGTCCTTGTAGAAAAAACATTCTGTGTTTATTAGAACCCCTATATTTTGTAAGTGCAATCATTTCTTGTCCTAGGTAACATCCTTTCTTGAAACTAATACTATCAGGGAATATGTCTAAATTAGCAGATTGAGGTATAAATTTTTGGGTATTTTCAATATCAATGTTAGCAATGCCAGCGGCAATATTTAAAGCTAACCATTTTTGGCTATTGGAGTGTCTTTTGAAATTTTTAGTTAATTTATGAGCAGTTGTTTTATTTGTAGCAATTAAAAATCGTTCTATCGGTAAATGAAAGTATAGTATAACTGTTTCTTCAAAAGAAATGACTGATTGTTTTTGATTTGGTAATTGAGGAAAAATATTTTCTAATTTTTTTTTTGCATTTTCTCCTACTATACCTAATAATATTATATCAGGTTCTTGTTGGATTGTAATTTTTGAAAATACAGCATATTTTTTTAATTCATCTATTTGTTGTTTGGCAACACTTTTACGTAAAACATAAGCAAAGCCTTTTTTATAATGAAAAAGATGTAATGTGCTATGTATTTTTCCTTTAGGATTACAGTGGGCAGTAAATAGATATTTATTTTTTTCTAGAGATGTGATATCTGCAGTGAATTGATTTTGTAGATATTGTGTTATATCAAAACCTGTAATTGTAATAAAATCCCAATCATTTAAGAATATTAATGTTGATGGTAATTGATTGTGTAGTATTAATTTCTTTGGTGCTATCATAGTTTGTGTTTGATTTTATAAAAATTATAGATAAATAAGATAAATATTAATTGTAATATTAAAAATATTATTTAATAAAACTAAGAATATTATTTAGATTGTAGTAAGTCAATACTAAAAAATATTTTCATATTATATTTAAAAATATAAACTGATTAATATAAAAATAGCACAAATTATGTTATTTTTTTATGTTTATAAAAAATTGTTTTTTTATTAGTAGATATTTATTAAAATATTATTTTATGTAAGAAAAATTTTCTCATAAAAATCTATTTTAATTTTATATACATGAAGTTGTATGATTTTGATAAGATAAAATCTTATAAGAAAGAAAGGTGGTAGTTATAATTTCATTTGTGTGCTTTTTATCTTTAAAATTAAAAATTAAATCATGAAAATATTATTTTATTTTTTTTGGATTACTATAGATTATAATTTTTATGTGTATAAAAAATTTGTTTAAATTTTATTTTTAATGTATATATAAAAAATTATAACATAAGTTATACAACAAAAAATTAGTAAATAAATTGAATATCATTTCACCTACTATTTTAATTCTTGATTCTGGTGTTGGCGGGTTATCTGTTTATTATGCAGTAAAACAGTTATTACCAGACGTAAATTATATTTATGTTTTAGATAATGAAGCATTTCCTTACGGAAATAAAAAAATGGAATTTGTTACTGCACGTTTAACTGCTTTACTTCATAAGATCCAGAAAGAAGTTTTTTTTTCAATGGCAATACTTGCTTGTAATACAGCAAGCACAGTTAGTTTGCTTATTTTAAGAAATTCTTTTTCATTTCCCATTATAGGTGTTGTTCCTGCAATAAAACCTGCTATTCAATTAACTCGTAATGGAATCATTGGATTATTAGCAACAAAATTAACTGTAAATGGGGTTTATACTAAAAATCTTGTTAAAAAATTTGCTAAAAATGTTAGTGTTAATATGATTGCTTCATCAAAATTAGTGCAATTAGCAGAAAAAAAAATTCATGGAGATAATATTTCAAAAAAAAGACTAATGATTATATTGAAACCATGGTTACAGATGAAACAACCACCTGATACAATTATTTTGGGTTGTACACATTTTCCGTTTTTATTAAAAGAATTTAAAAGAATATTTTTAGAAGGGACCGTAATAATTGATTCTAGTGCTGCAATTGCAAGACGGGCTTTTTTTTTAATGAATAACCAAAAAAAGTTTATAAAAGATCAAAAAAAAATATTGTTAATAAAAAATAAAAATATTGCTTATTGTACTAAAATTGATAATACAATCAAACAGCTTTTGCCGGTACTTTGGAAGGTAGGTTTTCGTAAATTTAAAAAAATTATTGTTTAGTTTAGTAATTATGATGGAATTTTATTAGTGTTTAAAAAATAAAATTTTGTCATTAGTGTACTATAAATATATTTTATTTTAAAATTTATACATTAAATTTTAAATTTTGTGATTAACAAACTTGTTTATATTTAAAAGATGTTTGAGTGATTTTTTAATTATTTTTTTAATATTATAAATATATAAAATAAATAATTAAAATTTATTAAAGATTTATTATATGAAATAATCAAAATAATATTATAAAAATTTTATAAGAAACGCCACAATAATTAAAAAATATTTTTTGATAGGAAAAATATGTATTTAAAATAGTAGATAAATTACTAAACTAGTTTTATATTTAAAAATATAATATTTTTTAAAAAAATATGATGATTTATTGATTATAGATGGTATATGTTGATTATACTATTCGGCGTATTAATTTATCAATATGTACTCTTCGTAAATTACGAAGGAGTGTTTTAATTTTTTTTGGATAATTGTGTATACTTTCAATATCTTTATAATGTTGTATAATATTGGTGTGAAGTCTTATGTATTTTAATTCTTTATTTTTTTGTTTTTTAAGGGTTTTTTCTGGATCATGAATTAAAATTGCATTTTCTAAATCTAATCTCCATGCACGTGGGTTTAAATTATTTCCAGTAAGTAATTGCCATTCGTCATCTACCCAAATCCCTTTTAAATGATAACTATTTTCGCCGTTTTTCCATAATCTAATAATTAATTTTTTTGTATCTATAAAATATTGCAATTGGTAAATAAATTTACGTAAATTTATTTCATATAAATAAGGTAATGCTCCAATAATTTTAAAAGGTTTTTCTGGTGGAAGATAGAAATCATTCGCAGTTTTATCTCCTACAATTATTTCAATTTGTTTTTCATTTTTCAATAATTTTATAATTATGCGAGTTAAAATAGCTGGTAAATTAAAATAAGGTGTACAAAGTATTATACTTTTGTTTGTACTATACATTAAATGTGTAATAGTTTTATTTAGTTTGTTTTTTTTTCCTAAACCAATTAGTGGAGTTATTCCTAGTTCTTGGTTTGTTGCACTGTTTGGAAAGTGATAATGGGCACTTTTCAAGTTATGGCGAAATTTCTTTACTAAATTTTTAATACTAGCATTCTTCGGAAGATTAGGTTGATCTAGTCGTTGAATAGCAGGGGAAGATAATAAATTTTTATCTATAAAAGTTTTCATGGTTGTAGCTAATTGTATGTTTTTTAATATATGATACCGATCATAACGGTAATATTTATGTTGATGCAAATACATATTATTAATACTGGCACCACTATAAATAACTAGATCATCCAATATGAATCCTTTTAAGTGTAAAACACCTAAAGCTTCACGTGTGTTAATTGGAATACCAAAAATAGGAATATTTATATCCGGAGATATAAGTGAGTTTTGATAATACCATGTAGCATTAGTTATATTTTTTTTAGTGCCAATACGAGTGCGTTGAGCACGATGCCAGTCTACCATGATTTTTATGTCTAATTGTGGACATGCCATTTTTGATCGATAAAGAGTATTTAATATTTCTTGTCCTGCATCATCGTTCTCTAGATATAGTGTGGTAATATATATATAGTTTTGAGAATTGATAATTTTTTCTAATAGTATTTTTCGAAAAGATTTTGTATCGTAAAGAGTGATTATTTCGTTTGGAAATTGGGATAATTTTATTAAATTCTCAAGATATTCTTGATGATTTTTTTTTCTGAATTTTGATAACATCACAGTATAAAATTTCTCTTTTTTGAAAACACATGTATTTAGAAAATATATTTTAATAAATTTACAGTAACTAAATTAAATATGTATTTTATCATTTCTGAAAATTTTAGCATGTATTCTAGTAATAATATTGATGTATTTTTTATTGCTTATATTTATAAGTTTATATTTTTTTTAAAAAAATGATCTTTAGTTGTATTTTTGTATAAAAAATGTTTTTAATCAATATTTGTAATTAATATGAGTCAAAAATTTTATTTATACTTATTAAGAATAATATTGATATTTTTATTAGTGTTAGATAAACATGTAATGAGTTTTTTTTGAATTTTAAATCTATAAATAAAGTCTATGTAATTAATTTTTTATTGAAAAATTATTAATAATATTTTAAATCAAAAATCATATTTTTTCAAACTCATAAGAGTTTTATAACAGAAAAATAAAATTATGGATAACAGAGATTTTTTGTGTATTTTAAGTGATAATGAAATATATTTTTAGAAATATTAAAAATAAGTAAATGATTTTATTGTACTTAATCAAAATACAATTTAATATATGATAATCAATACTGTTTATGAGACTCTATAATGTAATTTTTTAATTTAATATTTAAGATATTTTAAAGGTTAAAATATTTTTATTGAGAGATCAATTATGTATGACGATTTTATGTGGTTTATATTATTGTTTGATGTTTTTTATAAATTTAAATTTATTGTATAAATAAAGATAACCTTATTTATATAATGAATTAAATCTATATCCATGAAGTAGAATCTATAAAAATTTGCAATTTTTATAATTATATTACTTTAAAGATATTTTTTAGTGTTAATTAATATAATTATTTTAATAATTATTTTTTCTTATTAAGTTAATTTTATTTGCTTCATAAGTAATAATGATTAGCTCAGAATTTTCTGATATTTCTTGCATTTTATGAGTATTAATAATTTTAAAAAATATTTTGTTTTTTGTGTATTATATTTTTTATTTGCATTTAATATATAAAATAAACATTATATTTTAATTACTTGAATTTTTTTTAATACAACTTTTAAGTTTTTATTTTTCAATGTCATAATAAAAAATTAAAAATTAACATTTAATTAAAAGAATATTTTTATTTGGAATATTGATGTATAAATTAGAATTTCTTGCTTTTGATAAAGTAGAATCATTGCTTCTTTTAAAGAAATTATTTTTATATATTTTTTATTAAAAAATATGTGTTATAAGTAATATATTATTACCTTTTTAAGGTTAATGTGTATTAATCCTTAAAAAGTATTTTTTATAAAATATTAGAAAATTTTAAAACTGTTTATAATATTTTTTAATATTTTATGTATTTTAAAAAATACGTTGTATTTTTAATATTAATTTTAAATTAAAAAATATTTTATAGTTAAAAAATATTTTATTGTAAAAATAATATGTATGATCAAAATAATACATTTTATTTATTTTTTTAGTTTTTTATGGGTAATAAATTTTTTTTAAAACTTATAATAAAAATCAAATTTTATAAATTCCTTTTTTTATAAAATTATATCATTAGCATCAATAGTATTTGTTTTTTTGTAAGAAATACAATTATTTAATTATATTTTTTAATTTTTCATAGTTTTTTGTATTAGAGATTAATAAAACAGTAAGTTTCATATTATTATATTTTTTTTTATGCTAAAACCGAAAAAAATATTTCTATATTTATTTTTTATCGATTTTTATGTGTTGATTGATTTTTTTTCTTTTTAATTATTTATTTATCGGAGCAGTTGTTTTTAATGTACATATTATTATATAAATGTATGATGTAATTTTTCATCATTTTTAAAATTTCCAAATCAATCGTAAAATTATTTATAATTTTGTTATTGTTTAAAGATTTATCTTTAATACATTTTTAACAAATTAAGTCATAAATATATAATATTTTTTGCAAAATAAATATTATATAACAAAATATTTTGCAATAGCTGCATTCAGCAAACTTTTTTAGTAGTAAAATGAATTTGTTAGAAAGTTTCTTAATTTTTTGATATAGTTTATAGCTTATTTGATAAGTTCTGTATTATACTTTAATTAATTTAATTTTAATGTAACAATAAAAAAAATAATCTCAAATTGATAGTATATTGGAGTTATTTTATATTTAATACATATATTTATAATATAAAAATAAAATATATTGTATGATCGAATTTATTTTTTCATAATAATATTAATATTAATTAAATTATGAATGTATATTCATAGGAAAAACATTTTTTCAAATGATTCATATCAAATTTTAATTTTGATCAAAAAGTAAAATTTTAAAATAGTTACATATATATTTAGATTATAAAAAAGATTATATCAGTATATCTCAATAGGCTTTTTAAAAAATATATTTTATGCTGTTAATTTTTCGATAAAATTCATGAAAAAATATAAATTTTCACATATCACCGTTCTTTTAGAAGAAGCAGTTGATGCGTTACAGTTAAAAAAAGATGGAGTTTATGTGGATGCTACTTTTGGTCGAGGAGGACATTCTAAACTCATTCTTTCTAAATTAGGAAAGAAAGGACGTTTGATAGCAATAGATCGTGATCCAGAAGCAGTGATAATTGCTAAAAATATAATTACTGATATAAGATTTTCTGTTAAGAATGCCAGTTTCTCTCAATTAAAATCATTAATTAAAAAAGAAGGATTAATAGGTAAGATTCATGGATTACTTTTAGATTTAGGTGTTTCATCACCTCAATTAGATGATGCAGAAAGAGGATTTTCTTTTTTGCAAAATGGTCCATTAGATATGAGAATGAATCCTGCAACAGGTCAATCTGCGGCTTCATGGTTAATGAAAGCTTCAGAATCAGATATTGCTTGGGTATTAAAAACATATGGTGAAGAACGATTTTCAAAAAAAATTGCTAAGGCAATTTTTTTTCGTAATCACTATTCAAAAAAAACAGCATTAGCTAATACACAAGAATTGTCAGAATTAATAGTACAGATTATTCCATTTAAAAAAAAATATAAACACCCAGCAACCAGAACATTTCAAGCTATTCGTATTTATATTAATAATGAATTAGAAGAAATAAAAACACTATTAGAAAATGCGTTGGATATATTAGCACCAAAAGGACGATTATCCATTATTAGTTTTAATTCATTAGAAGATAGATTAGTAAAACGGTTTATTCAAAAATATAGTAGAGGGTCACAATTTCTTTCAAAATTACCATTAACTGATATAGAATTAAAAATAATAGGTACTGGTCCGATTTTAAAAATGTTCAGAAAAATAAAACCAACTCGAGAAGAGATTTTTAAGAATCCAAGAGCAAGAAGTGCTATTTTGCGTTGTGCTGAAATTTTGGAATAACGTTGATGGTATTAAAAAAA
This sequence comes from Arsenophonus sp., assembly GCA_031446165.1. Lineage (GTDB taxonomy): Bacteria > Pseudomonadota > Gammaproteobacteria > Enterobacterales > Enterobacteriaceae > Arsenophonus. The sequence goes on along the minus strand of CP132905.1, from coordinate 704,478 downwards.
GATAATTTAATTAAAATTATTAGCAATGATATTTTTCAGTATGGCAGTATTCAATTACTTTTGTTAATAATTATTATGATATCAGCGATTTTAGTAATTACTGTGAGTCATAAAACTCGAGTATTAACAATATATAAAAATGTTATCATAACAGAAAGAGAATCTTTAGATACAGAATGGCGTAATTTAATTTTAGAGGAAAATGCATTAGGAAACCATAGCCGTATTGAGCGTATTTCTACAGAAAAATTACAGATGATACATGTAGATCCGATAAAAGAAAATATTGTAATTGAAAAATAATTCTTAGTGAATAATATCATATGAAATTGTTACGTTCAGTTAATTATAAAAGACTGTACAAAAAAAATAAATATGTTAAATGGCGTTTTTTTTTATTATTTATCGGTATAGGATTTATATTAATTGGGTTAATTATACGTATTACTTATTTACAAATTATTAATCCAGCAGTATTAGTAAAAGAAAGTGATATGCGTTCTCTTAGAATCCAGAAGATAAATGCTGTACGTAGTATGATAAATGATCGACACGGTCGCCAATTGGCAGTTAGTGTCCCAGTATATGCTATTTGGGTTGATCCAAAAATAATTTTTGAAAATGGTGGTTTTACTAATGATAAACGTTGGAAAGCCTTAGCAAAGGAACTTAAACTATCACTCTCGTACATTAATTACAAAATTCGGTTTAATTCTAAAAATCGTTTTGTTTATTTAGCTCGTCAAGTCACTCCATCTGTAGCTGAATACATAGAAAAATTAAAAATAAAAGGTATTTATTTACGTAAAGAATCTCGTCGTTATTATCCATTTGGTTCAGTGACCGCTAATTTAATTGGCATAACTAATATTGATGGTCAAGGAATTGAAGGAATTGAAAAAAGCTTTGATAATTTGTTAATTGGTTTACCAGGAGAAAAAAAAATACGTAAAGATCGTGATGGACGAGTAATAGAAAATATTTCATTTATTAATAGTCAAGTAGCACATGATTTAGTATTAAGTATTGATATACGTATACAATCTTTAATTTATCGTGAGTTAACACGCAGTTTACGAGAAAATCAGGCAGAGTCTGCGACTGGTATTTTAATTGATGTAAATACTGGTGAAATATTAGCTATGGTAAATAGTCCATCTTATAATCCTAATAATTTTATTAATACCCCAATTGAAGTTATGAGAAATCGCGCAATTACTGATTTATTTGAACCTGGTTCTACAGTTAAACCGATGGTTATTTTATGTGCCTTAAATAAAGGTATTATTAAAGAAAATACTACATTAAATACTAAAAATTACATGATTAATGGTCATATGATAAAAGATGTTGCAAGTTATCATAAATTATCGATTGCTGGTATTTTACAAAAATCAAGCAATGTAGGCGTTTCAAAGTTAGCATTATCGATGCCAATAAAGGAATTAATAGATATTTATTCTCGTTTTGGATTAGGCAAACCCACTAATTTAGGATTAATTGGAGAAAATAGTGGTATTTTTCCTTATAAAAAAAATAGATGGTCTGAATTTGAGAAGGCTACCTTTTCTTTTGGGTATGGATTAATGGTAACACCATTACAGTTAGCTCGTGTTTATGCGACTATTGGCAGTTTAGGCATTTATCGACCTTTATCGATTATAAAAATTGATCCATCTATGACATCACTAGGTATCCGTGTTTTTCCTGAAAAGATAATACGCACAGTAGTGCGTATGATGGAAACTGTTGCATTACCTGGTGGGGTGGGAGTTCAAGCTGCGGTTAAAGGTTATCGAATCGCTATTAAAACAGGTACCACAAAAAAAGTCGGTAACAATGGTCACTATATAAATAAATATGTTGCTTATGCTGCTGGAGTTGCACCTGCTAGTAATCCAAGATATGCACTTGTTGTTATTGTTGATGGACCTACTGCTGGGAAATATTATGGGGGTGCAGTTTCAGCACCAGTTTTTGGAAGTATTATGAATAGTGTTTTACGCTTAATGAATGTAGAGCCTGATGCATTAAATACAAATAATGAACTAATAATTCGCAATAAAAAAGAAGATGAAATTGATCAATAGTAATTTACAAGATTTATTGGCTCCAATGGGTTTTAAGGTGCCGAATAAGATATTAAGAGGAATAACTCTTGATAGTCGTAAAGTAAAAACTGGATATTTATTTTTAGCTGTTAAGGGATATAAAAGAGATGGAAGAAAATATATTTCTGAAGCAATAAAAAAAGGTGTATCTGCAATTATTGCTGAAGGAGAAAAAAATGAAACATATGAAATTGTTCAATATATAAATGGTATCCCAATAATATATATTCATAATTTAAAGAGTCATTTATCATTTTTAGGTGGGCAATTTTATAATCATCCTGCAAAAAAACTGCGAATAATTGGTATAACTGGTACAAATGGAAAAACAACTATTAGCTATTTAATAGCACAATTAGCTAAAGGATTGGGTGAAATTAGTGCCGTTATGGGCACAATTGGTAATGGAATATTAAATCACATTGTACATAAAAATCATACGACAGGTTCAGCAATTGATATACAATCTGATTTACAATTATTGGTTGATAAAAAAGCTACTTTTGTTTCAATGGAAGTATCATCTCATGGTTTAATACAAAATCGTGTTGCTTCTATTCCTTTTAAAGTTATATTGTTTAGTAACTTAAGTCATGATCATCTTGATTATCATGGTAATATAAAAAATTATGAAGCTGCAAAATGGTTATTATTTTCTACTCATGAATCCGAGAAACAAATTATTAATGTAGATGATGATATTGGTTTGAAGTGGTTGAAAAAACTGCCTAAAGCATGTGCAGTTTCAATAAAGAATAGAATACCTAAAAATTGGAGTGGGGCTTGGATATTAGCAGAGAAAGTGTATTATTATGATCATAAAACTATTATCTACTTTAATTCAATTTGGGGAAAACATAAGTTTGAAAGTCCATTAATAGGTAAGTTTAATGTTAATAATATTATGTTAGCTATAGCAACATTTTTGATGTTGGAATATCCATTATGTATGATAATGGAATCTTTAAATTTTTTACAACCTATTCATGGTCGAATGGAAGTTTTTAAATCTGAAAAACATCCAATTGTTATCGTAGATTATGCTCATACACCTGATGCGTTAGAAAAAGTATTAATTGAAGTGCGTATGTATTGTATTGGTATGTTGTGGTGTCTATTTGGGTGTGGTGGTGATCGGGATAAAACTAAACGCGCATTAATGGGCAGTATAGCTGAAAAATATGCTGATTTTGTAGTGCTAACAGATGATAATCCACGCAATGAAAAATCAGAAACGATTATAAATGATATTTTACTTGGTTTTCATAACACTAAAAAAGTTAAAAAGATTCCAGGTAGAGTAGAAGCCATTACTAGTGTAATTATGGAGGCCAATACAAATGATATAATATTAATTGCAGGTAAAGGTCATGAAGATTATCAAGTTATTGGTAACCGTAGTATATATTATTCTGATCGTTTTACTGTTTCACGATTATTAGGATTAATTTGATGCAATGATTCCAATTTCCTTAAAAAAGGTAGCTATTATTACCGAAGGTATTCTGTATCATATTTATGATGATGAAGCGGGTAAATTCTTACTGAATTCAGTAACAACTGATAGCCGTATTTGTTCTGTAAATTCTTTGTTTATTGCATTGAAAGGTATACGTTATGATGGCCATGATTTTGCAAAAAATGTCATAAAAAATGGTTCAGTAGCATTATTAGTTAATTATCCATTAAAGGTTTTTTGTCCACAAGTAATTGTTAAAGATACATATGTAGCAATGGGAAAATTAGCGGCTTGGGTTCGATCAAAAAGTGTAGCTAAAGTAGTCGCCATAACAGGATCTTCTGGTAAAACTTCAGTGAAAGAAATGGTATCAAATATTTTATCTCAATGTGGAAAAACACTTTTTACTTTTGGTAATTACAATAATTTTGTTGGTGTAGCTTTGACATTATTTCAGTTAACAAGAGAGCATAAGTATGTAGTTATTGAAATAGGTGCTAATCATATTGGTGAAATTGAGTATATTACTCATATTGTTAAACCAGACAGTGTATTAATTAATAATTTATTTCCTTCACATATACAAGGTTTTGGTTCATTTAGAAATATTGCTAGAGCTAAAGGAGAAATTTTTTCAGGATTAAAAAAAAATGGTACAGCTATTATGAATCTAGCTAGTCATGATTGGAAAAATTGGCAATATTGTTTTAATAAACAACAAACTGTTTGGTTTTTTTCTATAACAAAAAAAAAAGAAGCTAATTTTTATGCAGAAAATATTTCTATAAGTTCTATTCATACAAAATTTGAATTGCATACACTAAAAGGTTTTATTTTAATAAATTTACCATTACCCGGTAAACATAATATTTCTAATGCGTTAGCAGCTAGTGCATTAGCAATGTCTGTTGGTGCAAAACTCGATAAAATCTGTATTGGATTATGTTCTTGTAAGTCTATATTTGGTCGATTATATCCAATTTTTTTAAAACCAGGAAAAATAATTTTAGATGATACTTATAATGCAAATATAGGTTCCATGATTGCAGCTGCTGATGTTTTGTCTCAAATGCAAGAGTATCGTATTTTAGTTATTGGTGATATGGATGAATTAGGAGATAAAAGTGAGATTTATCATGAAAAAGTTGGTACAGCTATTTGTAAAATGAAAATTAATATGGTTTTAAGTGTTGGATATAACAGCATGCTTATTAGCAAAAAAAGTTTTTTTGGGGAACATTTTACTTCTAAAGAAAAATTAATCAAAAGACTAATTTCGTTAATGAAAGAACATGATATCGTGTCTGTTTTAGTTAAAGGGTCACGTAATAAAAGGATGGAAGAAATTGTAAATTTTGTGAAGGAGTACTTTTTATGTTAGTTTGGTTAGCTAAGTATTTAGTTCAATATTTTTCTGGATTTCATCTTTTTTCTTATTTGACATTTCGAGCCATTACGAGCTTGTTAACTGCATTAGGTATTTCACTTTGGATTGGAGATCGTTTAATTGCTTATCTGCAAAAATTACAAATAAATCAAATTGTGCGTCATGAAGGACCAAAATCACATTTTAGTAAACATGGTACTCCTACAATGGGAGGTATATTAATTTTATTTTCTATTTTAATTTCTACACTTTTGTGGACAAAATTAACAAATCCTTATGTATGGTATGTATTATTTATATTATTGGGATATGGTATTATTGGGTTTATAGATGATTATAAAAAAATTATTTCTCAAGATTCAAAAGGTTTAATTGCGCGTTGGAAATATTTCTGGCAATCAATATTATCTTTGAGTATAGCATTTATATTGTACATTACTGGTCATGATACTCCGGTAACTGTATTTGTGGTGCCATTTTTAAAAGATATGATGCCTCAACTTGGTTTACTGTATATTGTTTTAACATACTTTGTAATTGTAGGCACTAGTAATGCAGTTAATTTAACTGATGGATTAGATGGATTAGCTATTATGCCAACAGTTTTTATTTCTTTTGGTTTTGCTTTAGTAGCTTGGGCAACAGGTAATTTTAATTTTGCTAATTATTTGAGTATTCCTTATATTACTTATGCCGCTGAATTAGTTATTGTTTGTTCTGCTATTGTAGGAGCTGGTTTAGGGTTTTTATGGTTTAATACTTATCCTGCACAAGTTTTTATGGGTGATGTGGGATCTTTAGCATTAGGTGGGGTGTTAGGTACTATTGCAGTTTTAATTAGACAAGAATTTTTATTACTGATTATGGGTGGTATATTTGTTATTGAAACTTTATCAGTAATTTTACAAGTGATTTCATTTAAAATGTGTGGTCAACGTATTTTTCTTATGGCACCTATTCATCATCATTATGAATTAAAGGGATGGCCTGAACCTAGAGTTATTGTACGTTTTTGGATTATATCATTAATATTAGTACTAATTGGATTAGTAACCTTAAAGGTACGCTAATGGCAATAAATTATTGTGGTATGAAAATTGTTATTGTTGGTTTAGGTAAAACAGGTTTGTCTTGTGTTAATTTTTTTCTTTCTCGCAATATTATGCCTCGTGTAATTGATACAAGAATAATTCCACCATACAAAAATAATTTATCTAAAAAAATAATGTTATATAGTGGTGGTTTTAATAAAAAATGGTTGATGAGTGCTAATTTAATTGTTGTGAGTCCTGGTATATCTCTTGATACACCAGAATTAAAAATGGCAGCTGATAAAAATATTGAAATTATTGGTGATATTGAGATATTTTGTCGGGAAATAAATAAGCCGATAGTTTGTATAACTGGTTCTAATGGAAAAAGTACTGTTGCAACATTAGTTACTGAGATGGCAAAAGTTGCTAATTGTAAAGTAGGTCTTGGTGGTAATATTGGAATCCCAGTTTTGACATTATTAGATCAAGAATATGATTTTTATGTATTAGAATTATCTAGTTTTCAGCTTGAAACGACATTTAGTTTAAAAGCAAAGGTGGCAACTATTTTAAATGTCACTGAAAATCATATGGATCGTTATCCAGAAGGATTCATACAATATTGCACGGCTAAGTTACGGATTTATAAAAATGCTAAACTTTGTATTATTAACAAGCAAGATCCAAAAACTTGGCCTTCACCTTTTTATCATGTATCTTCTTTAAGTTTTGGTATTAATGCTGGAACGTATACATTAAATACTTTTAGTAACAAACTAGAGATAAAGGGTACATCTGTTATAGATACGAAAAAAATACGTTTAATTGGACAACATAATTATTTAAATGTTTTAGCTGCATTAGCTTTAGCTGATGCAATAGGGATCCCCCGTAAATCAAGTTTGATAGCATTAACTCAATATGGAGGATTGCCACATCGATGTCAATTGATATATGAATATAAAGGTGTTAAGTATATTAATGATTCTAAAGCAACCAATGTGCATAGTACAAAAGCAGCTTTAAAAAGTTTAACAGTATCAGGTACATTGTATTTATTATTAGGTGGAGAAGGAAAATTGGCAGATTTTTCAAGATTAAAATCTTATATTTCAAATAGAAATATTAAACTATGTTGTTTTGGTTATGATGGACATCAATTAGCTAAATTAAGCCCCAATAGTTTACTTTTAGATACAATGGAGCAATGTTTGCACGTTATTATAAGAAAAGTTAAATCTGGAGATGTTGTCTTGTTATCACCAGCTTGCGCTAGTTTTGATCAATTTGATAATTTTGAACAACGGGGTGAAACGTTTACTCAATTAGTAAAAAAATTACATAAATGTCAATCTTTAATTATAAAAAATTGAAAATTCTTTTTAATGCATCTAGTAAGAATGCTATTGACGTACTACTTTATGATCGTAGTTTAGTTTGGATAACATTAATTTTAAGCATCATTGGTTTTATTATGGTGACTTCAGCTTCTGTCTCCATTGGAGAACATTTGATGAAAGATCCATTTTTTTTTGCTAAACGTGATATTATTTATCTTATCCTATCATTTGTTTTAGCTTTTTTAGTATTAAATATATCTATGATATGGTGGGAGAAACATAATTTTTTATTTTTAATAATTTCAATATTATTTTTATTAGCAGTAATTATTATTGGACGTTCATTTAATGGAGCTTCACGTTGGATTAATTTTGGTATTGTAAATATACAACCTGCTGAATTTTCTAAATTAGCATTGTTTTGTTATATATCTAGTTATTTAGTAAGAAAAATTGATGAGGTAAAAAATAAGTTTTTAGGATTTGTAAAGCCAATTTGTATTTTAATATTAATGGCAATTTTATTATTATTAGAACCTGATTTAGGTACAGTTATTATCTTAGTTATTACAACATTAGCATTGTTGTTTATAGCTGGTGCTAAATTAATACCTTTTCTTATAGGTATCATTATTTGTATATGCAGTTTTTTTGTTTTAGTTTATTTTGAACCTTATCGATTTCGTAGACTTACTTCTTTTTTGAATCCATGGGCAGATCCTTTTGATACTGGATATCAATTAATACAATCTTTAATAGCATTTGGACGTGGTGAATTATTGGGAGAGGGTTTAGGTAATTCTATTCAAAAATTAGAATATTTACCTGAAGCACACACTGATTTTATTTTTTCTGTTTTAGCTGAAGAATTAGGTTATATTGGTGCAATTTTTGTATTGTTAATGCTATTTTATATAGTTTTTCGTGGATTGATGATTGGAAAATTAGCTTTAGATATGGATCAATGTTTTTCAGGTTATTTAGCATGTTGTATTAGTATATGGTTTACTTGTCAAGTATTATTGAATATCGGCGCTACTATAGGAATGTTACCCACTAAAGGATTGACATTGCCATTAATTAGTTATGGTGGTTCCAGCTTATCAATTATGGTAATTAATATTGCTATTTTATTACGTATTGATTTTGAAACACGTATTCAAAAAATACAAGCTTTTATAAGATAAGGAAGAAAAGATAAATGAAAAAACCAAAACGTCTTATGGTAATGGCAGGTGGTACCGGGGGACATATTTTTCCCGGATTAACTGTAGCTAAATATTTACAAGTTTATGGTTGGGATGTTTGTTGGTTAGGTACCGCTAATAGAATGGAAGCAGATTTAGTTCCTAAACACGGAATTAATATTAAATTTATAAAAATTTCAGGTTTACGTAATAAAGGTTTTTTAGCATTTTTTGTAGCATTTTTTGAAATTATTCATGCAATAAAACAAGCAAAACTTATTATAAAAAATTATCATCCTGATATTGTATTGGGAATGGGAGGATATATCTCCTTTCCAGGAGTTATTGCAGCTTGGTTATGCAATATCCCAATTGTATTACATGAACAAAATGCTGTAGCTGGATTAACTAATCGATGTTTAGCAAAAATTTCAAAATGTATTTTACAAGCATTTCCTGGTGCTTTTCCTCATGCAATGGTAGTAGGTAACCCAATTCGTGAAGATATATTAGGATTACCCGATCCTGAAAAACGATTTTTCAATCGTAGTGGTTCTATTCAAGTATTAGTAATGGGAGGTAGTCAAGGAGCAAATATTTTTAATCAAATACTGCCACAACTGGCAGTGAAATTAAATAAAAAAATTATCATTTTTCATCAAACTGGCAAAAATAATCAAGAAATTACAAAATCTTTATACAAAAAATTATGCAATAAAAATGTTATTTATAAAATTACAGAATTTATTGATGATATAGGTGAAGCCTATGCTTGGGCGGATGTTATTATTTGTCGTGCTGGTGCTTTAACAGTAAGTGAAATTTCTGTTATTGGTTTAGCTGCTATTTTTGTTCCATTTCAGCATAAAGATCGACAACAATACTGGAATGCTGTCATTTTAGAAAAAGTAAAAGCAGCAACAATTATTGAACAACCATATTTTTCAATAGATGCATTGTTAAAATTATTTAATAAATGGAATCGTATGGATTTATTAGAAATGTCTAAAAAAGCTCGCACCATGTCAATTACAGATTCTACTCAACGTATAGCAGAAACGTTGATGGATATTGTTAAATAAAAAAATATTCTTTATTAAAGAAAATTTAAAGATACCATAAAAATGGTTACAGAAAATATACAACAATTAATCAAATTAAGAGCAATAGTTCCAGAAATGCGTTGTGTAAAGCATCTTCATTTTGTTGGTATAGGTGGTTCTGGTATGGGTGGTATTGCTACAGTATTAGCTCATGAAGGTTATAAAATCAGTGGGTCTGATGTATTACCCAATGAAGTGACTCAAAAATTGATACAATGTGGTGTGAAAATATTTTTTAGTCATCGTCCAGAAAATATTATGAATGCATCTGTTGTAGTGGTATCTACAGCAATCTCTTCAGATAATCCAGAAATTATTGCAGCACGTGCAGCACGTATTCCTGTTGTTCGACGTGCTGAAATGTTAGCTGAGTTGATGCGTTTTCGTTATGGTATTGCTATTGCAGGTACTCATGGAAAAACAACAACTACAGCTATGATTTCTAGTATTTATATGCAAGCAGGGTTAGATCCAACTTTTATTAACGGTGGTTTATTGAAAACAGCAGGGGTGTATGCACGTTTAGGTGGCAGTCGTTATTTAATTGTAGAAGCCGATGAGAGTGATGCATCTTTTTTATATTTACACCCATTGGTTGCTGTTATAACAAATATTGAAGCTGATCATATGGAAACTTATGATGGAAATTTCAAAAAATTAAAGAAAACATTTATTGATTTTTTAGATAATTTACCATTTTATGGTCGTGCAGTATTATGTATCGATGATCCTGTAGTACGGTCTTTAATTCCCAAAATAAATTGTTATGTTACAACTTATGGTTTTAGTGATGATGCAGATATATGTATTAGTTCTTATAAGCAAATTGCCAATCAAGGTTTTTTTACAATATCTAGAAAAAATAAAAATGATTTGATATGTACATTAAATGTACCTGGTCGTCATAATGCACTGAATGCTACTGCAGCTATTACAGCTGCGATAGAAGAAGGCATTGATGACAATGATATTTTTTTTGCATTAAAAAATTTTGCAGGAACTAGTCGACGTTTTGAGTTTTTAGGTAATTTTCCTTTAATAAATATTAATGGAAAAAATGGTAGTGTTATGTTAGTAGATGATTATGGTCATCATCCAACAGAAGTTCGTGCTACTATTAAAGCGATTAGAGAAGGTTGGAATAATAAACGTGTTGTAATGGTTTTTCAACCACATAGATATACTCGCACACGTGATTTATATAATGATTTTGTTGATATTTTAGAACAGGTAGATGTTTTGTTGATGCTAGATGTATATTCTGCAGGTGAAGAGTTTATTCCTGGTAAGGATAGTCAATCATTATGTCGAACAATTCGTAATAGAGGTAAATTGAATCCAATTTTTGTTTCTGAACATGGTAAAATTAATAAAACATTAGCATCAATTATAGAAGATAATGATTTAATACTAATACAAGGAGCTGGAAATATTGCTAAAATAGCACGTCATTTAGCTAATACATATTTCCGATCCAGTTTTAAGCAATAAAGGCAAGTATTATGCATGATGATAAAGTTGCAGTACTTTTAGGTGGTGCTTCTTCCGAGAGGAGAGTATCACTAGAATCTGGTAAAGCTGTAGTAAATGGATTAATAAATTCTGGAGTAGATGCATATCCAGTAGATATTAAAACTGTTTCTCTGATTCAACTAAAAAAAGCTTGTTATAAAAAAGTATTTATTGCATTACATGGTAGAGGTGGTGAAGATGGTACAATACAGGGAGTGTTAGAGTATTTGAGATTACCATATACTGGAAGTGGTGTTTTAGCTTCTTCACTTTCAATTGATAAAACTAGAACTAAACAGTTATGGAGTGGCATAGGGTTACCGATAATACCCTCTGTATTATTGTATAAAAAAAAAATAGAGATAATATCTGATAAAGTACTTTTTGAGTCTGTTGATCATTTAGGTTTGCCTGTTATTGTAAAACCAAATTCTGCAGGTTCCAGTATTGGAATAAGTAAAGTAAAAGATTTTTCTGAATTACGAATGGCCCTAAAAGTAGCTTGTTGTTATGATGAAAATGTATTAATTGAAAAATATTTAGAGGGAGAAGAATATACTGTTGCAATTATAGATGATTTAGTACTTCCTATTATTCGTATTCAATCAAAAGAGGATTTTTATGATTATAATTCAAAATATATTTCTAATAAAACACAATATTTTTGTCCTAGCGGTTTAAATTCAAAAGAAGAATTATTATTACATAAATTGGCATTAAATGCTTATCAATCTCTTGGTTGTATAGGTTGTGCACGTGTAGATCTTATAAAAGATAATAATAGTTTTTATTTATTAGAAATCAACACTTCACCTGGAATGACTAATCATAGTTTAGTACCTATGGCTGCAAAAGAAGCTGGTTTGAAGTTTTCAGAATTAGTTAAAAAGCTTTTAGATTTAGCGAAATAAAATATGTTTGTATCTTTTAATATTTACAATAATAAAGAATGTAAAAAATATAACAGTAATAATGTATACAGTGTTTATTATTGGTTTGGTGTGATTGTTTTTGTAATAGTATTAGCTATTACAATATTCAGTGGATGTATATTATTAGATTGGATGAACGATGCTAATAGATTACCGATTTCTAAATTATTAATTACTGGTGAACGTAGTTATACAAGTGATCTTTATATAAGAAAAGCAATTTTAGAATTAGGAATTCCTGGTACATTTATGAATATAGATATCAATATCATCTATAATGAGATTAAAAAAAATTCATGGATAAAGCAGGTTACGATACGTAAAAAATGGCCTAATGAATTAAACATTCATGTAGTAGAATATCAACCTTATGCAAAATGGAATGATACTTTTTTTATTAATGAAGAGGGAATTATTTTTAATTTTCCAAAATTAATAAATAGTAAAAAAAATTTTTTGATGTTATATGGCCCAGAAGGTAGTCAGGAAGAAATATTAAAAATGTATCATATTATGCAAAATCAGTTATCTGAGCATAATTTTATTATTAAATCATTATCAATGAGTACACGACGTGCATGGCAATTAGTTTTAGTAAATGATATTAAATTAAATATTGGTAAACAGGATATTAAAGAAAGATTAAATCGTTTTATAAAACTTTATCCATTATTAAAAAAAGTAAAAAATAAACGCATTGGATATGTAGATTTACGGTATGCTAGTGATGCTGCGGTAGGTTGGGTACCTATTTAATCTAAATTTACTTACTACTAAACTATGAATTAAAATAATTTAATATCGCTAATTGATCAGTAACAGGTAAATTAACGATGATTAAAACAAGAGACAAAAAATTAATAGTTGGTCTTGAAATTGGTACTTCTAAAGTTTCTACATTGGTTGGTGAAATTTTACCAGATGGGATAATAAATATTATTGGTGTTGGTAATTGTCTATCTCGAGGAATGCATAAAGGAGATGTAAATGATCTAGAATCTGTTGTTAAATGTGTACAACGAGCTATTGGTCAAGCGGAATTAATGGCTAATTGTCATATTTCATCAGTGTATCTCTCATTTTCTGGTAAACATATAAGTTGCCAAAATGAAATTGGGATGGTACCTATTTCTGATGATGAAGTAACTTTATATGATGTGGACAGTGTTGTTCATACGGCTAAATCTGTTAGAGTGCATGATGAACATAGAATTTTACATGTGATCCCTCAAGAATATTCCATTGATTATCAAGAAGGTATTAAGAATCCAGTAGGATTATCAGGTGTGCGTATGCAAGCCAAAGTACATTTAATTACTTGTAACAATGATATGGCTAAAAATATTGTAAAAGCAGTTGAACGTTGTGATTTAAAAGTCGATCAATTAATTTTTTCCGGTTTAGCTTCGAGCTATTCTGTTTTAACAGAAGATGAACGTGAATTGGGGGTGTGTTTAGTTGATATTGGCAGCGGTACTATGGATATAGTAATTTATACTGGAGGTGCATTACGTCATACAAAAGTTATACCTTATGCTGGTAATATAGTGACGAATGATATTGCGTACGCATTTAGTACATCTCCAAGTGATGCTGAAACACTGAAAATTTGTCATGGGTGTGCATTAGCTATTATTGTTAATGAAGATGAAAACGTTGAATTATTTAGTGTAACAGGTAGTCGTCCTTTAAAAAATTTACAGCGTCAAACACTAGCAAAAGTTATTGAACCAAGGTATATAGAGTTACTTAATTTAGTTAATAATGAGATTGTGAAAGTACAAGAACAACTGCGTAAAAATGGTATTAAACATCATTTATCAGCTGGTGTTGTTTTAACAGGGGGAGGCGCACAAATTGATGGTTTAGTTGAATGTGCTAAAAAAGTTTTTTGTACTCAAGTGCGTATTGGTAAACCATCAAATATAACTGGTTTGATAGATTATGCACAAGAACCTAATTATTCTACAGTTGTTGGACTTTTGCATTACGGCAAACAAACTCATTTAGGGAATGAAATTGAAATGGATAAACGTAAGTCATTAACTATTTGGTTTAATAAAATCACTAGTTGGTTGAAAAAAGAATTTTAATTTTGTGAACAGTACAAATTTTCTATTCTAAAAATTTTTTATTCTAATAGAAGGCAAAAAATGGGGAGAAATTATGTTTGAACCAATGGAATTAACCAATGACGCAGTGATTAAAGTAATAGGTGTTGGTGGTGGTGGTGGTAATGCTGTTGAACATATGGTACGTGAATGTATAGAAGGTGTTGAATTCTTTGCTGTTAATACAGACGCTCAAGCGTTACGTAAAACGACAGTAGAACAAATTATTCAGATAGGTAGTGCTATTACGAAAGGTTTAGGAGCAGGAGCAAATCCTGAGGTTGGTCGTAATGCTGCTGAAGAAGATCGTGAAGCATTGCGCAATGCACTTGATGGAGCAGATATGGTGTTTATAGCTGCTGGAATGGGTGGAGGAACTGGTACTGGAGCAGCTCCTGTAGTGGCTGGAGTTGCTAAAGAACTAGGGATATTAACAGTTGCAGTAGTAACAAAACCTTTTAATTTTGAAGGTAAAAAACGTATGGTGTTTGCTGAAATAGGAATTTCAGAGCTTTCTAAGCATGTTGATTCATTGATTACTATTCCCAATGATAAATTATTAAAAGTACTTGGCAGAGGTATTTCTTTATTGGACGCTTTTGGAGCAGCAAATAATGTATTGAAAGGCGCAGTACAGGGTATTGCGGAACTGATTACTCGTCCTGGTTTGATGAATGTTGATTTTGCAGATGTTCGGACTGTAATGTCTGAAATGGGTTATGCCATGATGGGATCTGGAGTATCACGTGGTGAAGATCGAGCTGAAGAAGCTGCTGAAATGGCAATTTCAAGCCCATTATTGGAGGATGTAGATTTATCAGGTGCTCGTGGTGTATTAGTTAATATTACGGCAGGTTTTGATTTACGACTTGATGAATTTGAAACAGTAGGTAATACCATTCGTGCATTTGCATCAGATAATGCAATGGTGGTTATTGGTACTTCATTGGATCCTGATATGAATGATGAATTACGGGTAACTGTTGTTGCTACAGGAATTGGCATGGATAAAAGTACAGATGTTAATATTGTTCCTAATAAAGCAACACAAAAAATTTCTTTAGAACAGAGTTATAGTAGAGTACCAGGCGGTTCTATCTCATCTGGGGTAGGGGGGAGGACGTCATCTTTTACAGGAGAAAAATCGACAGTGAAAGTAGTTAATAAAAATAATATTTCACCTAATAATAAGGAGTCAGATTATCTTGATATCCCTGCTTTTTTAAGGAAACAGGCTGATTAATTGAGATTTTATTACTGGATTTTATAACAATAAAATATTTAGCTGTTTCTAAGTGACGATCAGAGAAACTGTGATAAAGATATGAGATAAAAATAATGATCAAACAAAGAACACTAAAACGTATTGTTAAGGCAACAGGTATTGGTTTACATACTGGAAAAAAAGTTACTTTAGAATTACTCCCTGCACCAGCAAATACTGGTGTTATCTACCGACGTATAGATTTAAATCCATCTGTTGATTTTCCAGTTGCTGCAAAAACTGTACGTGATACTATGTTATGTACTTGTTTAGTAAATGAAGATGATGTACGTATTTCAACAGTAGAACATTTAAATGCTGCTTTAGCAGGATTAGGGATTGATAATATTATTGTTGCAGTAGATGCACCAGAAATTCCAATTATGGATGGTAGTGCTGCACCTTTTGTATTTTTGTTGTTAGATGCAGGTATTAGAGAATTAAATAGTGCTAAAAAATTTTTTCGTATTAAGAAAAGCGTGCGAGTTGTTGATGGTGATAAATGTGCTGAATTATCACCTTATGATGGATTTTGTTTAGATTTTACAATTGATTTTAATCATCCTGCAATTAATAGCAAAAGCCAAAATTATAAACTTGATTTTTCTGTTAAATCTTTTATAAGAGATATCAGTCGGGCACGCACATTTGGATTTATGCGCGATATTGAGTATTTACAATCACAAGGATTATGTTTAGGTGGTAGTATTGATTGCGCAATTGTAATAGATGATTACCGTATATTAAACGAAGATGGTCTACGTTTTGAAGATGAATTAGTTCGTCATAAAACTTTGGATGCTATTGGTGATTTATTTATGTGTAGCTATAATATCATTGGTTCTTTTACTGCATATAAATCAGGTCATGCGTTAAATAATAAATTATTGCAAGCTGTTTTAGCAACAGAATCCGCTTGGGATATGGTAACTTTTGAAAATGAATCTGACATGCCTTTATTTTTAAAATCACCTTTTGTTAGTATAGGGGGATGAAAACTTTGCATTTGAATATTAAACATTAAATATTTTTTAAGTTGCTTTCATGTGTTTTTTTTGATTGGTTATTATATTTTTTTATATTGTTTTTTAAAGTGATCGATATATTTTTAACGGTAGTTTATATTTTATAAGAATTTTATTAGATAATTTAGTTAATGTAACTTGATAAGTATAAGTTACTTTTATTTTTTTATTTTATAAAAAGAAGATAATTTTCTAGTTTTTTATAAAATTTATAAAATCATCAATAACTGTGTAAGATTTTAGATGATAATGATGGATTAATTATTACTTTAATTTTAGATAAATATGGTAAAATATCATTGCGTAATTTTAAGAGCAATATAGGTAATTCATAATGTAGTTGTATTTTTTTGTTTGCATCAGAAACTTCCAATATAAGAATATGTTGTCTGTAATTTGCAACTCGACACCAATTCTTTAATGAAATAGGCAATAAATTTACAATAATATTATTAAGCTTAATGATTTTTTGTGCGTGCTTTTGAATTTTGTTTAAACCATTAGCATTGTAGTGATATTTTTTAAATAAAATATCTAAAGATTCTGGATAATTATCTCGCATGTTTCAAATTTTGTAAGAAATACATATTTTTAGTTTCAAAAATAATATTTTTTTGATATTAAAAGCAACAATTAGTATAAAAATATTGTTTTATTTTTATTAAAATAAAAAAAATACAATAAAAATATATTATATATTTAATTATATCATATATTATCTCAGGTATTTATTTTTTTTAGAAACAGTATTTTATTAAATATAATAAATATGTTTTTATATTGTTATACTCATATGATATTTTTATTTTTTATGTGTATATTTTATAAAAAAATATTGTTTATTTTTAATAAAATATTTCGATTAAATTTTATTTTTCTAGCTGCATGATCAGCTATTTAATAATATATTTAAATAGAATATAAAAATTTTAAATATATTTATATTCATTGTATAGTGTAAAAAAATTATATTAGATTCAAAATTCGTATTTACTGTTTTTTATTGAGACAATATTTATGTTAACTAAGTTACTAACAAATTTTTTTGGCAGTCGCAATGATCGTACTTTGCGTCGTTTAGATAAATTGGTTAATATTATTAATCAACTGGAATCTTCATTTGAAAAATTTTCAAATGAAGCACTTAGAAATAAAACATATGAATTTCAAGAACGTATTAAATCTGGAGAGACATTACAAAATTTAATTCCAGAAACATTTGCAACAGTACGTGAGGCTAGTAAACGCATTTTTAATATGCGACATTTTGATGTTCAATTACTTGGTGGTATGGTGCTCAATGAGTGTTGTATTGCAGAAATGCGCACTGGTGAAGGAAAAACATTAACGTCTACATTACCTGCATATTTAAATGCTTTAACCGGCAAAGGTGTTCATATTGTTACAGTGAATGACTATTTAGCAAAGCGTGATGCAGAAAATAATCGTTTACTTTTTGAGTTTCTTGGTATGACAGTCGGCATTAATTTATCTGGTATGTCAACTAGAATGAAACGTGAGGCTTATGCAGCAAATATTACATATGGTACTAATAATGAATATGGCTTTGATTATCTGCGTGATAATATGGTATTTAGCCCAAAAGAACGTGTGCAACGGAAATTACATTATGCATTAATTGATGAAGTGGATTCTATTTTAATTGATGAAGCTCGCACCCCATTAATCATTTCTGGTCCTACTGAAGATAGTTCAGATTTATATAAAAAAGTCAATGAATTAATTCCTAGTCTTAAACGACAAGAAAAAGAAGATTCAGAGATCTTTCAAGGTAAAGGTCATTTTTATATTGATGAAAAATCACGTCAAATTACGTTAACTGAGCGTGGACTAGAGTTTGTTGAAAAATTATTAGTAAAATCAAATTTAATGAACAATGGGGAATCATTATATTCTTCTTCTAATATTATTTTAATGCACCATGTTATGGCTGCTTTGCGTGCTCATGTTTTGTTTATCAGAGATGTAGATTATATTGTAAAAGAAGATAAAATTATTATTATTGACGAACATACTGGACGCAGTATGGAAGGAAGACGTTGGTCAGATGGATTGCATCAAGCAATAGAAGTCAAAGAAGGTGTAACGATACAAAATGAGAATCAAACATTAGCTTCTATTACATTTCAAAATTATTTTCGTTTATATGAAAAATTATCTGGAATGACTGGTACTGCTTATACAGAAGCAGTGGAATTTAAATCTATCTATAATTTAGATACTATTATTATCCCGACTCATTGTCCCATGATTCGTAATGATTTGCCAGATTTAGTTTATATGAAAGAAATCGATAAATTTACTGCTGTTATCAATGATATTCGTGCGTGTATTAAAAGAAATCAACCTGTTGTAGTTGGCACTATCTCCATCGAGAAATCAGAAATGATTTCTCGAGAATTAAAAAAAGCTCATATTGCACATAATGTTTTAAATGCAAAATTTCATGAAATAGAAGCTGATATAATTTCTGAAGCAGGACAACCGAGTGCAGTTACTATTGCAACTAATATGGCTGGTAGAGGAACAGACATTGTGTTAGGAGGGAATTGGCAATCAGAAATAAATAAATTAGACAACCCAACTCCTGAACAAATCAATAAAATTAAGAAAAATTGGAAAAAACGTCATGATTTAGTAATTTCTTCTGGTGGTTTGCATATTATCGGTACTGAACGTCATGAATCTCGTCGTATTGATAATCAACTACGTGGACGCTCTGGACGTCAAGGTGATCCAGGTTCATCACGTTTTTATTTATCGATGGAAGATTCTTTAATGCGAATATTTGCTTCTGATAGAATAGTTACTATGATGCGTAAATTAGGAATGAAATCTGATGAAGCAATGACACATCCATGGGTTACAAAAGCAATTGCTAATGCACAACGTAAAGTGGAAAATCGTAATTTTGACATACGTAAACAACTTTTGGAATACGATGACGTTTCTAATGATCAGCGACTGGCCATTTATTCGCAGCGTAATGAATTATTAGATACTGATGATGTAAGTAAAACAATTGATAATATTCGCAAAAATGTCATTACTGTATTTATTGATACTTATATTCCTCCTCAATCTTTAGAAGAACTCTGGAATATTGATGGATTACAAAAGCAACTACGTAATGATTTTAATATAGATCTGCCTATAAAAAAATGGTTCAATAAAGAATCAAAATTAGATGAAGAAATTCTACGTGCACGTATTTTACAGGAAGTAACAGCAGATTATCAGAAAAAAAAAGAAATTATTGGTAGTAAAAGGATGCGTAATATTGAAAAAAATATTATGTTAGAAACTTTGGATATATTATGGAAAGAACATTTAGCTGCAATGGATTATTTAAGACAAGGTATTCATTTACGAGGTTATGCACAAAAAGATCCAATACAAGAATATAAACGTGAATCTTTTAAAATGTTTGCAAATATGTTAGAAATATTAAAATATGAAATTCTTAGTCAATTAAGTAAGATTGAGCTTCAAGTATCAGAAAAATATTGTTTACTTGATAAATTTAAGTATCAAAAAGAACAAAAATATATTGAAACTAAAGTTTCGAAAAATAAAAATCATAAATCATTGATATCAAATACTACAGTTCGACCAGATATTAAAAAAGTTAATAATATTATCGGGCGTAATAAATCTTGTCCTTGTGGTTCAGGTAAGAAATATAAACATTGTCATGGTAATTCATTTTAAAAATTTTTTATTAAAAATTTTCATTATTTTTTGAATACAATAATTTAAGAATATTGTTTTTTAAATGAATCTTTATTAATTTTTTTTAATATAAATAAGTTAAACTATTAATATGTATTAAAAGTTTACTATAAATATTATTGTTTTATTTTTTGCACAAAATAATATTTTTTATTTTTGTAATAATTGTCAGCTAATTTTAAGTATTTTTTATGTAATTTTAATACAGTGATATTAAGATTTTTATTAGAATTATTATAAATAATATCATCAGCTTTTTCTAAGCGTTTTTTTCGACTAATTTGATTTAAGAGAATATTGGTTGCTATTTTTTTACTAACGTGATCACGTTTTATTATGCGTTTTATTTGTTCTTCTTGTGTAATATCAACAACTAATATACGGTGAGCTAGATTTTCTCTCTTGTTTTCTATTAATAATGGTGCAACCCAAATAATATAAAGAGTATTAAAACAAGATAATTGTAGTTGTGTTTCTTGATGTATTAAAGGATGTAATAAATTATTTAACCAATTTTTTTCTTTTTGGTCATTAAATATTCTTTTTTTTAACATTAACCGATTTAAAGAACCATTGTTGTGAAGAATGGTGATGCCAAAATGTTTTTTAATCATTTTAAATGCATATGTATTAGGTAGCACTATTTTTCTAGCAATGATATCTGCATCAATGATGGGTATTCCTAATAATGAAAATTTATATGCAACTGTACTTTTTCCACTTCCTATACCACCTGTTATAGCAACAATATAACTCATTTATTTTTCTCTAAATTTTTGATAAAGTATAAACTTAATATAAATAAAAACTTAATACAAATAAGAGTATAAAAATGATCGATTTATTAAAATAAATATACTTTTCCATAAAAATTTTTTGTTACTTTATGTTAATATTGATTAATAAAATAAAATTTTGTTTTTCTTTAAATTAATAATTTATAACTGCTAATTTTTATAAGATTTAATTTATTAGATATTATTTTTTCTATGATGATCTATTTATTTTTAGATTTTAATAGTGTATTAGTTTTGATTTGTTAAAGAAATATTATTTTTTATAAAAATGTTACTTAAAATAATAGATTTATAAAATTTATTAAAAATTTTTTTCATATTTTATGTATAAAAAAATTACATAAACATGTAAAGCAAAATAAAAAAATAATATATATTTATATATTAAATTATAAATTTAATAAATTACAAAATTTTTTTACTAGTTAGTTTTCATGATAATGAATTTCTTACAAAGCAATATTTTTGAAGAATTAATATTATAAAACGAAGTTTTATTGAAATAAATAAGTAAATGTATTTTTTTTGGGAGAAGCATAATTTTTTGTAAGAATTTAAATATTTTTTTATCAAGGATTTTATTGTATTAAAAAAAATAAAAAAAACCTTCTTTTTTTATGCCAGTAATTTAATATATATAAATATTTTAGATTTTTTATTAAAAATAATATATTTCAGATTATTTTTATATCTTAAGATCTTTTAAGAAAGCTTTTTTATTATTTTTAACTTTAAATTTTATGAAAATAATTTTATGTAATCGACATATTATTAAAATTGTTATTTAGTATAAAGAAAAGTTAATTAATTCAATGGTTTTATTTGTAATTCTAATTGCCGAGCCATTTTTTTGCCAAGCACCTAAAACTCCTCTATGTAGTATTTTTCCATTGATGTTTATATTATGAATAGCAGGTCGGTGGGTATGCCCATGGATGATCCAATCAACTTGGTATTTTAAAAATTTTTCAATTACTTTTTTCTCATTAACATCTGTAATATTTTGTTTTTTTAATAAGCTTAATGATTGACTATTTTTTCGTATTTTTTTTGCAAGAAAATGGCGAATAGATAATGGTAGATCTAAAAATAATTTTTGTAACCACTGTTTGCAAACTTGTTTTCTATAACGTTGGTATATGATATCATCAGTACAAAGTACATCACCATGTAAAATCAAGATTTGATGTCCATATAATTTTATCACTTTTTCTTTTGGTAATAATATCATCCCACTTTTTTTAGCAAATCGTTTTCCTAGTAAAAAATCACGATTTCCATGAATAAAGTAACAACGAACACCTTTTTTATATAACTTTTTTAATTCATAAGCTATAGTTTTATGTAATATATTAGGATCATCATCACCAATCCAATAATGAAAAAAATCACCTAAAATATATAAAGCTTGAGCTTGTATTGCCTGATTTTTTAAAAAATTTATAAATCCCATAGTAATATTGGATTTTTTTTCGTGTAAATGTAAGTCAGCAATAAATAAAATTTCCATAAATTGTAATTTATTATGACATGTTAGTCATTTATAGATTTCATCTTTACTATATTATTACATGTTTTGTTATAAATTATTCATAAAATTTTAATTTATGATTAATTTGTTGGTTTTTATAAGAGATAATAATTATATAAATTATTATTTTTAGAGTGATAAGAAATTCTATTTTTTCTTTTTTTGAAAATATCTTTTTTTATATTTTAAATAACATGATAATTTTAATTATTTAAAAAATAATTGTATTTGTAAATATTTTTTTAGTGAACTATTTACAATAAATCATATTTATTATTTGAATAAATAGTTCTTTATGAAAAATGTTTATTTCTTAAAAGTTATTATGAATCTTTTAATATATCTTTTATAAAAAATTAATGTAATATTTTTTAAGAAATTTATCGTAATATATTTTTATATTTTTAATAAAAGATAATTAATATAAGTAAAACAATTTATTGATTATTTATTAGAACAGTAGTATTAATATACAATTTTAGTTGTTTATCTTTATTAGTAATATTTTTTGAAGATAATTTAGGAAGTATTTAATAAGAAATTATTATTATTTTTCTAAAAAATTGATTATTTAAACAATTGGTTATAGAAAAATGTCTGTATTAAAAATATATAATACACTCAGTCGTAAAAAAGAAGACTTCAAACCTATCTTTTCTAGAAAAATAGGAATATATGTTTGCGGTGTAACTGTTTATGATTTATGCCATATTGGTCATAGTAGAACTTTTGTAGCTTTTGATATGATTATCCGTTATTTGCGTTATATTGGTTATGATGTCACTTATGTACGTAATATCACTGATGTTGATGATAAAATTATAAAAAAAGCTACTATAAATCATGAAACTTGTAATTCCTTAACATCACGGATGTTGTTTGAAATGTATAAAGATTTTGATGATTTAAATATTTTACGACCAGATTTTGAACCAAAAGCTACTGAACATATTGAAGAAATGATTGGCTTAGTGACAAAACTTATAAACCGGGGTCATGCTTATATTGCAGATAATGGCGATGTTATGTTTTCTATTAGTACTAAAAATGATTATGGGATATTGTCTGGTCAAAATTATAAACAATTGCAGGCTGGTAAACGTGTTGCAGTTGATAATTATAAACATCATCCATTAGATTTTGTATTATGGAAAAAATCCAAATCTAATGCATTAGGTTGGCATTCTCCATGGGGGTGGGGGTAGACCAGGTTGGCATATTGAATGTTCTGCAATGAATCATAAATTTTTCGGTGAACATTTTGATATTCATGGTGGTGGTTCAGATTTAATTTTCCCACATCATGAAAATGAAATAGCACAGTCAACTTCTGCATATAAGGGATTATATGCAAATTATTGGATGCATGTTGGAATGGTGATGGTAAATCATGAAAAAATGTCAAAATCATTAAATAATTTTTTTTCTATTCGTGATATATGTACTTATTATGATACAGAAACAATCCGTTATTTTTTATTATCAGGACATTATCGTAGTCAAATACATTATTCTGAGCATAATTTGAATCAAGCTCGTGCAGGGTTAGAAAGACTGTATACTGCTTTACGAAATACTAACTATAAAAATAATCATCATCTGAAATCGATAGACAATACAATATTCAAAATACGTTTTGTTGATGCTATGAATGATGATTTCAATACACCAAAAGCGTATTGTGTTTTATTTGATTTAGCTAAAAAAATTAATCAACTCAAAGAAAAAAATTCTTTTATTGCTAATAAATTTGCACTGCAATTATATGAATTAGGAAATATATTAGGATTATTAACTCAAGATCCTGAAGATTTTTTCCAACAAAAAAAGAATTTTTTTGGTGTTACTAAAATTAAAAAAATTAATGTATTAATTAATCAACGAAATCATGCTAGAAAAAACAAATTATGGAAAAAGGCTGATTTGATTCGTGATGAACTTTTTAATATGGGTATTATTTTAGAAGATACTACGAAAGGCACATTATGGCGTATTAGTAGTAGCAATGGTAAAAGTAAGATATAATGTAGATATCATAAATATTATTATAAAAATATAAAAATTTTTTATTATTTACATGTATTTTTTGTAATTTTCATTAATAAAACATGTTTTTTTAAATATTTTTTTCATAATTTTCTTCACAGGTTTGCAAAGTGTTTTCTATTAGTGTAGCAACTGTCATTGGCCCTACCCCACCTGGAACAGGAGTAATCCAACTAGCACGTTTACATGCTTCTTTGTAACAAATATCACCGGTAAGTTTCCCGTTTTTTAGTTTATTAATTCCAACATCCATAACAATTGCACCAGGTTTTATCCATTCACCTGGAATAAAATTTGGACTACCAATAACCACTATTAATAAATCTGCTTGTTTTATATGGTGAGGTAAATTATTCGTAAAACGATGAGTAACAGTAGTGGTGCAACCTGCTAATAATAATTCTAGGTTCATAGGGCGTCCTACTATATTTGAAGCTCCAACAATAACAGCATTTAAACCTTTTATGTTTATCTCATATCTTTGAAGTAAAGTGATGATACCACGGGGGGTGCAAGGACGTAATCGTGGCGCACGTTGACATAGTCTTCCTATGTTATATGGATGAAAACCATCAACGTCTTTGTTTGGGTTTATGCATTCTAATATGTTAATGGAATCTATATTTTTTGGTAATGGTAATTGCACTAAAATTCCATCAATTTTTTTGTTATTATTGAGTTTATTGATCAGCTTTATAAGCTCATTTTCCTTAATTTTTTGAGGTAAATGATAGCAGAAAGATATAAATCCAACTTCTTCGCAAATGCGACATTTGTTTTTTACGTATATTTGTGAAGCGTGATCATTACCGACTAAAATTACTGCAAGTCCTGGTGCTCTTTTTCCTAATGAAACCCTTAATTTTACTTTTGCAGCAACTTCTTTTTTGATTATTTCGGCAATTTTTTTTCCATCAAAAATTTTTGCTGTCATTGATTTTAATCCATATAAAACATTTTTTATTTTATGTATTATATATTTTTTTTAATTAATTTTTATTAAAAAATAATTACTAAACAAAAAATATAAAAAGGAAGTTGACTTAATAAGTCTTCTTCATATAATTTGATAGTTTATGTTTTACATTTTTATGCGCCCTTAGCTCAATTTGGATAGAGCAACGGCCTTCTAAGCCGTAGGTTACAGGTTCAAATCCTGTAGGGCGTATTAATTTAGCAGATTTCATAAAAAATACAATGTCAATAAAATACAATGTCAATTGAGTATAATAGTTTTTTTATATTATTAAAAATAATGTAATTATTATAAATTAAATATGATATATGAACTTTTATGGTATTTAAAGAATGATTGTTTTTTATATTTTTAGCATATAAGTATTAAAAAATACATTTTCATAGATTACTTTTATTTTATAAAATTTTTGTGTATTTATCTATTTTTTGTTATTTCTTTTAAAGAAGTATAAATATGCTTAAGTAATAATTAATCTCCTAATCAATATTATGCAATGTTTGAAAACATTTTTTAAATTAAGAATTTAGGAATTATAAGATAATTAAATATTAAAAATTTAATATTAATTTTTTATTTAGTTATCGGTAATTTTAATAGATTGTTATATTATTTTTTTTGGTTATCAAACATTCAATTTTTTGACAATTATTGATATATAAAAAATATTGTAACTCTATAAATTACATACAAATTCACAAAATGAAAATCATTTTTATGAAAATAATCAATATTTGTATTAATCTTCACTGTAGAGTTGTTGGAAATAGTTATATAGTGATTTTTTTATAAATTATCTTACATAAGATATATGTCAATCTTTTTTAATCATTTTTATTACTAAATGATAATTAATAATTATATTAATATATATATAATAATTTTATTAAATCATTATATTTTTTATTAAATTAGGTAGTGTTATTATAAATACTATGAATATCACTGTTAAACGTTTAATGTTTTTTTATTAAAACATAATAATTTTCATGAAAATGTATTTATTTTTTAGTATTTTCAGAAAAACATATTATTTATTTAAGATTTTAGAAAATATCGTAATTACTTTATTTTGAATTTTTTAAATATATATTTATTTTTTATAATTATAAAAAATAACCAACAATAATTTTAAAAATATATAATTTTATTAATATAGAGAATTTTAATATTTATTAGAAATAAAAAACAAAAAAAATTTATATTATATTTAAGGAAAAAAATAAATAATTATTAATGCAAATATAGTATTAATTTACTTTTTAGTATAAAAAGGTGTGGTTATTATGTAAAATTTTAAATTTAGTATAGGTTAAAATATGATTTTATAGGAGTTTATTTTATTCTTGATTAAATTGTATATAAAATATATTTAAATTAATAAAAAATATAATCGCTGCTACTTGTTTAGGTTTATCATAAAGTTATCAACTATATTATATATCCTATGAGGATATAATATTTTTATAAACAATAGTAATTTTAGTAAAATTTATTTTTTTTGAGAGTGTTTTATTTAAAAAGCATCGTATTTTTATGTATTAACAACTAAAAAAAATAATTTTAAATGAAATAAAGTTTTTAGTATATATGTAGCATGTTTATTATTTAATTAGAATTTATGTAAAAAAATTTATAAGGTAGATAAAAAATATGAATATTGATGTTTGGTTAGTTTTTTTAGGTGGTGTGTTACTTAGTGCTATTTTACCAGGCGCAGGTGCTATTATGACAATAAATCATGCATTTCAATGGGGGTGGCGTAAGACATTACCGCTTATTGTTGGTCAAGAAACAGCTTTAAGTTTAATGGTACCAATGGTTGCACTTAGTGTAGAGGTTCTTAGAAGCTCTACTTTTGCTTGGTTTTTATTAAAGATAATTGGAATATTTTGGTTATTTTTTCTTGCATATAAAACCTGGAGAGCACCGGTTATGACAAATATGAATGATGTGGTAATATTAACAAGTGGTATACAACGTTTTTTTTGCGGTTTTTTAACAGATATTACCAATGCTAAAACTTTAGCTTTTTTGGTGGCTATACTTCCTGTTTTTATTAATCCTAAACAATCTTTAATTTTACAAATAGGAATAATGACTTTGACAATGGTAATTATTGATACATTTATGATGTCATTGTATGCTTTTATTGCGAGTTGGTTACGTCCTTTTTTTCAGTCATCAAGTATATTAAAACAGCAAAATTATGTTTTTGCTAGTTTTTTGGTATTAATTGCTATAAGTATTTGTTTTGTTAAAAATACGTTTTAATTTATAAAATAATTGATAAAATTTTTATTTTTATAAAAAATAGTATCAGAAATTTTATATGCAATGTAATTTTTAAGGATAGTTGTAAAGTAGTTTATATAGAAAAATATATAAATGATTTGTGTTTTAGATATTTTTAATATATTTAGTGTTTTTTGTTATTTATAATTTTAATTTTTCATAACTTTATGAATGTTTGAAGAAATTAGAGTTATTTTTTAAAATTTTATTTTCTATAATTGAGATATATACATGCACAGATTTCATAAAATATTTTTTTTAAAAATCAATTTTTATCAATTATTTCATACAGTAATGAATAATAATAAATATAAAATTTTAAATTTCTATAAATCAATTTTAAGGCAATGCACTTTAAAGTAAAATATTATATTATTTTTATTTTACTAATTTTAAAATTAATTTATTTTTATATTTTTTATTATATATATTTGTTGTAAAAAAACTGGTTATACTTATAAAGTAATATCAGTAGTCAGTTTATTATTCAGTAGTTAAAAATTTCATTTTTACTTATAGCGCTTTTTTCTTGATTTTTAGTATTTAAAATAATAGATATTAATTGTAAGTTTTTTCTTTTTTTAGATTGAAAAAATAATTTTATAAATAAATTATATTTTAACTTTATTAAAGAGATTATTAATTAATAATATTTTAAATGAGTTCAAAAATATTTTGTATTAATTGATACATGAATTAGTAGTTTCTTAAAAAAAATTATTAATAGCTGTAAATGTTTATATTATTTGTTTGTTATTTTAAATTTTACATGAAGTAATCATATTAATGAAAAAGTGCTAATGATATAATAAAAAATATTTTAAAAATCTATAGTAATAAATTATAATTTAATTTATTTATTTAATGACTGTTTATTTTTATTAAATGATATAAAAATGAATAATATATAAAAATGAATAAGATTTATAAGTTTTCTGCAGAAAAAATCTTTTAATCTACTGTATGTGCAATATATCTATATAAAAATTCCTTTAAAAATTTTTTAAAGAATGTAGGAAAATTAAAAATTTTGTAAGAAATATTTCAAATGATTTAGTATATTTCTATTTAACTTTAACTTCCAGATATCACTTAACTTTAGAATATATTTCATTAATTCATGAAATATATTTAATACAATGTTTACAAGCTGATTTTTATTAGAAAATTATTTAGAGTAAAAAATATTCTATTTATTAAAAATATATATGTTTTTTAAAAATATCAAAATTTTTATATTTTTTATTGTTAATCTATCATATAAATATGTTTTTACATGGTTCTGTATTATTATTTAGGACCGCGTGTAATAGGTAAATGGTTGTTAGACCAGCTGGTAATTCCATTTTTAAGAATAAAAACACGTTCAAAACCATATTTTAAAAGATGTTCAGCTGCTTTTGATGATTCAATTTCATTTTCTGAAACAATAATGATTGGGGTGGTTTTATTTTTTTTTAGAATACCAATATTTTTTTTAAGATCTAAGAAAGTTAAATTAATTGAATTGATAATATGTTCTTTCTGAAAATTATTACGTGAACGTATATCAATAAGTACCCCTCCTTCTTTGTTAATCAATTGTATAGTTTCAGCACAGTTGATTTTTTTTATTTTTGAAAATAAACATTGAAAAGTTAAAATAATTACAGAAATTAATAAAGTAACCCAAAGTAAAGTAAATATTGGATGTCGTAATATAAATTGTATGATTTCTTTTATCATTAAATGAAATAATTGTAATTGGTATAAAAAATGTATTTTTATTTAAACTATTATCATTATACAAATATCTTTAATTGCAATATATCAGCATAATTTTTATAAATTACCAAATCATTGCATATAAAAAATAATATTTATTAAAAATGATTATTTAGTTGTCTTTGAATACAATAACATAATAAAAATAATAAAAACAAATTATTTTTTTAAAATTTTAGAATAAAACATCGTATTTTTATACGATCTTAATAAAGATTTAATTACAATAATTATAAATATTTTTTATGTTTTTGTTTTATTTTTTTGCAATAAAAATCAAAATTACAAGTTAATAATACAAAGATATATAGGTTGATACTAATCCTAATTTTTATTTTTTAAGTGATTGGATATTTTATTAAGTTATTGGATATTTTATTTTTTTATTTAGTATTAGAACTGATTTGATAGATGATCCATCAGACTTAAAATTCTTTGTTAAGAAAAAACATAAATATTAAAAAAAAGAAAATAGTAAAAAATATTTTTATATTGCAACTTTATAAATAAAATTTAAGTTTCTTGTTTTAATTAAGAAAAGTAGCAATACTATAAATTCTTTTTCAAAATACATGCTTCAATTGTTAATTATTTATCTTATTTTATCATGCTTTTTACTAGATTATATATTATTTTTACAGTTTATATTAATCAATAAAGTGATGTTTTAATAGTATATTATTCATTAATGATAATTGTGATAAATTTCTTTACATGTTTTTTATTTTTAATAAGTTATATTTAATATTATTTTTAAAAAGTAAATTTTAAAAAATAAGTTTTTTATTCTTTTATTTTTATCTGTATAAAAGCATAAATAAAAAAATTTTGTTATTATTTTAGTAATATTTTTTAAAATATAAAAAAAATATTGCTAGTTTGCAATAGAAAATTTTTAATATTTAGTAGTAAAATATATAATACTGTTATATATTTTTTTTATATTATTTTAAAAAATTTTCTCATAAAAATTAGATCCATAGAGAGTAAAAAATGATTATAGTTACTGGGGGGGCTGGTTTTATTGGTAGCAATATTATTAAAGCACTTAATAATAAAGGATATAGTGATATTTTAGTTGTTGATGATCTTAAAAATGGTTATAAATTTAATAATTTAGTGGATTTACAGATTATAGATTATCTTGATAAAGATCTATTTTTATCTACTATATTAAATAAAAATAGTATTGGGGATATTGATGCAGTTTTTCATCAAGGTGCTTGCTCCTCTACTATGGAATGGAATGGGAAATATATGATGCATAATAATTATGAATACTCAAAAAAGTTGCTTCATTATTGTATTGGAAGAAATATTAGATTTTTATATGCTTCATCTGCTGCTATTTATGGCATAGCAAATAAATATTGTATTGAAGAATCAAAATATGAAAAACCATTAAATATATATGGTTATTCTAAGTTTTTATTTGATCAATATGTTAGAAAAATATTACCACAAGTTAATTCACAAATATGCGGATTACGTTATTTTAATGTTTATGGACCAGGAGAAAATCATAAAAATAAGATGGCAAGTGTCATTTTTCATTGGAATAATCAGATTAATGAAGGATTAAATTTAAGACTTTTTGAAGGTAGTGAAAAATTTAAACGCGATTTTATTCATATAAGTGATATCGTTACTTTAAATTTATGGTTTTTGGAAAAAAAAATTTCTGGTATTTTTAATTGTGGAACAGGTAAAGCTGAATCTTTTCAAAATATAGCAGATATTGTAACTGCTTTTCATAAAGAGAATAATCCTGTAGTAGAATACATTTCTTTACCTAATAATTTAAAAAAATTTTATCAGATATTTACAGAAGCTAATTTAGATAAATTGCGGGACGCTGGTTATAACAAATCATTTAAGCCAGTTATAGAAGGTGTTGTTGATTATATGGAATTTTTAAATAGAAAGAATGTATTTTTTCAATAAAATAATATGAAAATATTAGTAATTGCTCCTACTTGGGTAGGAGATATGATGATGGCTCAAAGTCTTTTTCGTACTTTAAAGGCATTGCATTCAAATATTACCATTGATGTTATGGCTTCTAATTGGTGTTATGAATTATTAGAAAAAATGCCAGAAGTCCATAATTCAATATTGATGCCTCTAAATCGCGGTTCTTTAGCATTTTTTCAACGTTATAAAATTGGTATTAATTTACGTAAAAAAAAATATGATCAAGCTTATATATTACCAAATTCTTTTAAATCTGCATTAGTGCCTTTTTTTGCTAATATTCCTTTACGTATAGGATGGCGTGGTGAAAATCGCTATTGGTTAATTAATGATATGCGTTTATTAAATATTATTGCATTTCCACAAATGGTTCAACGTTATGTTGCTTTAGCTTATCCTTCAGATTTAGTCAATAATGGAAATTCCATCCCTAAACCTATTTTATGGCCTAAAATATCGGTTTCTGATTCCGAAAAAATAAAGAGTAAACAAATATTTCAGATCTCCGATAAATTACCAATTATAGGTATTTGTCCAGGTGCTGCATCTGGATTTGCGAAATGTTGGCCATACTATCATTACGCTAAATTAACAGAATTATTATATAGTGTTTATGGTTATCAAGTTTTGATATTTGGTTCGAAGCAAGATTATAATATTGGTTATGCAATTTGGAAATCAATATCGTTAAATAGTCAACGTAATTGTTTGAATATAGTTGGTAAAACAACTCTTATTGAGGCAGCTAATTTGTTGGCGTCTTGTGCTGCCGTAGTTACGAATGATTCTGGTTTAATGCATATAGCAGCAGCATTAAATATACCTATTGTTGCACTTTATGGACCTACAAGTCCTAATTTTACACCACCTTTATCAAATAAAGTTAAAATTATTTATTTTAAAAATAAGAATGATATAAAAAGAATAGTAAAAAAAAATAATTATTATCATAAAAGTTTAATTAATATAAAACCTGTAAAAGTTATTAATGAATTAATTAATTTATTGAATTTGGAGCACTGTAATAGTAATGAAAGTATTAATTATAAAAACATCATCAATGGGTGATATATTAAATACTTTACCTGCTTTAACGGATGCAGTAATGCATTACCCTAATATTCAATTTGATTGGGTTGTTGAAGAAACATTTTCTGAAATTCCTAGTTGGCATTATGCTGTAAAAGAAATCATCCCAGTAGCCATTCGACGTTGGAGAAAGAATTGGTTTATAAAATCTACACGTGAGGAAAAAAAAAATTTTATTCTCAATTGCGATTAAAGAAATATGATGTAGTAATTGATGCACAAGGATTATTTAAAAGTGCTTTTTTTATTACGCGTTATGCTCGTGGTATAAGTCATGGTTATGATTGGAGTAGTGCTAAAGAACCAATTGCAAGTATATTTTATGATCACTCTCATGCTATCAATAAGTATCAACATGCTGTCGAAAGAATTCGTGAATTATTTGTAGATAGTTTACATTATAAAAAATCAATGATGTTTGCTGATTATGGTATTATGCAATATTTTTCTTCAGATTTTTTTTTAAATAAAATAAAACCGTATCTTATTTTTTTTCATGGAACTACAAGCAACAAAAAACATTGGCCTGAATGTTATTGGCGTGAATTACTGATGGCTTTAAAAAATAAAGGATTAATTATTAAATTGCCATGGATTTCTAGTATAGAATATCAACGTGTTAGCAGATTAGCTAAAGGTTTGAATCATGTTGAAATATTACCTAAACTTTCATTAAAAGAAATAGCCTATCAGATTATAAGCGCTAATGCTATTGTATCTGTTGATACAGGTTTAAGTCATTTAACTGCTGCTTTAGGTAAACCGAATATTATTCTTTATGGCCCTACAGATCCAAGATTAGTAGGTGGATATGGTAAAGAACAAGAAATAATTATTGCAAAAAATTATGATATGGCAACAATTAAACCTAATATGATATATGAAAAGTTGTTATTAAAAATACATAATTAATAATAAAATATTAGTTATTTTCATAATTTTTTTTATAATAAATATTATTCTAAACTAAAGTAGTTTTTTTATTTTTTAATCATTATATTTTACCAATTAAAAATTTTCGTATGTTTTTATTAAAACAAATCTTTTAATAAAAAATCATCTATGTGTATTCTTTTTAATATTTTTATTTTTTGTTTTTTTAAGATATGGTTTCAATAATTTCATCAATTTTTCTGATACACCTTGATTATTATTTAAAAGTTTTGCTGCTTGATGCCCATGATATGAACAAATATTTCTGTTTTTAAGTAAATTAGAAATTGTTACTGTTAATGATTGAGTGTCATTAACAGTAATTAAGCCATTTAGTTTTTTTAAACTATTACATATATCTTGAAAATTAAAAGTGTGAGGACCCATTAAAATAGGGATAGCGTGTATTGCTGCTTCCAAAGGATTATGCCCTCCATGTTTCACTAAACTACCCCCAATAAATGCTAAATCTGCAATACCATAAAGTAACATTAATTCTCCCATAGTATCACCAATAATAACTTGTGTATTTGCATCAGGTATAGTGTTGGTGCTTTTTAAAATATAGTGTAGTTTATATTTTTTTGTTAATTCTTGTGAATATTTAAAACGTTCTGGATGACGTGGAACAAGAATAAGCAATAAATTAGAAAATTTTTTTAATAGTTGAGTATGTGTTTTTAATATAATAGATTCTTCACCTTCATGTGTACTGCTTGCAATCCACACTTTTCTTTGCAGGAGCGCCCATTTCTGACGTAGTTTCATAGTTTTTATTGCTAATTCTGGTGTGATATGAATATCAAATTTTAGATTACCTATAATAGACAATTTTTTTCTTGGTAAACCTAATTGAATAAAACGTTCGCCATCTTCTTTATTTTGAACTGCTATTAAAGTAATTTTCTGCAATATTTTTTTTATAAGACAGCCGAGTTTTTTATAATTTACGGCTGATTTTTCAGACATACGTGCATTAGCAATAATTAATGGGATTTTTCGTTGTCTTAATTTGATAATAAGATTAGGCCATAGTTCTTTTTCCATAATAATAGTTAATTTAGGATTTACTTGATTAATAAAACGAACTACTGCACCTATTAAATCATATGGCAAATATACATGATATACATTATTACCAAATTCAGATAATACTCTTTCTGAACCAGTTGGGGTCATAGTTGTAATAGTAATAGGCAGTTCTGGGTAATGATGTTTTAATGCTTTTATTAATGGAAAAGCTGCCAATGTTTCACCTACAGAAACAGAATGTAATAATATACCTCCTGGTATAACTTTACCATTGCAAAAACCATATCTTTCATTCCAACGCTTAAGATAAGCAGGGTATTTATAAGAATTCCATAATAAGCGACATAAAATGATAGGTTGTATAAGATATATAACTATTTGATATAAAAAGAATAACATGTTATTTAATATTGATTAATGTATGCTAAAAATAATATAGTATATCATAGATAAAAATATAATGAGTATTTGTGATATGTCTATATTTTAATTTTTTAAAATTTCATGTGTATTGTATATTATTAGTATTATAAATCTGATTTATTTATAAATATTAATTTTAAATTGTTTATTAAATTAGAAATGTATTTATATATTTATATTTTTTATTATATTAAGATACTATAATAAGTTTTATTTATTTTTTACTGTTTGTAATAAATCATAATAATTGTATGAAGAAAAAAGCAATTTATCCAGGTAGCTTTGATCCTATAACTTATGGGCATTTAGATATTATAGAACGCTCTGCATTAATTTTTGAAAAGGTAATTTTAGGTATTGCTGATAACTCAAGCAAAAATTTGATGTTTACGCTAGATGAACGTTTTGCATTTGCTCAAGAACAAACCAAGCATTTAATGAATGTTGAAGTAAAAAAATTTTCTGGACTTACAGTGAATTTTAGCCGCACACATCAAGCTTATATTTTAATTAGAAGCATACGCTCTGTATTAGATTTAGAATATGAATTTCAGTTAGCTCATATGAACCGTCATCTTATGCCTGATTTAGAAACAATTTTTTTGTTGTCTTCTATAAAGTTATCATTTATTTCGTCTACTTTAATTAAAAATGTTGCGCAGAATGGTGGTGATATTTCATCTTTTTTACCAATGTCTATAGCTCGAGCAATATTACAAAAAATTAATAAAGAAACTTAATATAATTTTTGGTAAATTTTAATAAAAAAGAATTGAAAAAGAATCAATATATATACAATATTAGCAATAAATATAATTTACGTAGTATCAGTTTTGTTTTTATTTCTGTAATAATATAGCATATGTATTTTTTTGTATTATGTAGTTTTTCAGATGAAATATAATATAATTTTTTTATAAGATAACATATTATGTAAATATTTTTGAATAATACGATTATTTATGATTAAATTGTAATTTAATGTTTATTTTATTTTTTTAAGAGGTTTTTGACTGCTTTTATATGAGATTTTTTAGTAGTTATTATATATTGTGTTCATAAATGTATGTACTTTAATTTATTATGTGATATAATGAATATTTATAATTTAGTTTTATTATCTTTAAATCGATTTTTAAGAAAAATAAATAAATATTACAAATTACAGATATTAGAAACTAAAAATTATTTTTTATGCTAATCTGTTATGACTGATAGTATGTTATAATTTATTTTTTATGTATTTGTATTTTTTTTATTTGCTTAATGTTATTGATATGATAAAGGTGCTTTTTATAAAGTCACTTCTTCTGGTTTAATTTTAATTCTTTAAAATTACAAACAGTGTTTAACTAATTATTATGTTAATAGCAATATCATAAAATATTATTTTATGAAAGTAAATCATTTTAATTCATTATTGATATATATTTGAAATATTTAATTCTAAAATTCCACTTTTTAAAAAAATTTTTCTGATTTTAAAATATTTTTTTATTATTTTTAATAATTATTTATTTTTTACTAAAACTTATATGCGATAACTATTTTATTTTAAATATTTTATTTTTTATAAAATCTAAAATCTGTGAAATTTTATTTTGATAATAAAATAAATTAGTTAATATTATATTTTTTTTGATTGATTGATATGAAACATTAATAGTTAGATAGAGTTGTTATAGAATTATTATTCTCTTATTTATAATTTATGTTTAATAGTTCGGTTTTGTATTTTTTTTGCTTTAATAGCAGCGTTTAATATCATTTTTTTTTCATTATTAAAAATATTTCTTAAATTATTATTAAAATAAACTTTTAAAAAACGAAAAATATCTCTTTTTGTTAAACCTATATTTAATGAAGAATAGTATAATCCAATTAGATCTTTATTTTTCCAACCTTTTGGTACAATTTTTCTCAATTGAGCACGATGTAAGTCAATAACAGAAATTTTTATTTTTTTACTATTATGGATCGGTATATGTAATAAAAAATGACAAATATAACAATCACGATGATTAACCCCAGATTTATGCATTTTGTTAATAATTTGGGCTAATGTAGAAATTAGTATTTTTTTGATTTGAAAATTTGGAGATATATTTTTCCAGTTTTTACAAAAATTATCTAGACTAATAGTAGATGAAAGTGCTCTAGTAATAATAAATGATTTTCGTTGTAAAATATTATTTTTTTGTTCAGCAAACACTCTAACGTCCATAGTATCAATTCTAGAATTGGTTAAATATTGAACTATTTTCCATTCTCTTTTAGCTCCAAATACTGGTAATCTTAAAAAGAATAAATTTTTTATTATTTCTTTGATTGAAATCCCATAGTGAATTTTAATAAAATATTTTTCTTTTTTATATATGAAATATGAAGTTTTTCTTTTTTCTAATTGACGAATAATTTTTCCGTTTAATGTTTCTATTTCTTTGAAAGGGTCTTTATCTTTCCATAAAGATTTAAAAGGTTCTTGAATGTCGAACATGTCAGAATCCTAAAATAATATTTGCGGCTTTTTCAGGTAAGCTATATAAATCTTGAGTATCAGCAAAATAAAATGCTGATTTTGACCATTTTATTAATAAAGATTTATTGAGTAAGCTAGTAATTAAAGCACAATTAAGATTTTTTTGTTTGTATGGTTGTTCTATAACAATTCCACAATGTGCTTGTTTAATATATTCTGAATATCCACAATTTGCTGTGGTTATAACAGGTAATCCAGCTGTGATTGCTTCTATTAAAACTATCCCGGCAGCTTCTTGATAGGCTGGGTGTATTAACATATCAGCAGCTAGCATTAACTCATTTATATCGGTGCGTCCATAAAAAAATGAGACTTGTTTTTCTATTTTTAGTTTTTTTGCTAGAAGCTTGTAAAGTTTAGGATTATCCTGACCTACAACCATTAAAACAGTTTTATTTTTTAATGTGTTTGGTAAATTTGATATTGCTTGTAATGTACGATCGACACCTTTACGTTTAAAATCTGAACCAACCTGTAATAATAGAAAATCTTCTTCTTTTATACTATTTTTTTTTCGAAATTTTTCTTTAGCATTAAGAATTTTGTAATTATATTTATTATTAATATTAATACCTGGTGGTAACATATAAAAACGTTTATTAGATGTTTTGTAATGTTTTTTAAAATCATTAATTTGTTGTTGAGTTAGCATTAATAATTTTTTTGTACGACTATTACTATGAAATACAGCTTTTTCATAAGTAATATAATGTTTATATCTCGTTGTTAGTTTATAAAAAAAATTTTTTTCTTTTTCAACTTTTTCAGCATAACACATATCTGCAGCATAATAAATATCTAGATCAGGCATTTTATTGAAGCCAATAGTAATATTGACAGGATATTTTATTAGATGTTTTTTTACTTCATGATAAAAAAATTCGTTTCTTCCATGATTTGTTTTTGCCTTTACAGGTACTATAATAACATGTATATAATTAGGAATTATGTCATCCCATTGCATTGTGTAAACACGTATTTCATGTCCCCTTTTGTGACAAGCATTGATAATTTTCAGGCAATCTCTTTGTAGGCCTCCAAAAGGAAAATATTTATATAAACAAAACGCAATTTTCATATGTATAAAAGTTTTTTGTGTTATTAATTTTGTTTTTATATTTTTTAAAATTATTACTTAGAATTTCAACAATTTTATTTTCATTGTAATTTTTAGCATTAACGATCATATTTTTTTGTATTTATGTGTTGTTTTTTTGTTGAGTGAGGTTTTTAATGTTTAGTAAAAAAAATAGAATTTTTAATAAAAAATCTGATTTTAAAAAAATTTCTTCATAATATATATTAGAGTATTATATAGAATATATGATTAAGATCATATCTTTTTATTAAATTATTTAAGTATAACTTTAAATATTTGTAGATTATAATTTTGTAAATGTTTTTATAAAGAATATTTTTAAAGTTTATTTCTTTAAAAAAAAATACAATTCATCATTATATATGAATTATTTATTATTTTAGATAAATAATAAATTTAATTTTATATATTCTTATGTATTTTATTGTTTTTTTATTTTTATAGCTTTATGAAAAAAATATGACAAATTATAGCATACGGTTTTTATTTTGTAAATTCATAAAAAATTTTTAAATTAATTTGTAATTATTTTTTTATATTTTTTTTTAAAATTAAATTTCTAGATAGTATTGTAAAAAATGTTTATATAAAAAATATTATAAAAATATGTTATCAGTACTTTGATTATGTAAAACTACTATAGTTATAAATATATTTTAAATTTTTTAAAAAGTGTTTTCAAAAAAAAAACATTAAAAGTATATGAAATTGCAATTTAATAATGATTAATTTAATTTTTTTCGTATTTTTTAATATAAAACATTTATAATAAATTATATTTATTTGCAATAATTTTTTTATATTTATATTTTTATATATATTCGTGCATTTATAACATATTAATCAATAAAATAGTAATTTACTGTAATATGTATCTGATTTTATGATCAATAAATTATATTAATACCGTAAAAGTCATACAATAAAAATTATTTAGTTTTTTAGAATTTACTTCGTATTTGGAGTATCTATGGAAATTACTTTTCCTGATTTCAAAAGGGCCAATATTTTAGTAGTTGGTGATGTAATGTTAGATCGTTATTGGTATGGATCGACTGATCGTATTTCACCTGAAGCTCCTGTGCCTGTAATGACAGTAGAAAAAAAAGAAGAACGTCCTGGTGGTGCTGCTAATGTTGCTATGAATATTGCTACTTTAGGAGCTAATATTCATCTTATTGGATTGATTGGTACTGATCATGCTGCCAAAATTTTGATCAATAAACTTAATAAAGCTAATGTTTGTTGTGATTTTATTAGAGCATCAAATTATCCAACTATTACGAAATTAAGAATTTTATCTTATAATCAACAATTAATTAGAATTGATTTTGAAAAGAAAAATTATGATTTTTCTATGAATCTTCTTTTGGAGCGTATTCAAAAAAAATTGCCTTATATAGGGGTATTAGTGCTTTCTGATTATGGTAAAGGAACTTTAAAAAATATTGTAAATATTATTGAATTAGCACATGCAGCTCGGGTACCTATACTGATTGATCCTAAAGGGAGAAATTATAAAAATTATTATGGAGCTACTTTATTAACTCCAAACATGGATGAATTTGAAGAAATGGTTGGTATATGTTCTTCCAATATAGAAATTGAAAGAAAAGGAACAGAATTATTGTATGCATTGAATCTTCAAGCATTGCTCATTACACGTTCAGAAAAAGGAATGACATTATTACAACGTGATAAATCTCCATTACATTTATCAACTCAAGCAAAAGAAGTATATGATGTTACAGGAGCGGGCGATACAGTGATTGGGGTATTAGCTACTGCATTGGCAGTTGCTCTTAATTTTTATCAAGCATCTATATTAGCTAATGTTGCTGCTGGAATAGTAGTTGGAAAATTAGGTACTTCTACAATTTCATTTCTTGAGTTAGAAAAAAAAATTTATAATTCTAATAATAAGTTTGGTGTAATAAATGAAAAAGATTTAAAAAAAGTTGTGAGTATTGCTCGTAAAAATGGAAAAAAAATAGTTATGACTAATGGTTGTTTTGATGTTCTCCATGCTGGACATGTGATGTATTTATCACATGCACGTAAATTAGGTGATTTATTAATTGTTGCGGTTAATAGCGATGAATCAGTTAAACGTTTGAAAGGTATTAATCGTCCTATTAATATTTTATCTCAACGTATGATAGTATTAGGAGCATTAAATGCAGTAGATTGGGTAGTTTCTTTTGATGAGACCACACCTCAACGTTTAATTAGTAATATTTTACCAGATATATTAGTAAAGGGGGGGGATTATAATAAAATTGAAGATATTTCTGGTAGTCAAGAAGTTTTAGCTGCTGGTGGTGAAGTAAAAATACTGAATTTTGAATGTGGTTTATCTAGCACAAAAATTATTAAAACACTTGTTGATAAGAATAATAATGTCAAAAAGTAATACACAATGTGTGCTTGAAGCTTGAATCAAGCAATAAAAAATAATTTTTTAATAAAATACTCATTTTTAAAATTTTAAAAAAATTCATATTCAATATTTTAAAAAAGTAAATATATTATATTGTTATCAAAAGAATATAAAAAAATATTCAAATATTTTTATGGGTAAACTTTACTTTGTCTATTTTTGTCTATGTTTAGTTTACTTCGTTTCTTGATGTTTACTTTTGTTCTGTTTTTCTATTTTTTTAAGTCTATTTTCTATGCATAGCATCTTTTTACGCATTATGGCTAAACTTTTATTTTGCGTATTAAATTTTTCTTGTGAAACAAAATTTAATTTTTTTAATTGTTTTTTTAATATTTCGTATATTTTTTTTTCAAAATCGGAACCTAAATTTCGTATTTCCTGAGGTAGATTTTTTTTTATTTGAAATATAATTTGTTCAATTTTTTTTTTGTCCATTATACCGATCATTCAAATTGTATTGAATATATTTTTGTATCAATATTATCAAATATTTTTTTATATGCAATGTAATATATTAAATATTAAGAATTTAATACAGATAATTTATGATAATGTCAACAATATTATATTTAATAAATATATAATCATTTTTTGTTTTCTTAAAAAGTTAGCATTATGTTTTAATGTTTTTAAAAATTGATAATTTAATATTATAAAGTATATTTTTTTGTTCTTTTAATTGCTACGTAATTATATTCACGATATAGTTTTATTGTTTATATTATATCGGAATATTTTTATCTATTTTTGATATTTATCAAATGATATAAATTAAAGTGTGTCAATATTTAATTATATTAATCAATAATTGGCATGAATAGTAATATAAAAAATCTAGAACTAACGTTTATTTTTATATGGGAACAAATAACAAGACTTATAGGTTTTCAAAGTGCTAATGTCTATACAAATAAAAATTTTATACTCCCAACTTTGTACGCTGGTTCTGGTAATGTTTTATTCAATGAGGGTTTTACCATGAATCAGATATTACGTTTTTTATATAAAAATCCTATTGAACGTATAAAATATGCTCTCGATGCATTACGTAAAGGTAATGGGGTTATGGTACTTGATGATGAACAACGTGAAAATGAAGGTGATATGGTTTTTGCAGCAGAAACTATGACAATATCACAAATGGCGTTATCTATTCGACATGGTAGTGGAATTGTCTGTCTTTGTATTACAGAAGAAAAACGTAAAAAATTGGAATTACCTATGATGGTTAAAAAAAATTCTAGCCAATTTCAAACTCCATTTACTGTTAGTATCGAAGCATCTAAAGGTGTGACAACCGGGGTTTCAGCTGCTGATCGTTTAATGACTATTCGTGCTGCTATTAATGATGAAGCAATCCCCAGTGATTTAAATAGGCCAGGTCATATTTTTCCTTTAAGAGCTAAAGCAGGTGGTGTATTAGAACGTCGTGGTCACACAGAAGCTACTATTGATTTGATGATTTTAGCAGGTTTTAAACCAGCCGGTGTTTTATGTGAATTAACAAATGATGATGGTACTATGGCAAGAATGCAAGAAGTCCTAGTATTTGGAAAAGCAAATAACATGCCAGTGATAACTATTAATGATTTAGTTATATATCGTCAGAGTTTTTAAAAAATTGGTTAAGAGAGATTTAATAATAAATGATTAAAATACTATACAAAAACTTTTTGCATTTCTTTTATAAAAGAATATTTTAATATTTTTTATTTATCACCATAGATTTTATTATAACAAATAGATTTATGGTGATGGAATACATTTAGAATTTTGAAAAAAAAATGTTTTTTAGAATATAAAATGTAATGCGTATTTCATAATATTTATATGCTTTAAATTTATATTATTAAAAATACCATGT
This sequence comes from Arsenophonus sp., assembly GCA_031446165.1. Lineage (GTDB taxonomy): Bacteria > Pseudomonadota > Gammaproteobacteria > Enterobacterales > Enterobacteriaceae > Arsenophonus. The sequence goes on along the minus strand of CP132905.1, from coordinate 661,455 downwards.
AAAATTATATTAATAAATATAATATAAATTATTTATGTTTTGTTAATTTTAAGTTTTATATTTTTATGGTTGTTTGTTTTTTATTGTAAGATTGTTAATAAGTATATTTATTGATAAATTAATAAGTGTATTTTTAAGCTAAAGATTGTTCATGTAACAAAATATCATTGTTTATTGATATATTAAATAAATTATTATAATTTTAACGTTAATAGAAATATCCTATTGTTTTTTGTCATAAAATAGTTAAATATTTAACATTTTTTAATTTTTATAAAATGTTTGGTTATATAATAAATCGTAATTTTAAAAAAATATTTACAAGCTATATTTAAACTATTTGTAAAAAATTGTTTTATATTTTAATAATAAAAATAAAACAATATCTTTAATTTTTATTAAATAATTTTATTATTTTTTATAATGCGGATAAATTCTAAAAATTTAGAATTAAAAAAATTAAATTTAGTAATTTTTTATTAGTTTATGAGATATTATAATGGTAATTTATTATTGATAGATAATAAAAGAATAATAAAAAATATTATTTCAATATAGACTTTATGTGCAAATATGTATTTGCTAATATGTATTGTTTTTTTATAATAATGAAAATTATGTAGTTTATAAAAAATCATCATAAATTAGAATTAACTTGATTATTTGCAATATTTTATAAAATAAAAACGGATATTTTTATTTCAATAAAAACAATATAGATTATATATTGTAGTTATAACTATAATATGTAATAAATATTTTAAGAATATTTGCACAATATAAATACATTATTTTTATATATATTCTTGATTGTAACTGAAAGTAACTAAAAATAATATATACAATTTTTCAGTAATAATTTTTATTTTTAACTATTAAATATTTTAAAGTTAGTTATTTATACAATGTTAAGTAGTTCTTAATAATAAAATTTTTTATTAACATTTTTTATGCACAACAATAAAATATATAAAAATTTTTAAATTATTTTTTTTATTAGTTTTAATAAAAACCTTATATAACAGTTTTTCTTAAAATACTAAAGATATAAAATTAAATTTTTTAGACAGCACTTACAATAGCCAAATATTAATAAAATAGCCAAATATTAATAATATTTTGTATAAAAAAGTTTATAATAATTTGCAATAGATCTAAAAAGTAATTTACAAAAGTTTTTTTATTGTGATTATATTATATCTTTTTAAGAATTGGTTATTAAATCAATAAAATAAAGATAAATCATTTAGAGAGCTTTCATGAGTCACAAAAAAAATATACCATTTAAATTTACTCAAGATGATGTAAAAATTATAACTAAATCTTACCTGTATAAGGGTTTTTTTTCTATTATAAAATATTGTTTTAAATATAAATTATTCAATAACAGTTGGAGCAAAGAAGTACAAAGAGAAGTTTTTGAGAGAGGAAATGGAGGAGTTGTTTTGCCTTATGATCCTTATTTTGATAAAGTATTGTTAATTGAACAAATACGTATCCCGGCCATAAAAAGCAGTGTAACTCCATGGATTTTAGAGGCTATTTCTGGGATACAAGAAAAAAATGAAACATTAGACGAATTAATTCGTCGTGAAGCTAAAGAAGAAGCTGGTATTATTCTTCAACGTTGTTATTATGCATTAAGTTATCTTAGTAGTCCAGGTGGTACAACAGAAAGAATTTATATTAATATTGGTAAAATAGATACTTCATCAATTAAAGATGGAAGTTTACATGGTTTAAAAAATCAAAATGAAGATATACGAATTCATATTGTTGATCGCTTAAAGGCTTATAAATGGGTTCAATCAGGAATCATTGATAATGCAGCTACGGTAATTGCAATACAATGGTTACAATTAAATTATATTATGCTTAAAAAGCATTGGTTGCATACTTAATAAGTTATTTTTATATAGCATTTTTTATACAATTTATTTATATTATATAATGTGCATTATCTATTTTTTTTAAAATATAAAAAATTATTTATCTTTATTTTTTTGTAAAAAAATAAAGATAATGATTTCTATATAGATGATTAAAAAAATAGGGGTAAAAATTAAAATACAATTTTATTTTATTGATGATATATTATTTAAATATATCGGTTTTTAATTTTTACTAATTAAATATCAAATGAATTAGCAAGAAAATCTTGTTCTTAATAAAAAATTATTATTAAAGTTTAGTAAATAGTAAAATTAATAAATATAAAGCAATAATTTTAAAAATGAATATTAATATTAGGTTCAGAAATATTTTTATTTTTGTTGTTTTTTCAATAAAAATTTTTGAAGTTTATTTAAAAATAAATATTATTAATTAATTTTATTATGAATATAAAACATATTTTTTTTATATTTGATCATTATTAAAAATAATTTTAAATTTTATTAAGTAATATCTTATTTCAATACACAATGATATCTCTTTTAAGATATATTCAAATATTTTTATTTTTTAGAAAATATCTAAAAAAATTGAAATATTTTAAAAGTACTTAATATCGAATTACTTAATATCGAAGTAATGGTATGTTATAATATTTTGAAAACTTTATTAGTATATTACTAACTTTAGTAATATCAATGATTTTACTAAGTTGCAATAAATAAGAATCATATGATGCAATATAACGCAGAAGCAATTGAGGTATTGAAGGGGTTAGAACCAATACGTCTTCGTCCTGGAATGTATACAAATACGTCTCGACCTAATCATTTAGCACAAGAGGTTATTGATAATAGTATAGATGAAGTTTTAGCTTCTTATGCTAAAAATATTACTGTAATTTTACATGACGATCAATCTTTAGAAGTTATTGATGATGGACGAGGTTTACCAATTGATATTCATCCTAAAGAAAATATATCTGCTGTAGAAGTTATTTTAGGGAATTTGCATACAGGTGGGAAATTTTCTAATAAATTTTATCCATTTTCTGGTGGGTTACATGGTGTTGGTCTTTCAGTAGTTAATGCTTTATCAAAACGTCTTGAAGTAAAAGTTAAGCGCGAAAAAAATATTTATCAAATAGTTTTTGCATATGGTAAAAAAATAAAAGAACTTGCAATTATTGGTAATTGTGCTAAAAAAAATTCCGGCACGAGTATTCATTTTTGGCCTGATAGTAATTTTTTTGATAATAACAGTTTTTCTATTCCTCATTTGCTACATATTTTAAAGGCAAAAGCTGTATTATTATCTGGTGTTAAAATTATTTTTAAGAATAATATTAATAAAACTGAAAAAATTTGGTGTTATAAAGATGGTTTAAAGAAATATTTAATGGAATCCATCAATAGTTCTACTATTTTACCAAAAAATGGATTTTTTGGTAATTTTTTTGGGGAGGAAAATACATTAGATTGGGTATTAGTGTGGTTGCCAGAAGGTGGCGAATTATTAACTGAAAGTTATGTTAATTTGATTCCTACGATACATGGTGGAACTCATGTTAATGGTTTACGACAAGGCTTATTAGATGCAATTCGAGAGTTTTGTGAATATAAAAAGTTGCTCCCTCGTGGTTTAAAACTAGATAACCATGATATTTTTGATCAATGCGCATATATTTTGTCAATAAAAATGAAAGATCCGCAGTTTTCTGGGCAAACTAAGGAACGTCTTTCTTCTCGACATAGTGCTAGATTTGTTTGTGAAATAATTAAAAACATGTTTACGATTTGGTTAAATAAAAATATTCAAGAAGCTGAAAAATTGGCAGAATTTCTTATTGCTAGTGCGAAAAAAAGATCGAAAATTCTACAGAAAATAGCATTTAAAAAATCAATGGGTTGTCTTACTTTACCTGGTAAACTAGCGAATTGTATTTCAAAAAATATTTATTCTACTGAGTTATTTTTAGTAGAGGGAGATTCAGCAGGTGGATCTGCTAAACAAGCTCGTGATCGTGAATATCAGGCAATTTTACCACTTAGAGGTAAAATATTGAATACTTGGGACGTTTCTTCTGATGCCATTTTAAATTCAAATGAAGTTCATGATATTTCAATGGCTATGGGTATTCTACCAGGTAGTGATGATTTAAGTACTCTCCGATATGGTAAAATTTGTTTTTTATCTGATGCAGATTCAGATGGTTTGCATATTGCAACGTTACTTTGTGCACTTTTTTTTCGTCATTTTTTATCCTTAGTAAAAGCAGGTTATATATATATTGCAATGCCACCATTATATCGTATTGATTTATGTAAAAAAAATTATTATGCGTTTAATGAAAAAGAAAAATATGCTCTTCTTAAGAAATTGAGTCATAAAAGAGGTAAACCAAATATTCAACGTTTTAAAGGATTAGGTGAAATGAATCCTGATCAATTACGTGAGACGACTTTTCTTCCTCATACGCGTCGGTTAATTCGATTAGTTATTGATCAAAATAATTATCAAAAAACTTTGGCTATAATGGATATGTTATTATCTAAAAAACGTTCGGAAGATAGACGAAATTGGTTACAAAATACAGGAAATTCAATTGATATTGAATTGTAATACTTTTTAATTAGGTATTATTCATTGAATGCAGAGGTATTGAATGAATCAGATACTGTTTAATGATTGCAAACAGGAATTATTGCATAATTTTGCAGAGAAAGCTTATTTAAATTATGCTATGTATGTCGTTATGGATAGGGCATTACCATTTATTGGCGATGGATTAAAACCGGTTCAAAGACGCATTCTTTATGCTATGTCTGAACTTGGTTTAGGTTGTGGTGCAAAATATAAAAAGTCAGCACGTACAGTTGGTGATGTATTAGGAAAATATCATCCACATGGTGATACTGCTTGTTATGAAGCAATGGTTTTAATGGCACAGCCATTTTCTTATCGTTATCCATTAATTGATGGTCAAGGAAATTGGGGAGCACTAGATGATCCAAAATCTTTTGCAGCTATGCGTTATACTGAATCACGGTTATCTAAATATACTGAAATTTTATTAAGTGAATTAAATCTCGGTACAGTAAAATGGAATAGTAATTTTGATGGGACTTTAGAAGAACCTAATATATTACCATCGAGATTACCAAATATTTTATTAAATGGGACAACAGGTATTGCTGTTGGAATGGCAACAGATATCCCTCCGCATAATATTAATGAAGTAGCAAATGCGTTAGTTATTTTATTAGAAAATAGAAACGCAGATCTTAACATGTTAATGAAAGTTATACCAGGACCTGATTATCCAACACAAGCAGAAATTATTTCTTCAAAAGAAGAAATAAAAAAAATTTATCAGACAGGTCGTGGATCTCTTCGAGTGCGTGCTATTTGGAAAATAGAAAAAGGTAAGATTGTAATTACTGCATTGCCCTATCAAGTGTCTAGCACTAAAATTCTAGAACAGATTGCTTTACAAATACGTATAAAAAAATTGTCTACAGTAGAAGATTTACGTGATGAATCTGATCATAATTATCCAACACGTTTGGTTATTATACCAAAAAATGATCATGTAGATTTAAAAAAAATGATGCTATATTTGTTTAAAACAACTTATTTAGAAAAAAGTTATCGGGTTAATTTAAACATGATTGGTTTAAATGAACGTCCAGGAGTAAAAGGACTGCTTGATATTTTACATGAATGGCTATGTTTCAGACGAAAAATGATACGTAATCGTTTAAATCATCGTTTACAGGAAGTGTTAAAACGGTTGCATATTCTTGATGGTTTGTTAATTGCTCATCTATATGTTGATGAAATTATTCAGATTATTCGTTATGAAAATAATCCTAAATTAGTATTAGTATCGCGTTTTTCTATTTCAGAAGTACAGGCAGATTTTATTATGGAATTAAAATTACGTAATTTAGATAAATCGGAGGAGTGTAAGTTACGTAATGAAAAAAAAAAATTAATAAGAGAACGAGAAAAACAGGAAGCGATTTTGAGTTCTGAACAATCTTTGAATTTTTTAATGAAAAAAGAAATTCAAGAAGCTGCAAAGATTTATGGTGATCCACGTTGTTCACCACTTAATCACAATTCTAGAGAAAAAGTAATTACGCAAAATCATATATATTCTGAATCTGTTACTGTTGTTTTATCTGTTATGGGATGGATACGAAGTGTTAAAGGATATGATATTGATCCGATAAGATTAAATTATAAAGTAGGAGATAGGTTTCATAGTGCAGTAAAAACCAAAACAAATCAATTTGTTGTTTTAATTGATAATACTGGACGTACTTATTCATTAAATCCATTTGATCTTTTTTCACGATGTGGAAAAGAAACGCTTATTACAAGTAAATTACTTTTACCGTATGATGCAACTATTGAGTATCTGTTAAGTGCAAAAAAAGAAAAAGAGTTTTTATTAGCATCTGATGCTGGTTATGGTTTTATTTGTTCTTTTAATAACTTAGTGGCAAAACATAAAAAAGGTAAAAGTGTAATTAAATTAACTAAAAATGCTAAGATACTTCCACCATTAGCAATCAATAATAAAAAATTGGATTTATTAGCCATTACAAAAATAGGAAAAATGTTAATTTTTCCTATTAGTAAAATCCCATTACTTTCTAAAGGTAAGGGTTGTCGTATAATTAACATTCTTAATAAAAAAGCAATAATTAGAAATGATTTACTCGTTTGGTTAGTGTGTTTATCCTCTGATGCTTCAGTCACATTTTTTTTTGATAAAAGAAAATCAATTTTTAAGAAAAAAGATTTAGATAAATATCGTTCTGAAAGAGGTCAGGAAGGTTTTTTGTTGCCAAATAGATTTAAAAAAATCAAAAATATAGAAGTTAATTATTTTTAAATAATTAGTGATGATTTTTTCTTTATATTTTTTTATAAGGTTTTTTATTTTGAGGTTGAGATGTTAGCTATTTTTCGTATCATTATTGTTATTTTATTTACTATTTTTGTTTCTGTATTTGGTTTTTTTTATTGTTTATTACACCCAAAAGATTCATGTAATGTAATGAGGTTTAGTCGTTTATTTGGTAAGTTATCTTATATTTTCGGGATTAAAATTATTGAACGTTTGCCTGCTGAAGTAGTAAATTATGGCCCTACTATTTATATTGGTAATCATCAAAATAATTATGATATGGTAACAATGTCAAATGCAGTACAAGCAAATACTGTAACTGTTGGAAAAAAAAGTTTAGCATTGATTCCATTTTTTGGGCAGTTATATTGGTTATCTGGCAATATTTTAATTGATCGGTTTAATCGAAATAAAGCTCATAATACAATTATGCAAATTGTTAATCAAATCAAAAAAAGAAAAATTTCTGTTTGGATTTTTCCTGAAGGCACACGAAGTCGTGGACGTGGTTTATTACCATTTAAAACAGGTGCATTTTATGCAGCTATTGCAGCTGGTGTGCCAATAGTTCCTGTTTGTTTATCAACAACAGAAGGACGTATTAAGCTTAATCGGTTTAATAATGGTTTTGTAATTCTTGAAATGTTACCACCTATAGATACTAAAAAATATCATTTAAAAAATGTACGTGAATTAACAAAATATTGTCACGATTTATTTAAAGCACACATTAAAAAATTAGATAAAGAAGTTGAAACACAAGATAAAAGAAAAAACTTATAAATGATGTTCTTATGTAAAATTTTTATTTTTATATTTATATATATTTAAAAATTCTTATATAAAATATCTAATGATTTTAAATATAATTTATTTTTTATAACAAAATCATGGTTATTAACTATTATTTAAATTAAAAAATTTTAAAATTAAAATATATTTTTTTGAATAAAGGAAACTAATTTTTTTACTGAAAAACGTTTTTTAATATAATCATATTTTATATATTAATATTGTTTAATTTTAATTCATATTAATATTTATTTATAATATATTAATGTAGTAGCTATTAAAATATTCAAGATAAAAAATAAATATTTAGTTGATATTAATAATAAAAATTATAAAAATTTTTTTGTTGTTATATTTTACAATAAGTATATTTAATTTTTAATTATACTTAATTAATTTATGGTTTATTTTATTGAGATATAAATAAAACTTATGACAAAAGTTGTCATACTATTTTTAATGATTAAGAGTTATAAAATATTTTTAAATCAGTTTTTTAGTTATTTTATTGAATTCTTTTTTTGTAAAAAAGGTATTTTATTGATTTTAATAAAATGTGATATCTCTGCATTAGGGGATCATAAAAAAATATTTTCATCAATGTATATTTTAATCATAAATAAAATTTAAATTTCATGATAGTAAAAAATAGCTAATATTCTTTTTAGGAAATATATATAAATTTTATGTAATAAAAACTATTGTTTTGTTTATTAAGAAAATATTTTTTCATATTTTAAATAAATCTATTTATTATTTTTACTTTTTTTCTAATTTTTTATAATTAAATTATTAAATATTCTATTTTTTAGATAAGTTTAAGTTTTGCTTTTATAAAAGATAAATTTTATAGAAAACTTCCAAAAATAAAATTTTTTTGTAATAAATTATTAAATAATGTTTTAATTGATATTTTTTCTATATAAAATAAAATTGTTGTTGATTTTTTTATAACTGATATTATGTTTTTTAAAAAATGAATCTAGATAGTTTTTTAATATTATTTTAAAAATTGATATTTCGGATATAATGAGAATATTATAAATAGAATCATTAATTTTAAATCTTTTATTTTAAATATTTTTGAAATAGTTATTGGTATTGCACGATAAATAATGTTTTATATATGATTATTTTTAGAATAACTTTTTAATAATCAAAGAAATATATGATAATTAGAAGAATATTTTTTGAATTAATCATTCATTTAATATAGTAAATTTTTAAGTTTTTAAAAAATACTTTATTATTTTAAATACATTTTCAAAACTTTTTCATTATATAGAAAATTTTATTTATAATAAGTAATATTTTGTATAAAAATATTTTTCATGATAAAAAATCAACATTTATTGTTCGTTTATGTTTAGGTTAATTCATGAAAATTAGTTTAATTGCAGCAATGGCATCAGATCAAGTAATTGGAATTAATAATACTATTCCATGGTTTTTAGCAGGTGATCTTGCATGGTTTAAATATCATGCATTGCATAAACCAATTATAATGGGACGTATAACTTATGAATCTATAGGAGAGCATCCCCTGCCTCAACGTTTAAATATTATTCTAAGTCATAAAAAAAGTAATAAGAATACTAAAGATCTTATTTGGGTAAATTCAATTGAAGAAGCATTAAAATCAACAGGACAAGCGGAAGAAGTTATGATTATTGGTGGTGGAAAAATTTATGAATTATTTTTGCCACTAGCAAATCGTCTTTATTTAACACATATTGATGTAAAAGTAAAAGGTGATACTTATTTTCCAAGTTATAATTATAATGAATGGACTGTAGTTTTTACTGAATATCATTTAGCAGATTTAAGAAATTCTTATAATTATCGATTTGAAATATTAGAACGTTGTATCGTAAGTTGATAAATTTATGTTTCTTAATAAAAAATAAATCTATTAGAGATTTTATATAAATCTGAAATGTATTCATATGATCTAAAATTTTTATATTTTTTAAAACATTAATTTGATGTTTTATTGTTTTTTTTGTATAAAATATTTTTTATCTTCCCAACGCATTAAAGTAAGTTTTCCTCCCCAGCAACAGCCTGTATCAAGGCAATAAATCCCATGAGGAGTACCTTTTCCTTTAAGAGAAGACCAATGACCAAAAATAATTGTATAATCTTGAGGTATCTTCCGCATTAAATTAAACCAAGGTATTAAAGGCAGTGGAGTTTTTTCTGGTGTACCTTTCCATTCTAAATTTAATCGTCCATTAGGCCAACAATATCGCATACGTGTGAAAACATTAGTAGAAAAACGTAAACGAGATAATCCTTTTAGTTGAGATGACCAAGTATTTGGTGCATTACCATATATGGATTGTAGAAATATAGGATATACATTACTACGAAGTATTGTTTCTATTTCTTTAGCACATATTTTAGCGGTTTGTAAATCCCATTGTGGTGTAATTCCTGCATGTGACATAATGATTTTTTTTTCATCATCAATCTGTAAGAGTGGTTGCTTTCTTAACCAATTAATAAGCAGTGCAGCATCAGGTGATGAAAGTATTTTTTTTAGTTTATCTTTTGGTTTATGCCGATTAATTTTATAATATATACTGATTAAGTTAAGGTCATGGTTACCTAGCACTATTTTTACCGATGTAGATATTGTTTTTATATAGCGTAAAACTTTTAAAGAATGTGGTCCACGTGCAACTAGATCACCAGTTATCCATAAAATATCTTTAGTAGGATTAAATTTTACTTTTTTTAAAAGTGCTTTAAGTTCATCATAGCAACCATGAATATCACCTATTAGATAAGTAGACATATTTATTTAGTGAATTACTGTTTTGTATTGAAAGATATAACATAAGAATATTTGCTTAATTTTTTTAATATTATCAATATAATAATTTCTATAGTTTTAACTAAAATTTTTTGAATATTATCATTTTTTATGATAAAAAAACATTTTTTTGAGAACAGATCTTTTTTATGTTTTTTGATATTTATATTTTATGTAGTTTATTTAGTATTATTTATAGTGTAGTATTTTTTTTAAATTTTTATTATTTGAAATAATGTACAGTATTTTTTTTATTACATAAGAAAAATTTAATAATTTTAAAAATTTGTATTTTATGTAAAAATTTAGGAAATTCAGATAAATGTTTTATTTAGTTTTTTAAAAGACTATTATAATTTATGTCGTTTGTAGAAATTAAATTTGCTAATTGGCAATATTTTTTAATTGAAATATTCTCAGCACGGCTGTTCGGATTAATGTTTAGTTTTTTGAAATCTTCAATAGTAAATATTTCTTTTAAACTATTACTAATAATTTTGCGTCTTTGATTAAATGCTAATTTTGTAATAGTATTTAGTTTTTTGACGTCACAAATAGGGTAATGGTTTTTTTTATGAGGAATTAATCGGACAATACCTGATTCTACTTTTGGAATTGGTATAAAAGATGAAGGTGGTACTGTTAACATATGTTCTATTTGACAATAATATTGAGTCATTACAGTAAGATGTCCGTATGTTTTCATATTTTTTTTTGTTATTAAACGGTTAATTACCTCTTTTTGTAGCATAAAACACATATCAGTAATAGTACTTATATAAGTAAAAAGATGAAAAATTAAAGGGATAGAAATATTATAAGGAAGGTTTCCTAATATCCGAATTTTTTTACCTTTTGATTGGGAAAAAGCAGAAAAATTAATTTTCATTGCATCATTTTGTAAAATTGTTAATTTATTTTTTAATTTTGGATGTATCATTAACCGAAAAGCTAAATTTCTATCTAGCTCTATTACCGTCATATGTTTTACATACTTCATCAGGGGTAATGTTAATACTCCTAAACCTGGCCCAATTTCAATTATTTCTTGGTTATCTTTTGGATTGAAAATTTTAATGATATTATTAATAATATAAGGATCAGTTAAAAAAATTTGTCCAAACCGTTTACGAAGAAAGTGTCCTTTATAGGTTCGTGGATTATTCATTTTTTTTTAATCATATTAATAGCTAGTTTTAATGCAATTATGAAACTATTGATATTTGCTTTTAGAGTGCCTGCTAACTCTATTGCTGTTCCATGATCTACCGATGTACGTATAAAAGGTAATCCTAAAGTAACGTTAACAGCATGATGAAAAGCTTTATATTTTAATACAGGAAGACCTTGATCATGATACATAGCTAAAATTACATCTGCTTTATTTAAATACTTTGTTTGAAATAAAGTATCTGCAGGAAAAGGACCATAAACTTTTAATCCTTCTATACGTAATTTTTTAATTAATGGAATGATAATTTCAATTTCTTCATTTCCAATATATCCATATTCCCCAGCATGCGGATTTAATCCACATACATAAATATTTGGTGTGCGAATTTTAAATTTAGATTTCAATTCTTGATGTAAAATATAAATAGTTTCTTGTAAATTTTTAAAAGTGATTGCATGAGGTACCTCTTTAAGAGGTATATGGGTTGTAGCAAGGGCAATTTTTATTTTTTTTGTAGTTAACATCATGACTACTTTTTCAACTTTGCTTCTCTTAGCTAAAAATTCAGTATGTCCAGTAAATGGAATACCTGCATCGTTGATAATTGCTTTATGTACCGGACCAGTAACTAATCCTGAAAATTCGCCATTTATACAACCATCACATGCCCGACGCAATGTTTCTATTACATAACTGCTATTTTTTTTATTAAGTTGACCAGGTATAACTTGAACAGGTAATTTTATTGGTAAAACTGTCAATGTTTTAGCAGCTTGCATGTTATTTTTAAAGTCTGGAGGATATATTGTTAATTCTAAATTTAATAATTTTGCACGAGCTTTTAATAGATTTGGATCAGCACAAGCGACTAGTTGAACTGGCCAATTGTGTTGAGCAATTTGTATTAAAATATCAGGACCTATTCCAGATGGTTCACCTGGAGTAATAATGATGCTATTTGTATTTTTTTTTATGGAAATCATTTGTTATTATTAGTATCTAAAATTTTTATATAGGCAGATGCACGTTTTTCTTGCATCCAAATTTTTTCTTCTTCTTTAAATTTACGATTAAATATTAAATGATATGCATGATTTTTCTTTATTTCATCTGTTTTATTTACTTTTCGAAAATTTTGTAGTTGAATGAGATGCCAACCAAAAGAAGATTGAATTGGTTGACTAATTTGATTTTTCTTTAAGGATATTAAAGTGTCTTGTATAATTGGATCAAAAGTATTGCTGCTATTCCAATCAATTTCACCGCCATGCTTTGCTGAATGTAAATCTTCTGAGTATCTTTTAGCTGCTTCTTGAAAATTTATTTTTCCAGTTTCAATTTGTGTTTTAATATTTTTTATTTTTTTGTAAGCTTGAGAATTATTTGTAATTGGTGAAAATTTAATAAGAATATGTCTTATTTTTACTTCTGTGATATAAATTGGTGTTTTATGGTTTTCTATATTGTTTATTTTTAAAATATGAAATCCAGAATTAGAACGGATTGGTCCAATTATATCGTTTTTTTTTGCATTTTGAATATATTGATAAAAAACATTTGGTAATTCTTTGATTTTAAATGAGTTTTTTTCTGAATATTTTAATATTTTCTTATTAGTATAAATAAGAGGTATTTTTTCAAAACTAATTCCTTTTTTTAATTGCATTATTATTTTTTTAACTTGATTGAATGCTATTAGATTTTGCTGCTGATCTTTATACTGTTTTATAGGAATAAAAATATGACTTAAGTTTATATTGCCTTCCTGATTAATTGGTAAATCCAGTTTTTTAGATAATGAATCCACTTCTTGTGGTAAAATAATAATTCTTTTGCTAATTTCATAATTGCGCACTTCATTCATCATCATTTTTTGATGAATGTTATTTCGGTAAGATTCAAAATCAATGTTATCCATTGCTAATTTTTTTTGCAATTCATCGATTGTCAGTCCATGTTGTAATGCAAAATTAGCAATAGCCATATCTATTGCTTCTTCAGATATTTGAATATGCATTTTTTTTGCTATTTGTGAAATAATTTTATCTAAAATTATATTTTCTAATATTTCATGACGTAATCTTTTTATTTCTTCTTTTTTATTTTCCTTTTTATTGGTATTTATGTTGATTGTATTTAAAACATAATTAATATCACTTTCTAAAATAGCTTCATCATTTACAATAGCTGTTATTTGGTTTACCAGTTCTATTGCTCTTGATGTAGGAATAATTATGCATAATAGGAGGGTAATAATTATTAATTTCCAATTATTCATACAAGTTTTTATATTTTTTTTGTAAATATTTCATTGTATTGTACCTTTTTTATTTTAAAAATATTAGTTTTGTGTTAGAAAATTGGTTGGTAAGGTATAATACTATTAGACAGTATATCTTGAATATCAAAATTATTTTTGTTTAAACCTCTTAGTTCTAAATTCAATGAAAATTGATTATCATACTCATTAAGAGATTTCTGTTGTTTCCAATCAATAATGTTTCGTTCATATCTAATATTCATTGACCAACAACAAGTATTATATTCTAAACCAATTAATTGATTAATTGGTTGATGTTCTTTGATACTAAAATAGTATGAGCTGATAAATTTCCAATGATAACCTAATGGCCAGCTTATTATAGTTCCTATTTGAGAAATACCATTTTGTGTATCTAATATATTTTTATAAATTGACTGAATATGATGTCGATTAACAAAACGGTAGTTGAGTTGTATTAAATGATTTTTGTCTGTCTGATATTCTGTAGAAACATTACCTATAATAATATCATTTAAACGTGTGTTATATTGTAAATTTCCATACAATTTCCAATGGTTTGTTAATTGAAAATAAATGTTACCTGCCCATAACATTGAACTAATATTATCTTTATTATTGTTAATTTTTAAATTAAAATCTTCATTTTTAGCAGGTTTAAAAAAATATTTTTGTCCAATAGAAAAATTAAAACGTTCAATGAATTTTTCATTATAAATACGAGTTGTGATTCCAGTAGTTAATTGATTAGATGCATTAATACGATCAAGTCCAGAATATATTTGTTTTCGAAATAAACTATGATAGTTAGTTTCTAGTACAGTTGAATCGTAATTATTAATATTACTTTGATCGCGATAAGGGATATAAGAATACTGTATCCTAGGTTCTAATGTTTGTATATAGTATTTGTTCTTTAATAAGTTACGTTTAAACATAAATTTTGCATCGCTGCTTATAATTGGTAAAATACGAGTAACATGTTTTGGAAGATTCTTTTTATTGAGATTAAATAGGATGTTTTGATCATAATATGTAGCCATAATTTTTATACTATTGTTGATTTGTATAAAATTATTCGATAATGGTATATTTAATTCTGGTTCGACATGTAAGCGTATTGTATTAATTTTCTTATTAGTTTCATTAGCAATAATATGAGTAGCTTGTGCGTATGTATTGAAATCAAATGGTCCTAGAAGATTATATTTATAATAGTAGAAATCTAACTGCGGTGCAATGTTATAATGTTTATTATTAACTAAATTATCAATAAATTGAAAATTTTTATATGTGAAAGTTGTATTCCATGTAGGTTGTCTATAACCAATGCTAAATTTTTGATTTACATAATCAATAAAACTTTTATTATATTTATTTGGAAGATTTTTAAAGTTGCTATTTTTTTTATAATTAAAATCAAATCGCCATGTATTTTGAAATATACCAGAATGTTGCCAATCAAAATTCCATGTATGTTGGTCGTCTTTTTTTGATGTTTGTTGAATGATTTTATTTTTTATGTATTTGTCATTTTTTTTTACCAAATCTAGTTTAACAGTACCTTCACCAAAATTAGTTAAGTACCGTAATTCATTATTTATATTAATTTCACGAGAACTCATAAATTTTGGTATAATGGTTAGATCATAATTCGAAGCAATATTCCAGTAAAAAGGTATTTTTAAATCTAATCCTGATTTTGCTGAATAAGTAATATTAGGTAATAAAAATCCAGTACGACGTTTATTTCCAATTGGCAATACCAAATAAGGACTATAAAAAATTGGAACATTAGCGATAAGAAAGTTAGCATGTTGTATCTCAAGAATTTGTTTTTCTCGATCTACAATAATTTTTGAACCAATTAAACTCCAACTATCTATTTTTTTTGGACAAGATGTGAATGTCCCTTTTTCTAAAATTGTATAACGATGATTTTCACGTAATTTTATTTTATTTGCATAACCATTTCCTTGTCTCCCTACCATAAAATAATTGCTTTTTTCAAAATCAGTATCTTGGTTATCTAGATTTATCCAAGCTCTTTCTCCATGTAGAAGAATTTGTGTATCATCGTAATTTACATTTCCTGTTGCGATTATCGTACGTGATATTTTCTTATTGTTTTTTTTTTGTGTTAATTGAATTTTATTTGCAGTAAGTTTTTGATTACCTTGTTGAATGTTTACATTACCGGTATATTCTATAAAATTAGGATATGAAGAAGTAATTTTTTTTGCAGTAATGTAAATAGGCATATTAATAAGATTATCTTTAATAATGGGATGATTATTTACATGTGCTTGTATCGTACATTGTTTTGTTAAATTTGCTTGAGATTGGTCGCTATAAATAGTTATATGCATTATACCAATAATTATTATGAAATAATTATTTTTTATTATTTTTTTTTGCAATTTCTTCATCGAGATTATCATTTTAGTGAAACTTCAATTATCAATTTTCTTATGTATTTCAAAATTATCAGTTCTATATTTTTTGTATTATGTGCACAGAGTAAAATGAATAGTATGATATGTAAAATTATATACTCTGAATATTAAGGAATTAAGAAATTTATGAAGCATTCTGGAAAAATTATTGGTGTTATTGTAGGAATCATATTTGGTGCTAATATTTTAGGTCTTATTATTGGTTTTTTAATTGGTCATGCATATGATAAAGTTTTAGAAGAAGAAATGTTAGATAGATTAGATCCTCAAGAAAATGTTCAGTTACTTTTTTTTGTAAGTACATTTCAAATTTTAGGTCATTTAACAAAAGCTAAAGGTAGAATTACTGAATTAGATATAAAATTAGCGACAAATTTAATGGATAAAATGCAGTTATATGGTAATGCTAGAATTTTAGCTAGAAATGCTTTTCGAGAAGGAAAAGAAAAAACATTTCCTATAAGAAAAATATTAAAAAAATTGCGTCTTGCTTGTTTTGGTAGATTGGATCTTCTTCAAACGTTTTTAGAAATTCAAATACAGGCTGCTTTTTCTGATGGGAGTTTACATCCTAATGAACGAAAAATGTTATTTATTATATCAGAGGAATTAGGTATTTCCCGTCAGCAATTTTTAGAATTTTTAAGTATGATGGAAGGAAAACAGAAATTTAATAATAGCTATTATTATAATTCAAATTTTCATGAAAAAACAATGCACAAAGAAATATTTAAAAATGCCTGTAAAGTTTTAGGTGTAGAAGTTAATGATGACCTAGTTACAGTTAAACGTGCTTATCGTAAATTAATGAGTAAACATCATCCTGATAAATTAATTGCTAAAGGATTACCAAAAGAAATGATTGAAATTGCTAAAAAAAAAGCACAATCAATTCAATCTGCGTATGATTTTATTAAAAAAGTTAAACATTTGAAATAATAGAGATTTAATTTTTATGTTTTATAGATATTTTTTATATAATATAATTTTATAGTTACTTAGTAATGGTGTTACTTTTTATTTTTTATTTTTCAAGTGTTTTTCTTGTAAAATATTAATTAAAAGATATACCGGATTGTAGTAAATAATATTTTTTTGAGTATTATGTTATTTACATAATTATAACTATATTATTTTTTGTTATTTTTTTGATTTTTATTATTTATTTTTTATTTTTTATGAGTTATGTCCTGATGTTTAAAATTAATCAATTTAAATGTTCATCTAATTAATCATCATTATGGATTAATGGTTTGTCATGATATATTACATATAACTAGAAGTATTAAAAATAAACTTTTCTTTGGCTATTTTTAGGAGATATTTATAACATGTTTTTATTTTTTATTTGATCTTTATGATGACCATCATAAATAATTTTTCCTTTTGATATAATAATGCATCGTGTTGTTATTTTTATAGCATCTTCTAAATTATGAGAAACCATGAGCAAAGTTAATTCTTTTTCATCACATATTTTTTTTAGTAAAACTAACATGTCATTACGTAATGCAGGATCTAATGCAGAAAAGGGTTCATCTAACAATAAAATTGGTTTTTGACGAATTAAGCAACGTGCTAGTGCAGTTCTTTGTCTTTGCCCACCTGATATTTGTCCAGGTAAGCGTGTTAGGCAATTTTCTAAAGAAACTTTTTTTATGATTTTGTTTACTATATCATGTTGGGTTTGATTTAAATATAGGTTTGGTGAAATTCCTAAGGCTATATTTTGCCAAACAGTTAAATGAGCAAAAAGATTATTGTCTTGAAAAATAATAGAAACTGGGCGAATTTCAGGTGGAATATAAGTACAATTTTTTTTATTGAGCCAAATTTCACCTTTTTTTGAAAATTTGAATCCTGCAATTAAATTCAGTAAAGTACTTTTTCCTGCCCCACTACCTCCAAAAATGGCCACTTTTTCTCCTTGATCTATTGTAAAGTTAAATTCCATCTTTAGGTTTTCATAACAATAAATAAGTTGCTTTATTTTAATCATATTTTCTTTTGTTAAACCAATTTTTTGATAATATACATATACTAAGACATAGAAATAACAGTACTAGTGCAGTACTTGCAGCATCTTTGTTAAGGTAAGTCGCTAATTGTTCATAAAGATAATGAGGTAAAGTATGAAAATTTTCATTACCAAATATTGCGATTATACCAAAATCTCCTATCGATAATATACAAGAAAAAGCGAAAGCTTGTCTGATTGTATTTTTGAGTGCTTTGAATTCAATGGTTAGTAATCTATTAATGTTTTTAATGTTTAATGAGGTACATAATATATTATAACGTTCAGCTAAGTCATACATAGGATTTTCTAATACTTTTAAAGTATAAGGGATAGACATTAGAGCGTTAGTAAAAATTATTAAGCTATATGGAGAATCATTTAAACTAAAGGTATTATGAAATAATAGAAAAAAACTAGTTGCTAATACTATGCTCGGAATTGCAAGAATTAATAATCCACTGATTGTCATAATTTGGTACGTTTGAATGAAGTGTTTTAAACGCAATTCACGGGTGCTCCACAATATCATCATGCTAAGAATAATACAAAGGATCCCAGCATTAATAGCTATATATATTGAATTAGCAAACGCTTTCCATAATCCAGGCTGTTTTAATGCATGTAATGCTGTAAAGTTTATCCCATCTACGATTATTGCTAATAAAGGTGTAATTAAAAAAAATATTGTCAAGCTAATTAAAAAAGTATCCCATAATTTTCTAAATTTGTTATCATATGTATTTATCCAGTAAAATTTTTCTGTGTTTCCCACGAAAAAAAAAACATTAAATTTTTGACTAAACAATATTAGACTTAAACAAAAAAATAGTTGTATAAGAGCAAGGAAAGCGGCTTTATTTAAATCAAAATCGTAATTTAATGATTGATAAATAGCTAGTTCAATCGTAGTTGCTGCTGGCCCCCCCCCAAGGGTAAGAGCAGTGGAAAAACTTGAGAAACATAGTATAAAAATTAACGAAAATGTAGGTAAGATTTGTCGTTTAAAATGTGGCCATTCAACAATACGTAAATATTGCCAATGAGTCATACCAAGTTGTGCAGCTATTTGACGTTGTTCAATGGGAATATTTTCTAAGGTTTGTAAGAACATGTTTATAGCTAATGGTAAATTAAAAAAAATGTGTGCTAACAAAATACCCTTTAGTCCATAGGGAGTAAATTGGTAATCAATTTCCAACCATTTAAAAAATTGTGCTATCCATCCCATGCGACCATATATTGTCAATAGTCCAAAAATAGCAACTAATACTGGTAATGCAAATATTATCGAGCATAAATGTAAAAATAGTGTACGACATGGGAAATGGCGTCTAAAAAGACTTTTTGCTATAAAAATAGCAGGCATAACTGATAATAACGTAGATAGAAATGCTTGAAAAAAAGTAAAAATAATCACATGCCATAAATAGGTATCATTAATAAATTCTTTCCAAATTATTTTAGGGACATGGAATAATAAAGTGCTAAAAGTTACCACAAGAACAGTTATAAAAAGACAGCAAACAATGATACCAGGCCACAATGAACTTAGGATTAGAAGCTGACGGCATTTTGCCATAAATTGATCCATTGATTGCGATATTGATGAATAACTTCTGCATTAAATTGCAATGTTTTTTTTGGTATTTTTATTTTTTTGTACACTTCAGGTAATGTTATATCAATTACTGGATATAGCCAATTAGTTGTAGGTAATATTGTTTGAAATGTTGGGGATATCATAAATTGCAAAAATTTTTTAGCTAGTTTAGGATTATGAGTATTAGCTAATTGTGCAGCAACTTCAATTTGTAAGTAGTGACCTTCATCAAAAATTGCAGCTTTATAATTATTTTTTTTATCATTTAGTAAATGATAAGCTGGTGAAGATGTATAACTGAGTACGAAATCACATTCTCCTTTTAAAAAAAGTCCATAAGCTGTGCTCCAATTTTTAGTAACAGTTAATGTTTTTTTTGCTATTTTTTTCCATATTTCAATACTTTTATCTTTATAAATATTTTGTATCCAAAGGAGTAGACCTAATCCTGGAGTACTCGTACGCGGATCTTGATAAATAATTTTCCATGGTTCTTTGCTGTTAATTAATTCATAAAAATTTTTAGGTGCTTTAGTAATTTTATTGTTGTCATAAATAAAAGCAAAATAACCGTAATCATAAGGAATAAAAATACTGTCATTAAATTTTATTGGCAAATGTAATTTGCTTGTGTCAATATTGTGTTCAGTAAACAAACCACTTTTTCTAGCAATGTCAATTAAATTATTATCCAGCCCGAGTATAATATCTGCTTTGGTATTTTTTTTTTCAATTTTAAGTCTATTTAATAGGGTGATTCCATTATTTAATCCAACAAATTTCACTATACAATTACATTGTTTTTCAAAAGCAGATTTTATTTTTGGCCCTGGCCCCCATTCTGCAATAAAAGAATTATAAGTATAAATTGTTAATATATTTTTTTTTGGTATTGCTGCTATTTGAAAAGATATACAGCCAATAATAATTGTTGTTAAAAGTAGTTTTTTCAAAAATAAATACTCTTTTATAGATAGGATAAATTTTATTAAAAAAATAAATATTGATACAGTTATTGAAGCATACATGTATTATGAATATTTTCAATAGTTATTTTTGTTAATCACATAATATTGATGAAGGATTTTTTATAACGTATGAGTCACTTTGACCACCAAATAAATATAAAGTTTAATTCTTTGATGTAAAGAGTATATTTCATAAAAATTTATTATAAAATAATATAAAAAATTTTTTTTATCTAGAGGTATTTTAATGGTTGATAATAATATTTATCGTTTAAATGTAGGCATTGTAATTTGTAATAATCAAAGAAAAGTATTATGGGCTCGTCGCTATGGACAACATTCATGGCAGTTTCCTCAAGGTGGAATTAATCCTGAAGAATCACCTGAAGAAGCGATGTATCGAGAATTATTTGAGGAAGTAGGTTTAGATCGTACCGATGTTAAAATTTTAGCATTTACTCGTTATTGGGTGCGTTATAAATTACCGAAAAATTTGGTACGTTGGAATGCAAAGCCAGTTTGCATTGGACAAAAGCAACGTTGGTTTTTGTTGCAATTGGTGTGTAATGAACACAATATTAATGTTCAAAAAAATAAAATTCCTGAATTTGATAAATGGCGCTGGGTAAGCTATTGGTATCCTGTACGTCAAGTTGTCTTTTTTAAACTCGATGTGTATAGGCGTGTTATGAAAGAATTTGCTCCTATTGTTATGTCAATTTTATAGTATTTATAAAAAGTAGTTTCAATATAAAATATTTTTTTAAAGTTTTAATTTTTATGAAAAATTGTATATAAAGAATCAGTAAACAATTGATTTCTATTATCCATGATAATAGATTTTACTATAAAGATATTAAGCAATAACTTTTTTAGTTATTATATGTATGTCATAGTAAATTTAATTTAATAGTAAATAAATTTATTTATTGGTAGTATAAGATAACTATAGTTTTTTATGTGGCTTTTTTATAAAAATAAAAATTTACCACAATAAATTTTCATAAAAAATAGAGACTTTAGATAATGAATAATGCTTCAATAATTGTTCTTGATCTTGATCCTGTTATTTTTTCTATTGGTCCAATAGAATTTTATTGGTATGGTATGATGTATGTGATAGCATTTTTTTTTGCGATGTGGTCAGCAAAAAGAATGGCTAATAAAGTAAATAGTGGTTGGACAAAAACTGAAGTTGAAAATTTGTTATATCTAAGTTTTTTTGGGGTGATTATAGGTGGCCGTTTAGGTTATGTTTTATTTTATAATTTTTCGCTATTTTTAAAAGATCCTTTTTATCTTTTTAAAGTTTGGAATGGAGGCATGTCGTTTCATGGTGGTTTAATAGGTGTTATATGTGTTATGTTTTGGTATGCATATAAAAATCGACGTCATTTTTTTGCAGTTACAGATTTTGTTGTTCCATTAATCCCATTTGGATTAGGTATAGGACGTATTGGAAATTTTATTAATGGGGAATTGTGGGGACGTGTTACATTGAACACTCCTTGGGCTATGTTATTTCCAAGATCACATGATCATGATATTCAGCTTGTTAATCAAGATTCTACTTTGCTTCCTATTTTAGAAAAGTATGGTGGGTTGCTACCAAGACACCCTTCTCAACTTTATGAAATGTTTTTAGAAGGCGTTGTTTTATTTATAATTTTAAATGTATTTGATCATAAATCACGACCAAAAGGCAGTATATCAGGATTATTTTTAATGATTTATGGAATTTGTCGTGCTTTTGTTGAATTCTTTCGTGAACCAGATTTTCAATTAGGACTTTTTTTTGGGATGAGTATGGGGCAAATTTTGTCGTTACCAATGATTATTTTTGGTATTTTTATAATAAAATGGTCATATAAAAAATATTAATGCAATTTTTTATTTAGTAATTTTTTATAAGTGAATGCAAATGTACCAATATTTAAATTTATGCAAACGTATTATTAATGAAGGCTATTGGATTAAAAATAAACGCACTGGTGTGCGATGTTTGACTGTGATTAATGTCGATTTTGAATATGATGTTGCTAATAATAAATTTCCTTTAATTACTACTCGTAAAAGTTTTTATAAACCTGCCATTTCTGAATTATTAGGATATATAAGAGGGTATTGCAATGCTTCACAATTTCGAGATCTTGGTTGTAATACATGGAATGCAAATGCAAATGAAAATTTAGCATGGATTAATAATCCCAATCGTAAAGGTAAAGATGATATGGGAAGAGTTTATGGAGTTCAAGGAAGGTCATGGAGACGTTTAGATGGCACTTGTTTGGATCAATTAAAAAAAGTGATTAATCACCTTTCTATGGGAATTGATGATCGTGCAGAAATTATCACTTTTTATAATCCTGGTGAGTTTGATTTAGGTTGTTTACGTCCTTGCATGCATACTCATACTTTTTCAATTTTAGGGGATAAATTGTATTTAACTTCATATCAACGTAGTTGTGATGTTGCTTTAGGTTTAAATTTCAACCAAATTCAATGTTTTGTTTTATTGGCATTGATTGCTCAAATCACTGGGTATAAAGTAGGGAAGGCATATCATAAAATAGTTAATGCGCATATTTATGAAAATCAACTTTCTATAATGTGTGATATTCAGTTAAAACGCATTCCTTATCGTTTGCCTAAGCTCATTATTAATCCTGATATTAAAACATTAAAGGATATCGAAACTTGGGTTACTAGTAAGGACTTTTCAGTGATTGACTATCAATATCATAATGCAATTAAATATCCATTTACTGTGTAGCCAATGGATATTTAATTTTTATTTTTAATATTTTACTATTTTTTGTAGAAATCGTTAATTATTAGATGTTATTAATAACCAGTGATATATAGATATTTTAATAATTTTAAAAATTTATTCCAAAATACTTCAAATTTTATGTAAATATTTTTTTTAAAATTGTAAAAAATATACTTTTTTCATTATTAAATTAAAAAATTGATGTTTTTATAAAAAAAATAAAAAAATGCAGATAAAATTTTACTAAATTTTGAAAAATATTTTTATATTATATATTGTTGCTATTTTTTTGAATTTAAAAACAATTAGTTTTTTGATGATATTTTTATTATATAAAATATAAAATATTCTTTGACTGATTTATATATCTGATTAAAAATAAATATTTTTCATAATTTTTTATTAAAAATAGAATATTTAAATTTTTTTTAATGTATTACATTTAATTTAATATAAAGTTTTATACTTTCTTGTAAATGTTCGGTAAAAAAGATTTTATTTTTTTAGTAGGCTATTGTTGATAATTTATATATGAATAGATGAATTAAAATTTATATGTATAGAAAATTTTAAATTAAAGGTAATTTATAAACTTTTTTATTGGTTTAAATTTTAAAAAAATAAAACTATCATATAAACATATAAATAAATGTTTATTTTAAATAAAAATACTTTCATTTTTAATATTTTTAGAATCAAAGTTATTTGTTTATTTTTTAGTGCAGCAAAAAACATAAAAAATTATATTTTTTTTTGATAAAATAATTTTAAATAAAAAACAGTTTTTTTTAAGAATTAAATTATATTTGTTATTATGAATAAGTTATAAATTATAATTTTATGTTTTAAAATTTTCAAAAACTTAAAAAGTTTAATTTTATTAAATTATTTATTTATTTTACTTATAGATATTATATATTAAAAAATTTTTTTATAAAATATATTAATGTAAAAATTTAATATTATTGTTATATATTTTTAATATGTTTGATTTTTTTAAAAATCATTTCATTTAATTTGATATTAAATCAATCCTATATCTTGAAGAGATGTTATGTTACATATTTATCATTCCAATAAATTAAAGATTCATGTAGACATTATTACTAATCTCATACAAAAAAAACCTTTAACTAATCCATTTGAAAAAGAAATTATTGTAGTTCAAAATTTAAATATTTCAAATTGGTTAGAAATAGAACTGGTAAAAAAATTAGATGTTGTAGCTAATATTTCCTTTCTTTTACCTTCGACTTTTTTTTATAAAATATTTTCTCGTATTTTATTAAATATTGCAGAAGAAAGTATTTTTAATAAAAGAACAATGATTTGGAAAGTAATGCAAATTTTACCTTCGTTAATATACAAACCTATGTTTAAATTATTAAAGGATTATCTTGAGGAAGATTTAAATAAATGTAAATTATACCAATTGTCATGTCAAATTACTGAGATATTTCATCAATATTTAATTTATCGTCCAGAATGGTTAGAAAAATGGTATAATGGAAAATTAGTAGAAGGTTTAAGTGATCATCAAGAATGGCAGAAAAAGCTTTGGGTGGAATTAATTCAATATAGTAAAAAAGTTAGTTATCCTAAATTTTATCAAGAAAATTTTTATCATCAATTTATAAATTGTTTGTATCTTAAAATGTTTTCAGATGTTAAATTTCCAAAACGTGTGTTTTTTTTTGGTATTTCAATTTTGCCACCTATTTATATAAAAATATTGCATGCTCTTGGGGAGCATATGAATGTTTATTTAATAAATATTAATCCATGCCGTTATTATTATGGTAATAATAATTGCTATTCTTATATTAAAAAATATAAAAGTGCAAGAGATAAGTCACAAAATTATTTTTATAAATATAAAATTTCTGACTTTTTAAATAATGATTTACCTAATGTTTTATATGATAAAAAATCAATTGTAAATCCATTATTGGTTTCTTGGGGGAAATTAAGTAGAGATTATTTTTATTATCTTTCTGAGTTAGATAAAGTACATCAAGTAAATGCTTTTGTAGATATATCTGGCAATTCTTTGTTACATCAAATTCAGAGAGATATTTTAAATTTCAAAAATTATAGTCAACTTGGTTTAACACCAGAAACTTTTAATAATAGTTTATTAAAAAGAAGATTAAACAAAAAAGATGCATCAATAACATTTCATGCATGTCATAGTATAAAAAGAGAAGTTGAAATACTACAAGATTATTTGTTAAGTTTATTTGAAAAAGACCAAAAACTAAAACCAAAAGATATTATTGTTATGGTGACTAATATAGATGATTATGAGCCTTATATAAACGCCGTTTTTACTTATGTATCTCAAGAACGCAGGCTACCTGTTTCTGTTTCCGGTAAAAAATTAAGAGGAATTGATCCTATTTTTAAAGTTTTTTTATTTTTTCTGGATTTACCTAAAATCCGCTTTACCACAAAAGAAGTAATACATTTATTAGAAATACCTGCAGTAGCTCGTCGATTTGCTATTGATGAAGAAGAATTAGATTGTTTACGTCAATGGGTTGTGGAATCTGGAATTTGTTGGGGTATTAATGATGAAAATGTGAAGATGTTGAAGTTACCAATAACAGGTAAAAATACCTGGGATTTTGGTTTAAATAGAATGTTGTTAGGTTATGCTATGGATAGTGATTTTGGAATTTGGGAGGATATTTTACCTTATAATGAATGTCAAGGTTTAGCTGCAGAATCTGTTGGAAAATTAGCTAAATTTATTGATTTATTATGGAAATGGAGGAATATCCTTAATAAGGAAAGAAAATTATCGGCATGGCTGCCATTATGTAAATATTTATTAGATTCTTTTTTTTATTTTGATAAAAATAACGAATCCACATTTGTTTTTTTATTACAAAAATGGCATGAAATTCTTAAAATTGGAATCGTTGCAAAATATAAAAATGTTGTTCCTATATCTATTATTCGCGATGAATTTTTGATATTTTTTAATGATATACAAAAAAACCAATGTTTTTTTTCTGGTGAAATAAATTTTTGTACTTTTATGCCTATCTGTTCTGTTCCATTTAAAGTGGTTTGTTTGTTAGGTATGAATGAGAAAGTATATCCACGTTTAATAAAATCCATTGGGTTTAATTTAATTGAAGAAAAACCAAAATATGGTGATAAAACATATAGAGATCATGATTATTGTTTATTTTTAGAGGTTTTAAATTCAACTTCTCAATTTTTGTATTTGAGTTATATTGGATATGCGATACATGATAATCAGATGTATAATCCTTCAATTTTGTTAAGCGAATTAATGGATTATATCAGTTATAGTTTTTGTTTAGAAGGTGATGAAAATTTAAATGTTGATGAAAGTGCTAAAAAAATAAAACAACATTTGCTTATTAAGCATACCAGAACCCCCTTTTCTATAGAAAATTATTTTTCACACAGTGTGCATCAGAGTTATGCAGATGAATGGTTATCTGCAGTACAGAGAAGAAAAGACCATACACAGTCTATTTTTTGTACTGGTTTTTTGCCAATCATAAAAGTTTATAATGAAATCTCATTAGAAGAATTATTATTTTTTTATCGGAACCCTATTGTAGCTTTTTTTAGAAAAAGGTTAAAAATTAATTTTTTAAATAAAGTAATTCAGTTACCAGAAGAAGAACCTTTTTTTATGAATAATTTAGAACAATATAAACTTAAAAAGTTTTTACTTGATGCTATGATTAATAAGAAACTATCGGAGACATTATTTTTTAATTTTTTTGCGACTGGTGTATTACCAGTAAAAAATTTTGCCCGTATTTTTTGGGAAAAGCAAATAAAAGATATACAGCCATTAGCTGATAAAGTAAAAATGTATTATGGAAAATCTTTTAGTAAATTATTTATAAAATCTTTTAAAAACAATGATTTAATTGGGGAATTAAAAAATATTCAAAAACATGGAGTGATTCGTTATCGACCTGCAAGATTAACAGTTATTGATGGATTATCATTATGGATAGAACATTTAGTTTTTTGTATAACATTCAATCTTGGAAAAAGTTACTATTTTGGTGAAAATAATACCGAATGGTGTTTTGATGTAGTTAATAAATGTCAAGCAAAAATATATTTACAAGAATTAATAAATGGTTATGAAAAAGGTATGAATAAACCATTACCACTTTTATTAAAAAGTGGGTGGAATTGGTTAATATCATGCTATGATATAAAAAATAATCAATTTAATTTTCAATCGGATGTTATTTTAAAAAAAGCAAACATAAAACTTATGGAATCTTTAGAAGGTTGTTATAATCAATCAGGGGAAATGCAGAATATTTATATTAGACGAGCCTTTAGTACAGTAGACGTTAATTTGTTAAATGAAATAAAAAAGAATACTTTGCTTTATTTATTTCCAATGACCATTTATTTAAAAAATAAAAAGTATATTTTATAAATATAGTATAGTGAATCGCTACTCTTTTTTAAAGAGATATTTTGTAAATACATATGATAACATATCTGATAAAAAGTTTAATTTTATGTTTTTTTATAAACTACTTCATTTTTTATTAAATTTATATATTAATACAATATTATTTTTGATAATTTATTAAATTCATACATATAAATATAGTGTGTTGATATTTTTTAAAAAATAAAATCATTTTTTATAGTTTTTTATAGTAATTTAAACTTTTTTATAAAAAATTATAGCCATCATAATTTAAAGAATACGCATAAATTTATTTAATAAATATTATAAATATAATAGTTGATATTTATTAAAATATTTTTTAAAAAATATAATTTATACCATAATAATAATATATATACTTTTTTTAAAAGTATTTTTGTTTTTTATTTTTAAAATATCTATTTTAGCAATACATTTTATTAAATTTTTAAGCATTTAAATATATTTATATAAAATATTTTGTAATTTACTAAAATTTGTTAATTTAGTATTAATTAAAAGATATGGTTTTATAAAATTTTCTAATATTTTTAAAAAGTTAATAAGTATATTTATTATAAATTCAAAATTTTTATTTATTAAAATGATATCTAAATTTATCAGAAAATTATTGAATGTGGACAATACACATGAGGAATCATAAAAAAAAAATTATTCAATTAAATCCTTATAATTTTCCTCTTTATGGTCAAAGACTTATAGAAGCTTCAGCGGGAACCGGAAAAACTTACACTATAGCTTTGCTTTATTTACGATTATTGTTAAAAATTGGAAAAAAGAATGCTTTTTTAAAACGATTAAATGTTAAAGAAATTTTAGTGCTAACTTTTACTGAAGCTGCAACCAATGAGTTACGAGCACGTATTCGTCATAATATTTATCAGATGAGAATGGCTTGTATGAGAAATGGGTTAGGGTTTTCAAAGGAATCAATATACAAAATCTTACTAGTTTCTATTGTAGATAAAAATATAGCCGCTAAATGGTTATTATCTGCCGAACATCAAATGGATGAAGCAGCAATTTATACAATACATGGATTTTGTAAAAGCATACTATCATATAATGCACTTGAATCAAGAATGTTATTTAGACAATCAATTATAAAAAATGAATCTGTTTTACAAAGACAAGCTTGTGCTGATTTTTGGCGATCTAACTGTTATTCATTAGAGTATTGTGTATCAACAATTATTGCAGATAAGTGGAGTGGTCCAGAAGCACTTTTATATGAAATTAAGCCTTATTTGCAGGGGGAAATACCTTTTTTTTTTAATGAATCACTTCAATCTCAATCAATAACCCAATGCCATGCAACGATCATTAATACTATTAAGATAATAAAAAAAATATGGATGTTGAATTTAAATGATTTTTTTTCTTTGATTGTTAATTCAGGGATTAATAAAAGGAGTTATAATCGCCGCAATTTACTTATTTGGTTGGATGTGGTTACTAGATGGACACAATCAAATATAATAGATAATAAAATACCAAAAGAATTAGTTCGCTTTTCTCAATCGGAATTAATAAATAAAACAAATAGTAATAATGAAATACCGCAGCATCAGGTTTTCTGTGCTATTGATAGGTTTTTAGAACAATCTCATACATTACGTAATATTTTTATATCACAAGCCATTATTGATGTTCGTAAAATTATCATGAAAGAAAAAATAGAGCGTCAAGAAATAGGATTTGATGATTTATTAGATAAATTAGAAAATGTATTATATGAAAAAAATAGTGAACGTTTGAGAAATATAATTCGTAATCGTTATCCGGTAGTCATGATAGATGAGTATCAAGATACGGATCCAAAACAAAATAAAATTTTTAAAAATATTTATGATGGATATAAATATTCTGCTATATTTTTTATAGGAGATCCTAAACAAGCCATTTATGCTTTTCGTGGTGCTGATATTTTTAGTTATATAAAAGCTAAAAATAAAATTCAAGCACATTATAGATTAGATACTAATTGGCGTTCTTCATCAAACATGGTAGAAGCGATTAATCATTTATTTAGCCGTGTTAAAAACCCATTTTTATTCAAAGAAATACCATTTCATACAGTTAATTCAGGTTATGCTAATCAAAATTGGGGATTAATTCATCAAAAAAAAGAATTATCAGCATTAAATTTTAACTATTTTGATCAAGATAAAGTATCAATAACCGAATATCAAAAAATAATGGCATATCAGTGTGCGAGTCAAATTTATTATTGGTTAAAAGGAGGAGATAATGGAACTACATGGTTATATAAAAACGATCAAACGAAAATATTGACTGCTTCTGATATTATGATATTAGTAAGAAATCGTCTTGAATCAAAAATCATACAAAAGGAATTGCGAAAATTTAATATTTCATCAGTTTTTCTTTCTAATTACGAAAGTGTTTTTTCTACTTCTGAAGCACGTGATATATTATGGTTATTACAAGCAGTTCTTTCACCAGAAAGAGAAGAAATTCTTCGACGTTCCCTAGCGACAGCTTTAATAGGTTTAAATGCACAAGAAATTGAAGAATTAAATAACAATGATAATCAATTAGAAATTTGGATCAGAGAATTTCATCATTATTTATTAATTTGGGAACGTTATGGTATTTTAGCAATGTTCAGAGGTATGATAAGTAATCAACGTATAGCTAAAAACTTGTTGAGTGATACTATAAATGGAGAAAGACGTTTAATGGATGTTATGCATTTGTTTGAATTATTACAAGAATCTGAATCAGAATTCAATAATAAAAGTGCTCTTATTTGTTGGTTAGCAGAACAAATTGATAAACCTGATCCATTATTGGAAAATCAACAAAGGCGTTTAGAAAATAACAAAAATTTTATCTCTATTAGTACGATTCATAAGTCTAAAGGTTTGGAATACCCAATTGTTTGGTTACCTTTTATATGTCAATTTTCAGAACAAAAATTAGCAATTTTTCATGAAAGAAAAAAATTTCAAATATGTCTAGATCTTACAAATAATCCAAAAAATCTTAAATTAGCTGATGAAGAACGTTTAGCAGAAGATTTACGTTTGTTATATGTTGCTTTAACACGTGCAATTTATCATTGTAGCGTTGGTGTAGCACCGTTATGTAAAAAACGTAATAAGCAGGTAACTTGTGATACTGATTTACATAAAAGTGCATTAGGTTATTTATTACAAAATGGAAAAAAAGGTAATGCTGCTTTATTACTTGATGCTTTGAGGTCGTTAGTTAATAATAATATTGGTATTACATTAACTAATAATATTCATACCTTTTCTTCTTATTGTAAAAAGAATAGAATTGTAAAATTATTGGCTAAGAAATTTTCAGGAACGATTGATGATGTATGGAAAGTAACTAGTTATTCACATTTAAAAAATCAGGATGTTACTACATTATCAAATAAAGTGATTGATAATAATTTAAATTGTGATTTAAATTTACAAACATCAAATTTTAATTTAAAAAATTATCAAAATAGCAATAGTTTTTTCTGCCAAAAAGAAGAGTCTGAAAAAAATGTTCATACCTTCCCTAAAGGAGTTATAGCTGGAAATTTTTTGCATTCAATTTTAGAATTGTTACCATTTAATGAAGATCCTAAAGAATCTTGGTTAATAGAACGATTAGAAAAATTTGGTTTTTCTTCTGAATGGGCTTCTATGCTAAAAAATTGGTTAATTAATATTTTTAATGCACGATTAATTGAAAATGATTTTAAATTATCAAATATTCTTTCTGAATATCGATTAAATGAAATGAAATTTTGTTTTTCAATAAAAAAAATATTACATCCATCCTTATTAGATAATCTTGCACATCAATACGATGTTTTATCTAAAAATTGCCCTCCTTTAGATTTTGAACAAGTAAAAGGAGTTTTAAAAGGTTATATTGATTTGATTGTTTTTTGGAAAAAAAAATTTTATTTAATTGATTATAAATCTAATTGGTTAGGAGAAAATTCTTTTTCATATAATCAACAAGAAATAGAAAAGTCAATGATTTATCATAGGTATGATCTACAATATCAATTGTATACTTTAGCTGTTCATCGGTATTTGCGTAATCGATTACCTTACTATAATTATCAGAAACATTTTGGTGGAGTGATATATCTTTTTTTACGAGGTATTCATTCTCAAAATTTTCATGATTATGGTATTTATTATAATCTTCCTGTTTATCCATTTATTGATAGTTTAGATAAATTGTTTGGTATGCCATAAAAATTAATAAAATTTTATATGATTAATTTACTAGAAAAAGCTTGTGAATTGAATTTGTTTAATTACTTAGATATACGATTTGCTATGTATTTAACGAAAGAAAAAAATCCATTATTATTATTAGTATTTTCATTGTTAAGTGCTGCAAATAGATTAGGAGATATTTGCTTATTTATTGATAAAATTAACTCAAGCAATTTATTTCAAGGAAGAGAAGGAAGAGAGATTGAAATAGCACTAAAGTTATGGGAATCAGCTGGTGCACCTAATAGTAATAAAATTTATTTTGAACTTAAAAAATCTTATGCTGTTGCTGATGCAGAGAAGATGGAAATAAAACCATTGATTTTATCAAAGAACAAACTTTATTTTCAAAGAATGTGGTTTGATGAAGGATTGGTAGCAAATTTTTTTTCTCAGGATACATTAGAAAAAGTTGATGAAGTTAAATTAGCAACAATTTTGAATCGTATATTTTTTCCATCAAAAATATACGATTGGCAAAAAATAGCTATTGCAGTTGCATTAACCAGTAGAATAGCGATTATTTCTGGTGGTCCAGGTACAGGAAAAACAGCAACAGTAGCATATTTATTAGTTACTTTAGTAAAATTGTTAATTTGTGAAAAATTGATCATTAAGTTAGTGGCACCTACAGGGAAAGCAGCTTTTAGAATGACCGAAATGTTGGGAAAGATATTGTTGAACTTAGATTTATCTTCTAAAGAATATACAGTTATGCCGAAACGAGCTACAACTATTCATCAATTATTAGGGGCTCAACAAAATACCAAATTATTACGCTATCATAAAAATAATTTATTGTTATTAGATGTTTTGATTGTTGATGAAGCATCTATGATAAATATGTCTATGATGGCGAGATTAATTGAAGCTTTACCTAAAAAAGCTCGCGTTATTTTTTTAGGAGACAAAGATCAATTATCTTCAGTAGAAGCAGGAGCTGTATTGAGTGATCTTTGTCATTTTACAAAATTTGGGTACAGCAGAAAAAAAGTTAAACAGTTAATGAAAATTACTGGTTATGATTTATCTAAATTTATATTAGATAATGGATTAAAAGTTAATGACAAAATTTGTTTTTTAAAAAAAAGTTATCGATTTCATCGTACATCTGGTATTGCTCAACTTGCTACTGCAGTTAATCAAAAAAATATCATTTCTATAAAAAGATTATTAAGAGAGTCAAGAAAAGATATAGCGTTTTATTCTATTAAAACATCTATTCAATATAATCAATTAATTCTTGATGCCGTTAATTTTTATCGTAATTATTTCAATACGATCAAGACAGGTTTAGATTATAGCGATATATTTAATGCTTTTGATAATTATCGTTTGTTATGTGCTTTAAGAGATGGTCCTTATGGAGTCATAGGATTGAATAATAAGTTAGAAGAAGCTTTATATCGATTAGGGATTATTCGATTATTAGATAATACATGGAAAAATTATGAAGGTCGTCCAATAATGATTACTAAAAATGATCCCTCTCTTGAGTTATTTAACGGTGATATTGGTATTTTATTACTTGATAGTACGAAAGCTTTAAAAGTTTATTTTCAATTACCTAATGGTTCAGTAAAAAAAATATCACTTAATCGTTTATCTCATTATGAAACTGCTTTTGTGATGACAGTACATAAATCTCAGGGATCAGAATTTCAGCATGTTGCTTTAGCTTTACCACCAGATTTTATTTCTATTGTAAATAGACAATTAATTTATACTGCAATTACTAGAGCAAAAAAGCAGATAATAATTTATGCAGATAAAAATGTCTTTATTGAGTCTATTATGATCAGCAATAAACGATGTAGTGGTTTAACTGAACGATTGTTTTGAATGATATATTTGTGAATATTAAATGATTAGCTTTTATATCATTTATATTATTTTTTATAAAATTATTAACAAAATAATTAAAAAAGTTATAGGTATGTAGATTTTTTATTAATAATATTATTTATACTTTTATAATTATTCCAAAAAAATAATTATGTTATATCTAAAATATTTTGTTTTTTAAAGAGATTTTTTTTTATAATATTAAAGTTATATATTTTTTATAGTTTATAAAAATAATGATTTTTTCTTTTGTAAATATCATTTAATGATTTATAATAATTAGATTTTTAAGTAGGTCTTTGATGGATTGTTTTAAAAATGATTTTTCACGACAATTACTACTAAAAGGAGTAGCGGTAAGTTTATTATTGATTATTAGTCCATTAGTATTGAGTGTATCTTCTAATATAATAGCTATTCGAATTTGGTCTTCATCTTCTTATACTAGAGTTACTTTAGAATCAAATGTTGCTTTTGAATATTGTCAATTTTTTTTATCTTTCCCTGATCGTATTGTGTTAGATTTAAAAAACGTTTTTTTAAGTAATATATTAAAAGATATCAATAAAAAAGTTAATTCAAATGATCGTCATTTAAAATTAATTAGAGTAGGAGTATTTAATCATAATACAATTCGATTAGTGTTTGAAACAAAAATACATCTTGGTGTAAAAATATTTACTATTTCTCCTGTTGGAAATTTTAAACATCGATTAGTAATTGATTTTTCTCCTCAAACTATTCGTTTTAACAATAATTTTTTTTTAAAAAAATCAGAGCAATATAATAAATCTAATAAAAACTCATTTATTCAAAGAAAAAATATAAGGAAATTAGTTAATCGAAATAAGTTAATTACAATTATGATTGATCCAGGACATGGTGGAGAAGACCCTGGTGCGATAGGAAAATATAATACCCGTGAAAAAGATATTGTATTGCAGATTGCAAGACGTTTAAAAACATTAATTAATACTGAACCTAACATGCAAGTTTATATGACACGTAATGAAGATGTATTTGTTCCTTTACACAAGAGAGTTGATAAAGCTAAAAAAATGCAATCAGATTTATTTGTATCTATTCATGCTGATGCTGTTATGAATCGTAAAGCTAAAGGATCTTCTGTGTTTGCATTGTCTACAAAAGCGATAACAATTAGCAATACGGCACGTTATTTAGCTGAAATACAAAATCAGGCAGATTTAATTGGTAGTGTCAGTAAAAGTGGTGATAAATATTTAGATCATACAATTTTTGATTTAGTCCAAACAGCTACTATTAATGATAGTTTAAAAATTGGTAGAGAGATTCTTCATAGAATAGCTCGTGTAAATCAATTACATAAAAACATCGTTGATCAAGCAGGTTTTATAGTATTAAAAGCTCCTGAAATCCCTTCTATTCTTGTTGAAACTGCTTTTATTAGTAATTTAGAAGAAGAAAGAAAATTACAAACAGCAAAATTTCAACAGCAAATAGCTGAATCAATTTTCTTAGGTATTAAAGCTTATTTTAAGTAATATAAAAGTAAATAATTATTGCTTTCAATAGAAAGCACAAGCGATAACTTTTTAAGTAAATATATTATTGTTTCTGAAAATTTTGAGAATTATTATGTAATCATTATTTTTTGAATATTTTATTTTTAACCAGTATTTCTTTTCTTTGAAGTATTTTGTATTAAAAATTTGATAAAAGATTTAAATTAAACTGTAGATTTTTCAAGCCATGATTATAAAAATTGTATTTTAAATAAATAATTATACTAATTTTATAATTATAATAATTATAAAAATAATTTTTACACTAAAACATGAAAAACTTTTAATCTTTTTTATATAAAAAGATTAAGGGTTATTTTTATTAAATGGTTATTATATATTAAATATAAGATATTATCTTTGTGAATTTTGATGCTATTGAATTTCAGTATATACAATATTTTCTAATTTATTATAATATTTTGATATAATGTTTATTGATTATGCATCATAAGATTTATAATCTTTAATTGCTATATGGTGAAGTATGTGTTGATTTTTCTATTATAGCAAATAACTACATCTTATGTCTTATATAAATACAAAGTGATATACTGATTAAAAATATTATAAATTAAATTCTCTATATTTAGCTATAATAAAATTACACAAATAGTACTATGACCATAGAATATTTTGGCTGTAAATTTAATATTTTTAAAATTTTAAATTTAAATAATTTTTGTAAATTATTATAATATTTTATAAATTTTATTGATTTATCATATGAAATTTAATGTGGAAATATTCTACGAAAAGTTTTATTTATTATTAACAATAAATATGCAAAATTTCAAAAAATATCAATTGATACATATTGTATGTATTAATTTTTGTTAAGAATATATAAGAATATAATTGTATTATATCTATAATATTATTAATTATATTGGAAACGTATCTTTGTATTTATTTTATTACTGTAATCTTTATAGTTATAAAAAACAAAAATAGCATTTTTTAAATATAAATTTTATTTAAGATTGCGTAGTAATTCATTAATTTTAGTTTTTTTTCTTGTTTTTTCGTCAATTTTTTTTATAATAACTGCACAATATAAACTATATTTTTTATTTTTAGATGGTAAATTTCCTGATACAACAACTGAACCAGCAGGAATACGTCCATAGTATATTTTGTTTTGTTCTCTATCATATATTTTTGTGCTTTGACCAATGTAAACACCCATAGATATTACTGAACCGGTTTCAACAATTACACCTTCAACAATTTCAGAACGAGCACCAATAAAACAATTATTTTCAATAATTGTCGGATTTGTTTGCAGGGGTTCTAAAACACCTCCAATGCCAACACCACCGGATAAATGAACATTTTTACCAATTTGAGCACAAGAACCGACAGTAGACCATGTATCTATCATAGTTCCTTCGTCAATATAAGCCCCGATATTAATATAAGATGGCATTAAAATAGTATTCTTAGCTATAAAGGAACCTTTTCTTGCAGTAGCTGGTGGAACTACCCGTAATTTTTCCGCTTGGAATTTTTTATAATTATAGTCTGAAAATTTTATTTTCATTTTATCAAAAAAATGGCTTTCAGAACCTGATATAAATTGGTTTTTATTGATGCGAAAAGAAAGTAATAATGCTTTTTTAATCCACTGATGAGTTATCCATTTTCCATTAACTTTATTAGCAACTCTTAATTTTCCTATGTTAAGTTGATTGATTACTTGATCAATTGCATTTTTTAATTGTATGTTAGCATTTAAAGGTGTGATTTCAGTTCGATGTTCAAAAGCGCGTTCAATAATTTTTTTATTTTTTTGCATAAATTATTCTACTGTTACATTTTAAGTAATGTTTTGTATTTCTATTTTATAATAATTTTTAATTATTTTTTGAAATATATTATTATTTGTATGACCGCAATTTTAGAGTTTTATTTTTTCTAACATTGGTAGTTTTATGGTATGAAATATATTTATGATATATTTTTTGCTTAAAATGAATCCATAAATATTTCTCTCTCATTAAGTATCTTTCTATAATTAATGATAAAATTATAATTTTTATAGCATGTCAATTTTACGGTACATATAAAATTATTGTTCAATATAAAAAGATATTAATTTTTGTATAGTTTAATAATTAAGTTTTTTAGAATTATTTGAGAATATTTGTATATTTCTCAATATTTTTTTAAAAGATATATTTTTATATTTTTTTAATTCAATAAGAAAATCTTATCAAAAATAATATATAAAACCCAATTTTTTAATGGGTATTTAGTGCCTTATATTTTAAGATTTTTAAAACTTTTATAAAAATTAAATCAATGATTTCTATCATATACCACATCATGAAAACAAATTTGAAAGATTATAGATAATGAATAAGTTTTTAATATAAAAAACAAATACGTCATTGCCATATTTTATACTTTAATGCTAATTTTATATTTTGATCTAAG
Organism: Arsenophonus sp.; assembly: GCA_031446165.1. Lineage (GTDB taxonomy): Bacteria > Pseudomonadota > Gammaproteobacteria > Enterobacterales > Enterobacteriaceae > Arsenophonus. The sequence continues at coordinate 623,201 of CP132905.1, read as the reverse complement.
TATTATAATAAAATATATAGTAATTTTTATTTAACATTTTTAAAAAATCTAATTTAATTATATAATATTTTAATGTGCAATAAATAAATATTGTTCATAAATAGATAAACATTTTATTTATTTTTTTATGAATAATTTTTTTTTGAACGATATATTATCAATTATTATCAGATATTCAACATTATGTATTTACTAATATAGCTGAAATAAATGGTTCTTCTTCTTTTCTGAATGTTAAAATTTCGCATCCTTTTTCATTAACAGCTACAGTATGTTCATATTGTGCAGACAAACTTCTGTCTTTTGTTTTAATTGTCCAACCATCTTTCATTGTTCTAATGTGATGGCTACCAATGTTTATCATCGGTTCAATAGTAAAAGTCATTCCTTTTTTTAATAGAATTCCCCCATCATCAGCATCGTAATGCAAAATTTGAGGTTCCTCATGAAAACGTTGACCAATACCATGCCCGCAATATTCACGTACTACAGAAAAATGATGTTTTTGAATAAATTTTTCAATTGTTTTTCCTATTTTTCGTAAATGAATACCTGGTTTAATTATTTTTAATGCAAGATATAAACTTTCTTGTGTTATTTTGCATAATCTTTTACTTTGTATAGTTGGTTTTCCAACAAAAAACATTTTAGAGGTATCACCATAAAATCCATTTTTAATTACAGTGACATCAATGTTAATGATATCGGTTTCTTTTAAAATTTTTTTATCATTAGGAATACCGTGACAAATCACGTCATTAATAGAAGTACAAATAGATTTAGGGAAACCATTATAGTTCAAACATCCTGGAATAGCGTTTTGTTTTTCAACAATGTATAAATGGCAAATACGATCAAGTTCACCGGTAGAAATTCCTGGTTTTATATAAGGTTTGATCATTTTTAATACGTCTGCTGCTAAGTGCCCAGCGATACGCATTTTGTTGAGGTCTTCTTCGGTTTTGATTGAAATAGTCACAAATTTTCACCTACTTTATTAATTTAAGTAATAATATATTTTCTATGAAATTATTTTTTGGTATCTTGCATTTACTAAAAGTTAGCTATTATGTAAAGCAGCTGTAATTACTTGATAGCATATATTAATAATTGATCATGTTGTTTGTAACAATATATAAATCAATAATATTTAGTAAATCTAATTTAAGATATAATGATTCTATATTTATGAAAGTAATAATTTTATTTAAAAAATTTTAAAAAATACTATTTCATTTATATTCATTTTGTACAATTAATATTATGGATTTAAGCATATAAGTATATATATTTTTTTTGTTATTTTATGATATACTAAAATTAATTTTTTATATATTTGTATATATAAAAATATTTTAAATATTATATATTTAAAAAATATTTTAAATATTATATGTTTTAAACATAATATATAATATATTTTCCGTAATACTTTATAATAAAAAAAATTATAACTAATAAACTAATAAGTTAATAAAGAGATTTTATATAAAGTATTGCACCAATTTACTAAAATTATAGAGGTTTAAATGGTTACTGTTTCCATGACTGATATGATTCAAGCAGGTGTGCATTTTGGTCATAAAACTCGTTATTGGAACCCAAAAATGAAAAAGTACATTTTTGGTACACTTAATAAAGTACACATTATTAATTTAGAAAAAACTGTTCCAATGTTTCATGAAGCGTTAGCTGAGTTAAGTAAAATTGCTTCAAGAAAAGGCAAGATTTTGTTTGTAGGTACTAAGCGTGCAGCTAGTGAATCTGTAAGAGAGGCAGCTAATGATTGCGAACAATATTTTGTTAATCATCGGTGGTTAGGTGGTATGCTAACTAATTGGAAAACTGTACGTCAATCTATTAAACGTTTAAAAGATTTAGAAACACAATCTCAGGATGGTACTTTTGAGAAATTAACGAAAAAAGAAGCTCTAATACGTACTCGTGAACTAAGTAAGTTAGAAAAAAGTCTAGGTGGTATTAAAGACATGGGTGGTTTACCTGATGCTTTGTTTGTGATTGATGCTCAACATGAACATATTGCTATAAAAGAAGCCAATAATTTAGGAATTCCTGTATTTGCAATTGTTGATACAAATTCTGATTTAAATGGTATTAATTATGTGATTCCTGGTAATGATGATGCAATTCGTGCGATTAAACTGTATTTAAATGCTGTAGTTAAAGCTATTCAGGAAGATAAAATTAAAGATCAAATCGTTCAATTAGAAAAAATTGGATAAATACAAGTAAAATAATTTGTTTTAGTTATACTTAGTTTTTAATGAAAAAATAAATTTTATGATGAAAAATATTTTATTAAATAGTTAGTTCTAGGAATCAAATATATGTCTGAAGAAATTACTGCTAATTTAGTGAAAGAGTTGCGTCAACGTACTGGTGTTGGTATGATGGACTGTAAAAAAGCATTAGTCAAGGCTAATGGTAATATAAATATAGCTATCGATGAGATGCGTAAAGTAGGTAAAGCGAAAGTAGCTAAAAAAGCAAATTGTATTGCTACTGAAGGTATTATAACACTAAAAGTTTCTATAGATAAAAAAATGGCTGTTTTGCTAGAGTTAAATTGCGAGACAGATTTTGTAGCTAAGTCATTAATTTTTTATGAATTTGCTAATGAAATATTAGCATTTGTTATAGAAAATAGTTGTTTTAATATTAATGCATTGAGGATAAAATTTGAAGATCGACGTGAAGAAATAATTACCAAAATTGGTGAAAATATAAAAATTAATCGGATTAAAATTTTACAAGGTGAAAGAATAGGGTCTTATTTACATGGTTTTCGTATTGGTGTTCTTGTTTCTACTTCTACAAGTGCAGATGATGCAATTCTTAAGAAAATTGCGATGCATATTGCAGCTAGTAAACCAGAGTATATTACTCCATTGGATGTTCCGACAGATCTGATTTCCCATGAAAGAAAAATTCAATTAGAAATAGCAATGAAATCTGGTAAACCTTTGAATATTATAGAAAAAATAGTTTCAGGACGTCTGAAAAAATTCCTTGAAGAGATTTCTTTAACCGGACAACAATTTGTTATGGATCCCAGTAAAACTGTTGGCATTTTATTAAAAGAAAAAAACATAAGTGTTTTGAATTTTGCACGTATTGAACTTGGTGAAAGTGAAATTTTTTAAAAAAATAGCATTTCTTCTTAAGTTGTGACAGTTAGAAAACTATATGTAATGCGTACTAGTTAATAAATGCTAAATTAATAAATGCTAAATGCATAATAACTTATATATGATTAAGTAACTATTTGTGTTTATAAAAATATTTTCAGATTTTTTAAGAATTAGATGGAATAGTAAAAAATATTTTTTATTTTTTAAAAATAAAATCATTATTTTTTTATTATTTATCTACTCAGGATAAATAAGATGTTTACTAATACAAAACCAGTATATCAACGTATTTTGCTTAAGCTGAGTGGTGAAGTGTTACAAGGTTCAAAAAAATTTGGTATTGATACTAAAGTTTTAGATAGCATGGCAAATGAAATTAAAGAACTAGTAAAATTAAGTATACAGGTTGGTGTTGTTATTGGTGGTGGTAATCTATTTAGGGGTGAAAGTTTAGCAAAAGCTGGAATGAATCGTGTTGTTGGTGATCATATGGGTATGTTAGCAACCGTAATGAATGGATTAGCTATGCGTGATGCTCTACAACGTGTATCTATTAATACTGAGTTGATGTCTGCAATACCATTAAATGGTGTTTGTAGCAACTATAGTTGTTTAGAAGCAATTAGTTTACTTCGTAATGGTAAGGTTGTTATTTTTTCAGCAGGAACTGGAAATCCTTTTTTTACCACAGATTCAGCGGCATGTTTACGGGGTATAGAAATTGAAGCTGATATCGCTTTGAAAGCTACTAAAGTAGATGGTATTTATTCATCAGATCCATCAAAAAGTTTAAATGTAGTTCTTTATCATAAGTTGACTTATCAAGATGTTTTGGAGCGTGAATTAAAAGTTATGGATTTAGCTGCATTTACTTTAGCAAGGGATCATAATTTACCGATTCGAATTTTTAATATTAATAAACCTGGTATTTTACGTCGTATTGTATTAGGTGGAAACGAAGGTACCTTAATTACTAAGGATTAGTTTAAAAATATAACATTAATGAATATATCGGTTATGATTTCATTATTTATATAAGAATAATTATTTTGATTTTATTTTGATAAAGTGAATGATTGTTATTTTTTTTAAAGGATTTTTTTGTGATCAATAAAATAAAACAAAATACTCAAGTACGTATGCAAAAAAATATTGAAGCTTTAAAAATACAAATGAACAAAGTTAGAACTGGGCGTGCATCTCCAGCTTTATTAGATGGTATTCTGGTGAAATATTACGGAACTAGCACTCCATTAAAACAATTAGCTAATATTATTGCTGAAGATGCACGTACATTAGCAATTACTGTTTTTGAGCCTACATTAATTCCATTGGTTGAAAAAGCTATTATTCAATCAGATATTGGTTTAAGTCCTTATTCAAAAGGAACAATTATTCGTGTATCTTTACTACCATTAACGGAAGAAAGGCGAAAAAAATTTATAAAAATTGTGCGTAATTCTGCTGAATATGCACGAGTTTCTATTCGTAATATAAGACGTGATGCTAATGATAAAATTAAGTCTTTGCTGAAATATAAAAAAATTACTCAAGATAATGAACGTGTTGCTCAAAATGATATTCAAAAGTTAACTGATATTTTTATAAAAAAAATTGATGAAGAATTACATATAAAAGAAGATGAATTAATAAAATTTTAATTTTTAATTTTAAATTTAATTATGCAAATATTTATTTTAGATGTTTTATTTTTATAAAAATTTTTTACTTGAAATAAAATATTTTTTTGGTCAAGAAATAGTAAAGTGCATGTATATTATAAAATTATAAAATATAGTAGAGCATATATATCGTAAAATGATAAAATTAACCATTTTAGGTTCAACTGGTTCAGTTGGTAAAACAACGTTATCAGTAGTGAAAGAAAATCAAAAAAAATTTCAGGTAATTGGATTAGTTGCAAATACAAATGTTAGTATTATGGTACAGCAATGTTTGGAATTTAAACCATTATATGCTGCGATGTCAGATAAAAAGTCAGCAAATAAGTTAAAAACAATATTATATAATCAAGGATCTAAAACTGAAGTTTTATCCGGAGAAAAAGGAATTTGTGAAGTAGCTGCACTTAATGATGTAGATCAAGTTATGTCAGCTATTACAGGAATAGCTGGATTATTACCGACTTTATCTGCTATTCGTAAAGGGCAACGAATTTTATTAGCTAATAAAGAATCTTTGATTACTAGCGGAAAACTTTTTTTTAATGCTATTAGAAAATATGGTGCTCATGTTCTTCCTATAGATAGTGAACATAATGCAATATTTCAAAGTTTGCCAATAGCAGTTCAATGTAATTTAGGATTTTCTAATTTAAAACAAGAAGGTATTACAAGAATAATATTAACAGGGTCCGGTGGACCTTTTGGTGATGTTCCTATTTCATATCTTTCAAATATGACTCCTGATAAAGCTTGCAAGCATCCTAATTGGTCTATGGGACCTAAAATTTCAGTTGATTCAGCCACTATGATCAATAAAGGTTTTGAATATATTGCAGTGCGGCATTTTTTTAATACTTCTAATGAAGAAATTGAAGTTATTATTCACCCACAATCAATTATTCATTCTATGGTATGTTATCAAGATGGGAGTGTAATTGCACAGTTAGGTATCCCTGATATGAGAATACCGATCGCTTATAGTATGGGTTATCCTGAGAGGATTTTTTCAGGTGCACAAGTTATTGATTTTAAAACAATATCTTCATTGACTTTTATGTCTCCAGATTATGAACGTTATCCATGTTTAAAATTAGCAATTGACGCTTGTTTTGATGGGCAAGCGGCTACTACTGTTTTAAATGCTGCTAATGAAATTTCTGTTGCTGCATATTTGGCTGGTAATCTTCAATTTACTGATATTGCTAAAGTTAATTTAAATATCTTAGAAAAATTAACTTTTTCTGAACCTGATACTATTGATGCAGTGCTAGAGATTGATAAAGAAGCACGAAAAATAGCTTATGAGTATGTAAAACTTTTATCTAATTAAAACTTCTTATTTGTATAATAAAATTATGTTGTTATAGAGTACAATTACATTATATACATAATATTTGCATCATATTAATATATAGTGTACTATTTTATAGTGTATTCATTCAAAATTATATTTTAATTAACTTCATAAAATCATAAAATAAAGATTAAATATTTAAAATATGAATATTTTAAATTAAAAATTTAATTCTATAAAATAATATTGTTTGTATTATATTTTCTTAATATAATTAATGCAATAGTTATATTCTGCTACAGTCATAAGAAAAAGTATGCAAATATTTTTAATATTATAAAGCACTTTATTTATACCTGATAAATATCTAAAAATTACATTTATATATAAAATAATAGTTTTATAATATAACAATAGAAAAATACATATAAAAAAATATTAATTCTTTTAAGAATATCTTTAATATTATAATTATAAAAATTTGATTGTTTGATAATTTACATTAATATTTACAATTTTTATTTACAACTATTTTAGTGATAAAATAAATTTTATTGTTTGGTGCAATAATTTTATAAATATTTTTATATTAAAATATTTTTTTAATAAAAATATTGTAATGATTTATTTTCTTGATATTAGTATTATACTAAAACATGTTTATATATAATAAAAAATAGTTTTTTTAATAAATTTGAAATTAAATTTTATACATTATGATAAATTGTAAAAATTTTTATATTAAAATTTAAATAATCTTATTAAAATTAAAAATAAGAATCAGTAGTTATTTTTAATATATTACTTTTTAGGTCATGAAACATGAAAATTTATAAATATTAAGAGTTATTAAACCTAAGAATTTTAAAATATTTAACGTAAATTCTATAAGAATTATTCTTATGAAAGCTTATATTTTTTATATAAATATATATTTTTTCAAATATAAAAATATTACTGATTTTTGATTATACGTTTAAAGAAAAGTATTTTTTCATGCACATTTTTGGTATTGTATTAATAAATATTTTTTTTGCAGGTGAAAAATACTATATTTAATGTGAAATGATAATTAAACTGTTTTTTTAATAAAATTGATTATTTAGAAAATAAATTAAATATTGTATAGTAGATTATAAATTATTAAAAAATTTTTAAACATTCTTTAATAATTTTTAAAATCATAAAAATTATTGCAAGTGTTTATTATTTTTTTAAAATTAAAAGATAAAAATTATATGAATTTTTTATGAATGAAAATATATTTTCTTAAAATACATCAATAAATATATTTTAAAATTATATACATTTTATATCATAATTAATATATATTTCAATAAACATTATTTTTAATTTAAAGTAAAAAATAAAAAATATAAAGAATATGATATATGTAATTTTAAATAATATCATAAAGTATAAGTATAATAAAAATTATATTTTATAATATTTAATATATTTTTTGAAATTATCTGCATTTTTATTTAAATTTAAGTTATAGTTTGACACTTAATTTGATTTCTTTTAGGAATATGTATAGATGTAGTTAATGTAGTTAATGAAGATTTTAAAATACTATATATTTTAAATTTTTAAATATAATTTTTTTTGGTTATCAATAAATATATTTTTTCTTAATTTTAGCAATCTTATTTTTATTTTTCATAAAATTACATGTAATAATTTTATTAATTTATGGTCGGGAATGCTTTTTTATGAAATTTGTGTATGAGAATGATTTATACTATCGAATACCTAAGCATGTTGCTATTATTATGGATGGTAATGGTCGATGGGCAAAAAAACACGGAAAATTGAGGTTTAAAGGACATATTGCAGGTACTGAGGCAGCAAAAAAAGCAATAAAATTTGCACTAGAAAATAAAATTCAATCTTTAACACTTTATGCATTTAGTAGTGAAAATTGGAATCGACCAAAAACTGAGGTAAGTGCTTTGATGGAACTTTTTACTCGATATTTAGGTAATGCAATTCAAAATTTAAACATACATAATATTAAATTAACAATTATTGGTGATACAAGCAAATTTAAAATTAAATTAAAAAATCTTATTAAAAATGCAATTTCCGTAACAGAAAAAAATACTGGGTTACAGCTCAATATTGCAGCAAATTATGGTGGTCGTTGGGATATTACACATGGCATGCGGTTAATTGCTGAAAAAATTAAAAAAGGCACATTATTACCAGAAAATATTAATGAAGAAACAGTAAATAAATGTATTAGTTTACATGATCAACCAATGGTTGATTTAGTGATTAGAACTGGGAAAGAATATCGTATTAGTAATTTTCTTTTATGGCAAATTGCTTATGCCGAATTTTATTTTACTGATATACTTTGGCCAGATTTTGATGAAATAGCTTTTAGAAGTGCAATTACGGCTTTTAGCAATCGTGAAAGAAGGTTTGGTAAAACTACACATGATAATATTAATTCATAAAGGTATAGATTTATTTTGTTAAATTTTAATGCTCGTATTATTAGTACTATCATACTTATTCCATTAGTTATTGCTGGTATTTTTTTCTTACCTCTTGATTTATTTGGTTATGTTATTATTTTTGTTATTTCACTTACTATTTGGGAATGGTGTCAGTTTGTTGGTTGGATAAAACCTATCAAAAGAATGATATTTCCTATTATATTTTGTATAAGTTTATTGGGATTTCAATTATCATTTCAAGATTTAACTAAATTAACAGAAGAGCCTGTGGTAATTTATATTTTATGTTCTGGATTAATCTGGTGGTTATTGGCCATAATATTACTTATAACTTTTCCTCTTTCTGGTCGAGTTTGGTCTCGGTCTGTAATATTAAAAATCACATTTTGTATTTTGACTATTTTACCTTTTTATTGTGGAATGTTGTTATTACGTGGTATTAATTATGCAATTGATCCTTTTGTAGGATCTTGGTTGATATTGTATATCATTTTATTAGTGTGGAGCACAGATATTGGTGGTTATTTTTTTGGGTATTTTTTTGGAAAACACAAGTTAGCAGAAAAAATTTCACCTGCCAAAACTTTTGAAGGTATGTTTGGTGGTATAGTTACAGCAGGAGTTGTTGGATTTATATTTAATTTTTATGTTTCTGATTTAGTAATATCTAGAAATCTATTAATTAATTTTATTATTATTTTTAGTGCTATTTTAGGTGATTTAATAGAAAGTATGTTTAAAAGGCAATCTGGAATTAAAAATACTGGTAATTTAATTCCAGGACATGGTGGGGTGTTAGATAGAATAGATAGTCTAATAGCAGCTATAACTGTTTTTTCAGGATTAATGTTATTTTTTTTTATCTTATAAGGTTATAAATATTATGGGATTTTTTTTTACTTTATTTGCATTTGTTTTTGCCTTAGGTGTACTGATTATTGTACATGAGTTGGGACATTTTTGCGTAGCTAGATTTTATGGTATTTATATTGAGCGTTTTTCAATTGGTTTTGGAAAAATAATATGGCGTAAAGTAGACCATTATGGTACAGAATTCGTTGTTGCTATGATTCCATTAGGTGGTTATGTTAAAATGTTGGATAAGGAAATTATACCTACTGAAAAAAATAAAAATGCCGCTCATTCATTTAATAATAAAACTGTGATGGAGCGTTTTGCTGTTGTAAGTGCTGGACCATTAGCTAATTTTTTATTGGCAGTGTTTGCATACTGGTTAGTTTATATGATTGGTATACCTTCTGTTCGTCCTATTATTTCAGATATTCAATTAAATTCTATTGCTGCACAAGCAAGTATTTCGGCTGGTATGGAAATAAAATCTATTGATGACATGGAAACTCCAGATTGGAATACTGTTCGCATCGCGTTGATTAGTAAAATTGGAAAGAAAAAAATAAATGTCAAAGTTCTACCTATTGGCTATGTAGATCCTGTAAAAAAAATTATTAATTTAAAAAATTGGCATTTTGATCCAGAAAAAGAAGATCCTGTTTTATCTTTAGGTATTATGCCTGTTAGCGCCAGACAAGAGCCTATTGTTCGTAATATCGAATCTGGATCAGCAGCAGAATTGTCTGGTTTAAAAATAGGTGATAAAATTATAAAAGTCAATGAACAAGTTTTAGATGCATGGCATCCATTAGTTTACTTTATTCAAAAAAGTCCTAATATCCCCCTATTATTGACCATTGAAAGAGAGGGTGAAAATAAAGCATTAACTTTGATACCACAAGTTAAAGAAATCACAAAAAAACAAAAGGTTGGGTTTGCTGGGTTTGAATTATCAGTTGTTCCACTTCTAAATGATTATAAAATTATTCAAAAATATAATTTTTTTGAGGCATTGTATCATGCAATTACTCATACTTGGCAATTTATGAAAATAACAGTAAATATGATTGGTAAGTTTTTTACTGGTGATATCAAATTAACTAATCTAAGTGGACCTATTTCTATTGCAAAAGGGGCGGGTTTTTCTGCTGCGTCTGGATTAGTGTATTATATTATGTTTATTGCATTAATTAGTATTAACTTAGGTATTATTAATTTATGTCCTCTACCTGTATTAGATGGTGGACACTTACTTTTCTTAATTATTGAAAAAATAAAAGGGGAGCCAGTATCTAAAGGTGTACAAGATTTAAGTTATCGTATTGGTACTGCTTTATTGATATTATTAATGGGCATTTCACTTTTTAATGATTTTTCTCGTCTTTAATAATAATAAATAAAGCGAAATTAGTTAGGAATATTTACAATAATAATGACGATGAAAAAGTTACTTATGACATTACTGTTATTTTTTAGTGTTCATACGTACAGTTCCGATTGGTTTGTAATAAAAAATATATATTTTCAAGGTCTGCAACGTATTACTGCTGATACTGCACTGTTAAATATGCCAATTCAAGTAGGGGATACCATTAATAATAATCATATTAGTCGTACTATTCGAGATTTGTTTTCAACTGGTAATTTTGACGATATTAGAATTTTTCGCAACAAGGATACCCTGATTATTCGCTTAAAAGAAAGACCAATTATTAAAAATATTACATTTTTTGGTAATAAAGCTGTGAAGACTGATGTTCTTAAGAGTAATCTTGACTCTGTAAACATTCGAATTGGGGAAGTTATGAATTTAAAAAAATTATCTAATATTATAAATATGCTTACAGATTTTTATTACAGTATAGGTAAGTACAATATAAAAATCAAACCCATCATTTTAATGTCATCAAACAATCAAGTACATTTGAAGTTATTTTTTTCTGAAGGAGTTTCGGCTAAGATTCAGCGTATTAATATTATTGGCAACAAGACATTTAGTACGAATGAATTGATGAAATATTTTCAATTAAAAGATGATGTTTTTTGGTGGAAAATTAGTTCAGATAAAAAATATAAACAAGAAAAATTTGTCAACGATTTAGAATCATTACGTAGTTTTTATCTTAGTAGAGGTTATGTAAACTTCACTATTAATTCAACTAATATCGGTTTAACACCTGATAAAGAAAATATTTATATCACTATAAACATAACAGAAGGAGATAAATATATTATATCAGATATAGAATTAAATATTGATAAAGCAGAACATTATAACGAAATTAATGAATTGATAACAATTAAAAAAAATACAATTTATAATGCTACTAAAATAAAAAAAATAGAGACAAATATTAAAAATATTCTTGGGCATTATGGTTATGCATATCCAAATATTATTACTGAACTAAAAACTAATATCAAGAATAAAACAGTTAAGGTGAACATTAATGTTGATTCTGGCCATCGTTTTTATGTGCGCCAAATTAATTTTATTGGAAATCATATTACCAAAGATTCTGTTCTACGTCGTGAAATGCGTCAAATGGAAGGTGCTTGGTTAGGTAGCGATTTAGTTCTTTTAGGTCAAAACCGATTAAAACGTACCGGTTTTTTTGAAAAAGTTGATGTTGAGACTAAACGCATCCAAGGTATATCTGATCAAGTGGATATAGTCTATAAAGTAAAAGAACGCAATACTGGTGCAATGAATTTTGGAATTGGTTTCGGAACTGAAAGTGGTATAAGTTTTCAAATAGGTATTCAAGAAGAAAATTGGTTAGGTACAGGAAATGCAGTTAGTATGAGTGCTAAAAAAAATGATTATTCAACTTACGGAGAATTATCATTAACAGATCCTTATTTGAGTGTACATGGTATTAGTTTAAATGGAAGATTATTTTATAATAATTTTAGTGCAAAAGATGCTTTTTTATCAGATTATAAAAATAAAATTTATGGTATTGATGCTACTTTAAGTTTTCCTTTTAATGAACATAATATTTTTCGAATGGGTACTGGTTTTGTTCATAACTCATTATCTGATATGAAGCCTCAAGTGAGTATGTGGCGTTATTTGGCAAGTATTGGTGAAACACTAAATTTTCATGGTACATCGTATTATGATGTCAACGATTTCAGTATTGATTTAGGATGGATTTATAATAATTTAGATCGTGGATTTTTTCCGACATCAGGAAAAAAAATCTTCTTGAACAGTAAAATCACAATTCCAGGATCAGATAATCAGTATTATAAAATTAAATTTGATGCATCTCATTATTATCCATTAAATGAAGATGCTACATGGATATTATTAGGTAAGACACAATTTGGTTATGGCAATGATATTAATGGTAAAGAATTACCTTTTTATGAAAATTTTTATGCTGGAGGTGTAGGTACAGTAAGAGGTTTTCGATCCAATAATATTGGACCTAAAGCTGTTTATCTCGAAAAAAACCTCCTAACTGGTCAAATATCTCCAAAATCTGCGAATCCATCAACAGATGCTATTGGTGGAAATGCAATAGCAACGGCTTCATTAGAGTTAATTATTCCATCACCATTTATTGATGAGCAAAATTTAAATTTAATTAGAACATCTTTTTTTATTGATGCTGGTACTGTTTGGGATTCTCATTGGCGTAATACAGAAGATAGTTGGCGAGTAGGAATGCCTGATTATGGAAAACCATCAAATATTCGAGTGTCAACAGGGATTGCACTACAATGGATATCACCGCTTGGACCATTAACTTTTTCTTATGCTAAGCCATTAAAATATTATACAGGTGATAGATATGAAGAATTTCAGTTTAATATTGGTAGGACATGGTAAACATATATGTAATTTATTTATTTTTTATAATTTTTAAAAACTTAAAAATTAAGGAGAGTGTAGTGTGAATAAATTTTTTAGTATAATAGTTTTAAGTACAATCGTATTTGTTGGTAGTGTTTATGCAGAAAAAATTGCTGTGATTAATTTTGATAAAATTTTTCAAGAGATAGCAACCAATAAAGCTATTTCTAAAAAACTTGAAAAGGAGTTTCAAGGATCAGCAAATGAGTTACAAAATATGGAAAAAGATTTACAGTCTCATGTCGAAAAATTTCAAAAAAGCACAACAAAACCAAATGAGCAAGCTCTTAAAGCATTTGAAGTAAAGCGCACTGATTTTCTTAAAAAAGCAGAACAATTTGAAAGGAATAATCAACGTCGTCGACAAGAAGAACATACAAAAATATTACAAAGTATAAAAATGGCCACTAAAGTAGTTGCTAAAAAAGAAAAGTATGATGCTATATTTGACATTAATGAGATTATGTATCTAAAAGAAGGTCTTCATCTAAAAAATATTACCGATTTAGTTATTAAAAAGGTGCAATAATAAATGTGTTCTATTCGATTAGCTGATTTGGCTCAGCAATTGGACGCACAATTATATGGTGATGGTAATATAATTATTACAGGTATCGCATCTATACATTTTGCAAAACAAGGACAAATTACTTTTTTATCAAATAGTCGTTATCTGAAACAACTTAAAAAATGTCACGCTTCTGCTGTAGTTTTAAAAAAAGATTATCTACCAAATGTTAATAAAATAGCAGCATTAGTTGTTGAAGATCCTTATCTTGCTTATGCTCGTTTAGCTCAATTTTTAGACAATACTCCTAAACCTGCTCATAATATCCATTCTTCTTCTGTTATTGCTCAAAATGTTATTTTTGGTAAAAATATTGCTATTGGTGCTAATGCAGTTGTTGAATCAGGTGTGATCTTAGGTAATGAGGTTATTATCGGTGCAAATTGTTTTATTGGTAAAAATGTTACAATTGGAAATTGTACCAGTTTATGGGCAAATGTTTCTGTTTATCATAATGTTAAGATAGGGGAAAGATGTTTAATTCAATCAGGTGTAGTAATTGGATCAGATGGTTTTGGTTATGCACATGAAGATATTAAATGGATAAAGATTCCTCAATTAGGTGCAGTTGTTATTGGTAATAACGTTGACATTGGAGCTGGTACTACAATTGATCGTGGTGCATTGGATGATACAATTATTGGCAATGGGGTTATTATTGATAATCAATGTCATATTGCTCACAATGTTATCATTGGTGATCATACAGCCATCGCTGGTGGGGTTATTATGGCAGGGAGTTTAAAAATAGGTAAATGTTGTATGATTGGTGGTGGTAGTGTTATTAATGGACATATAGAAATTTGTGATAAAGTAACTATTACTGGTATGGCGATGGTTATACGTTCAATTAATAAGCCTGGGATATATTCTTCTGGTATTCCATTACAGCCTAATAAGATTTGGCGAAAAACAGCAGTTTTAATTATGAATATTCATTCAATAGTAAAACGATTTAAGATATTAGAACACAAACTATTCAATAAAACATGATTAAATATACTTGTTTCAATGTATTCATTATTCTTTGTAGAATAACATATTTTAGTGTTTAAAAAGAGTTTGTATTTATGTATATAATCTTAAAAATATAAACAAGAAGAGTCTTTTCTATGAGTTATCAACATACTCTGGATATAGAAGAAATTTTAGGTTTATTGCCTCATCGGTACCCTTTTTTGTTAGTAGATCGTGTCTTAGATTTTGAAAAAGGTAAATTTTTGCGTGCGGTAAAAAATGTATCTTTTAATGAGCCTTTTTTTCAGGGTCATTTTCCAGGGAAGCCAATATTTCCAGGAGTATTAATTCTGGAGGCAATGGCACAAGCTGCTGGTATTTTGGCTTTTAAGAGTGTTGGAAAATTAAAACCTGGTGAACTTTATTATTTTGCTGGTATTGATGAAGCAAGATTCAAATATCCAGTACAACCTGGCGATCAAATGATTTTTGATGTAACGTTTGTAAAAACTAAACGTGGTTTAACACGTTTCAATGGTATAGCAAAAGTAGATAAAAAAATTGTTTGTGAAGCGACAATGATGTGTGCTCGAAGTCAGGAAATATAACATGAGGACTGATACTATTAATAAAACAGCGGTTATTCATCCTTCTTCTATTGTTGAAGAAGGTGCGATTATCGATGAAAATGTTTATATCGGTCCGTTTTGTTATATTGGATCTCAAGTTGTAATTGGTGCGCATACTAAATTAAAATCTCATGTAATCATCAATGGTGGAACTAAAATTGGTTGTAATAATCAAATTTTTCAGTTTGTTAGCATAGGTGAAATTAATCAAGATTTAAAATACAAAGGTGAAAAAACTCGCGTTGAAATTGGTGATCGTAATTGTATTAGAGAAAGTTCTACTATTCATCGTGGTACCGTGCAAGGTGGCAGTTTAACTAAAATAGGTAATGATAATTTATTAATGATAAATAGTCATATTGCTCATGATTGTTTACTGGGAAATTATTGTATTATTGCTAATAATGGTACACTCGGTGGTCATGTTAAATTAGATGATTATGCTATCATTGGTGGTATGAGTGCAGTACATCAATTTTGTCAAATTGGTACTCATGTAATGGTGGGTGGTTGTTCAGGAGTTTCAAAAGATGTTCCACCTTATGTGATCGCACAAGGTAATCATGCTACTCCTTATGGTGTTAATATTAAGGGTTTAAAGCGTCGTGGTTTTGATAAAGAATCATTACATGCTATTAAATATGCATATAAAATTCTTTATCGTTGTGGTAAATCATTAGATGAAGCCCGTGAGATATTATTAAAGTTAGGAACAGTAAATCAATATATTAAAATATTGAATGATTTTTTAGAATATTCCGCCAAGTCAAATCGTGGAATTATTCGTTAATAAATACTTTCATAGGAAAAGTTTATGACGACTATTCGTCATTTTTCAATTCAATCAAAACCTTTAACTGTTGGTCTTGTTGCAGGAGAAATATCAGGCGATATTCTTGGTGCATCTCTTATTCGTACATTAAAGGCACAAATACCTCATATAAATTTTATTGGAATTGGAGGTCCATTAATGAAAAAGGAAGGTTGTCAATCATGGTATGAAATAGAAGAACTTTCTGTTATGGGGATTGTTGAAATTTTTGGAAGATTACCAAGATTATTAAAGATTCGATCTGACTTAATTAAACGTTTTTTAAAATTACAACCTGATGTTTTTATTGGTATAGATTCACCTGATTTTAATATGTATCTCGAAAAAAAATTAAAGAAAAACGGTATAAAGACTATTCATTATGTTAGCCCATCTTTTTGGGCTTGGCGAAAACGCCGTATTT
Organism: Arsenophonus sp.; assembly: GCA_031446165.1. GTDB lineage: Bacteria > Pseudomonadota > Gammaproteobacteria > Enterobacterales > Enterobacteriaceae > Arsenophonus. Next base: position 606,496 of record CP132905.1, on the reverse strand, counting down.
TTAAAATAGAAAAATCTACAGATTTGGTGCTTGCTTTTTTGCCTTTTGAAAAAAAAATTTATGATTATTATAAGATACCTTGTTATTTAATCGGTCATACAATGGCTAATAGTATACCTTTAAAACCTGATAAAAAAAATGCCCGTTTACAATTAAAAATAGCTAACGATGTTAAATGTTTAGCTATTTTACCAGGTAGCCGTTGTGCTGAAGTGGGAATGTTAACTAAAGATTTTTTATATGCTGCAGAAATTTTAATTCAAGAGTTCCCCAAGCTAAAAATTTTAGTTCCTGTAGTTAATAAAAAATGTCGTGATAAATTTGAAGCTATTTATCAAGAAATTGGAGTAAAATTACCATTAGAAGTTATAGAAGGTAAAGCATTATTAGTTATGATTTCTGCAGATGTAACTTTATTAGCTTCAGGGACTGCTACATTAGAATGTATGCTTGCAAAATGTCCAATGGTAGTTGGGTATCGCATGAAAGTGATTACTTATTGGTTAGCAAAATTTTTTGTTAAAACATCTTATATTTCTTTACCTAATTTATTAGCAGGAGACAAATTAGTTCAGGAATTTATACAGTATGAGTGTCAACCTAAAAAATTAGCTAAATCACTTAAAGATTTATTAATTAATTTAAATACAGTTAAAAAAATAAAAAAGAAATTTTTATATTTACATAAAAGTATTCGTAGTAATGACGATGAAAAATTAGCAAAAGTTGTTTTAGAACTTACTAAAAGATAATTTTTTGTTAAATAAATAATGTATGTTTATTATAAAAATGTATTTATTTTTAATAATAGATTAATAATATAAAAATATTCAAGCGATGGTTTTTTATTAGAGATTTAATAATAAAAGCGTAATTAGCTTATTAATATTTTTAATATTAGTTTTATGAAAAAACTCATATTAATGAATTTTATAGCCAAATATTGGTCATAAAAGATATGTATTATTTACAATAATTTATAAGAGCTGACTGAAAATGTCTGAACCACGTTTTATACACTTACGTATACATACTGATTATTCTATTATAGATGGATTAATAAAAATTGACACATTAATTCATAAAGCAGCAGAATTGGGGATGCCAGCATTAGCAATCACTGATTTTACTAATTTATATGGATTAATAAAATTTTATGTTACTGCACATAATTTTGGAGTAAAACCAATTATTGGAGCTGATTTTTATGTAGAAAATGAATTATTAGGTGATGAAATCACACATTTAACAATTCTTGTTAAGAATAATAAAGGTTACCAGAATTTAATATTACTTATTTCTGCAGCTTATAAGAAAGGTTATGGAGCACTTGGTCCAACTATAAAAAGAGAATGGTTAGTTATACATAAGGAAGGGTTATTACTACTTTCTGGTGCCTGCATGGGTGATGTTGGAAAATGTTTATTACGTAAGAATCCGATACTTCTCGAGAAGTGTTTGAAGTTTTATCAAACATATTTTTACGATAATTATTATTTAGAACTTTTGAGAACAGGATTACCTGACGAAGAGAATTATTTATATCAAGCTGTAAATTTGTCGGCAAAAACAGGTATACCAGTTGTTGCCACAAATAATGTACGATTTATGAAGAGCGATGATTTTGCAGTACATGAAATACGTGTTGCCATTCATAATGGTATTACATTATCTGATACAAAAAGATCTAAAAATTATAGCCCTCAGCAATATTTGCGTACTGAGGAAGAAATGGTCGAATTATTTTCTGATATTCCTGCAGCACTTAAAAATAGTGTTGAAATTGCTAAGCGTTGTAATGTAATTATTCCTTTAGGTGAATATTTTTTGCCAAAATTTCCTACAGGTGATATGGATACAAAAGATTTTTTGATCCGAGATGCTGAAATTGGTCTTGAAAAACGTTTGCAATCTTTATATCCAGATAAAAAAGAGAGAGATAAAAAGAGATTAAAATATGTTAAACGTTTAAACACTGAATTAAAAGTAATCAATGAAATGGGTTTTCCTGGTTATTTTCTTATTGTAATGGAATTTATTCAGTGGGCAAAAGACAATAATATTCCTGTTGGCCCAGGTCGTGGTTCAGGTGCTGGTTCATTAGTAGCATATTCATTAAAAATTACTGATTTAGATCCATTGAAATTTGATTTGTTATTTGAACGTTTTCTAAATCTTGAGCGTATTTCTATGCCAGATTTTGACATCGATTTTTGTATGGAAAAACGTGATCAAGTTATTGATCATGTTGCAAAAATGTATGGTCGTGAAGCGGTTTCACAAATTATTACTTTTGGTACAATGGCAGCAAAAGGAGCAATACGAGATGTGGGTAGAGCACTTGGTTATTCATACAGTTTTGTGAATAGAATCTCTAAATTGATTCCTTTTGAGCATGGTATAACTATAAAAAAAGCATTGATTTTGGAACCACAATTGCAAGAAATATATAATAAAGAAGAGGAAATAAAGGAATTAATAGATATTGCTTGTAAACTTGAAGGTATAACTCGTAATGCTGGTAAACATGCTGGAGGTGTAGTTATTGCACCAACAAAAATTACAGATTTTACACCACTATATTGCGATTCAGAAGGAAAAAATCCGCTTACACAATTTGATAAGAATGATGTTGAATATGTAGGTTTAGTAAAATTTGATTTTCTTGGTCTTAGAACGTTGACCATCATAAAATGGGCCTTGAAGATGATCAATGATCGTCGAGTTCAAAAAAAATTAAAGAATATCGATATAAGCACTATTCCATTAGATGATAAAAAATGTTTCAGTTTGTTGTGCAGAGGGGAAACAACAGCAGTATTTCAATTAGAATCTAATGGGATGAAAGATTTAATTAAACGATTACGTCCGGATTCTTTTAATGATATGATTGCTTTAATTGCATTGTTTCGTCCTGGTCCATTACAATCAGGCATGGTTGATAATTTTATTAATCGTAAGCATGGAAGAGAAGCCATTTCTTATCCTGATGTTGTATGGCAACATGAGTTATTAAAACCAATTTTAGAGCCTACATATGGTATTATTCTTTATCAAGAACAAGTAATGAAAATTGCTCAAGTTCTTGCTGGTTATACTTTAGCTGAAGCAGATATGTTACGTCGGGCAATGAGTAAAAAAAAATCAGAAGATATGGTTAAACAGAGATTTATTTTTAAGAAAGGAATCATTAGAAATAGCATTGATAGTAAATTAGGAATGAAAATTTTTGACTTATTAGAAAAGTTTGCTGGTTATGGTTTTAATAAATCACATTCTACTGCTTATGCCTTAGTTTCTTACCAAACACTGTGGTTAAAAACACATTATCCAGCTGAATTTATGGCAGCTGTTCTGACTGCAGATATGGATAATACTGATAAAATAGTTACTTTAATTGATGAATGTTGGCGTATGGGTTTAAAAATTTTACCACCTGATATTAATACTGGATTATACAATTTTCATGTTAATGAAAATAATGAAATTCTTTATGGAATAGGTGCAATTAAAGGCATTGGTGAAGTTCCAGTAGAAGCTATTGTTCAATCTCGTAAAAAAGATGGTTATTTTAAAGAAATTTTTGATTTTTGTAAAAGAATTGGTACACAAAAACTTAACCGTCGAGTAATGGAGAAATTAATTATGTCAGGTGCTTTTGATAGTTTAGGTCAGCACCGTGCAGAGTTAATGTTTTCATTAAAAGATGCATTTAAAATTGCTGATCAACATGCTAAAGCAGAGGCTATTGGACAAAGTGATATGTTTGGTCAATTAGTTAAAGCTCCTGAAGGTATAAAAAAAATATATGCTAATATACCTAAATGGAATGAAAATCTTTTATTAGAAAATGAACGTGAAAGTTTAGGTTTTTATTTGACTGGACATCCCATCAATGCTTATTTATCAGAAATTAAACGTTATATTACTAAATTACGTTTGAAAGATGTTAATTCATCTCTTCATGGAGAAATATTAACAGTAGTTGGTTTAGTATCGAAAGTTAAAATTATTACAACTAAAAATTCTGATAAGATAAGTGTATGTACTTTAGATGATTGTTCTGGACGTTTAGATATAATACTGTTTTCAGATGTGTTAAAAAAATATAAGCATTTGGTAGAAAAAAATAAAATATTAATTTCTACAGGGAAGATTAGTTTTGATGATTTTAATGGTCTTTACAAAATGTCTGTTTATAAATTAATTGAACTTAGCAAAGCGAGAGAAAAATATATAAAAAGTATTTGTATTTTATTAAAAGAAAAAATAACTGCTAGTAAGGAATTGTTTAAAAATCTTAATAAAATATTACAACCTTATTGTTCAGGAAGAATTCCAGTTTATCTTTATGATAATAATCATCAAAAAAAAGAAGGTCGCACTAAATTAAATTTAGTTTTTACTTGGTATGTTATTCCTACAGATAATCTTTTAAGTGAGCTAAGAATGTTCTTAAGTAATCAGAAGATTGAATTAAAATTTGATTAACAGGAAATTTATGACCCTTAATTTTTTAGATTTTGAACAACCAATTGTTGATTTGGAAGAAAAAATTAATTCTTTAATGACAGTAAATCGTCAGGATACTAAATTAGATATTGACTTAGATGAAGAGATTGCTAAGTTGCATGAAAAAAGTGTAGAACTAACTAAGAAAATTTTTTCTAATTTATGTGCTTGGCAAATTTCTCAATTAGCTCGTCATCCAATGAGACCTTATACTTTGGATTATATTCAACATATATTTACTCATTTTCAAGAATTAGCTGGTGATCGCATCTATGCTGATGATAAAGCAATTGTTGGTGGTTTAGCTAGATTAGATGGACGTCCAGTAATGATTGTTGGCCATCAAAAAGGGCGTGAAATAAAAGAAAAAATTCGTAGGAATTTTGGTATGCCAGCACCAGAAGGGTATCGTAAAGCTTTGCGATTAATGAAAATTGCAGAGCGTTTTAAGTTACCTATTATTACTTTTATTGATACACCTGGTGCTTATCCTGGTGTTGGTGCTGAAGAACGTGGTCAATCCAATGCAATTGCAAGTAATTTATGTGAAATGTCTCAATTTTCTGTTCCTATTATTTGTACAGTTATTGGGGAAGGAGGTTCTGGTGGTGCATTAGCAATTGGAGTAGGTGATAAAGTTAATATGTTACAATATAGTACTTATTCTGTTATTTCACCAGAAGGTTGTGCTTCTATTCTTTGGAAAACTGTTGAGAAAGCTCCATTGGCAGCTGAAGCAATGGGGATTACAGCTTCTCGTTTAAAAGTACTTAAACTTATTGATAACATTGTTGAAGAACCACTTGGTGGTGCACATCGAAACTATGCGCAAATTGCCAATAATCTTAAAAATCGTATTTTAGATGATCTAAGTGATATTGATTTACTGACTCCTGAAGATTTAAGAAATTATCGGTATCGACGTTTAATGGAATATGGTTATTGTTAAATTTATAATATTGATAATTTATTTTTTTAAATTTATGAATGTGAATAAAATAATTAATTATTTTTCATTTATTTCTTAAAATGAATGATAATTAATGATTATAATAATATGTGATGTTTTTACATATTTTTATATAGAGCAATTTTATGATTTTAATTAACGAGATCATTTATGATGATGCTATAAAAAATAATTATGTGTATTAATGAAATAATATTTCTAAACAAAATTATTAACAATATTGGTTCTATAGAAAATTTGTTAGTAGGTTTTAGCGGTGGATTAGATTCAACAGTATTATTACATGCATTAGTAAGATTACGTGAAATTATAAACCCTCATTTAAAGATTCGTGCGTTGTATATTCATCATGGAATTAATTATAAAGCTAATAGTTGGTTAATTCATTGTAAAAAAATATGTTTAGATTGGAAAGTAGAATTTTATTCACAGTACATTCATATAGATCCAATAAAAAATGGTGTAGAAGGAGCAGCACGTATTGCTCGTTATCAAGCATTTCGTAAAATATTATTAAAAAAAGAAGCTCTTTTAACTGCGCATCATTTGGATGATCAAGCTGAAACTTTTCTATTAGCGTTGAAACGTGGTAGTGGGCCAGCTGGATTATCTTCCATGCTAGTTTCCATTCCATTTTTCCATACTTTTTTAATAAGACCATTATTATCTTTTAGTCGCAAAGAATTGAAGTTATATGCAAAACAAAAATTACTTTATTGGATAGAAGATGAAAGTAATCAAAATAAATGTTACGATCGTAATTTTTTACGTTTAAATATTATTCCACATTTTCATAGTAGATGGCCATATTTTGCTCATTCGGTTTCTAGAAGTGCTAGTTTGTGTGCAGAACAAGAAGCTTTATTAAATGAATTATTAGAAGATTGTTTTTTACGTTTAATTACCGATAAAGGAGCACTAAAAATCAATGATTTAGTAAGTTATTCTAAGATTAAGCGTAATGTAATATTACGAAGGTGGTTTCGTTTTCATGAAATTTTAATGCCCTCCTGTTTTCAATTACATATCATTTGGAAAGAAGTCATATGTGCACGAAATGATGCAAAACCGGAATTTGTATTAAAAAAGAATGTTATTCGTCGTTTTCAAAGTAAGTTATGGATTTTACCAAAATTTCAGGATATTAGTAATATTTGTTTGCCATGGAATCTTTCTATCCCTCTTATTTTGCCTGATAATTTAGGTACTTTAATGATTGCAAATCATGGGATTGGTTTTCGCTTCCCATTTTCTTATGAAAAAGTTACTGTTCGATTCAAAGTAACAGGAAATATTAAAATTGTTGGTCGTCAACATTCTAGAAAAAGCAAAAAAATATGGCAAGAATTAGGTGTTGCACCTTGGTTGCGAACAAGAATTCCTTTAATTTATTATAATGATGTACTTATTACAGCTGTTAATGTTTTTATTACACAAGCAGGTAGGTGTATTGATGGGACAGAACTTAAGCTTGATTTAGTAAAAAAATAAATTGTCTTTTTTAATAAAAATTATTGTTTATATATATAACAATTTTAGAGCATTATTTTAAATTATTTTTTATTAAATCATTTTTATATAAAACTTTTTCATATAAAAATATGATTATCTATAATATAGTAATATTTACAAATATTTTTAAATTAATAAAAAATGATTAATCGTATTTTGATATTCAAGTTCATATTATATATATAGGACTAATTACATTTTAGTTGTAAATAGTTAATTATTTCAAGAAGATTGACAAATTCTTTTGCGTTATTTTTTCTATATTTGTATTCTACTTGATTTTTATTTAAATGAGATTCGCTAATTATTATTATATGTGGTATTCCAATAAGTTCTATATCAGCAAACATGATACCTGGTTGTTCCTTTCGATCATCAAATAATACATCAATATTATTTTTTATTAATGCATAATAAATTTTTTCAGAAACTTCTTGAACACAATGTGATTTATGCATATTTATAGGTACAATTGCAACTTGAAAAGGCGCGATAGAATCAGTCCAAATAATTCCTTTATCATCGTTATTTTGTTCAATTGCTGCCGCAACAATTCTTGTTATACCAATACCATAACATCCCATAGTAATATTTTGACGATATCCATGTTTATTTTGAACAGTGAAATTCATTGCTTTAGAATATTTTTCTCCAAGTTGAAAAATATGACCAACTTCAATTCCACGTTTTATTTCTAATGTTCCTTTGCCATCTGGGCTTGGATCTCCTGAGACGACATTGCGTAAATCATAAATATAAGGTATAGAAATATCTCTTTGCCAATTAATACCAAAATAATATTTGTCATTAATATTGGCTCCAGCAGTAAAATCGCTCATTTCTGCAACACTATTATCTATTATTATTGGTATTAATAAATTTATAGGACCTAATGCATTTGGATTAACTTTCAATATTGTTTTTATTTCTTCTTTTGTTGCAAATTTTAATGGAGTGGCGATTAAAGGATGTTTTTCTGCTTTTAGTTTATTTAATTCATGATCAGCACGGATTAATAATGCAACAAGTTTGTGGCCATTATTTTGTGCGCCAATCACTATTAATGTTTTTACGATTTTTTCAATAGGTAAATTATATAATTTTGTTAGTTCAGTGATACTTTTTATGTTAGGTATCTTTACAAGACGCATATTTTCAGTAGGCTTAGGACGTTTTTTAAGACAAATAGTTTCCGCTAATTCAATATTGGCAGCATAATTTGATTGATTAGAGAAAACAATATTATCTTCTCCGCTTTCCGCTAATACTTGAAATTCATGTGATATGTTACCACCAATAGATCCAGTATCTGCTTGTACAATCCTAAAATTAAAACCAATACGGGTAAAAATTGTATTATATGTTTTATACATGATATCATAAGTTTTTTGCAGTGAGTGTTGATCAATATGAAATGAGTAAGCATCTTTCATAATGAATTCACGAGAGCGTATAACGCCAAAACGTGGTCTAATTTCATCACGAAATTTTGTTTGTATCTGATATATATTTAATGGTAATTGTTTATAAGAAGTAATTTCATTACGTATAAGATCAGTCATAACTTCTTCATTAGTAGGTCCTAGCACAAAAGATTCATTACCATGATACGTAAAACTAAGTAATTCTGGTCCATATTGTTCCCATCGATTGCTTTTTTTCCATAAGTTTGCAGGTTGGACTATTGGCGTAGAAATTTCAATTGCATTAATTCGGTTCATTTCTTCACGAATGATATTTTTAATTTTTTTTAATACTCGAACCCCAGTTGGTAGCCAGTCATATAATCCAGAAGCAAGTTTACGTATCATTCCTGCTTTTAGCATTAATTTATGACTAATTACTTCAGTATCTGAAGGAATTTCTTTTAAAGTAGAGAGAAGATATTGACTTGTTCGCATTTTTTATTTTTCCGTAAACAATGAGTATTTAATAAAAAAAAAGATTGTTTATTTTTTTAACAGTGAATTAATAAATATTAAAAATAGATAGCATATTTTTGATATTTTTTAAAGTTTAATAATCATTATATTTAAAAATATGGATTGTAAAATTTTGATATTAAATAAATATTGATTTTAAGTGAATATGATATTTTAGAGTAACAATATTTAATTAATCTAATTTTTTATGAACATAGTTTTAACTATTTTTTATGAATTTTAGATTAATATTTTGAATTATGTGTTTTGTAGTTTTATTTTATTGTAAAAATGTTTCCCATTAATATGGTTATATTTTTTAAATTATTTAATACATAAAAAATATTTCAATATAATATTATAGTTTAATTATATATGATATGTAAGGTAATATTAAAATTTAAAATAAAATATATATGATGCAGATGTATATGAAGATAATTAAAATTTTTTAAAATGTTTATTTTTTAGATTTTAATAGATTTATTGTAAAATATAATTTATTAATTTTTTATTTTTAATATGTTATTTTATATTAGAGATATATAATTTATTTTTTAAAATATGCAAAAAAAATGTATAATATAAAATATATTATATTTTTCATGATTTTTTTATAAAAAATAAATAAAATTTATATTTTATTATTATTAAGTAATATGTAAATTATTTTTGTGTATTTTAATAGGTAAATATTACTGATTAATTAATAAATGATAAATTTATTAATTAAGATTTTTGATATTTTAACAAAATCCTTTAAAATAACATTTTTTTAATATTAGCGAATATTTTTTTAAATTCTATAAGAATAAAAAAATAGAAATATAAAAAATTTAGTTAGAGAATACAAAACTTTGAAATATAAAAAAATTAATTTTGATAAATTTTATCGTTATCTTAGTTTAGTACGTTTAAATAAACCTATAGGTTTATATCTTTTGTTGTGGCCTACTTACTGCGCACTATGGTTATCTAATCGTGGACTACCAGATTTTTATCTTTTATTAATTTTCACTGCTGGTGTTTTTTTTATGCGTTCTGCTGGGTGTATTGTTAATGATTATATTGATAGGAAATTTGATGCCCATGTTACTCGCACTAAAAAACGGCCATTAGTAGACTGTAGTATAAGCACGCAAGAAGCAAAAATTCTTTTTTTTTATTAGTTATTTCTTCTTTTTTATTGGTATTGACTCTAAATAATAAAACAATAGTGTTATCTATTTTCGGGTTAATATTAACTATAATTTATCCTTTTTGTAAACGATTTACTTATTTTCCTCAAATAATATTGGGTATCACGTTCGGTTGGTCAATTCCAATGGTTTATTCAGCAGTTATTGATTCTTTTCCTTTAGAAGGTTGGTTATTGTTTTTAGTAAATATTATTTGGTCTGTTATTTATGATACTCAATATGCAATGGTTGATCGCAATGATGATATAAAAATTGGCATAAAATCCACGGCGATTATTTTTGGAAGATTCGATAAATTAATGATTTTTATTTTGCAATTATCTATGTTATTAATATTATTGTATATGAAGTATCAAATAAATTTAGGTATAACTTATTCTATAAGTTTAATATTAATATTAGGTATTTTTGTTTATCAACAACTATTAATAGCGAATCGTAAACAAATTTCATGTTTTAAAGCATTTATTAGCAATAATTATGTTGGTTTGATATTATTTATTGGAATTGTTTTGAATTTTTAATAATTATAATACATTATTTGAAATCTGATGAACATTTTCAATGGTAAAACGTATTTCAGTAGATATTAATTTTATTATAGTATAATAAATTAAATTTGCATTCGAAATAATAATCATATTACCTTCTTTATTAATATATCCTTCTTTTTTTAAAGTATTAAGTAGAGTTGAAAAACTGATTTTATCAAAAAATTCTAATGTATTAATGCCATGTAAAATAGAAATATACTTAGCAAGTATATAAGTTTCTTTTTCTAAAATTGCTCGACTAATTTTATGTGTTTTATTAAGTAATACAAGTGTGATAGCGTAGCGTACTAATATTTCTTTAATATTTTCTGATAAGAGTTTTAAAGTATATATATTGCTTCTGTTAATATTTATACAATCTTTATTTTTACATATTAACTGTTGACGTATTAATTCATTTATTACAATGTCAATTGTATCAGATAATTCCTCAAGATTATATCTGACAAAAAGTTCCTCTTTTATGAATGGGTAAATGAGTATTACTTGACGATAAATTTCATTTATATGAATATGATTATTATGTAATATTATATTTGCTAATAAAGCAGGTAGGATTAATAAATGTGTAATATTATTTCTGTAGTAGGTCATTATTACTATATTTTTTTTTGGTAGTAAAATAATATCATCTATTTTATTTTTCTTAATTATAATTTTTTTTAATTTTAAAGCTTCATCTAAAAGAAAATCAGCAGCTTCTTTAGGTGTTACACTTTCTTCGCTATAAGGAACATTGTTAAAAAGTTCTAGATAACATTTCATTTGTTTAAGAAGTTGTTTTTTTGTTAACGCACCTTCTTTAGAAGCTAATAAAGCTGCAGAACATAAATTGATTGAGTTAACAGTAGCTGCATTATTAATGCTAACCATAATATTATGAGCTAATTTTGTAACAGCTAAATTTAGCCATATTGGACGTTCTGTTGGAATGATCTTGAAAGATTGACGCCATTTTGGAATAAATTGGTTTAAATAGTTTTTTAGTTTAATAGGTTGACCAAAATTTACATAACTTTTTCCAAGTTTTCGTAGTTTAAATAAACTTTTAAATATTGTAAATAAATTTTCTTTTTCTTTTTTCATACCTTGTAGTTCTTTAATGTAACTTGCTACTTCTAATACATGATCGTAACCTATGTAAATAGGAACAATAGTAATTGGATGTATATTTTCTCTGAGCATTGCTTGTACAGTCATAGAAAGCGTACCTGTTTTTGGTGCTAGTAAACGACCAGTCCGAGAGCGTCCTCCTTCAATAAAATATTCAATGGAATAACCACGAAAAAATAATTCACTAAGATATTCACGAAATATATGAGAATATAGTTTATTTCCGTTAAAAGAACGACGAATAAAAAAAGCACCTAAGTGACGAAAAATTTGTCCGATAGGCCAAAAATTAAGATTTGAACCTGCGGCAATATGAGGAGGAACTAATCCTTGATGATATATTACATAAGAGAGCAATAAATAATCCATATGACTACGATGACATGGAATATATACAATTTCATTAACATTTTGTGCTAATTGACGTACACGTTCAGCATGTTGTACGGTAATACCTTGATAGAGTCTATTCCATGTCCAACTCAATATACGATCGGTAATACGAATTGCTTCATAGGAGAAATTAGCAGCAATTTCTTCCATTATATTAATTGCATTTTTTTTTGCTTTTTTAACTGAAATTTTTTTTATTTTTGCTTCATCTTTAATGGATTTTTCAATTATTTTTAATTTTAATAGCTTATTAAATAAATCATGTTTTATAGGCAGTTTAGGTCCTATGGCTGCTAATCTTTTTCGTAAATAATGAATACGGGCTACTCGAATAAGTTTCGTGACTATAAATTTGTCACTACCATGTTCGTAAACTATTTTTTGTAAAAAAATTCTGTGAGAAAAACTGACAAAAGTATCACGTCCTAACCATATAATAGATAAAAATTTTTGAATTCCATAAGGAAAATGCAAAGAAGATTTTTTAAAATGAGTTTTACGACCAGGTGCCCTTCCAAACATCACTGATACAGGTAATAATTGAATATTTAATTCTGGATTATTAAAATGGAGATCAAGATAAGTAATAAAGGTTTTTATGGAATCTTTTCGTAGATTTGATTTATAGTCATGAAATGTTTGTGGTTTATCATTAATAAATAAGTAAGCAGGTAATTTGATTTTGTTTATTGTGATAGGATGAAAGGGGTCGGGTAAACCAATAGAAAAACATTGTTGTCGTAATGTTAATAAATCTATTATTGAATAATATGGCAATACATACAAAAAGGAATGTGTTGTATCAAGATCTAGTTCTTTGATTGGATTTGGTGGCATTAGTTTGCTTTTTACAAGAAATTTTATTGCTAAATATAATAAATTATAGTAAATTTTGTACCAAAATGACATATATTAGCTATGACCTCTTACTTTAAATTCCACATAAGTATATCATAAATAAGAATTTTGATCTTTTTTTTGAAAATATTTATGAAAAAATATCAAGTATTATTAAAAATTAAATGTGATATTTAATTTTTTAAAAAAATTAATTTGTAATTTTAAAAGGTTTTCAGTAAGTTTAGCAAGTATAGATTGTATTTGTATATTATTAATTGTAATTTTATTCATAAATACAGGTTTTTTTATAAAAAATAGGCTAATATTTTTTTATTATTCATTGAATTGATTTAAATTTTGAATTAATCAGTCAAGTATTTTAGGACTTGTAAAATAATTAAAGCCTATAAACTTTATTTTTAAAATTTATATTTCAATTAAATTTTTACTAATTTACTAATGCATTTTATTGATATAAGCATTATGTATTTAAATTATCAAAAATATTGTATATATAAATATATTAATTGTGTAGATATTTAATAAAATCAAAAAAATACATAAAAAATCTATATTAAATAATTTTCTTCTTTAACGTTATGGTTAACATTTATTTTTATATTAATTTTATATTAAATTATGTTAAAGATATTTAAAAAATATTTTGAAAAAATTTATAATATTTTATATGTATTTTATATATTTGTGAAATATATATGTAATATATTATAATTCATATTTATCTAAAATGTAAATTTTATTTTTAAAAATATATACTTATCATTTTTTATAATATGTTAATAAACTTTATTTTTTTATATTTGTTACATAATATATCATTTTTTATTTTAGGTTTAATGAAGTATTTTAATAGAAAAGTACTTTAATTTGGTTTTTTGTTAATTTGGTTTTTTATTTTAAATTTAACCTTTTCAACCTTATGGTAAAATATTTAATAAAAATATATTTTTATTTTTAGATATTAATAATGTAACTAAAATCTTCATAAATTTTTTTATATTTCTGGATAGTTAATTGAATTATTCATTTAAATATTAAAAAATAATCAACAATTTATTTTTTATTTTATTCATGATTTTTATATAAGCAATTATTATGTTTATAGGAATATATATTTGATATATATATGATATTTTAAGTTTTAATAAAGGAAAAGGAGATATTATTTTTATATAGAAATTTAATAGTTATAATTAGAAGATAATATAAAAGTATTTTAAAAATATTTAAAGGATTTTTTCTCTAGAGAAAACATTTTAAAAAAAATGTTTTTACTAAAATGGTATTTTTACTGTGGTGAAGTATAAATGTTAAAACATTTTTTCAGATAAACTTTTATATGATTTTATCATAAAATAAAAATACGATTTTTTAAATATCAGTATTTTTTAGAAATATTGAGATTTTTTTATTATATTTAATAATTTTCTCTAAAAAATTTTTTTTATGAGTTTCTTTAAGTTTTAAATTATATATATTAACACTATAAAATAGTAATTTTTATTATAAACTTGGTAATTAAAAATTAAGAACAAATAAAAAAAAAGATTCATTGAAATTTTGGATTATAATAATTTCTTATATCATGTATCGTAATATATTTATAATATTTAAATTGACAATATAAAATTCAAATAATATCAATAATAAATAATAAATATTTTAAATTCTAATTTGTATATTAACATCAGATTATTGTAAATATTATTGATAATTATTAATTGATTTTTATTAATTTATTTTTATTAAAATATTGTACGTATATTATATATTAGTTTTTAAAATAATGAATTCTCTAAATAATGTTTGGTTATATTGTTTTTAAAATGATATCATTAAAAAACTTATACAATTAAATATTATGCAATATTTAATTAAGATCTTTTTTGAATAACTTTTAAAGGTATATATAATTTAGTGTTTGGCTGTTTGGTTTTAAAACAATTAATATTATATTACTTTTTTATATAATCTTGAAATTTAATATGTTTAAACTGTATAATAAAAATTGAAATATAAGGGCTATTTATGTTCCTTAAATTTATAAAGCAAGTGGATTATGTTCTCTTTTGGAGTTTTTATAATGAATGAAAGAGTAAATTGGCAACCGAATATATCTATTGATAATTTATTAAAAAGATCTAAAATTATTCATGAAATTAGACGGTTTTTTATTGATCGTGGTGTAGTAGAAGTTGAAACACCTATACTAAGTAAATTTGCAGTAACCGATGTTCATCTGTTCCATTTTGAAACTCAATTTATTGCTCCTTTAATTCATAATAATATTAAAATGTATATGATCACAAGCCCAGAGTATCATATGAAACGTTTAGTAGCTGCAGGTAGTGGACCTATATATCAGATAATAAAATCTTTTCGTAATAAAGAAAAAGGACGTTATCATAACCCAGAATTTACTATGCTTGAATGGTATAGACCAAACTATGATATGTATCGACTTATTGATGAAGTAGATGATTTTTTACAACAAATTTTAGACTGTGCACCTACGAGTAGACTTTCATATCAACAAGTATTTCAACGTTATTTTGAATTTGATCCGTTATCTCTAGAATTAGAAAAAAAAATATTATGTGATGCAGCATTTAAATTGGGTTTTAGTAACGCATATAAAGAAAAAGATAAAGATATTTTATTACAATTTTTATTTACCATAGGAATTGAACCTTATTTAGGAAAAGAAAAACCAACAGTTATTTATCATTTTCCTGCTTCGCAGGCATCATTGGCTAAAATTAGTAGAGAAGATAATAGGGTTGCAGAACGTTTTGAAGTTTATTTTAAAGGTATTGAATTAGCTAATGGTTTTTGTGAGTTAACTGATAAAGAGGAAAATCAAAGACGGTTTGAAAATGACAACAAAATTAGAAAAACCCTTGGTCTTTCTATAAATCCAATAGACCAATATTTTTTAAATGCATTAGATCAAGTTATGCCTGATTGTTCTGGTGTAGCTTTAGGTATTGATCGATTACTTATGTTGGCTTTAAAAATAGAAAAAATTAGCGATGTTATTTCTTTTTCTATAGAACGTGCTTAAAATAATTTAAGCAGATACAAGTTATTATTGATGAATTTTCTTTTTTTTAAATAAAATAATATAAAATGTAATAAATATAAATAAATGAAGTAAAAGCATAAAAAATGAAAATTTGAATTAATGAATAAAATAATAAATTATGCAATTATTGCATTTTTCAACAAAAGATTAATTTTTACGCTATTTTTTGTAATAACAATATATAAATTTTTAAAAAATTCAATTTTTAAAAAAAACAAGATTTATTTTTTAGATTTTAGCTTAATGTATTAAAATTGTTATTTTATGATCACAATGATACTTACAAAAATAATATTCTTAATAATGTATTTTTTATTATTTAAAATATAATTTTTAATTTTTAAAAATTATATACAGTAGAAAACAGTGTATACTTCAAATATTTTTATGCATTCACAAAAAATGGGTAGCATATTGTTTATTGTTTTGTGCTAAATATATATTAACATTAATTAAAGGTAATGTTACTTTTGATTATGTTGTATTTATATATAATGATATTGATAACATAAAAATATTAACTATTTAATTCATTTTTTACGTGTTTTTTATACCTGGTATTTTTATGCTTTTTTATTAAAAAATTTTATTTACGAGATATATGCATGTCATCTTTTTTTTATAATTTTGATCAAATTCTTGATATACAAGGTTTACGTTGTCCAGAATCTATGATGATGATAAGAAAAAGAATTCGCCAGATAGATATAAATAAAAAACTGTTCATCATTTCTGATGATCCATCGGTAAATTTAGATATCCCAGCTTTTTGTCGTTTTATGCGACATGATCTTCTATTGCAAGAGAATAAAAAAATACCGTATTGTTATATAATTTTGAAAAAATCTTGATATTTATGTATTTTTTAATAGTGCATGAATATCATTTTTAATGATTCTTGTTATTTTTTGAAAATTGTAATATTTTTTTATAGTAGTATGAATTTTAAAAATATTAGATTTTTTTTGTAAAATATTTTACATAGAAAATTTTTATATTATTTTATAATAATTGTGAGCATTGATCCATTTCTATGTAAATGTAAATAAAAATAATTTAATAATTAAAAAGAAAAACAATATTAATGTTTATTATTGAATATAAATAATAATATTTTGATTTTTATGTAAAATTTATAAAAATTTTGCTTTAAAAAATATTAGATAACATTTTAATTATTTTTGTATTTATTATTCATTTATACTATAAATGACATTATAAATAATTTTTTTAATAAAGATTACAGTAATTTTTTATTATTTATTTTCTTAAAATATTTAAATGTTTTGTGTTAAGTGTGATGCTTTCTAGTTTTACACTGTGTTTAATTTTAGAGATTATTGATTGTTTTTTGATTTTTTCATAAAAATTATTGGTTTCATATTTTTTAAAAATATGTATTTCTATTAATGCTTCATAGAAATATTAATAATTATTTTTTTATTTTAAAAAATAAAAATTTCAATTTTTTAAAGTATTTTTTAAAAAAATATTAATGACGAATATAAATATAGTAATCTACTTTTCCTGATTTTTTTTTACGATAAAGTTTCCAATTGGTGGGTAATATATTTAAGTTAGTATTTTCTGGTACTTCTATATATATCCAAGTACTTTTAGTGATCCAGCCGTTTTTTTCTAATAACCATACTGTTTTTTCTAATAAATTTTTATAAAAAGGTGGATCAAGAAAAACAATATTATAATTATTTTTTCCTTTTTTTGATAAATAATTTATTGTGTTATTTTTAATTACTTTTGCGTTTTTTATATCTAATGTATTTAGATTTTTTATTAATTGAACGAAAACGGAAGACTGTATTTCAATTAAAGTTACCGAATCAGCATAATGAGAAAGCGCTTCAATAGATAAAGCTCCACTACCAGAAAAACAATCAAGACAATGAGATTTTTTGATAACGGGTTTTAGCCAGTTAAACAAAGTTTCTCTAATTTTATTCTTTGTTGGTCGCAAATCTTTACTATCTACAACAGAAAGTGTTCGGCCTTTCCATTTTCCACCAATAATACGAATACCTTTTAATTTATCATGTTTTTTTTTCATTTTTATATTTATATAATAGATAACTTATTGAAATAAATAATATATTTATTTTTTAATAATTGTTAAAAACTCGATTTTAAGTAAGTAATATATTATATCTTAAAAGATATATAACTTTAAATTTTTACATTAATAATCTTAATCTTTTATATAAAAGATAAACAGATATTGAATTATCATAAAAAATGATTGAAGTTTTATTTTTAGTTAATTATTTATTGTTTAATTTAATTACTTTATGATACGAAATAAGTGATTTAAAAATAATTACCAGTGAATTTGTCTCCTATAAATGTGTATAAAAATAAATCTATAATATTTCGGTGTATAGAGATCTATGTTGATAAAATTACATAGATTTATAAAAAAATATGATAATATTGTTATTGTTTTTTGAAATTATAAATTTAATCCAATATTGAATGGGGTATATATAAAAATATTTGCTTAGTGGGATTAAAAAATTAAAGTGTATAAAAATATAATATACATGCATCTTATAAAAATTTTATTTTCTTTAGACTTCAATTTAGATGAAAATATAATTAATAAAACTAATTTACTATATATCAGTATAGTAATGTGATAAAGATGATTTTAATAAAATTAATACTCAAAATAAAAGTGGAAATATTTTTTCTTGCTAATCAATTTATAATTCAATTTATAATTAATTTAAAAATTTATTTTTTAGTTTAAAAAAGTAAAAAAAATTGATTTTTTTATTATTTTTTTTGTATTTTAGTAATTACTTTTTTAAAAACATAATTTTTTTTAATAATTTGAAAAATTTTAGGAAAACTTATGGTTGAGTAAATTTATATGTAAAAGAAATTAATGTTTGTCTTGAATTAATGTATTATTTTGATATAAATAAATAATTTTTGATTGTTTTTTTTAAAAGTATAAAAAGTATGTTAAATATTAATTGTTGTAGTATTAAGACTATGACATTGTAATGGTTATTATTTTTAATTTATTAGTAGTTATTTTAATTTAGTGTTTTTAAAAAAAATAAGAAGTGTTTATTGCGATAGATTAATATTTTATCATATTTTTCTTTTTGAATTCAAATAATTATATAGGTGTTACGAATATATTCGTGAACTGAATATCATCTGTTTTTTATATCAGATTGATTTTCTCTATAAAAAATATTCCTTTGATTTTATCAACCCCATAATAGAAATACAATTAATTTTAGCTAAACAGTAATCTTCTAGTAATTTATTGATATTATCAATAAATTCATGAATAAATAACAACTTAGCGCATTATAATTAAATACGCTAAAAAAGATAATTTATATTTTGTATTCAAAAGATACTATACTTTTTTTTTAAAAAAAATCAATTTTTTGATAATTTTATTATTTACTTATAATCTCTTTAATTTATTAAGAATGTTTTTTAATGTTAAATTTAAGTAAATAATATTTGCAATTAGAAATTATAATATCCATGTCTAAAATTTATTATTAAATACTTCATATTAAAGATAGTAAGAAGATCTTAAAGAAGACATAGTATAATCTTCTTAATTAAATAAATCATGAGATATGTTTTATTAACTTTTTTTGAAAAGTTTTATGAAAATAACTATGATTATAATGTTTTGTAACATTATTATTTTTTTATATATTTTTTGAAATGGTTTTTTATAAAAAATAATCAATAATTAAATTAAAGATATATTAATGAATGTTAATTCGTTATTAGAAAAATAAATGATTGAATTTCTTACATGAGTTAATCTTTTTAGATTTGTTGAAAATATCTTACATTAGTTAGTTATAAAAATTATTACACTTAAAATTGATTTTAAAAATTTAAGTTGTTATTTAAAGATGTGGAATGAAATAAATTAAGTTCTTAGAACTTGAAGAAATGTATAAATTGAAGACATCTGTAAAATGATGTTTTTTATTTTTTCTATACTAATTTCTTTAATTAATCAAATTTTATTTAGGCATACTAATGATTATTAAAGTATTTTTAGTAATTAGTAATAATATAAATTTTAATAATTTTTAATAAAAAAATAATATATAAAGATAAAAGATTGTTTTTATTGTTCTATTTTTAAATAGTGTATAAAAAATTTATTTTAAACTTTACTATGCATATTATTTTTTAAATGTTTATTTCTGAAGATCCTTAATATATTAAAAGCTATAAAAAATAGTTTTATTTGATATAAATTTTAATTTATTCTCGCTCTTGCTTTTAATAGAAAATCAAATATGATTAGTTTTATTCATAATAATATATGATTTACTTTACAAGTAGTATGAATTATTGCAATTGTATTGTTAAAGTATTGTACAGTAAAAATGACGTATCATTATTATCCTTTTGGATATTATTGAATATACAAGTTATACTTCAATTATCTTATTATAATCTAATTAGTTTGTAATAAAATTATTAATTTTTTATATTTTTTGATATTATGGAATTAATATATTTAATATATCCATCGTGTAGTTTGATTTTATAAATGTTACATGTATTATTCTTTTAAATAATTTTTCTAATTTTATTGCCTTTATGAAATTTTAAAGAGGATATCAATGACAAAAGATATACAATCATTTGCATTAATTCCACAAGGTAGTATTGAAGCTTATGTAAGGTTAGCTAACGCTTATCCTATATTAACAGCAGCAGAAGAACAAAAATATGCTAAACAACTGTATTATTATGGTGATTTAAATGCAGCTAAACAACTCATACTTTCTCATTTACGATTTGTAATCCATATAGCACGCAATTATTCTGGTTATGGTTTGCCTCAAGCAGATCTTATTCAAGAAGGTAATATTGGATTAATGAAAGCTGTTCGTCGATTTAATCCAGATATTGGTGTGCGGCTAGTTTCCTTTGTTATTCATTGGATTAAAGCTGAAATTCATGAATATGTACTACGTAATTGGCGGATAGTTAAAGTAGCAACCACTAAAGCACAACGTAAACTATTTTTTAATTTGCGTAAAAATAAAACAAGAATTGGTTGGTTTAATCAGAATGAAGTTAATATACTTGCACGAGAATTAGGAGTGAGCAGTAAAGATGTTCGTGAAATGGAATCAAGAATGTCTGCACAAGATATGACGTTAGATATAAATAATGAGAATGATAATGCTGAGCACGCTATTTTTGCACCTGCTTTGTATTTACAAGATAAATCATCTAATTTTGCTGGTAGTATTGAAGAAGATAATTGGGAAAATTATGCTACTGATAAATTAATGCAGGCATTGAGTACTCTAGATCAACGTAGTCAGAATATTATTCGTACACGATGGCTTGATGAAGAAAACAAAATTACTTTGCAAGATTTAGCAGATAAATATAGTGTATCTGCTGAACGTATACGACAATTAGAAAAAAATGCAATGAAAAAAATTCGATTAATTTTAGAATCTTAGAAAAAGCATGTTTTTATGATCTTGTGTTTCTTTTCATATTTTCATATATTTATTAATTCATACCATATTTTTTTAATTTTTTACGTAATGTCCCCCGATTGATACTTAATATTAATGCAGCTTTTGTTTGGTTCCCTTTAGAATATTTCATTACTATGTCTAATAATGGTTTTTCTACTTCAGACAACACTAATTTGTATAAGTCGTTTACATTTTGATTATTCAGTTGAGAAAAATAATTGTGAAGCGCTTGTTTAACTAAATCACTTAATGGTTTTTGATTTTTATTGTTTTTGAAATTTTTTGTATTTAATATTGTTAATAAATTATTTTTTTTGTATTGTTCTAACATGATTCTTGTTCTGTTAAAATTTTATATAGAAAAATATTTATAATATATAAATATCAGTATATTGAAATATTTGTTAATGTATTTTTTTGCGAACTATTTGATAATTTTTTTAGTGATGTTTTTGTTTTATTTTTTTAAATGTATTTGTAAATAGTATATTCTATAATGTTTTTTATTTTTTTTGTATAAAAATATTATTTTGTATTAAGTTCCTTTATAAAAAAAGGTGTTGTCATTGTTTATTTTTGTTTTAAAACTAATTATATATTCTTATATAGATCCTGTTTATATTGATCATTTTTAATAATTTTATAAGAAAAATAATTGTGGATGTATTCATAAATGTTTTTAGTGATTTTTTATCATAATTATAAATTCTAAAAAAAAGTTTTATTAATATATTGTAATAGCATTATTATTTTTGAGTTACAAATTATTTTTATATTTTTTAAAAACTTGATACATAAAAAAATACTTTATTTGACATTTAAGTAAATAAAATTTTTAATAAAAGTGTAATTTTTATCTATATAAAAAAATGAGATTTTTTTTAAAAAAATCTCTTATTTTATTTATATATATTATAGCAATATGTTATATTACATAGCTAAAAAATATATTTTTGATTCAAAAAATAATTTTTTATAAAAAATTATTGTGTATATAAGTACATAATTTTTTCTTATTTTGAAGTTACTATACCATTTTTCGAGCCAGAAATAAAGTTTAAGATAAAAATAAAATTCATGGTATTTAATTATTAATTTATTCAGGTAGCATGTATTTTATTAAAGTAATTTTCATTAAAATTATACTGAAAAAGATATTTTTTGTGTTTTGTATATACCATGGTATATACAAAAAGTATTTTTACGTTAAATATAATAAATATTTTATAAAAGAAATAAAATTTTCAATTTGTTTTATTTTACAAAAAAAATTATAAATTTATTACCGTCAAAAATAATGTTTGCATGATTTTTATAAGAATAATTTCAAAAAATGCTTTGATTACTTTTATTTTAAATAATTACTAGGTTAGTAAATTTTTTATTAAAAAATTAATTTACTACCGAACACGATTTTATCAGGAAACATTAGAGAAATCTGGAAATACTTTAAATCTTTAATTTAATATTTATATTTAATAAATATAAAATATTTTGAGTAATTATCTAAATTTTATTTGTAGTTTGATTTCTTAAAAGTACATAAAACATGTTTTTATTTAAGCTTATATTTTTTATACTAAGCATGTTGAAATAGGCATGATAAAAATTTCTATTTTTATTTTATGTTGTTAAATGTTCATTTTAATACTTTAAATATTTTTAAAATGTAAATTCACAGGTGCATTAAAAGTGTTTTAAGAAAAAAGAATAGTCACGCATTTTTCTTTAATTTTATAGAAATATACCAAATAAACTTAAAAAATATATTAATGTAAAATTATTGATTTTCTAAATAATGAATATTAGTACCACCTTTTAAAAAGTTGTTATCATTCATAATTTTTTGTTGTGCTTCTATGTTAGTTTTAATGCCATGAATTATTAATTCAGATAAAGCATTTTTCATACGTAGAATAGCAATTTCACGATTTTCACCATAAGTAATTAATTTTCCAATCATAGAATCATAATAAGGTGGTACTGTATAACCTGCATAAATATGTGATTCCCAGCGTATACCTAATCCACCAGGAATATGTAATCGAATAATTTTACCTGGGCTTGGTAAAAAGGTTTTTGCATCTTCTGCATTAATGCGACATTCTATTGAATGTCCATGAATTTTAATATCTTTTTGCTTTATAGATAATGGTAATCCAGAAGCAATTCTTATTTGTTCTTTAATAAGATCAACACCTGTAATCATTTCAGTAATAGTATGTTCAACTTGAATTCTAGTATTCATTTCAATAAAGTAAAACTCTTTATTTTCATATAAAAATTCAAATGTTCCAGCACCACGATAATCAATATCAAGACAAGCTTTCACACAACATTCGCTAATATTTTTTTTAATATCTATTTGGATATCTGGTGCAGGAGCTTCTTCAATTACTTTTTGATGACGACGTTGCATTGAACAATCACGTTCTGATAAATAAATTGCATTACCTTGCCCATCAGCAAGTACTTGAATTTCAATATGTCGTGGATTTTGTAAGAATTTTTCTATATAAACCATACTGTTATTAAAAGCTATTTTAGATTCAGCTTGTGTTAATATAATTGCTTGTTCTAGTTCATTTTCATTACGCACAATACGCATACCACGCCCGCCACCTCCAGCTGATGCTTTAATGATTATAGGATAACCAATTTTTCGAGTAATATTTTTATTAATTTTTATATTTTTTCCTAAAGGTCCATTAGAACCAGGAATACAAGGAATACCTGCTTTTTTCATAACTTTAATGGCAGATAATTTATCACCCATAAGACGAATAGTATCTGCTCGTGGCCCAATAAATATGAAACCAGAACATTCTACTTTTTCAGCAAAATCAGCATTTTCAGATAAAAAACCATAGCCGGGATGAATAGCTTCTGCATCGGTGATTTCTGCAGCAGAAATTATTGCAGGAATGTTAAGATAGCTTTCAGCTGATGCAGCAGGGCCTATACAAACAGTTTCATCAGCAAGTAATACATGTTTTAAATTACGGTCAGCTACAGAATGCACTGCAACAGTTTGTATTTTTAATTCTTTGCAGGCACGTAAAATACGTAAAGCAATTTCACCACGGTTAGCAATAACAATTTTTTTAAGCATAAAATGCCTCATTATTCGATGATAATTAATGGTTCATCAAATTCAACAGCTTCCCCATTCTTTACAAGAATTGCTTTTACTACACCTGATTTATCAGTTTCAATTTTATGCATCATTTTCATGGCTTCTACAATACATAAAGGATCACCTATATTAACTATTTGTCCAATTTCAATGAATGGTTTTGTTTGTGGAGTTGGAGATCTATAAAATGTGCCAACCATTGGAGAACGAAGAATATGACCAGTAATTTCTACTTTTTTTTCATTGATTTTTTCTGTTTTTTTTGGTAAAGTTTGATTAGGTGTAATCATATTTGTTGAAATTGGTGGATGTGTAATTAATTTTTCCATATATTTTTCTTGTGAATGTTTTATAATTTTACGACTGATACGAACTGATTCTTCACCTTCTGAGATTTCTATTTCTGAGATATCAGATTCTTCAACAAGTTCAATCAATTTTTTGATTTTACGAATATCCATACATTAATTCCATCTATAGTTTCTATTAAGTTATTGTTGTTTCTATGTTAGCAGTAAGATAAATTTTACTTTAAAAATTAAATTGTTATCATTTAAAAGATGTATAAAAATATTATGTTTTTGTTAATCGTCTTTTATGTTATGGGTTTTTAATAAGAATTTGACTGCAGATTCTAATGCAAAAATATACCCGTCAGCATGAAATCCGCAAATAAGACCTTTCGCGATATCAGAAAAATAAGAATGATGTCTGAATTTTTCCCGCGAATAAATATTTGTAATGTGAATTTCATAAAAAGGAATTGCAATGCTTAGAAGAGCATCTCTTAATGCAATACTCGTATGAGTAAACCCTGCTGGATTTATTATTATAAAATCGACTGTTTTTTTAGCATGATGAATTGTATCAATAAGTTTATGTTCAGCATTGGATTGAAAATGGGTTAATTTTATACCTAATTTTTTTGCTTTTTTGAAAGTTTGTTTTATGATATCTTGTAATGTAATATTGCCATATAATAATATTTCTCTTTTTCCTATCATATTTAAATTAGGGCCATTTAATATTAGAATATGAAAATTATGTACCATTTTTATAGCTCCAGGTGATTTTTGAATAAATTTAATATACAATTATTGATAATTTATCACTATTTTTTATGAATGAAAATTATTCTTTGTAAGAAAAAAAGTGAGATAATACATATTTCTTAAAAAGAAAGATGATAATAGTATATCAAATTAAAAATAATAAAATTATTAAGGTTTTTTAATAAGTTAAATTAGCAAGTTAAATAAGAATGCTATCATTTATTTTTTAAATTTTATTGGTAAAATATTTTATAAAATTTAAAAATTTGTTTATTATCACATTATAAAAGTTATAAAATTTATGTATTGATATAAATATTACCAATTTTTGATATATTGTGAGCTAATGTTAATAAAAAATATTAAATAAAAAATTAAGATTATTAATTTCGGTTTTTAAATATCGTTATATTCTATAATAGTTATAATACTGGTTATTTAGTAAAATATAAAAAAAATAACTGTTTTTGTTTTAATGAATTTTTTTAATTTTTTTATATAACTTTTTATTAAATAGAATTTTTTTTATTGAACAATTATTTTTAATAAAAATAAAGTATTTATTTAAAAAATAATAGAAAATTAAAAACATAATAATATTTCATAAATTTATTTATTTCATAAATTTATTTATTAAGTAAGATATATCACTCATTATGAGTAATAATTTTTATTTTTATAAATATATGCTATTGTTATTATGTTATTTGTAATTGTAAGTTTTAATTTATATGACAATTTGAGTTTCAGTTTTTATGTTTTTAAATAAAGATTAATAACTTTTAAGTAATGTTATCTTAAAGTTATCTTAAAATAATTTAAATTCAATGCATTTAAATAAATTTCCATCATTATTTTACTCGCAACTATATGTTTTTTATATAAAAAATTTACATAAATGTGTTATAATTAGAAGGTTATATTTGTTGATAATATAGAATTGTTATTGATAATCTTTTGTATGTAAAAAAAATTAAATTTTTTTTTGATATTATCTAAGATTTAGATATTTGTATAAAAGTAATAAATACATGCTTAAAATTAATGCTTGTCGCAGTTTGACATGCTTGATAACGTGGAGATATCTGAATATATTTTTTATTTTTAGGATTATTTTTTATTATGTTAAAAAAAATTCGAGGTATGTTTTCAAATGATTTATCTATTGATTTAGGTACTGCAAATACTCTTATTTATGTTAGAGGACAAGGTATTGTATTAAATGAACCATCAGTGGTTGCTATTCGTCAAGATCGAGTAGGTTCATCTAAAAGTGTTGCTGCAGTAGGTTATGAAGCAAAACAGATGCTTGGTCGTACACCAGGTAATATTGCAGCTATCCGGCCAATGAAAGATGGGGTAATTGCTGATTTTTATATTACTGAAAAAATGTTGCAGTATTTTATAAAACAAGTGCATAGTAATAGTTTTATGCGACCAAGTCCTCGTGTTTTGGTCTGTGTGCCTGTTGGAGCTACTCAAGTAGAACGACGTGCAATAAGAGAATCAGCACTCAGTGCAGGTGCAAGAGAAGTTTTTTTGATCGAGGAACCAATGTCAGCAGCAATTGGCGCTGGTTTACCTGTTTCAGAAGCAACGGGTTCTATGATTATTGATATTGGGGGGGGTACTACAGAAGTAGCCGTTATTTCATTAAATGGTGTTGTTTATTCAGCATCTGTACGTATTGGAGGTGATAGATTTGATGAAGCAATCATTAATTATGTGCGTCGTAATTATGGTTCATTAATAGGTGAAGCAACTGCTGAACGTATAAAACATGCAATTGGTTCGGCTTATGCAATAGATAAAATTGAAATTGAAGTACGTGGAAGAAATTTAGCTGAAGGAGTACCTCGTGGTTTTACTCTTAATTCAAATGAAATTCTTGAAGCATTTCAAGAACCTTTAAGTGGTATTGTAAGTGCTGTGATGTTAGCATTAGAACAATGTCCACCAGAATTAGCTTCTGATATTTCCGAACGGGGTATGGTTCTAACTGGTGGTGGTGCATTATTACGTAATCTTGATCTTTTGTTGATAGAAGAAACAGGCATTCCTGTTATTCTTGCAGAAGATCCATTAACTTGTGTTGCACGTGGTGGTGGTAAAGCATTAGAAATGATTGATATGCATGGTGGTGATTTATTTAGTGATGATTAATGATAATTTAAAATATAATTTAATTTAAAGAAACGCTGATTTATAGTAACTTATATTTTTTTTATTTTTTAATATTGATTTTTATTTTTATAAAACTAATGAAACCAATATTTATTAGAGGACCATCAATAGAATTTCGTATTATTATTGCATTTTTTTTTGCAACTATGCTATTTTTTTGTGATCGTAATTTTAATATTTTTAATAAAGTTCGTGGTTATTTAGAAATAACACTTACTCCATTATATTTTATAATTAATTCTCCACGAGAATTTCTTGATAATATTTCAGATACATTTAAACAAAAAAAACAACTTCTATTTGAAAATCATACATTGAAAAAAGAAATATTACTTAAAAAAGCAGATAATTTATTACTTGAACAACTTCAACAAGAAAATTCTAAATTACGTACACTTTTAGGTTCTCCTTTACTTCAACGTGAAAATATGATGGTAACTCAAGTATTATCTGTTTTGCATACTCCTTATCGAGATCAAATTATGATTGATAAAGGTTCATACGATGATGTTTATGAAGGACAACCTGTAATTAGTGATAAAGGTGTTGTAGGGCAAGTAATTTCAGTTAGTCAATTTAATAGCCGTGTTTTATTAATTTGCGATATTACTCATGCATTACCTATACAAATATTGCGTAATGATATTCGAGTAATTGCGACAGGTGCAGGATGTAGTGATGATCTTAAACTTGAACCGGTCCCTGATAATACTGATATACGAATTGGCGATATGATAGTGACTTCTGGGTTAGGAGGTCGATTTCCAGAAGGTTATCCAGTAGCCATTGTTTCTTCTGTAAAACATGATTTTCATCGTGCTTATATGATTGTTCGCGCAAGACCACGTGCAGATTTACAAAGATTGCGTTATCTTTTATTGTTATTAGGAAGATAGTCTAATGAAGTCAATAATTTCTTATAAGCATCACCAGTATCAAAATTATATAAAGTTGTAAATGAACATACGTTAAATATTTTTCCTGTTTTTTTTTACCAGGAATGAAGTAATTAAAAAAATAATATCAAAAAATATAGAAAATTATAAGACAATTAACCCTCCATAATTAAGCAGTAAACTTTATTTTGTGTGTAAAAAAGCAAATAAGAATTAAAAATTTAATGGAAAGTAGAATGAATCAATTCCATGGTAATAGATCGTGGGTTATCTGGTTATCTTTTTTTGTTGCAATAATTTTAGAGCAAATGCCTTGTCCAGAAAAATTTATTTATTATAGACCAACATGGTTAATATTAATTTTAATTTATTGGGTTATGGCTTTACCTCATCGTATTAGTGTGGGTAGTGGATTTTTTTTGGGAATTGTCATGGATTTAATACAAGGTATAACTCTTGGTATAAATGCATTGACTAATAGTATGATTTGTTATTTAGTATCTTATAAATATCAACTTTTTCGTAATATGGAAATGTGGCAACAATCACTTGTTATTGTTGGATTATCAGTGATAATGAATTTTACTATATTTTTAATAGAATTTTTTTCTTCTATTGTATTATTTCATCCTGAAATATTGTTGAATTGTTTAATAAATGGTATTTTATGGCCTTGGATATTTTTGTTTTTAAGAAAAGTTAGACGTCGGTTTTTAGTATATTAAATGAATTTTCATGAAAAAATAATTTTTATGGTTTTGCTATAATTTTCAATGAATTATAGACAGATAGATTTTTTTATATTAAAAAAATTTTATGCATAAAAAAACGCTATAAAAGTGTATGACGTTATGCGTATATGACTATAGCGCGTTTTTTAGTTTGGAAATATTTTATTTATAGTATATTTAAAAAATAATAGTTTCATTAAGATTAAAAATATTTTTTAATATATAAAAAATGTATAAGTTATTTTTAGTTTTGACGAAAGATAAATATAAAAATATTTTTATTTCGATTACAAAATATAATTTGAAATTATCATTTTAAAAAATCGATTTAGTAGTGTAATAAATAATTTATTAATAAGTGTTATATAATTAAAATGCATTCATTCGAAGACTAGGTACTTTATTATAAAATACTATTGTATAGTTTCATATGTTTTATCAGTAAGTAATAGTAGTTAATTTTATGTAAAAAATCATATAAAATAATAAAAAAATTGTTCTTAATAAATTGTTAAATTTTTATTCTTTAATATTTGATTTATTAACAATTTGAAATTATAAATTTTATTAAATTTTAAAATAAAATGCTGTATCTTAAATTTTAAATTTATATTTTTTCTGGTCAATATATGAACCCTTTCAATAAAGTTTAAAAATATTATTTTTTTAGATTATAATTAATAAATTGTATATAAAAATTTAATTTTTTTTAGATCAACCATGTAAAGTTTTATGTAAAATAATTATTTTTTTATTAATTACTATAAAACATTACTATAAATTTATAATTTTAATACATTATAATTTTTTTGTGTTTTTGTAGATTAAATTAAATATCTTTAAATTATGATTTTATTGATTTTTATTTATATGCAGTTTTTTATATAAGAGTCTAAATCTAGTTTTGTTTTTCTATAAAATTGCATTACGATTTTATTTTTATCCAGAAAAGTTATAAATTTAACAAAATTGTGTTTAATATCCCAATTTCATGTTTATATATGACTGTAAAAATTTTTATCAAAAATTTTTAGACATATCTCTTTTGAAAAATAAAATTAAAAGCACTTTCTAATTTGAAACAATTTTATATCGTTATAATGTAAAATAAATTATTATTGTAAGATTTTTTTCAAGAGATATTAAATGAAACAATTAATTAAATTATTAGCATATAAAATTAGAGTTATAATGCTGATATTTTTTTATGTTTCGTTGCATCCCGTTTTTTTTGTTTTGTAAATTAATTTCTTTGAAAATCCATTTAAAAAATATTTATTTGTTAACTGAGATCCCATTAAAAATCAAAGATTTTAAAGTAAAATTAACTTTTTTAAAAGAACATTTATTTTATCTGATGTTATTTTATCTGCTAAAAGAGTAGATGTTAATATTAAAAAAATAATATTTTTATTAGATATATGGCGTATATTGTTTTCTTTTGATTTATTTTTTCATGAAATTGTTTTATATCAATTAAATTTTAATTTTTATACACTTTTACATTTTATTACTGAATCTAAGTTTGAATTATTTTAAAGACAATATTTTTAGTAACGTTTTTTAAAAAATCATTCATTAATACTTAAAATAATTATATAAACTTTTTATCCCCTTTTTTTAAAAGGATAAAATTAAATATCGCGGAATTTATATGGTTAAATAAAAATGATCATTATTTAGCACATTTAGCAAAAGGTATAATAAATTTTGATGTTTTAAAAAAGATAAAAATATTATTCAAATCAAAATAAATGTTTATTATAAAAATAATAACTTAAATAAAGGCATGGTATATCTATATGGTAATACAATTAATTTATCTCCTTGTTTAAATTGTTGGATAGATCAAAAAAATAAATATAGAAAATTCGGTATTTGGTTTTTCTAGTTGTATTATAATTAAAAATTGTCGTATTGAAGATTGGTAAATATACTTTGATCATGGAAGTGTAAATTAAAAATTCAATAAACAAAAACACAAAATGTTTTTTAGAAATTTATATTTGAGCATAAAAAATAGAAAAAATCACTGGTTTTTTTTGTATTCCACAATTACAGAATTTAACAACAAATAAAAAATATGGCCTTAAGGAGATCAAGCTTCTTTTTTATTTTTCAAAGTTGAAAATTCATAACAATCAAAGTCATTGGAAAATAATATTAAATAATATTGCATTGGAGAACAATTAAAATCTATTGTTACTGTTTTTTTGTTTTTTATCTAATTTTATTAAAAATTAAGAAAATATAAAACAAAAAGAAAACTTGTTAGATTAGTATTAGATATTATATCTCAATGTCCAGAAAAAATTTAATTGACATTGCTTGGAATCATATGAGTTTAGTAAACATTAAAAATATATCTTACTATTAATCATTTTAGTAGATCATTTCAAGGGGGGTTATATAGGAGTAATATTTTGTTTTACTATTAAATAATAGTAAGATTGGATGTAGATCAATGTTTAAAGCACCATTACATATTTCTAATTGGTATGCAATATTTTTTTTGGTATAGAAAAATAAATTAGATTTAATTGTAGGTCTGTAGGTAAAAATATAAACTGACAGGAGAAATCATTATAAATCAGTAATAATTTCCGTTTTTTATATAAAATAAATATAAATCTATGTTAAGCATTTTAGCTGGTGTAACACTAAAAAATATTGCTGATATTTGACATTATTTTCCTCAACCGGTTATAGGAAAAAAGTTAAATGATTATTTAAAAAAAAATATTGCTGGTCATATAGATGATGAAGCATCTTTATTCATGGTAACTACCATAATTTTTTTTCTTAACAAGAATAATAAAAAATGTAAAATTTTTATACTTTTACGATCAGCTATTTTTAATATTAATCTAATTTTCCTAAAATTTTACATTTAGATGTTGATTTAAATTTTGTAGGTAATAGATTACGTATATCTTTCAATAAGGTAAAATTAGGTAGATAGAGAGATAATTAATATTAGCGGGAATATTACTAATAATGGTCATTCTAAATTATTAATAAGCGCAAAATTTAATGGTGATATAGAAACGTTACGCGATTATTTAATGCAATACACCTATCAAAAGAAACATTATTAAGATATTAAATGCAGTAAATATATGGTAAACTTATTGGTTAATTAATGTTTTCTACTTTTTTTAAGAATATTTTCCTACTTTTGTTTTTAGTGAAAGAATAGGTTTTAATAAAAATTATGTTAATATTTTTGACAAAAAATCAAAAAATTAACTAGATATATTTATTTTTGAAATATTTTTTATAAATTAAGCATAGAATAAAATGATATTTATTGTGAATAAAATTAATTAATTTATAAAAATTATAGTACTAAAAAGTTAAAAACTTTTTTGTATTTCTTAAGAAGATCAATCAAGAATAAAACCTTTTTATATATCATATCAAATACTTTTAAAAAAGATATCAAAAACAAAATCTCTAATAAATAATGTTATTTATTGAAAAATTTATAGTGTGGAATATTAAAATAAAGATCATAAATTTAAACAGAATTTTTAAAAGTAAAAAATGATATTTAATAGTTTATTTGATATATTTTTATATATTTACAAGGTATCTTTTTTGAAAATTAATTTGGTTGTTTACGAAAATATGCTATAGGAATTTGATAGTAAAAATGTGTAAAAAATCACTATAATGCTAATTTAGAAAACAAATAAAAAATAGTTGTGTGTACTAGTTTTTATTTTTTTTAATTTTGATACGCTTTATAATAAAAATTTTCTAATATGTTTAGCTGTAAAATTAAAATTTATTTTTTTATTAAAGAAAAGATTTAAAGTAATATTATGATAATCAATGATTTTTGTATTTTATGATGCCTAAATTTTTAATTCCTAGTCTATTACAGTGAATTGAAACATTAATTTAATTAATCTTTATTTTGATTAAAAAATATGTTTGTTGATAAAATCTTTTCGAAATTTTTTGTATAGTGTTTTTTGCAAATATATGTTTTTTAAAATTTGTTATATGCATACCATTTTTTCTTGTACCCAATCTTTATACATATTATAATATAAATTATTTTTATATTTCAATGATATTTCTAAGTATTAGTATAAATTTTTATTATAGTTAAAGTTAATTTAAAAAAAATATGTTATGAAATCTTAGTATTTTAGATATAAATATTATTTATGAATTTATTTTTTTAAAAATAAACTGTTTAATAGTATTTTTTATTTATAAATATTTATTATTTTAATAAAATCATCAGATTTAATTTTAAATTTTAATAAATTAAAAATAATATTAAAAAATTTCACAACCATTATAATAAATATCATAAATATGAATATTTATGATATTTATTCTTTTCCATTAGAAAATAAATAAAATAAAAATGAGTAAATTAATATGAGTTTAGAAATAGTTAGTGAACATTTTTTAACATCAAAAAAAATAAATTATCAACATCTTCAGGATGTTTTAGGATTAATTACAGAAAAAAAATTAGATTATGCTGATCTTTTTTTTCAATCAATTTGTCATGAAACATTGGAGTTAGAAAATAAAATTATCAAAACAGGTTCTTATAACATTGATGAAGGTGTTGGTATCCGTGTTATTGATTATAATAAAACAGGATTTTCTTATACTAATAAAATAAATTTAAAAGCATTATATACAAGTGCATATGAAGCATGCAGTTTTTTAAATGAAAAACATAAAAAAAAAACATGTATACTAAATAATGTTAATTATAAATATTATTATCCTACAATTAATCCATTAGAATCAACACATCAAGAAGAAAAAATAGAATTTTTACAACGTATTGATCAAATTGCCAGATTAGAAGATTCACGAGTAAAAGAAGTTAATGTTAAATTATCCGGTGTTTACGAATATGTTTTAATTGCAGCAACAGATGCGACATTAGCTGCTGATTTGCGACCATTAGTATGTTTATCTATTAAAGTTTTAGTTGAAGATAAAGGAAAGCGTGAATGTGGTTTTAGTGGTTGTGGTGGTCGTTATGATTATGAATATTTTTTTAAAAGAAATGAAGGTAAAGTTTTGGTAGAATATCACGTTAGAGAAGCTGTAAGAATAGCATTAATAAATCTTCAAGCTATTGCTGCTCCAGCAGGAAGAATGCCTGTTGTATTGGGGGCTGGATTGCCAGGTATTTTATTGCATGAAGCAGTAGGACATGGTCTTGAGGGTGATTTTAATCGTAGGGGGGTATCTATTTTTAGTGATCAATTGGGAAAAAAAATTGCTTCGGAATTCTGTACTGTTGTAGATGATGGTACATTATTTGGGCATAGAGGATCTTTAGCAATTGACGATGAAGGTGTACCAGGTAAATATAATGTTTTAATTGAAAATGGAATTTTAAAAAAATATATGCAAGATAAAATGAATGCAAGATTAATGGGTCTTTTTCCAACTGGAAATGGGAGGCGTGAGTCTTATGCACATTTACCTATGCCTCGTATGACTAATACCTATTTATTAGCAGGAAAATCAATGCCTGAAGAAATTATAGATAGTGTTGATCGAGGTATTTATGCACCAACTTTTTCTGGTGGACAAGTGGATATTACTTCCGGAAAATTTGTATTTTCAACTTTAGAAGCCTATTTGATTGAAAAAGGAAAAATTACTAAACCTATAAAAGGAGTAACATTAATTGGATCTGGTAAAGATGTTATGCAAAAAATTTCAATGGTTGGTAATGATTTAAAAATTGATAGTGGTGTTAGTACTTGTGAAAAAGAAGGTCAAAGTATTCCTGTTGGAGTAGGCCAACCAACATTAAAGTTAGAAAGTATGACAGTTGGTGGCACAGAAATATGATTTTTTATATAATAAAAATATTATTTATAATATATTACTTTATTTTTTTATAGATATTTATTATTTTCATTAAATTTTGTATTTTCATGAAATGATTTATATCATTATTGACTTTTATTGACTTGCTTATTAATAAGTTATTTGTAAAAATAATATTTTAATTATGAGTATATTTTAATTTTTTTGAAAAAAGATTAAAATGTATTTTTATATCTCGGATAATATTAATGATTTTTATAGAAAAAGTTTTGTCACAACGTAAAAAATTAGAAGAAATAGTTACATATGCATTATCCATAGCAAAAAAGAAATGTGATGCAGCAGAGGTAGTTGTTAATGCAACACACGGTCTTCATGTGAGTACACGTTTTGGTAAAACTGAAAATATTGAATTTAATAATGATTATATATTTTATATTACAGTTTTTTATAAAAAATGTAAAGGAATTGCATCTTCTACTAATTTAGATCTAAAAATAATTCGAAATACTGTAAAATCGGCTATTAATATAGCTAAATATATTTCAGAAGATCCTTGTGTAGGTTTGCCAGATATTGAGCTTTTGGCTTATCAAGTAATGGATTTAAAATTATTTTATCCATTTGAAATGGATTTTAAAAAAGCAATTCAATTAGCTCGTCAAGCAGAAATTTCTGCTTTAAAAACAGATAAAAAAATTAAAAATACTGAAGGTGGGCATGTTAATAGTCATTATGGAATTAAAGTATTTGGCAATACTGCTGAAATGTTACAAAGTTATTGTTTGAGTCAACATTCAATATCAAGTTGTGTTGTTGCTCAAGATAATAATTCGATGGAAAGAGATAGTGCTTATACTATAGCACGTAGATTAGAAGATTTGCAATCACCTCAATGGGTTGGATGTAATGCTGCTAATCGGGCTTTATCACGTCTTTGTCCTAAAAAAATATATACAATGAAAACTGCAGTTGTTTTTATTGCTGAAGTGGCTGTTGGATTATTTTATCATTTAGTAAACCCTATTAGTGGTTATAATATTTATCAAAAATCATCTTTTTTATTGAATGATATGGGTAAGAAAATTTTTCCCTCTTGGTTAACAATTAAAGAAAAACCACATTTAATTGGTGGTTTAGCATCTTCTCCTTTTGATAATGAAGGAGTAAAGACAAATCAATGTAATATTGTTGATGAAGGAATATTACAAACGTGGTTATTAAATAGTTATTCAGGTCGGAAACTAGGCTTGAAAAGTACTGGTCATGCTAGTGGCATTCATAATTGGTGTGTTACACATCAAGAATTAGATTTTAATGCTTTATTAAAAGAAATGTGGAAGGGATTGCTTATAACTGAAATAATGGGGCAAGGAGTTAGTCTAATGAATGGCAATTATTCTAGGGGAGCTTGTGGATTTTGGGTAGAAAGTGGAGTAATTAAGTATCCTGTTAGCGAAATTACTATTGTAGGAAACTTAAAAGACATGTGGTCTAATATAGTAATGATATCTAATGATATTGAAACTCGCGGTAATATTCGATGTGGTTCCGTATTATTATCAGAAATTTGTGTTTCTGGATTATAATATATTTTTTATAGAAAAATGTAGCATTTAAATTGAGATACTATTTATGAAAAAGTTATCAAATATAATTTTCAATAAAATTTTTATATATATCTTTTGATAATTATGTTTTAAAAAAAAATATGTATAATGTTCAGTATTATTTTATTTTTTTTCTAGCGTTCGGTGGCGAGATTGAACATTTTTCCCTTGAGATTGAAAATAATTTGCTAATTTTTCTGCTATATAAACTGAACGATGTTTACCTCCTGTACAACCAATAGCGATAGTTAAATAGCTGCGATTATTAGATTCTAACATCGGTAACCATAATTCAATATAATTACATGTTTGATAAATAAAATTGTGTACTTCTATATGTCTATTCAAAAAATCAGCAATAGGAAGATCTAAGCCAGTCATTTGGCGTAATTTGGGATTCCAATGTGGATTAGGTAAAAAACGTACATCGAATACATAATCAGCATCAATAGGAATACCATACTTAAATCCAAAAGATTCAAAGACCATAGTAATTTCACGATTTTTTTTTCCTAATAAATGTGCTCGAAGTATTTCAGCTAATCCGTGAACAGACATATCAGAAGTGTCTATAATTAAATCAGCTCGAGATCTTAATGACTCTAATATTTTTTTTTCTGCATCTATAGCATTTTCTAATGATAAATTTTGATTGGAAAGTGGATGAAGACGTCGTGTATCACTATATCTTCTTATGAGTGTATTATGGTTCGCATCAAGAAAAAGTATTTTAGGAAAAAAAATTGATAATTTTTTAAAAATTTGCTCAAAAATTACTGGATTTTCTGGCATATTTCGAATATCAATGCTTACAGCAGCAAACGTTTTCTGTTTAGTTAAAGTAGTTACTAATGCTGGTAATAAAATTACCGGTAAGTTATCAACACAATAAAAACCCATGTCTTCTAGTGCTCTTAAAGCAACAGATTTACCAGAACCAGAACGTCCACTAATTATCATCAAGACCATGAGTAGTAATTATTGCCCTTCTTAGATTTTCCATATAATTAATTGAATACTTATTTGGTATTTTCGCAAAAATTATATTTATTCAATAATAAAGTTATATAGTTCTTTATTACTTTGTGCAGATCGTAACCTGCGGCATAAGTTTTTGTTTGTAAATTTTTTAGCAATCAAAGATAATGTATCTACATGTGTAGTATATGCTTCTGAAGGAACCAGTAATGCAAATAATAAATCAACTAATTGATTGTCAATATCATCAAAAATAATTGTTTGGTTTAAATGAAGCAATACGCCTATCGCTTTAGATGAATTGCTGTTATATATTTTTCCATGAGGAATTGCTATCCCTCCACCAATAGCAGTATTACCTACTTTTTCACGTTTTAATAATGCATGAAAAATTATGTTTATAGGTATGTTTAATACATTTGCAGATACTTCACTAATAATTTCTAGTGCGCGTTTTTTGCTTGTACAATGTACATTATTTAATGTACATGATTCTGTTAATAACGATTTGAATGATATATTTTCTTCATTGTTCATTATTTTGATTTAATTTTATTTACTAAACTATTATTATATCAGATATTTATAATGTATTCTGATTAGAAACTAGAAACATATATATTATCAGTGATAGTATATATTTAATATGATAATGTATTATTTTGTTGTATGTTAATGGTATTTTATTTTTGTATAAAATACTTATAATTTTTTATGGCAATCATTAATGGGTATTTTATTATTTCGTATCAATTTTTTGCTGTAATTTTTAACAAGTTTATTTATATTAATATTAGTTTTTTATTGTTTTTGATCATACCTTAGTGGGATTATGTTTTCTGATTATATTTTTAAAATCAATATTTTTTTAAAAAAATAAATTATTTATTATTTAATTCTTTTTTTATAAATTTGTTTATAAAAATATTATATAGATATAAAAGTGTTCTATTTTAATTTTAGCTAGAAAAATTTTTTAGAATTATTTTTACAGCATATATTATATATTTGAGATTATTAATGAAGCAATATATAAAATATAAGTAATTTATATTTCCTTGATACTATAAATATTATTGTAATACATATTTTTATAAGCATTCTTATTGATTTTCATAAAATAAATTATATGTAATAAATTCTAGAAAATTTGTTTATTATATTATCTATTTTTTCCAGGAAAAATAAAGTTTTTAAGGTATATCAAACCAAACGAGAAAAAATATTTTTTATAAAAAAGGGGTTTTTTTAGAAGTAATCAATATAAAGAATTATAGTAATCAATAGATAAAAGTTATTTTGTATATAAATAAATTGATTTTTTGAATACTATAATTTTTATATAAATCACATTGATATTAAATTGAAAAATTTTTTTTGTAAATTAATAGTTTTTTATAAAAAATACGTAATTTCTTTTTCTTAAAAAATGACGAAAAAAATAAAAAAAGTTATTTTGTAGTATATTTGCGTATATAAAAAATATATTTTTTCTTTACTTAAATAATAAATATAAACAATAAATAGTTTATTATAGTTCATTTTTATAGTCGAAAACCTTCTCCTAAATAAACACGTTTTACGTGTTTATTTTCTAATATTTCTCTGGGAGCTCCATGAGCAATAATATGACCTTGATTAACAATATATGCACGTTCACAAACATCTAATGTTTCTCTTACATTATGATCTGTAATTAATACTCCCAAACCATTTTTTTTTAAGTGTTGAATTATTTTTTTTATATCTAATACTGATATTGGGTCTACACCAGCAAATGGTTCATCTAAAAGAATAAATTTCGGATTGGCCGCTAAAGCGCGAGCAATTTCTACACGACGTCTTTCCCCACCAGATAGAGATTGACCTAAATCATTTTTTAAATGACTAATGCTAAACTCTTTCATTAAATTTTTAATACATTTTTGTTTTTCTTTAAATTTTAAATCTTTTCGTATTTCTAATATCGCCATTAAATTTTCATAAACATTTAAACGTCTAAATATAGAAGCTTCTTGTGGTAAATAACCTATCCCTTTACGAGCACGTTCGTGCAAAGGAAGCAAACTAATATCTTCATTATCAATACTTATTGTGCCTGTGTCGCGCACTATAATTCCAACAAGCATATAAAAAGTAGTTGTTTTTCCTGCACCATTTGGACCTAGTAAACCCACAATTTCACTTGAATTCACTTCTAGACTAACATCTTCAACAACTTTATGGTTTTTATAGGTTTTTGCTAAATTTTTTGCAATTAATGTAGACATTTTTAAAATTAATTTATATGGTTGTTTTTGTTGTTCATTTTAGGAAATTTCTCCTGTAATTGTGACGGTAACAATATGGTTGTTACTCTTTTTCCGATATTACTAAAAGCTTCTATTTGTTGTGTTTTAATTATATAAGTAATTTTATCACCTCTAATAGAGTTATCTAATTGTTCAAGGTAAGCATTGCCAGTCAAGATGATACGCTCTTTCTCCATCTCATAACGTATACTATTGCTGTGGCCCTGAATTGCTTTACCATTTTCTTGTAATTGATAAAACGTAACAGGGGTTCCATAAGCTTCAAGAATTATTTTTTTTGTGTTATTATTAGTTTGAGTGACAATCACTTTATTAGCTCTAATATCAATACTACCTTGTTTTATAATAATATTTTTTGTAAATATAGTAATATTTTCTTCTAAATTTAGTAATTGTTTTACTGCATTAATATGAATTGCTTGTTTTGAATCATTTTTAAGAGCTACAGCTGATAAACTAAATGCTAATATTATACCCACAGTTATTTTATTTAAATGCATAAAGATGATTTTTATTAATATTGTTATCATATGATTTTTTTTAGTGTTTAATATTAGTGATTTTTTTTACATTAGTGGATTATTTCGTAATAAGTTTTTACATTTTCATTTAATTCTGCAATTTGTTTTTTTATATTGCCATGCATTTTCATACTTACCGTTTTAAAATCATTTCCAATTATTATAACACGATCATTAGATATTACATCTTGAGTTGTTAGATTAATAGTGGAGTTTTTCATTAAAATGTATTTTAAATTTGAATTTTTATTTAAACTATTAATTTTAACATTGCCATGTAAATAGAGTATATTATCATCTGTCAATTTTGCTTGATCAGCAGTGATTTTCCAGGTAGGTATACTTTTTGTATTATATATAGTTAATACTGGTTTTATGAAATAGCTACTTTTTTTATCAGAAAAATAATATGTTTTATTTGTTATTAGTTTATAAACTAGTTTTCCTGAATGATCATATATATGCGTGATAGAATTTATAATTTGATAACTTGGTTGATATTTATCAACTATTATTGGTTCTGTTAATTTATTTAAATTACTAAAATTCCAACCAATAATCGTTAAAATAATAAATATCAATATAATGTTTAAGAAGACTTTTGATGTTTGCATTATATATTTTAATTTCTACTTATGAAAAG
Organism: Arsenophonus sp.; assembly: GCA_031446165.1. Lineage (GTDB taxonomy): Bacteria > Pseudomonadota > Gammaproteobacteria > Enterobacterales > Enterobacteriaceae > Arsenophonus. The sequence goes on along the minus strand of CP132905.1, from coordinate 564,970 downwards.
TTTATGAAGAATTACTCTTTTTATTTTTTAAAATTTTATTTATAATTTTCATATATTTAAAAAAGTATATTAAATCATAATAATCTCTGATAAGTTAACATTAATGTTTTAATAAGATGGGAAGGTCATGTAGTTTTAGGTATGCACTTTATATAAAAATTATAAGCACTTATTTTGAAATTCGTATTGTTGTAAAACGATATGAATTATTTTAATATTTTAATTAATCGTTATTATCTTATAATTTTGGTTTTTTAAATGTTAATATTATTTTTGGTACTACATTATACCGGCTTTTAAAAGATCATGCATATGAATAACACCAATTAGTGTATTGGATTTTTCAACTATTAATGAAGTAATATGATGTTTTTGCATCAAGTTTAATGCATGAATTGCTAAAAAATCAGATTTAATCTTAATGCCTCCAATTGTCATTACGTCAATAATTTTTGTATTAGTTAAGTCGATTTTCATTCCAAAAACACGTCGTAAATCACCATCAGTAAAAATTCCTTCAATTTTATTTTTTTTATTACAAATTACTACCATTCCTAATTTTTTACGAGTAATTTCTATTAATGCTTCTTGTAATGTTGCATTTTTTGTTACATGTGGAATATCTTTTCCTCTATGCATTAAGTCACTAACGTTTAGTGAAAGTTTTCGCCCTAATGTACCTCCTGGATGAGAAAGTGCAAAATCTTCAGCAGTAAAACCCCTGGCTTGGAGTAAACTGATAGCAATTGCATCACCCATTACGAGCATGGCTGTTGTACTAGTTGTTGGAGCGAGACCTAATGGACAGGCTTCTTGTGTTATTTTAATGCAAATATGAATATCAGCTGCTTTTCCCATACTACTTAAAGGATTTTTTGTCATACATATTAAACGAATATTTTTTCTTTTTAATGCTGGTATTAGCGCTAAAATTTCATTAGATTCCCCAGAATTAGAGATAGCAAATACAATATCCTCTTGAGTAATTACACCTATATCACCATGATTGGCTTCTCCTGGATGTAAAAAAAATGCAGGAGTTCCTGTGCTTGCCATGGTGGCAGCAATTTTACAGCCAATATGACCTGATTTTCCCATACCCATAACAACTACTTTACCCTTACATGCAAAGATAAGCAAACAAGCTGAATTAAAATCATGATTAATATATTGTACTAAATTGGCCAGTTCATTACGTTCAATGTCTAATACTTTCTTAGCTGTTTTTTGAAAATTAATTTTCAGCATTTTATGTATCCCAACATATGATTTTTCTGAGTTATTGTTTTTTAATATGTGATCTATAAAGTATAATGTGTTATTATTTGATATGCTATTTTTGTTTTAAGTTAAAGTAAAATGTATTAAATTTTTTAAAAATAAAAATATATAATGATAATTTTTTATAAAATACTACTAATTTATTAAATTACTATTTTTTATAATATTTATTAAAAATATTTTTAATAAAAAACGATTATTCTGTATTTGTATGATTTTTATCATATTCTTTTTTTTAAAAAAATATATAAAAATAATGTAAGATATATTATTTTATAGTTCTTTATAGCTATTTTTATTTTCTCTTTTTTAGATGCATGTTTTATAAAAATTATTTTAATATTTCAGAAATGATTTATGATTAAATTAATAATGTAATTAACAAATTAATAATGTAATTAATAAATATTTTTTAATTTATAATGTAACTATTTGAAACTTATTATATTTTTATATATTAAGATAGTGAATAAAAATCTATTTTTTTAAAACGTATCAAGTAATATAGTAATATTATAATAGTTGATATTGATTTTATGTAATATCTTTTAATATATTTGATATATAAAATTATTTTAATATATAAAATCATATAATTAAACTTTAAACCAGAATACTTATCATGAACAAAAGTATTAATCATATAATAAAAATTAAGAATATGTTTTTTAGTAGAGGGACGCACCCTGTTTTTAACAATATAAATTTAAAAATTCCACGAGGAAAAATTACAGCTATTATGGGACCATCAGGTATTGGAAAAACTACTTTATTGCGTTTAATTGGTGGACAATTGCGTCCAGAAAAAGGAGAAATTTTTTTTGATGGTGATAATATTTCAATATTATCACGTTCTGACCTTTATATGGTTAGAAAAAAAATGAGTATGTTATTTCAATCTGTTGCATTATTTACTGATATAAATGTTTTTGATAATGTTGCATTTCCTTTACGTGAACATACTCTTTTAACAAGAGATATTATTCATACAGTAGTAATGATGAAATTAGAAACAGTAGGATTGCGAGGTGCAGCTAATCTTATGCCTGATGAATTATCAGGTGGAATGGCAAGACGAGTAGCATTAGCACGAGCTATTGCACTTGACCCAGAATTAATTTTATTTGATGAGCCTTTTGTTGGACAAGATCCAGTTACCATGGGAATTTTAGTAAATCTTATCTATAGATTAAATTATGCATTAGGTATTACTTGTATTATTGTATCCCATGATATTCATGCCCTATTTAGTATTACAGATAAAGTTTATATTTTTGCAGAACAATGTATTATTGCTCGTGGAACCGTAAAGGAATTAAAAAGTAATAAAGATGAAAAAGTTCAACAATTTCTTCATGGAACAGCAAATGGTCCAATAAAATTTCAATTCCCTGAAAACAAATATCTAGAAGATTTATTGGGATAATATAAATGATACTAATTAATATATTAACTAGAATAGTTCATTGTTTATTAGGTATATTTTCAAGATTTAATTTAGCAGTTTGTTTTTTGTTTCGCATTTTATCTACTAATCCAAAAATTGTCAAACAGTGGCCATTATTAATAAAACAGTTTTATAATGTAGGGGTTTTATCTTTAGTCATTATTTTAGTATCTGGATTATTTATTGGGATGGTACTTGCTTTACAAGGATATTTAGTTTTAGCCATATTTAGTACTGAATGCAGTCTTGGAATTATGGTATCTCTTTCTTTATTAAGAGAATTAGGTCCAGTAGTAACTGCATTATTATTTGCAGGTCGCGCGGGTTCTTCATTAACAGCAGAAATAGGATTAATGAAAGTAACAGAACAAATTTCTAGTTTAGAGATGATGGCTATTGATCCATTACGTCATATAATTTTACCAAGATTTTTGGCAGGGTTGATTAGTATGCCACTGTTAGTGTTTATTTTTGTTACTGCAGGAATATTAGGTAGTGCATTAGTTGGTGTAAATTGGAAAGGAATTGATGAAGGTTTTTTTTGGTCATCTATGCAATCTACTATTGAATGGAAAAAGGATATTTTTAATTGTTTTATAAAAAGTGTTATATTTGCTTTTACAGTAAGTTGGATTGCTTTATTTAACGGATATCACGCAATTCCTACACCTATAGGGATTAGTCGTGCAACTACTCGCACTGTTGTTCATTCTTCACTAGCTATTTTAAGTTTAGATTTTGTGCTTACTTCACTGATGTTTGGAGATTAATGTATGCAAAATCAAAAAAATGAAATTTTAGTTGGCTTATTTTTTTTAATTGGGTTCAGTGCTTTTCTTTTTTTATGTTGGAAGGTTGCAAACATAAAATCATTTAGTAATCAAAGAACTTATAAAGTAACTGCTATTTTTAGCAATATAGGTGGATTAAAAGTAAATTCTCCAGTAAAAATAGGTGGTGTTGTAGTCGGTCGAATAGTTGATATCATTTTAGATAAAAAAACTTATAATCCACGTGTTACTTTAGCAATTTTAAATCAATATAATAATATTCCTGATAATAGTTCATTGTCAATACTTACAACAGGGTTATTAGGCGAGCAATTTTTAGCATTAAATATAGGATTTTATGATTTAGATAGTGATACCACAGTTCTTAAAAATGGTGATCATATTGAAGACACTAAATCAGCCATAGTTTTAGAAGATCTAATTGGACAATTTTTTTATAGAGGTGTTTTTCCTAAGATTTTAGAGAACGACAATAATGCTGAAATTAGTAATAAAAAATAACAAGTATTCAAGATAAATAAAATATTAAAACACCAGGAATTTATTTTATGTTAAAACAGTTACTAATACTAATTTTTTTATTTCTGACATCATTTGCAATGGCAATGGATCAATCAAATGCATATGAAATTATAGAACAAGTTATCTCCAATACATTGAAAAGATTAAAAAATGAACAATATATTATTAATAAAAATCCTGATTACTTACGCAAGATTGTTCACGAGGAACTTATGCCTTATGTACATATTAAATATGTAGGTGCATTAATTTTAGGGCCTTATTATACTACTGCTACTCCTTTTCAACGGGAAAGGTATTTTAAAGCAATAGAAGCATATTTAGAGCAATCTTATGGGCAAATGTTAATGATGTATCACGGGCAAAAATATAACATTTCACCAGAAAAAAAAACATTAAGAAATAAAAATATTGTTTCAGTTCGTGTTATTATTGTTGATCCACAAGGATACTCACCTGTTTATCTTGATTTTCAATGGCGCAAAAATAGCAAAACAGGATTTTGGCAGGCTTATGATATGATTACTGAAGGAATTAGTTTTATTACTACTAAAAAAAATGAATGGGGTAATTTATTACGTAATAAAGGTATTGATGGTTTGACAGAAGAATTAATCAATAGAACTAATAATCATATTGTTTATGGAAAATAAAAAATATGTGGAATATAAAACATGAAATGCATGTTAACTTGGCATAAAAATAATACAACATTAATTTTAAATGGTATATTAAATAGAGATACTTTAATGTTTTTTTGGAAACAGAAAAATAAATTATTGAAAGATATAAATACAATTAATGTTTCTTTATTATCTCATATTGATTCTGTTGGTCTTGCAATGTTAGTCAGATTAAAAATAAAAAAAAATACTAATAAGTTACTTATTGAAGGAATGAGTGAACATTTAAAAACACTTATTAAACTCTACAAGTTAGAAACTTTTATGATTTAATAATTTTGATGGTTTATTACAATAAAATATTAATAATATTTTAACTTGCTAATTGAGTTCAATTATGGCTATAGATAAATTTCAAAATGAAATAAAACAATTATTATTAAAAACATTAAAACTTGATGAAGTAATTATTAAAAGTAATGGGAATTATTTTCAAGTGATTGTTGTTGGTGAAATGTTTTATGGTATGACTGCGGTTCAAAAACAGCAAATAATTTATAAACCATTAACGAAATATATTACAAACAATAAAATTCATGCATTATCAATTAAAGTTTATACACCAATTGAATGGTCAAAAATTTGTGAATGTAAATAATTTAAAAACAATAAACTTTTTTAATAATAAAGTTATGAAAAAAGTACTCTGCTAATAAAGAAGATTTTAATGGATAAATTTCAATTAAAAGGACCAATTCGTTTAATAGGAGAGGTTTTAATTTCTGGTGCAAAAAATGCTGCATTACCAATATTATTTGCATCGTTATTAACAGAAGAAGTTGTAGAATTACAAAATATCCCTAATTTAAAAGATATTGATACGACAATTGAATTATTTAATCAATTGGGCATTAATGTTAAGAGAAGTGGTTCTATTTTTATTGATGCATGTAATATTAATAAGTTTTGTGTTTCTTATAAATTAGTAAAAACGATGCGAGCATCTATTTGGGTTTTGGCTCCATTAGTCGCGCGATTTGGTAAAGCTCAGGTATCTTTACCAGGAGGATGCGCTATTGGTGCACGTCCAGTAGATTTACATATTAAAGGGCTTCAAAAGCTTGGAGCTAATATTTCCTTAAAAGAAGGTTATGTCGAAGCATCTATTAATGGAAGATTACAAGGTGCTAATATTATTATGGATAAAATTAGTGTAGGTGCTACAGTTTCTATTATGACAGCTGCAACACTAGCTAATGGTCAAACAATCATTGAAAATGCTGCTTGTGAACCTGAAATTAAAGATACCGCTAATTTTTTAAATTTGTTAGGGGCTAGAATAACTGGGGCAGGTACTCATAGAATTATTATTGATGGAGTATCATATTTAGGTGGTGGTGTTTATAAAATTTTACCTGATAGAATTGAAACAGGAACTTTTCTTGTTGCAGCTGCAATTTCTGGTGGAAAAGTTCTTTGCCGAAATACTAAACCAATTATTTTAAATGCAGTATTAAAAAAGTTAAATAAAACTGGTGCAGAAATTAAAGTAGGTAAAGATTGGATTCAACTTGATATGCATGGTAAACGACCTAAAGCAGTAAGTATTGAAACAGAACCATATCCAGGTTTTCCAACTGATATGCAGGCACAATTCAGTGTACTTAATTTAGTAGCTGAAGGAGTAAGTACAATTAAAGAAAACATTTTTGAAAATCGTTTTATGCATATTCCAGAATTAATACGTATGGGAGCATGTGCAAAAATAAAAAAAAATGAAGTATTTTGTCATGGTGTAAAACAATTAATTGGTGCCCAAGTTATGGCATCTGATTTGCGAGCATCTGCTAGTTTAGTTCTTGCTGGTTGCATCGCAAAAGGAAAAACAATTGTTGAACGTGTATATCATATTGATAGAGGGTATGAAAAGATAGAAGAAAAATTACGAAAATTAGGAGCTAAAATAAAGCGCATTCAATCAAATAAAACATAAATTTTAATTTTACGTATATATAAGAATTTTTATATAATTTATTATTAATTACGCATAAAAAATTATATTGTACTAAAAATATTTTAATATTGTTATAAATTCCTAAAAAATTATGAAGAATAAATGTGTGATACGTCATTAAAATTTAAATGCGATTATTTTCTGTAGCAGATTTTTTAACACTTTTTATTAATGTTTTCTGATAATTAAAGTTACAAAAATGTATTTTTTTATAACATATGTTTTGTTTTTTGTATTATGTATTTTATGTTATAAAATACGCGAGAAAATTTTTATTTAAAGAAAAACAAGTACAATCATCAAAATTGCACTTGTTTATATTTGAATTTCTAAAATAAATTAATTAAATATATTATTACCACGAATTAATAAATAAATATTTTGATCACCACGTAAAATATTTAATGCTAGTGCGGTAGGTTTACTGGCAATGATTTTGCGTAATTGATTAATGTTTTCTGTTCTCTGTTGATTGGCACTAATAATAAGATCGTCTTTAGCTAAACCAAGCATTGCTGCAGGTGAATTAGAAGAAACACTATCAACCTGAACCCCCTTTGTACCCTTTCTTGTATTATTGCTTAACGTTGCACCCATGAGTGATGTCATTAGAATTTCTGCTTTTGTACTTGTTGAGTTACTATCTTCTAATGTTACATTTACTTGTAAAGCTTTTCTTTTACGTAATAACCCAATCATCATTTTTTGACCAATTTCACTGGTACCAATTTTTGCTCTTAATTCAGCAAAGCTATTAATATATTTATTATTAATAGATACTAAGACATCACCTGGTTGAATACCTGCTTTATCTGCAGCAGAATTTGGTATTACTTCACTTACAAATGCACCTTTTTGTGCATCAATATTTAAGGCTTTAGCTAAATCAGAAGTCATTTCAGTTCCCTTTATTCCTAAAACTCCCCGTTTTACTTCACCATGTTTAATAATTTGATCGCTAAGAGATTTTGCCATATTTGATGGAATAGCAAAACCTATACCGATATTACCTCCCCCAGGTGCTAAAATAGCAGTATTGATACCAATTAATTCACCATTAAGATTAACTAATGCACCACCTGAATTACCCCTATTAATAGAAGCGTCTGTTTGAATAAAATTTTCTAAACCTTCTAGATTTAAACCACTGCGACCCAATGCAGAAATAATCCCTGATGTTGCTGTTTGTCCCAATCCAAAAGGATTACCTACAGCAACAGCAAAATCACCAACACGTAGTTTATCAGAATCAGCAATTTTTATAGCTTTTAAATTCAATTTTCTTAAATTTTCTTCATTAGAATCTTTAATTTGTAATAGAGCAATATCTGTTTGAGAGTCTCGACCAACAAGTTTTACTTCAATTTCTCTTCCATCATTAACTTGAATTTGAATATTATCAGCATTGTCAATAACATGATTGTTAGTTAAAATATAACCTTTTTCTGAATTAATAATAACAGCAGAGCCTACCCCTTCAAAAGGACGAATGCTTTTTTGTTGTGAAGGAAAATTTGGTCCAAAAAAGAATTTAAATTCTTCTGGCAATTGTTGATTTTGAACGCGTGTCCCAGATACACGAATATTAACTACAGCAGGTAGTACTTTTTCTAACATAGGAGCTAGACTAGATAATTTTTGTTCAGGTGATATGGTAACTGATGGTGGTATTAATGCAGAATAAGTTACTGTTGGTAGAATAAATATAAAATTAATTATAGTTATCGTAAATATATTTAAAAAATGTTTTTCTTTTTTTTTCATGAATTTATTTCTCTTAAATACCTTAATTTATTAAGGCAATTGAATTCTTAGTGAGCTATATATAATTAAAAATATAATATTAAATTATTTTTAAAACATTAAAATAACTTTAATAATTCATAAAATCTTATTTCTTATTTCAGAAATTTTATTTTAGTTGCTTATTAGCTCTTTTCTAAAATGTTTTCTAAAGAATTTATTATAAGTAATAGATATTTGATTATTATCTAATATAAACATATTAAAAAATACTCAAAAATTTTTTTATGTATTTTTTATAATTTTAATAAAAGCTACTAATTATATTTATATAATTACATATATTTTACTAATATAGCGTTTATATTATTTAGCAATGTTTTATGAATGAGCTAATGATATATTAATGATTTTTATCATATTTTTTAAATATAGATTTTAATTTTCAAAATTTCAGTTTTATTGGTTAATGTTAAAAGTATTTTTATTGTAAAGATTTTATGTAAAAAAATAAAAAAATTGTAAAATTGTATTATTTATATAATGTCATGATCCCCTTAAGTATAATATAAAAATATTTTTATCAACAGTTATACTGATAGTACTTATAATTCTTACAATAATATAAGCATATACTATAATTATAATTAAAAAAGCATTGAAAAAAATTTACTTTTTATATTATATCTAAATAATTATGATTGAATATCATAATATCGGCGATATTTTTATATGATCTAGAATTTAATATTATTGATTTATATATATCAATAATATTCATAATAAAGATTTATTTTTTATTATAATAAAAAAGACGGAATAACATATAAAGAAAAAATATTACTTGAATGCTGATAAGAAAAATATGTATTATTGAAATGATATAGTTTACATTTATATCTTATTGAAGAGAATTTTTTACAGAAAAGATTTTACTATTATAGCAGTAATTTATATAAGGATTAATTGATAGATCATTAATGTTTAAAAAAATAACATAAAAAATTATCATGTTTAAATCTTGAAGAGATTTTTCTAAAAAATATTTTCTTTATTTTAAATATTGTTTATTTATTTAATATATATACTTAATTTTATCGATTTTTGCATAAAAATTTATTATAATGTCTGGTAATTAAATTACAAAAATTCTAATTTTTTAATAAATCTACAATTAATGTTAATTTTTTATTTATCGTAGTATTCATAATTTACAATAAGTTTTAGATAAATAAAACATTTTCATAAAGTATAAGTATTTCCAATATATAATTTATATGATGGTATCATTTCATGAAAACTTTTATAGCTAAGCAAGAAACCGTAAAACGTAATTGGTATATTATTGATGGGAATGGAAAAATTTTAGGTCGTCTTGCAACTGAAATTGCAAGACGATTGCGTGGAAAACATAAATTAGAATTCACTCCTCATGTTGATACTGGAGATTATATTATTGTTATTAATGCAAAAAAAATTCTTGTCACTGGCCATAAACGTGAAAATAAAATATATTATCGCCATAGTGGTTATATAGGAGGTCTAAAAAAAACAACATTTAAAGAAATGATTGTTCGTTACCCTGAAAGAATTATTAAAATTGCTGTTAGAGGAATGTTACCTAAAGGACCTCTCGGTCGTGCTATGTATTCAAAAATGAAAGTTTATGCAGATAATCATTATGAACAAATAGCACAAAAACCGCAATTGCTTAATATTTAAAGAAAAAATTAAGAAAGATGGATATATAAAATATGACTACAAATCAATACTATGGCACTGGTCGCCGAAAAAATTCTTCTGCTCGTGTTTTTATGAAGTCTGGCAGTGGTAATATTATTGTTAATAAACGTACTATAGAACAATATTTTTGTCGTGAGACAGCAAGAATGATTATTCTTCAACCATTAGAATTAGTTGATATGTATAAAAAATTAGATTTATACATTACTGTTAAAGGTGGTGGTATTTCTGGTCAGGCAGGTGCAATTCGTCATGGTATTGCACGAGCATTGATTGAATATAATGAATTGTTGCGTCCTGAATTACGTAAAGCGGGCTTTGTTACTCGTGATGCCCGTTCTGTTGAAAGAAAAAAAGTTGGATTTAAAAAAGCTCGTCGTCGTCCACAATATTCTAAACGTTAGTTTTTTATGCATGGATCGATAAGCATTTACTAAAAACTTTGGCTTCAAGCCGGGATGTTTAGTAAAATTGTGTATTTAGTAATTATTGGTAAATAATTTATTTTAATTATTTTAGATTAAAAAATGAAATTTATATTTCAGTTTCTGAATAAATATATATTATATTTTTAATAAAATACTTATATTTATATCAGTATGTAATAATCAAATATTATATTCTTTTTTATGTAATGTCTGTGTATATTTTATCAATCTGGAGGTTTTCATGCCTGTTGCTGCTAATAAACGTTCGGTGATAACACTGTTTTCTGGTGAAAATGACATATTTAGCCATCAAGTAAGAATTGTATTGGCAGAAAAGGATGTAAATTTTGAGATTGAGAATGTTGACAAAGATAATTTACCTCAAGATTTTGTTAATTTAAATCCTTATCAAACAATCCCAACATTAGTAGATAGGGAATTAATTTTATATAATGCTCGAGTCATAATGGAATATCTTGATGAGCGGTTCCCTCATCCACCATTAATGCCAGTTTATCCTGTTGCTCGTGGTAATACTCGTTTAATGATGTACCGTATTGCAAAAGATTGGTATTCTTTAATGTATAAAATTCAAAACAAAGATTCTCAATCTTATTCTGCTCGAAAAAAATTAAAAGAAGAATTAATATCGATTTCTCCAATTTTTCAAGAGATGCGATTTTTTATGAGTGAGGAATTTAGTTTAGTAGATTGTTGTTTGGCACCTTTTCTGTGGCGTTTGCCCGCTTGGAATATTGACATACCTCAAGACAAAGGAACTGAAGGTATTAGATCTTACATGAACAATGTGTTTGATAGAGATTCTTTTCTTACTTCATTAACTGAAGCTGAACGTGAAATGCGTTTTATAAAAAATTAGTTGGAGTATATAACAATGTTACCGCGTCGTCCTTATTTATTGAAAGCATATTATGATTGGATTATTGATAATAATATGACACCTTATGTTATTATAAATGTAAATATTTTCGGTGTGAAAATACCTATGGAATACGCAAAAAATGGGCAAATTATTTTAAATATTAAACCTTCTGCAGTAGAAAATTTTCAGATGAATTATGATATATTAAAATTTAATGCCCGTTTTGGTGGTGTGGTTTCTTATATCGAAGTACCTGTTTTAGCTATCATTGCTATTTATTCTACTGAAAATAGAGAGGGCATAATTTTTGAAAATGAGTCTGAATATCAGTTTAATACAGATGTTATAACTAAAAAAATTAAAAAATTAAAATTAATAAATAATAATAAAAAGGATATTTTTTTATCAAATCAAGAAAAAATAAATACATTAAAAACACTTGTTGATAAAAAATCTGTTATTTCATTAAATGAAAGAAAAACAAAAATACGTATCATTAAATAAAAATTACGACATATTGAAAAATATATAAAAAAAAGGTATGTTTTTTATTTCATATAATAAAATTTTATATAAAAATTTATAAAATAAAATACGATATAAAAAGTTTTTTACAAAAAACTTTTTATGTTTTACAAGAAAGTATATGTATATTCTTAATTACACATAAGATAAATGATATAACTATATTATTTTTATGAATCATAAAATGTTTTTTTATAAGTTAAAAAACATTTAAAAATTTTTTTATTTTTTTATTAAATATTATCAATAATTATTTAATAAAAAAAATTTTGTTGATTACAAAATAAATCATGTTTTAATGACAATCAGGGATTTTTTTTTAATAAATAAATGTAGTTAAATGTAGTTTAACGTAGTAACACTAAATACCAATAAATCATATAATAGTGTATCTATATAGTTGATATAAAAATTGTATTTTATTTTTTTAGAAAAATAATAATTTTTAGTTATAAGTAAATCCTGTAAAAACGTGTTTTACACCCTGTATTTCACCTGCAATTTTTGCAATAATCTCTCCTTCTTCTTTAGAAAGAATACCCAATAAAAATACCTCACCGTTTTCTGTTAGTACTTTTACTGTTGATAATTTTATTAAATTATTGGAAAATATTTTGAGTTTTATTTGAATAGTTATTAATGTATCTTTTGCAGTTTGTATAAAATTAATAGGTTGTTTTATACGAATTTCATTATAAACAGTTTCAACTCCTTTTACTGTTACGACTATTTTTTTAGCTAGTTTACTTAAAAATAATTTCGGTGTTTGTCCGGTTAATAAAATGCTTCCTTTATAAGCAGTACTTATAATTCGTGTATTATTTCTTATTTCTTTATTTTTATTTAGTGCTGATATAACACGGGCTTCTAATGTTCCATCGTCAATTTGGCGTCCTATACTTCTTGGATCAGTTACACTTTTTGTTAAAATTGCAGCCGAACCTATTACAGTAGTTTCAAGGCATCCTTGTATTAAAATACCACTAAATAATATTATTAGTAAAAAAGATAATGGTTTCATTATAGTTATTGAATCATTTTAATGTGGAAAAAGTGTATTGTCGATCAAATCACATAAACAGTGAATTGTTAATAAATGAACTTCTTGAATTCTAATGCTCCTTTTAGAAGGTATACGTATTTCTACATCTTTTTCTCCTAATAATCCGGCTAATTCTCCTCCATCACAACCTGTTAATGCTATAATAGTCATATCACATACTAATGCTGTTTCTACTGCTTTTATAATAAAACGATTTTTTCCTTTTGTGGAGATCGCAAATAATATATCACCAGATTGACCCAGTGCTCGTACTTGTTTAGCATATGCTTCTTCTTTTTGCCCATTATTAATAGAATTAAAAATAATGTTGTCTGTATTGAGACATAATGCAGGCAGGCTTGGACGATCAGCTTCAAATTGATTAATCATACTAGTTGTAAATCGTTGTGCAATAATTCCTGAACCACCATTTCCACAACATAAAATTTTATTACCATTTAATAAGGCATGCACCATTATATTTGCTGCTTCAGAAATAGAATAAGGTAATATTTCTGCAGAAGAAATTTGTGTTTGAATACTTTCTATAAAAAAAGCTTTTATTTTCTTCAACACTTTAAGGCCTATTTTTTATTATTTTAAATAAATGTAATCATAGTTACTGAAAGTAACTTATTATCTTAAAATTTATATTTTATAACAAAAATATTATAAAAAATAAAATGTTAACTTTAAGTAATTTTATTTTTTTGGAAATTTTTATTTCTTAAATTAATTTAGTTGAATTAAGAAATATTATATGATTTAACAAAAAAAATGTAAAAAAGTTATATTAATAAAGATACATATATTTTGATTTTTTTTACATTTTTAATTTTAATTACAACAATATGTATTTTTATAGAAAAATACAAGATTTTTTTATGATAAATCGTTTTATTTTATATACAATGAGATTTTTATTAAAAACATTTTGTTAAAATGAAATATTTTTACTATAAAATAGTAAAAATATTATGAATATAATCTTATATTTTATAACCTATGCTTAAGATTATTTATTGTTTTATTTTTTAGATTTTATTGTTTTAAAGTATCTATATTTTATGAAATTTAAGATAAATATAAATCAAGAACATTTTTTCTCATAAGCAATAACATTTTATAATACATTTATTTTTAAACTATAAATTTGTTTTACAAAAAAATGATTAATTCTATGTTTTCATTATTTTTCATAAGTACAAAATAATTATAAAAATATATAAATTTTTTAATTATTTTGTATAAATAAAATATGTAAAATTGAAAATGTTTTTATCAATAATTTTTTTTATTTTTTAAGATATTGTTTTAAAGTTAAAATATTTTTCTCATTATCGTTTTTTTTTTGTAAAAATAGTTATGAATTCTTATTTGTAATGATAAGCATTATTTTTTTAAATTTAATAACATTAAATTTTTTTTGTGTTTTATAAATTTTTATTTTGATATGATTATCAATCAGTAATTTATTTTAAAAAGATTTTTTTTAACATCACATATATATTTTTTTATGAAATATTGTCATATGTTTTTTTATAAAAATATTCAATAAAAAATAATTTTTAAAGAAACAGGCATTCATGCACAAAAACAGAGTAATATTAATTTCATTTTAAAAACATGTTTGTTAATTTTTTACAAAAATTGTATATATTTAAATAATATAAAAAATATTACAAAATTTAATATAACATTATTTTTTAGTGTATCAACGGTAAAGTTTATTATCCTATAGAGGTAAAAATGTCATCTATATTATATATTGTGCCTACTCCTATTGGTAATTTGGAGGATATTACTTTACGTGCATTAAAGATTCTTCAAAACGTGGATCTTATTGCAGCCGAAGATACTCGGCATACAGGTTTATTGTTACAACATTTCTCTATTAATACGCATATAATTTCTTTTCATGTTCATAATGAAAAAAATAAAACAGAACAATTAATTACTCAATTACAGAAAAAGAATGTGGCATTAGTTTCTAATGCAGGAACCCCATTAATTAATGATCCCGGATTTTATTTAGTAAAAAGGTGTCACCAAATGGGAATTAGAGTAGTGCCCCTACCAGGATCGTGTGCAGCAATAGCTGCCCTTTCTGCTTCTGGTATTAACCCAAACCGTTTTTGTTATGAAGGATTTTTGCCATCAAAATCTCATAGTAGACAAAATAAATTAAAAAAATTAGCTTATGAAACTAGAACATTAATTTTTTATGAATCACCTTATAGGTTATTAGATACATTGGTGGATATGGTATCTATTTTAGGAAGTGAACGTTATGTTATTTTAGCACGTGAATTGACAAAAATATGGGAATCTATTCATGGTTTTCCTGTAAAAAAATTATTAGATTGGGTAAAAATTGACAAAAATAGAGCTCGTGGAGAAATTGTTTTAATCATTGAGGGTTATAAAATACCTAAATGTGATAATCATATTTCAAAAAATGTTATCAAAACATTTATCTTATTAAGAGAGTCATTACCCTTAAAAAGGGCAGCATCCATCACTGCAGAAGTGTATGGTTTAAAAAAAAAATATTTATATAAGTATGCAATTGAAAATAACAAGATATAAAAAATATTAAAAATATTTATTTAAAATTTTAGAAAAACATGTATAATTTAAAAGCTAAAGTTAGCTAGACAACCGCTATTTTTTATTTTTTATTGTAATCAAAAAAATATATAAAAAAATAGAGGAAAGTCCGGGCTCCTTAGGGCAGGGTGCCAGATAACGTCTGGGAGGGTAATCCTACGACTAGTGCAACAGAAAATAAACCGCCGATAACTATTTTTGAAATAGTGCAACAGGTAAGGGTGAAAAGGTGTGGTAAAAGCACACCACACAATTGGTAACAAGTTTGTGGTAATGTAAACTCCACCCGGAGCAAGGCCAAATAGAGGTTCATTAATAAATGCGGCCCGTATTGAACCTGGGTAGGTCGCTCGAGTTAATGCGCGAGTATTTAACCTAGATGAATGGTTGTCCATGACAGAACCCGGCTTATTGTTAACTTTTAAGCAATAAAACCCCAATTGTATTTTTGTATTACAAAGGGGTTTTATTATTTTTTATTCGTAGTATAAAAAAATTTAGAAAAAGCTATTAAATGTTTCACCATGTGATAAATATTTATTATATTAAATTTTTTATATTAAAATTTAATAGATTCTTATGATGAGAAGGAATCTATGAGTATGAATGATATATTGATAATTTAACTTTATTTTTTGTTAGGTATTATTTTATTAGTAATCTAATTTTTTATGAAAAAGATTAGATAAACATTCAAACATAATATGCAAAATTTTATTAAAAAAAATATACCATAAAAACATTATTCTTCTAAAAGAAAAATAAATGTAACAATATTTTAATTTAATAAAATAATTTTTATGAATCGAAATTTATCATTAATAAAAAGTATACATAAAAAGTATACATATTGAAGAATAAAGGCATTTTTTTTAAAAACAACTTATTACATAGTAATAAAACTGATTTTTTGATATTTTTATTAATTTAGACTAATATCATTAATAAAAAAGTTAAAAATAAATTGATATTATTTAACTTTTTTTAAGATTACTATAATACTTCCTATTAGTCCTAAAAAAAATAATACGATAGGAATAATCATTAAAATATTCATTATTTGATGTTCATAATATTGGAATATTAAACTTTTACCAATAATGCAGCCAATTGTAGTTAAAATTAATACCCACAATAAACCACTAAGCCAATTAAAAAATTGAAAACGCCCATTAGGCAATCCAGACAGTCCAGCAATAGTTGGTAAAATTGTTCTAATAAAAGCGAGAAATCGACCAATTAGAAGAGCAGTTAATCCATGGCGATGAAATAAGTTATAAGCACGTTGATGATAATTATTAGGTAAATGAGAGAGCCAACTACAAACAATTGCATTATTTCCTAGCCATCTCCCTTGTAGATATGCAATCCAATAACCTAAACTAGCACCACTAGTTAAAATAATAATTGTTAATGAATAATTAATAATGCATTTAGCTATTAATACCCCTACTAAGATAAGTAAACTGTCTCCAGGTAAAAATGCAGCGGGTAATATGCCATTTTCTAAAAATAATATAGAAAATAATATTATGTAAATAAACCATACTAATGAAGGATTCATTAGTATCTCATAATCTTGTTCCCAAAGTGCAAAAAAAAGCTCTTTAACTAATTTCATTAAATATATTCCTAAATGCTATTATATTAACAATATTATCAACAATTATCCATATAATCTTTGTATTAAGATATTGAATCATTATTTAAAAATAATGTATTTAAAAAATAATGTTATGGTATTCTTTAAAAAAATGTTGTATTAGATCAATTTCACTAAAAAATCATATTTTTTATTTTGAAAACAAATATTTGTCAATAAAATATTACTAACTATTGAACTTTAATTATAGTTTATTTTATGAACATAGAGAAATTATAATCCAGATAAATCATGAATATTTGTACTTCTATAAAAGATCAAGTCCATTTCTTATTTTTAGAGATTAAAAATGTATTCTATTGCTACTTCTTTATTATGGTGGGTTTTTATTGTTTTTATTAGCATAATGTTTTTTATTGATTTTTATTTACAATACAACAATGTAAGTAAAACCATAAAATTAAAAACAGCCATTATTTGGAGTATTATTTGGATTAAAATAGTATTTTTATTTGCTGTATTTTTTTGGTTTTATTTAAAAAAAAATGCAAATCTTGCAATTGCAAATCATTATGTTATAGAGTTTTTAACTAGTTATTTCCTAGAAAAAGCATTAGCTATTGATAATGTATTTGTTTGGGTGATGCTATTTAGTTATTTTTCAATCCCAATATATTTACAACATAAAGTACTTCTTTATGGTGTTTTTGGTGCTATTTTTTTACGAAGTATTATGATTTTTACGGGTACCTGGTTGATTACAAAGTTTTATTGGATTTTATATTTTTTTGGAATGTTTTTGATATTTAGTGGTATCAAAATATTTTCTGTGAAAGAAAATATTTTGACAATTGCGCAACAACCATTATTAAAATGGATCACGTCCAATTTACGTATAACAAATACATTATATGGAGAAAATTTTTTTATTCGTAAAAAAGGTATATTATTTGGAACACCATTAATTTTAGTTTTAATTTTGGTTGAGATTAGTGATATTATTTTTGCATTTGATAGTATTCCTGCTGTTTTTTCAGTAACAACGGATCCTTTTATTGTTTTCACTTCAAATTTGTTTGCTATTTTAGGTTTGCGAGTCATATATTTTGTATTATTAGGTTTTCTTAAAAAATTTATATTTTTAAAATATAGTATATCCGTTATTTTAATTTTTATTGGGATAAAGATGTTGTTCATCAATATTTTTCATATCCCAACTAGTGTGTCATTAGGTATTATTATCAGTATTGTATTAATAACATTGTTTATTAATTATATTTTTATTAAAAAACAAAAAATATTATAAAATATATTTATTAAAAAAATATATTTTATAATATATAATTAAATGAAATTTAATAAAAGTTGTATAAAAAAGATTAATTTTTATTAAAATATTTAATAGTTATTAAAAAATAATTTATTCTTATATATATAATTTTACGGTTTTTTAGAAAAATTAAAATTTTTTATATTATTTTAATTAAAATAAAATTTTAATTGAAATCAAATCATTATAAAAGTTATAAAGAATAAATTTCATAAAAAATATACCAAATTGAATTATATAAATATATCGAATATTATTTTTTTTAGAAAAAACTTAAAAACATTTTTTAATAATTTTTATTTTAGATTATTTTTTGATTTTTATGTTTTTTTTGTTGCAATTTTTCAAAAAAAATAATAAAAAAATTATTTATAATAAAGAATATTAATAATTAATAAATAAGGGATTTTATTTAGAACTTTAATCTTTCATCTATTCAAAAAATTATATTTTTTATTATGAGAATTAAAGATAAATTGATAGCAAAACATTTTTTATTTGATAAAAATTATAAGTATCAATATAAAAATATTTATATCATAACGAATAAATGTTTATCGACTCTTATAAATATAAATATTAATAATATGTGTTATTGATGTTTTTCTTGTTATTTTTAACTTTATAAAAGTTTTTAGTCGGAAATGAAAGTTTATAAAAATAAAAGAGTATTATTTATCATAATATTTTTAAAAATATGTTTATTTTTGTGATAAATCCTTAAAGATTAATCTTATTACTGATGATATATTATATATATCATAAATTAATATAAATTGAAAATTATGCTAAAAAATATCACAATAAATTACGATAATATTAAAAAAATTATTACTAATATCGGCGGTAAACATAATGTCAATAATTTTACACATTGTTTAACTAGATTGCGTTTTGTATTACATGATCCAACAAAAGTAAATATACAAGATTTAAAAAAAATTCCTGAAATTAAAGGTTGTTTTAATCAGGCAGGACAATTACAAATTGTGATGGGTACTAATGTTAGCGAATATTATAAAGTAATTCAAGAACAACTCATGCTTACAGAAAATAAAAATAATGAAAACAGATCTCTTAAAAAAAAGATAAAATTTCATACAACACTCATTGCACATTTAGCAGAGATTTTTTTTCCATTATTACCTGCCTTGGTCTGTGGAGGTTTATTATTAGGTATTAGAAATATTTTGGGTGAAATGCCAATAATAAACAATCAAACATTGCTAGGGTTTTATCCTATCCTAAAACCTATTTATGATTTTTTATGGTTGCCTTGTGAAGCTATTTTTCATTTTTTACCAGTTGCGATTTGTTGGTCTACAGTAAAAAAAATAGGTGGAACACCCGTTTTAGGTATTATTTTAGGAATTACATTAGTTTCACCTCAATTAATGAATGCTTATAATTTAGGTACTCAATTACCTGACGTTTGGGATTTTGGGATATTTAGTATTCAAAAAGTAGGATATCAAGCTCAAGTTATTCCGGCAATTTTTGCTGGATTATTTTTAAGTTGGTTTGAAATTTTCATACGTCGTTCTATTCCAGAATTTTTGCAATTTGTAATAGTTCCTATTATAACTTTAAGTATTTCTCTTTTTGTTGCACATGGTATTTTAGGTCCTATAGGGCGTTTTATAGGTAATGAAATTTCAGAAATTGTAAAGTTTATAATGTTTGGTAGTTTTGCACCAATAGGGTCTGCTATTTTTGGTTTCACTTATTCATTATTAGTTATGACTGGTGTTCATCATATTACACTTGCGATTGATATGCAGATCATGCAAATCCAAGGTGGAACACCAATTTGGCCAATCATTGCTCTTTCAAATATTGCTCAAGCATCTGCTGTTGTAGGTATTATTATTATTAGTCGAAAAGAAAATGAACGTGAAATAACTATCCCAGCAGCAATTTCTGCGTATTTAGGTGTTACTGAACCTGCACTTTATAGTGTAAACCTTTATTATCGGTTTCCTTTATTATGTGCAATGATAGGTTCTGCTTTTTCTGCTTTTATTTGTGGTACATTTGGTGTTCTTTCTAATGGAATTGGTGTAGGAGGATTGCCTGCTATTCTTTCTATTCAACCGATTTATTGGCTAGTTTATTCATTTGCTATAATATTTGCGATTGTTATTCCGATTATGTTAACAATGATAATTTATCGGTATCAACAACGTAAGGGTACACTTATTTCTAATTAAAGGACTATTGAATTAATATATTTTAAATAGTGAATTGTAAAGATGAATTATTTGCATGTTACTTTTAAAGCAAAAGAGTTAATGGTTTATCAAACTAATATAAATTATAAATTTTATCCTATAATTTATGAAAAAATTAATAAGTTAGATTTATTTAAATTAATTCAAAAGATTAAATTAGATTTTCCTAATATTCAAGGTGGGACATTAAAAGGAAAGTTACTATCTTATTATTCAATTTTTTGTATAAAAATTGCTAATGAAGATATTATTGATATGGAAAAAAGTTTTTCAGAAATATTTAATGTACCTTTTATAAGAAAAAATATTTTATTAGATGATGGTGAAGAAACTTTAAAAGTTGCTTTAGCAGAAAAACAACATAGAATAACTTGGAGTATTGATTATTGTGGTTATCATTCAGGTAAAACAGAATATACCACTGAATCTTTATTGACAGTAGCAAATGGATATTTAGGTTTGCGTGGTACATTACCTGAAATGACAATAAGTGATGAAACTTATCCAGCTACTTATCTTGCAGGGCTATATAATCAATCTTTTTCTAAAATAAGTGGTCATCAAGTGCATAATGAAGATTTTGTAAATGCCCCAAATGCACAATATATTTCAATATCTATTGGTAGCAGTAAATTTCTTAATCTTACTGATTTTAATATTCTTTCTCTTTACCGTCAATTAGATTTTATGACAGGAGTATTATTTAGTGAATTACAAATTGAAGATGAAAAGGGACGTCAAATAAAAGTACAATCTCGAAAATTTACTAATATGGCACGAATGACACATTATAGCATTGAATATCAATTTTGTCCTTTAAATTTTTCAGATAAAATAACGATCTGTACCAAAACAGATGGTGGTACTTTTAATTATGGTGTTGAACGCTATCGATATCTTAATTGTCATCATTATACAATAAAAAGTCTGGTTGCCAATAAGCACAAAACTTATTTATTAGCAAAAACTAATCAAACTGAAATAGGTATTGGGATTTCTACTGAAATTAATGGTGATTTTTTTAACTCTGATAATGTTAAAAATATAATTAATGAAAATAATATTGTTCAAAAGATAGTTTTTTTTGCACAAAAAAATAAATCTTATACTTTAGAAAAAAATGTAGCTATTGCCATTTCTACTGTTTTTGATAAAGATTGGAAAACAGTCATTTCATGGGAGCTTCCTAATTTTTCTGTACAATTAGCAGAAAGTGAACTTGCTTGGAAAACACTTTGGGATGAAAGTGATATTGTCATATCTGGGGATATGATGACACAAAAATTATTACATTTGCATACTTATCATTTATTAGCTTCATGCTCTCCATTAAGTAATGAGAAATACAAATTAGATGTTTCTGTCACTGCTAGAGGTTTACATGGAGAAGCTTATCGCGGGCATATTTTTTGGGATGAAATATTTATTTTACCATTTTATATTATGCATTTTCCTAAAACTGCCCGCCAATTGCTTATGTATCGTTATCGAAGATTATCAGCAGCAAAAAATGCAGCAAAAATGGCAGGTTATCAAGGTGCTATGTTTCCTTGGCAATCAGGTCATGATGGTACTGAACAAACACAGACTTTACATATAAATCCACTAACCGGGCAATGGGATCCTGATCATAGTTATTTGCAATGTCATATTTCATTGACTATTGCTTATAATGTTTGGTTATATTGGTTAAATACTGCAGATAAATCATTTATGATTCAATTTGGTTTTGAATTATTAATTGAAATTGCTAAGTTTTGGATAAGCAAAGCAGTATGGAACAATAAAATCAATCGATACCATATTGATGGTGTCATGGGCCCAGATGAATTTCATGAATATAGTGCAGGCAATAAAAAAGCAGGTTTAAAAGATAATGCTTATACTAATTTGATGGTTTCATGGTTATTCAATCAAATTGAAATGATAGTTTTATCTTTTTCTGAAACAGAATTAAAGTATATTATTAATCAAATTCATATAGATAAATATTTTTGGGAAAAATTAAAAGATATAAAAACAAAATTAGTTTTATCCATTAATGATGAAAATATTATAGGACAATTTGATGGTTATTTTTCACTTGAAGAAATAAATTGGAAAAAGTATCGAAATAAATATGGAAATATTTATCGCTTAGATAGAATCTTGCGTGCTGAAGGAAAATTGTCGGATAATTACAAAATTACTAAACAAGCAGATTTATTAATGATATTTAATAATTTTAGTCAGGATGTTGTAAAAAAAATATTACAAAATATGAATTATTCTATGCCTAATAACTATGTAGAAAAAAATTTTAATTATTATTTTCCTCGTACATCTCATGGATCTACCTTATCTCGTATTGTTCATGCTTCTTTAGCTGAAAACATCAAATTACATGCTTTATCTTGGAAATTATATAAAGATTCTTTGTTTTCTGATTATAAAGATATTCAAGGTGGCACAACATCAGAGGGCATTCATACTGGTGTAATGGCAGCTACTCTTAATATGACAATTATGACATATGGTGGTGTAGATATTCGTCAATCATTATTAAAAATTACTCCTTCTTTACCAGCTCATTGGCAATATATACAATTTAAAGTATGGCATTTAGGAGTTAATTATAAATTTTTAATTACTCAAAATAAACTATCTGTCATTTCTAATAAAAACACTAAAATACAAGTAGGCTCAAAAGAATATAGAATTTTTATTGGTAAAATGCTAAATATTAATTATAAAAATGAGGTATTTTGATGATAAAAGGCATGATATTTGATCTTGATGGAGTTATTGTTGATACTGATTTTTATCATTTTAAAGCTTGGCAATATCTTGCGAAAGAAATCAATATTAATGTTGATTTGATGTTTAACGAAACTTTAAAAGGGGTAAGTAGAAGTCAATCATTAGAAAAAATTTTGCTTTATGGTAATAAAATAAATGCCTTTTCTTATGAAGAAAAGCAATTTTTAATGAATAAAAAAAATAATTTTTATATAGAATTATTATGGGAATTAACAGAAAAAAATATTTTACCAGGTGTATTATCTTTTATTCAAAGAGCCAACAAAAAGAAAGTTCTTTGTGCTATAGCTTCCTCTTCTCAAAATGCTAGTATGATCTTAAAAAAATTAAATATAAAAAAATATTTTGATGTGATTGTTGATCCACTTTCTTTGTCAAAAGGAAAGCCTGATCCAGAAATTTTTTTATCAGCTGCTACTTTAATTAATGTGTTACCTCAAGAAGCGATAGGTTTTGAGGATTCACAAGCAGGCATTGACGCCTTAAATAAAGCCAATATTTATTCTGTAGGAATATCGTCAAAAAAACAATTAATTGGTGCGAAGTTACAAGTTCATTCGTTTAAAGAGATTAATTTTACAAAACTTATGAAAATATAAAAAATATATTTTAGATACCAAGATCAAGATATTCTTTAATATATTTTTAAATGGTTTGCAATTTATAAACAATTGAATAAAAAACTAAAAAATTCAAAGATTAAAATAAATACATTTAAATTACTACTAGTTCTTATGAATTGTATTCATGTAAAAATGATGCATAGACTAATTTATATTTTTATATACTTCTAATTTATAAAAATTTGCATACATAAATGTTATATATAACATAATATTCTACATTATTTAGTATATAATGTTTAAAATTTTATAAGAATTATTTTAATAAATACCTATATTATAGATAAGTAACATGTTTAATTATACACTATAATATAATTTGAATTTTAATGCATGAGGTGCTATAAATACAATATTTGAGATCATCTTGTAATGAATTAATATAGGAATTAATTGTATCATTAATAAAAACTGTATCACGTTTTAAAAATTGACATCTATATTTTAAGCATCTAATGCTTTGCTTCAAGCGAATTTGCGATATTTGATTTTTTTAACTTTTTTAATGGTAATTCATATAAGTTTTTATCTATTGTTCTTACCTGGAAGAATTTTGTTGATTATTCCATCTAAACCTACCATAAGTTTAGAAGAAAAAGCTAAATATTGATTATCAACTGAATCTAGAAAATGTACTTCAATGCGTGATTCTAGATTGTTCACCATTAGAATTCGAATAGAAGCTGATCGATTACATATAGAATAGTTTAAAATTATTGGCGCTTTAAAACCAGTCACCAACCGTTTATAAGAGTTTGTTGTTGGATTAGTAAATGCATTTAAATTATGTGCATGGTTTATAACCCCACCGATATAATATAGCGCTATTTCAGAAAGTCCTCTATATAGGTTGCCAGCAAATAAATTAGTAATATTTTTTAGTGAAATATGGCAATTGCATTCCATATCTATTATTGCCTATTAAAGGTTTAGGTATAAATATTTTTGTTTTTACTAAAAGAATTTACAATATTATTTAGTACATATTTATATATTTGTATTTCATCTGCTTTTTAGTCATACTATTACAACAAGTATCGACTTCGTTTTGATCTGTATTGGCTACTTCATGATGATGTGCTTCAAACTACTAATCTCATTTTTTCTATAGTGCAACATATGGATTAACGTATATTTTGTATAGAACTAATAGGGGGTACAGGAAAATAACCTCACTTCATTTTTAGCTGATGACCTATATTGCCATTATTGTAAAACCAACCAGAATTCTAAGGCGCTTCTATATCATCTATGTAATAATAAGCGCTAGAAATGTCATGATGAAAACGAATATTATCAAATAGAAAACATTCAGGTTCAGCTCTAAAGAGTGCAGAATCTTCTAACTGTTACGTAAAAATTTTTCTGCACGTTTAGAAATTAAAAGAGGATCTCTTGCATAAACTTGATGTGTATCTTGTGCTAAAATATCGTAGCGAATAATTAGGGTAAGATCAATAAAAAATAGATCGAATATTGCTGTTTGTGGGTTAGATATAAGAATCATGTCTGATTTATGAAATTTTTTCCAGCCAGCAATAGCTGATCGATCAAAATATTTCACCTTTAAAAAACATTAATTTGATGATTAGGGAATAATATGTTGTTTTTTCACCCCCTGTATCAGTAAAACGTCAATTAATCTATTTCATATGATATTCTTAAATCATAGATAAAATATATTTGGCAGATATAAAATACTATCCTTCATGGGAATTTTATTCTTAATAACAATATATTGTTATTATATAAAAATATTTTAAGAGATCATACATATCTTAATAAATATATATTAATAAATGAGTATTGTTATTATTCATATAATATGTATTTAATTTAATTTCAAAAAAATATTATATATTAATAGTAAATTTTTTGTAGTTTTATAAAATATTTGTTTTAGGTAATATGGTAATATAATTGATAAGTCTTGGTATAAATACAATAAGATAAAACACTTAAAGTGTAAAGTATACAAAATTATATTTTAAATAGAAAATCTTTTTTAATACTTTTCATTGAAATAGTCTATTTTAGACTGTTTTTTTTGTTTTGTATAAAAATATTAAATTTTTAACTTAAAAGTAAAATAATTATTTCTAAAAAATAGATTATTTTTATGTAAAGAATATTTTTAAAAAAAATTATAAAAAGACTATAATCTTATTATTTTATATATATCAGAGATATACGAAAAATTATATTATAAATTTTTATATTATATAATAATTATTATAAATAATATATTAATTCTTTAATTTTACAGCATACTTTTTTTTGTATTATCATTTATTTTGTTAAGTTTTTATTAATCATATTTTTATTAATTAAAAAAGACGATTTAATCCATTAAATGCAGCTACACGAAATGCTTCTGCCATTGTTGGATAGTTAAAAGTAGTATTAATAAAATATTCAATAGTATTACCTTTATTTTTTTGTTCCATAATTGCTTGACCAATGTGAATAATTTCTGCTGCGCGTTCACCAAAACAATGAATGCCTAATACTTTTAATGTTTCACGATGAAATAATATTTTTAAACTTCCTACATTCATTCCAGCTATTTGAGCTCTGGCTAAATCTTTAAATTGCACTCGGCCAACTTCATAAGGGATTTTCATATTAGTTAATTGTTGTTCAGTTTTTCCTATAGAACTGATTTCAGGAATAGTATATATCCCTGTCGGGATATTTTTAATTAAATGGGTATTTCTATTATGATGACCAGTTATAATTTTACGTGCAACTAGACGACCCTGATTATAAGCAGCTGATGCTAAACTAGGATATCCAATAACATCCCCAACAGCATAAATATTTTTATTATTAGTAGAATATGATAAATTTACTTTTATTAAATTTCTATCGTCAACAGTAATAGGAATATTTTCTAGTTTTAAAGTATCTACATTTCCTGTACGCCCATTAGCGTATAATAAACAATCAGCTTTTACTTTTTTTCCTGATTTAAGATGAATAATTACACCATCCTCTTTTCCTTCGATTTTTTCATATTCTTCATTGTGTCGAATAACAATGCCATTATTCCAAAAATGGTATGATAAAGCATCTGACATTTCTTGATCTAAAAATGATAGCAAATGATTGCGAGTATTAATTAAATCAACTTTAACACCTAATCCTCTAAAAATAGAAGCATATTCACAACCAATAACACCTGCACCGTAAATAACAATATGACGTGGTTCATTTTTTAAATTTAAAATAGAATCGCTATTATAAATACGTGAATGTTGAAAATCAACATCAGGTGGACAATAAGGTCGAGAACCGGTTGCAATAATTATAATTTCGCCATATAAAATATCAGAAGAACCATCTTCATAAAAAATTTTTAACGTATGTTCATTAATGAATGAAGCATCACCAATAAATATATTACAACCATTTCTTTCATAAAATCCCTGTCTCATGTATACCTGTTGATTAATAACAGTTTCTGCTTGTTTAAGAATTTTAAAAAAAGAAGATCTTAAAATACTAGATCTATCGCTATATAAAGAATTTTGATTAAATTCAATGATTCTGCTTACTGCATGTCTGAGTGCTTTTGATGGTATAGTGCCCCAATGAGTACAGCCACCACCAATTTTATGGTAACGTTCTATAACTGCAACTTTTTTCCCTTTTTTTACTAAACCCATTGCAGTTCCTTCTCCTCCAGGACCAGAACCTATGACAATCATATCAAATTTTATTCGTGACATTTTTTTATAACCTATTATTTATTTTAATATAGATATAAACATAAATAACTTTACTAGAAATTTGTTACAGTCATATCAATTATATAATATTTGACATTTATTTTTTATTTTTTAGGGGATATATTAAATTACTTTAAAGTAATACTATCAGTAGTTTTGAATATAAAAAAATATATTTGTATTGTTATAAATGATAATTTTAAACTTAATGTTTATTGTTTTTGATTAAATTTTAATTTTACAGTGTTTCTATATCTTAGAGTTTATATAAAAAATATTTATAGAAAAAATATTGCTTTTTGATTTTTTGATAGAAATATTTTGAGTAAATGAGAGCTAATAATTATTGGTATAAAATCATCTTATCTTATTTTACATCAATAATTTAAATATGATTAATATTTTTTAATTTTTATAAAAAAGTAGTATAAGTCATATATTTTTTGTAAAATTTATTAAAAAAAATCATGTCAAATATATCTGCTGATATGTCGTGTATTTTTTATAATTCTTTTAGAGATTTATAAATAAAAAGAGAAGATTTTCTGTTTATTTACAATAAAAAAAGATGTACTATATTATCATATCAGTTAAATCAATAGTTATTTTTTATTTTTTTAAAATATTTTATAGATATAATAAACATAAAATTTAGAAAAGTAGTATTTTTAAAAAATTATTATTTAATTTTGCAATACCAATAGTGATAATAAATTAAGATGATTTTAAATTTAGCGATTTTTGTTTTTAAAAAATTAGATATAAAAAAATTTTATTGTTTTTTTTATGATATATTTTTAATGTATTTATTAAATATCATTATTTTTTTATTAAAAATAATTGTACTTTAAAGATAGATCTACTATAAAAAATCAACATATTATACAATTTTTTGATATATTAACTAAGTAATTTTATATATGAAATATTACATGTTAGATTATCATATAATAACATTATAAATATTATGATAGTCGTATTTTTAAAATATAAAATAGACTATTATTAGGTTATTTTAATTAAGATCAATAATAAACAAGATAAATCATAAAAAAAATTCCAAATAATTTAAAATACAAATTTAATATATAAATAACTAATCATGATTATTTAATAATAATATTTAAAAATATCATAATAAAATCTTAGCTATAAAAATATTACAATAAAAATATATTTTAAAATAGGTAGTTATAATGACACCAAAAACCAAAATTATAATTGTAGGTGGTGGAGCAGGAGGACTAGAACTTGCAACTAAATTAGGAAATAATTTAGGTAAAAAAAATAAAGCTGAAATTATATTAGTAGACCGTAACCCCATTCATTTATGGAAACCACTGCTTCATGAAGTAGCGGCTGGATCTTTAGACTGTTCTATAGATGCTATTAGTTATTTAGCACATGCCAGTAATCATTTTTTTAGTTTTCAATTAGGTTGTTTAAAAAATATTGATCGTGAAAAAAAAACTATTACATTAGAAATCAGATATGACAGTCAAGGTAAGGTATTAATTTCTGAAAGGAAATTAGATTTTAATATTTTAGTTATGGCTTTAGGTAGTGTTTCTAATGATTTTACTATTGATGGTGTAAAAGAAAATTGTATTTTTTTAGATAATCCTTATGAAGCTCATAGATTTCATCATGAGATGCTTAATTTAATTCTTAATTATAAAAATATAAAAAAAATCAATAAGAAAAAAAATGCGATTAATGTTGCGATAGTAGGTGGGGGTGCAACTGGAGTAGAACTGTGTGCTGAACTATATAATACTATAGTACAATTAATTAATTATGGTTTTTTAAAAAATATTGAAAAAGATATACTTAATGTAACTTTAATTGAAGCTGGAGAGCGGATATTACCAACATTACCTATTCGAATTTCTACAGTAGTGCATAATGAGTTAAAAAAAATAGGTGTCTGTATTTTAACAAAAACATTGGTTACTAAAGCAAATGCTGATGGATTTTATACTCAATTAGGCAAAAAAATTGATGCAGATCTAATGGTTTGGGTTGCAGGTATAAAAGCACCAGATTTTATGAAAAAAATTGGTGGATTAAAAACCAATAAAATTAATCAATTAGTGGTTACATCAACATTACAAACAACTTTAGATAATTCGATTTTTGCCATTGGTGATTGTGCATGTTGTTCAAAGAAAGATGGTGGATTTGTGCCTCCTCGTGCTCAAGCAGCTCATCAAATGGCAATTTTATGTTATAAAAATATTATTGCATTATTGCAAGGTAAAGCATTAAAAGATTATACATATAAAGATCATGGTTCATTGATTTCATTATCTCATTTTGCTACTATTGGTAATTTAATGGGAAATTTAATGCGCAGTGACATGATGATTAAAGGCAGTATCGCTCGGATAATGTATTTTTTATTATATCGGATGCATCAAATTGTATTACATGGTTATTTAAAAACTATATTGATAATGTTAGTAAGCGGTATTAATCGTATTATACGACCAAAATTAAAATTGTATTAATTTTATTTTTTTTTATTTAAAATGCAATCAATAAAAAATATTGATTTTTCAATTATTTAAAAATTTTATTAGTTTTTTTATAAACGATAATCTTATGTGATTATCAAATAATTGATAATAAAATTTTAATTTATT
Organism: Arsenophonus sp.; assembly: GCA_031446165.1. Lineage (GTDB taxonomy): Bacteria > Pseudomonadota > Gammaproteobacteria > Enterobacterales > Enterobacteriaceae > Arsenophonus. The sequence continues at coordinate 534,356 of CP132905.1, read as the reverse complement.
TTTTCCATCTAATCTATAAGTATCAGGTTCATTTTCTAATAGTTTAATAATATTATTTATGTTTATTTTATTTTTTTCATGGAATTCAATAAATCCATATTTTTCATTAGCTTCTATTTTCTTGATACCTAAATCATGGGCCTGTATACGAATTATGCCAAATTCTATTAATTGTTTTGCTAAAACAGGTAAAGGACCAAATCTATAAATTATTTCAATTTTTAATACGTTTAATTCTTTTTCTGTTTTTGCATGAGCTATTTTTTTATAAAATGATAATCTAATATTGATATCTCGAATATAATTTTCTGGAAAGAAAAGAGGTATTTTTAATTCAATTTCAGTGTTTTGATTAGTTATTTCTTCCAAAGAAGGTTCCTTTCCTTGTTTTAAAGTATTAACGGCATTCTTTAAAAGTTTTGTGTAAAGAGTATATCCAATAGTAAAAATATGTCCACTTTGTTCTTCACCAAGCAATTCTCCTGCTCCTCTAATTTCTAAATCATAAGTAGATAATGAAAAACATGAACCAAGATTTTCAACTAATTTAATTGCTTCAAGGCGTTTTTTTGCATTAACAGTTATCAATTTAGGATCAGATATTAAAAAATAAGCATAAGCTTGATGATACGAACGCCCAACTCTTCCGCGTAATTGATATAATTGTGCCAGACCAAAATAATCAGCACGCTCAATTATTATAGTGTTTGCACTAGGAATATCAATTCCCATTTCAATAATTGTAGTGCAAATTAATACATCAAATCGATGATGATAAAAATCTATCATTGTATGTTCTAAATCTATTTTCGACATTTTTCCATGTCCAATAATAAAAGTAGCTTCTGGTACTAATGCAGCTAATCGATCTTTTGTTTTTTCTATATTTTTAACATCATTAAATAAATAATAAACTTGTCCACCTCGTAATATTTCACGAAAAATAGCTTTTCGTACAATTGAGTTATTGTATTGACAAACAAATGTTTTAACAGATAATCTGCAAGATGGAGGAGTTGCAATAATAGATAAATCACGCATACCATTCATTGCTGTATTGAGTGTTCTTGGAATTGGCGTTGCGGTTAATGTTAATATATCAATATTTCTGCGTATTGCTTTAATTAATTCTTTGTGACGTACACCAAAACGGTGTTCTTCGTCAATTATTAATAATCTTAGTTTTTTCCAACGGATATCATTTCTTAGTAATTTATGTGTACCAATTACTATATCTACCCCCCCGTTAGTAATTTTAGTAATAATTTCTTTTTGTTTTTTTTTGGTTTGTAAGCGTGATAACATCTCAATTCGTGTCGACCAATTTGAAAAACGTGCAGAAAAATTATCAAAGTGTTGTTTCGCTAATAAAGTTGTTGGAACTAATACTGCAACTTGTTGATTATTATTTATTGCCAAAAAAGCTGCTCGTATAGCAACTTCTGTCTTTCCAAATCCGACATCACCACAAATTAGGCGATCCATAGCGATCGGTTGAATCATATCATATAAAACTTTTTTGATTGCTTGTTCCTGATCATTTGTTGTTGTAAATGGAAAATTTTTACAAAACGCTTGATATTGTATTTCATTAAATTTAAAAGCAAATCCAGGTTTTATAGCACGTTGTGCATGAATATCCAATAATTCTGCTGCTGTATCACGCATTTTTTCTATAGCTTTTTTTTTTGCTTTGTTCCAAATATTGCTACCTAATTTATGTAATGGTGCATTTTCATTGTTAATATTTGTATTATAATAATGGCTAATTAAATTTAATGATGAAACAGGAACATAAAGTAAATCATTATTGGCATAGGCTAGTATTAAGTATTCATTTTTAATATCTCCAGTTTTTAAGATTTTTAAACCTTGATATCTTCCAACACCATGTTGTATATGAACTAGGGGTTGTCCGATTGTAAATTCTGAAATATCATCATCAAAAATATCAGTATGAATGTTTTTAGGTGTTTTGATATTATTGTGAATCTTTTGTTTACCGAATATATCATTTTCACAAATTACCGCTATTTTTTGAGCTTCATTACTAAAACCATGTTTTATTGTACTAATTATAATATAAAAACCTGATATATAAGCGTCATTAATATTTTTAATTTCAATGAGTTGAATATCTATTTCTGCTAAAAGTTTTTTTAAATATTCACGTTTTGATAAACTTTCTACAGAAAAAATAATTTTACCAGAAAATTTTTTAATGAAATTATATAGTTTATGCAATGGCATTTTATTATTAAAATTGATATTTATATTAGGTAAATCCATATAAGATAAATTAGTATTTTCTGATTTCATGAGAATTTATTTATTACAAATTTTTGTTTATAAGTATAATTTGAGTAATTATTCTTTTTATGTAAAGAAAGTTTTATGTAGGAAATAGGCAAAGTAAGAAAGATAATACATTTTAAAAAAAAAGTTGTGAATATTTAATACAAAAATACTATTTTTTATTTTTAATTATAAATATAATGTATACCTTGAATTTTATTTTGTTGTCAAGTCTTTTATGATTTGTATAAAAATTTATTTTGTAATTATTGCCTTTAGTAAAGTATAAGTTATTAGTAATAATAAATTATTTTATTTTATATGTTTTAAATTATTTATCATAAAATAAAGTAATTATAAAAAATGAAAGTGATACGATAAATAATTTATTCTTAAATAGATAATAAAAAAAGTAAAATGTTATAAGTTTTTTATATTCATTATGATAAAACATTGGTTAGTTTTTAAAAAACTATTTTATTCATTGTGTTACTGAATGTCTGATTTGAATATTTTTCTATTTTATATTTAAATATTCTTTAAAATCACTAAAAAGCATATTATTCATATTAATACATTAATAGAAATTTTCATTAGAAACTTTTTTTTAAAAAAATAATATTCAATAAAAATGATGCCATTTCTTTCAGATTTTTTTTGATATAGTTAAATATTGTTTCATATAGACTAAATATATTTATAATATGTAATTCTTGTAACTGTTTTTTAAATTTCTTGTTTTTATATAATTGAAAATTATGATATGTAGTTTTTTTATAATTCATAAAAAACTTTTTTCTATTAAGGTTTTAATATTTACATATTCAATAGTAGACAAGACACATCCTCGATTAAAAATAATAAAAAATAGATTTTATTTTATTTTTTAGAAATTTTAAAAATAGTATTTCTTTTCTTTTTATAAGAAATGGATTTTTCTTAATAGAAAATATAATTTTGATTTTGTTTATAAAAAATTAATAAATATTTTTATAAAGAATCAAAGAAAGATAAAATAAATAGCTAAACATAAAGTTTATAAAACTTTTTTTATGACTATTAAGTAATGACCAATTTTTTATAAAATATTTTGTTGTTATGTATAACAGAGGTCAATTATATTTCATGTTTCAATTTATCATATATTTTGTTGGCTTACGTTATATGTGCAAACGTAAAAGTAATCGATTTTCTCAATTTATTTTTGTTTTGTCTGTAATTGGAGTTGCGTTAGGTGTTATGTCTTTAATAATAGTTACATCTGTAATGCATGGTGCTGAAAATGCATGGAAAAATAATATTTTAGCTTATATGCCACAAGTTATTTTAACAACATCTCAAGGCAATATCAATCCAGAAAAATATTCCATTAAAAAAATAAAACATTTACAAGAAATAAACCAAATTACTTCAATTGTTGAAAGTGATGTAATTTTACAAAGCAGAAAAAATATTACTGTTGCTGTAATGCTTGGAGTAAATGAAAAGTTACGTGATCCTTTATTTGATCATTTACAAAATCTTGACCCTTCAGTATTAAAATCAGGTAGCTATAATATTATTTTAGGAATAAAATTAGCTGAAATATTAAAAGTACAACCTGGAGATCAATTACGGTTAATTGTACCCTCTGTTACTCAATTTACCTTAATTGGTAAAATGCCTAGTCAACGTTTGTTTACAGTAGCAGGTTTTTTTTCAACACAATATGAAGCTGATAGTACTGAAATATTAGTAAATTTAGAAGATGCAGCAAGATTAATGCATTATCCTACTAATAATATTACTGGTTGGCGTCTTTATCTTAAAAAACCTTTGATGGTTGATAGTTTAAGTAAAAAAATTTTACCTATAGGTATGATATGGAAAGATTGGAGAGAAAGAAAAGGTGATTTTTTTCAAGCAGTAAAAATGGAAAAAAATGTCATGATTTTACTATTAAGCCTTATTATTATTTTGGCTTCTTTTAATATTATTACTTCACTTTCATTATTAGTTATGCAAAAACAGGTTGAAATTGCTATTTTTCAAATATTAGGATTAAGACGCATTAAAATTATGGCTATTTTTATGCTTCAAGGAATAGGAGTTGGTATTTTTGGTACGATAATTGGTATATTATTGGGTTTATGTATTACTCATAATCTTCATATAATAATGCCTATGTTAGGTTTATTAGATGAAAATATAGAATTACAGGTTTTTATTGATTTTATATCTATTATATCAATTAGCTTATTTTCAATAATAATTGCATTATTAGCAACACTTTATCCTGCTTATCGTGCAGCTACTATTCAACCTACTGAGGTTTTGCGTTATGCGTAATGCTCCACCACCATTGTTAGTTTGTAAAAATCTTTGTAAATTTTATACAGAAGGAAAAATTATAACTACTGTTATTAAAAATATTTCTTTTTCCATTGCTAGAAAAGAAATGATAGCGATTCTCGGTAATTCGGGTTCTGGAAAAAGTACATTATTACATTTATTAGGTGGATTAGATATACCAAATAGTGGTGATATCATTTTTAATAAAAAAAACATTAGTTTACTATCAAATAAAGAAAAAGCTGTACTACGCAATAAAGAATTAGGTTTTATTTATCAATTTCATCATCTCTTATCAGATTTTAATGCTTTAGAAAATGTAATGATGCCATTATTAATTGCTGGTATGAGTCATATGCAAGCTAAAAAAAAAGCTTATGCAATTTTAGAATCAGTTGGATTAAGTCATCGAATAAATTATTACTCTTCAGAGTTATCAGGTGGAGAAAAGCAACGTGTTGTGATTGCTCGCGCTATAGTTAATGAGCCCTCTTTAGTTTTAGCAGATGAACCTACAGGTAATTTAGATTTATATAACTCCGGTATTATTTTTGATTTATTAATGGAACTCAATCGAAAAAAAGATACTGCATTTTTAATAGTTACACATGATTTAAGACTGGCTGGTCGTTTGATTCGTCACTTAAAAATACATGATGGATATTTAAAAGAATGTTCTAATTTTATGGGAGTGCAATGAATGGTAGATTTAGTGCTTGCTTTTAAAATTGCACTTCGTTTTTATCAAGGAAAAAAAAAATCCAGTTTAGTATCAGTGATATCTGTAATTTCTATGCTTAGTATTGTGCTGAGTGTTATTGTTTTAATTATTGGTTTTAGTGTAATGAATGGTTTTGAATATGAATTAAAAAATCGTATTTTATCTGTTGTGTCTCACGGACAAATAATTGCAGTTAATGAGCCTTATGTAAATTGGGAATCTGATTTTAAAAAAATAAAAAACACTCAAAATATTATTGGTGTTTCACCTTATATTGCTTTTACAGGACTGCTAGAAAAAAATGCTATGGTACAAGTAATTCAAATGATTGGTGTTGATCTTTTTTTAGAATCTTCAGTAAGTACATTGCCTAATTTTATTCTCAATAATTCATGGAAAAATTTTAAATCTGGTAATCATCAAATTATTTTAGGTAGGGGGGTTGCAAAAAAATTAAAAGTTTCTATTGGTGACTGTATTAATATTATTATTTCTAATAACAATAACATATTTGGTATTAATCATCCTTATAAAATTTCTGTCACTATAATTGATTTATTTAGTTTAAATGGTATGTTGGATAACCAATTGGCCATTCTTCCTTTAGAAGATGTACAAAAATATTTAGGATATAATAATGGTATTACTGGTTTCAAAATAACTGTTTCTGATGTTTTTTCTGCAAATCGAATTATTTATAATGCAGCGATTAATCTTAGTAATTATGTTTTTTTTAAAAGTTGGATAAAAGATTATGGTTATATGTATAGTGATATTCAAATGGTAAGAGGTATTATGTATCTTATTATGATACTTATTATCAGTGTTGCTTCTTTTAATATTGTATCTGCGTTAGTAATGGCTGTAAAAGATAAAAGTGTAAATATTGCTATATTAAGAACTTTTGGTGCTAATAGTAGTTTTATTCGCAATATTTTTTTATATTATGGATTGCTTACAGGGATGTTTAGTTGTTTTATTGGTGTATTAGTTGGGAGCATAATATCATTACATTTAACATCTATCATTAAATTTATAGAAAATATTTTTAATTATTCTTTTTTATCCGGTGAGGTTTATTTTATCGATTTTTTACCATCTGTACTTTATAGTGTAGATGTATTTTTTATAATGTTGACAACATTAATTTTAAGTTTATTGGCTAGTTGGTATCCAGCGAATCAGGCAACTAAAGTAGCTCCTGCAAGAATTTTAAGTAAGTAAATATTTTTTCTATTTAATATACTATTATCAATATTTTTTATTAGAGTAAAAACATTAGAAATAAAATGAAAGGTGTGTAGTGATGAAATTTTACTATCGAATAAAAAAAATACGTAAAAAAATATATAAAAAAAGATTTATTTTCTGTATTTTTAGCAAAAAGAAAGAATTAATTGATAAAATAAAATAATATCTTTTTATTGTTTATTTTTAAAATTTTTAAAATAAAATTTTGTCTAGATATTGCATATATTAATATCAAAAAATTATAATATGTTATAAATAATATTTATATAAAAAATGAACATTCTCCAAAAAATATCTGTTATTAAAATAATGATATGAAATTAACTTGCAAAATAATTAATTTAATTTTTAATTAAAAATTAAATGTAAAATACTCATTAAGTAAATATTTTTTATATTTTTTCATCTCAATTAATTTCCTAATTAAATTTTTATATTAATACATATAAAATTAATCTGAATTGCTTATTGTTTTTTTAAAGTTTTAATGAAAAATTTATAATTCTAATATAATGATAATTCATTATTTTTCGAGTTTTTTGAAAATTTTAAAAATAACTTTCTTAAAAATATTTATATAGTATTATCTTTGTTATTTTATTTTAGATAATCTACCATCTTAATAGCATAACCCAGATAATTTGCTGGTGTCATCATTTTTAAACGTTCTTTTTCTTTTTTTGGTAAATTAATACTATCAATAAATTTTGTTATGTCATTTTTAGTAATATTTTTACCTCTACTGATGGTTTTTAATTTTTCATAAGCATTCTCTATGCCATAACGTTTCATAATAGTTTGAATAGCTTCACTTAAAACTTCCCAATGAGAATCCAATTCAGTCAATATTTTTTTGTTATTAATTTCTAGTTTATTTAAACCTTTTAGTGTTGCTTGATATGCAATGAAACTGTAAGCAATAGCAACCCCTAAACTACGTAAAACTGTTGAATCAGTAAGATCACGTTGCCAACGTGAAATTGGTAATTTATTAGAAAAATAATTTAATAGTGAATTTGCTAATCCAAGATTACCTTCTGCATTTTCAAAATCAATAGGATTAATTTTATGTGGCATAGTTGAGGAACCTACTTCACATTCTCTTATTTTTTGTGTAAAGTTTTCTAATGCAAGATAACTCCACATATCTTTATTCAAATCTAAGACAATAGTATTAAATCGGGCAATGCAATTAAACAATTCAGCGATATAATCATGAGGTTCTATTTGCGTTGTGAATGGATTCCATTTAATATTTAATGAACTAACAAATTCTTCACTAAATAGTAGCCAATTTATATTCGGATAAGCTAATAAATGGGCATTATAATTACCTACTGCACCATTAATTTTTCCTAAAATATCAATTTTTATAAATTGTTGATATTGTCGGTCCATACGATAAGCAAAATTAGCAAATTCTTTTCCAATAGTGGTTGGAGTAGCAACTTGACCATGCGTTCTTGATAACATTGGTAAAGCAGCATAAAGAGCAGCCATTTTTTTTATCTTGTTTATAAGTTTTCTCCAATAAGGTAATAAAATGTTATTTCGAGTATTTTTTAAAATTAATGCATAGGCAAGATTATTAATATCTTCAGATGTGCATGCAAAATGAATAAATTCTACAGCTTTTTTAAGTTCAGGTATGCACTGTATTTTTTCTTTTAAAAAATATTCCACTGCTTTGACATCATGATTTATTTTTTTTTCAATTTTTTTAATCTGTATTGCATCATTTTCATTAAAGTTTATAATAATATTATTAAGATAATTATTAGCATCATTGGTAAATAATGGTATTTCCTGAATTTCAGAGCATGTTGCTAATTTTTGCAACCAACGTATTTCTATTTCTATACGATATTTAAATAAAGCAAATTCACTAAAAATTGGACGTAATATATTGACTTGATCACTATAACGACCATCAATTGGTGATATAGTTGTTAATGAAGATAATTCCATGATTACTCCTATTGAATTTATTAGTATCAAATTTTACAATAACAAAAAAATATAAATCATAATTGATTGTTATTTATTAAAAACTTATAAAAATGTTTTTTGAATAGAATATTGCTTTAATAAAGGATGCATTTATAAAAAATATATGTTAAAGATTAATAGTAAGATGCATAATAATGAATCTATTAAATTTTGCTTGCGTATAAATATTTATTATTATCTTAAAATATTTTAATTAAAAAAATATGTTATAAAGTACCTAAAATATTTAGTTTTTTATTTTTTAATATTTAATTGAGTGTATCCATATAATAAAAATATTAAAAGTAAAATATTAACTTTATCGAGAGATTTATTGCTATTTATCTATTTTTAAAAATAAATAATTCATCATTAATACAGAAATTATGTGCGTATATTATTGAGTAAAAGTTTAATTTATTTTAAATGTTAAATGGTTATTATGTTATTTTTAATAATTTTTTTAATAAAAAAATTAAATTTCATCTTGAATACGTTCTTCAATAACACCACCACCTAAACAAACTTCTTTATTATATAAAACAGCAGATTGACCTGGTGTTACTGATTCAATGGGGTAGCTAAATTTTATAGTTACTTTACTTTTATAAAGTTGGATAATTTCACAAGGAATATCTTCCTGACGATAACGTGTTTTAACTGTGTATTGATTTTTTATATTTTTTTTTATTTTTATTTTTGGAGTAATCCAATGAATTTTTTGAATAATAAGCCCTGTTGATAAAGAGCGCGGATGATTATGTCCTTGTGCTACAATTAAAATATTATTTTTTATGTCTTTGTCAACTACGTACCAAGGATTTTTGTTTGCTTCTTTAATGCCACCAATCCCTAATCCCTTACGTTGTCCTAATGTATAATATATTATGCCTGCATGTGTTCCTAATATTTTGCCATCAATAGTAACAATTTTTCCTGGTTGGCCGATTAAATATTGAGAAAGAAAACTATAAAATTTTTTTTTACCAATAAAACAAATTCCAGTGGAATCCTTTTTTTTCGCAGTAATTAAACCTATTTTTTCAGCAAGATAGCGAACTTTGGCTTTTTTAAGTTTTCCGATTGGGAAAAGATTTTTTGTCAATTGTGTTTGATCAAGAGTATATAAAAAATAACTCTGATCTTTATGTCTATCATGGGCACGTAATAGTTGATAATATCCATTAATTTTTTGGATTCTTGCGTAATGTCCTGTAGCAATATAATCTGCTGATAAATTTTTTATAGCAAATTGTTTGAATACTTTAAATTTTATTTCTTTATTACATAAAATATCTGGATTTGGGGTACGCCCCATTTTATATTCATGAAGAAAATGTATAAAAACATTATCCCAATATTCTGTTGCAAAATTGACAGTGTGCAGTTTTATATCAATTTTTTTACAAACAGATTGGGCATCTGCAAGATCAGTGGCTGCCATACAATATTCTGCAGTATCGTCTTCTTCCCAGTTTTTCATAAATAAACCGGAAACTTGAAATCCTTGTTTTTTAAGTAAATAAGCAGATACAGACGAATCTACACCACCAGACATAGCAACAACCACTTTTTTTGAAAAATTTATTGACATGTTTTTTCTCTATCTACGTAGAAAAAAGATCAAATTATTTCAATACTAGAAAAAATATTTTTTGGTTGTAAAATATCAAATATAAATATAAACAAATTTAGTATTATTCTTTTTTTTATAAAAATTTGCTTTTATAAAAAATCAGATCATTTTTCTATTTTGATGTTTTAAGATTTTCTTAAAATTTTCTTGAGTATTATTTAATCGAAAATTATTAATTAAATGAAACTTCGTTTATTTTTATAAAAAAATAGTTATATTTTTCTCAATATAAATTTTTAATATTTATATGTCTTATAAAAATCATGTAATATAAAATATTTTATGAATTATTTTTTAATATGTGTTAAAAGAAGCATTATTAAAAATAAATTTTTGCTTTATTTTTTAAAATATTAAAATTAAAATTATTATTTTTAAATATTGAATTATTAATTTATAATTTGTACTACTACAATAGTATTCTATTATATCTTAATAATTATTTTTTTTCATAGATCTTTTTATTAATAAATTATAAAAAATAAATTTAATTATGTGTATGTATATCGATAATATTTTTTTTAAAAAGTATATTTTATGACAATCTGCAATATTATTTATAATTTTTTATTATTGATAATTTTATTTAATAAAATATTAATAATTAATAATAATTTTTTATAAAAAATTAAGAGAATTAAAAAAAAATTTGCTATAACAAAAGATATAAAGATATAAGTGATTAAGTATTTATATATATAATAAATAGATGAATATAGTTTTTTTGATAATTATTCAGCATATAATGCTAAATAATTAGAAAGTATATATTAAAATAATAATTGTATATTTTTATATGAAATTATTGTACATTATTTTAATAAAAAGTTTTATAAAAAGATTGTTGATGAATAAAAATAACAGTTATAAAAATTTTTTAATCATGATTGATGATACATATAAAATATATAATTTTTTTAAAAAATATCATTTAAATTATGATAAAAATTTGATTTGCACAATACTGTTTTATTAAAAAATATTTTTGTTCTATCAATATTATATCGTATTATAATAAATCAAGTTTTGTTAAAAAATAAATACATTTCTAAATATCAGTTATATATTTGATCATAATACGAATATATGTGCATGTATTGGTAATTTTATTGTTTTAATAAATACTTGATTTTTTATAAAAATTTAACTTGAAACAAAAAATATATTTTTAGTTAATATAAAGTTTTGTTTATTAATCTTAGTTTTTAAATTTTGATCATATAAAAAAATCTTTTTTTAACAGAAATAAATATTTTTTATAATTTTAGTATAAAGAGAAAAATTATGTTAATTATTACTGCAAATATCCGTAAAAATCAAGGTACAAGTGCCAGTCGATTTTTACGTAAGAATCATAGATTACCAGCTATTCTTTATGGTGGTGATAAAGAAATAACTATGATTGAACTAAATCATAATGAAATTCTTAATCAGGAAAAGAAGCCAGAATTTTATGAATTATTAATTTTAGTAATTAATGGAACTCAAATTCAAGTTAAAGTGCAAGCATTACAACGTCACCCATTCAAACCTAAATTAATGCATATTGATTTTTTTCGAGTTGGATAATTTATAAGGTTATTTTATTGTATAATTTTATATGATTAATTCTTTAAAAATATATTTTTATAACAATCGAAATATTTTTAAAAAAAATATTTTTTAACTTTACAAGTTTTTGCATGATGAATAAATAATGTTCATATCATAAAAATATACATTAAACTTTTTTGCTAAAAAAGAATAAACCATAAAAATAAATCATTAATTCTATTAAAGATAGAATTTAATAAAATATTTTATAAGATATTAATATACTATAATAGTAAAAAATATCCATATCAAAATAATCAAGTATTTTTAAAATATAGGAAATTATATTATTGTAATGTCGGCATGTAACATTGGTATTTTTCCACCATTAGGTTGTGGTATTAAAAGTCAAAGCTTAAAATCCTCTCATGTCGATTATTAATAAAGATTTTATTACACAATAATTATTATTATAAAATATTAGGAATTCAAAAAGAAATGAATTTTGTTGTTTGTCATACAAAAGGGTAATTTTTTCTGAAAAAATATGGTAAATTATATTTACTAATAAAATTATAGATTTTCATATTACAAAATTTACTTATTTTATTTTGAATTCTAATTTTTAATTAGTAAAACTTATAATAAAAATAATATTAAATGTAATAAAATATTTTTATGATATATTTTATATTATATTTTTTTATAGAGGAAAAAATATATTTTTTCTAAAAATTTTATATAATTTTATGGTATTTATATTTCATATTTTTTCCGCTTATTTTAATTTTCATAAACGTATATTTAAACTAACGAAATTAAAATTTGATTTATTTTAAGTAGTCTAATTTTTGGTAAAATCATATTTTTATATATGAATATTTTTTAATTTTCAGAAAAATCTATCGAGCAATGAAATTTTTTTATGCTTGAATACATTTTTATAAAAAATAAATTAATTTTGATGTTTTCTAAAAAATATATAGATTTTTGATCTTGCATGTTTATTCGTAGAATATTTTTAAAAAATACATATAGTATATAAAAATTCTTATTTATTATCAATAAAGTTAGTATTTTGTTAGAAATTATTATAAATATTTTTTATCAAGTAATTTTTTTTATTCTACATAAAATTTACTAAAATAATGTTAAATATCATTCATGAATATACATTCATTATTACATTATATATTTAAGAAATATGCTTAAAAATTAAAGAATTTAAGACAATTTTTATGAAAAATTTTTTATATACAGCTGTGTATATCAAACAATTATTTGGAGCGTCAGAATAAAATTACATCGAGAATTAAAAGCACGTCATTTGACGATGATTGCCATTGGTGGTTCTATTGGTACAGGATTATTTGTTGCTTCTGGGGCTACTCTTGCTCAAGCTGGTCCAGGTGGAGCTGTATTAGCTTATATTGTTATTGGTGTTATGGTTTATTGTTTAATGACTAGTTTAGGGGAATTGGCAGCTTATTTACCAGTTTCAGGGTTATTTTCTATTTATGGTTCTAGATATGTCGATGAAAGTTTTGGTTTTGCACTTGGTTGGAATTATTGGTATAATTGGACTGTCACTATAGCAGTCGATTTAGTAGCTGCTCAATTAGTGATGGAATATTGGTTTCCTAAAATTGATGGTTGGATTTGGAGTAGCATTTTTCTTTCTATTATTTTCATGTTAAATTTTATTTCCGTAAAAGGATTTGCTGAAGCAGAATATTGGTTTTCTTTAATCAAAATAATTACTGTCATGATTTTTATCATGGTAGGTATATTAATGATCATAGGTATTTTAAAAGGAGCAGAAAATGCGGGTTGGCATAATTGGAAAATAGGTAAAGCGCCTTTTGTTGGTGGTATTTCGTCTATAATTAAAATTGGTATGATTGTAGGCTTTTCTTTTCAGGGTACTGAATTAATTGGTATTGCAGCTGGAGAATCTAAAGATCCCAGTAAAAATATTCCAAAAGCAGTAGGACAAATTTTTTGGAGAATTTTGTTGTTTTATGTTTTTGCTATACTGGTTATGAGTTTGATTATTCCATATATGGACTCGCGTTTATTACGGAATGAAATTATTGGTATCAGTGTTAGTCCTTTTACACTAGTTTTTGAAAACGCAGGATTATTGTCAGCAGCTATTGTAATGAATACAGTTATTTTAACAGCAATATTATCTGCTGGTAATTCAGGTATGTATGCTTCTACTAGAATGTTATATACATTAGCAAAAGATGGAAAAGCACCAAAAATATTTTCACAATTATCCTCTAAAGGAGTTCCTCGTTATGCTTTAATTGCAACTACTATAGTCAGTGGTCTTTGTTTTTTGAGTTCAATGTTTGGTAATCAAGTTGTTTATTTGTGGTTATTAAATATTTCGGGAATGACTGGATTTATAGCTTGGATAGGAATTGCAATTACTCATTATCGATTTCGCAAGGGTTATGTTTTACAAGGAGAAGATTTAAATAAATTACCGTATCGTTCAAAATTTTTTCCTATTGGGCCAATTTTTGCTTTTTTTCTATGTTTATTTATTATTCTTTCGCAAAATTATCAGGCATTTTTATTTGAAAAAATTGATTGGTATAATATTATTACAACGTATATTGGTATTATTTTATTTCTAATAATATGGTTTGCTTATAAAATTATTAAAAAAACACGTTTTATTCATTATCAAGAAATGAATTTTCCTGCATATAATTCAAAATTATTTAAATAAACTATTAATTATTTTATAAATTTTGATCGACAAATTTTTGAAAAAAATATTTTATATCACAAATATTTGTTGATCGATCATGATAAAAGTCAAAATATTAGCAATAAGCAATAATAAAATATTATCATAAATTATTTATTTTAATATATTTTTTATATTAGAAAATAAAATTACTAATTTTTTATTATAATTTATGTTGTTTAAAAATAATAAAAATTGAATTTTTTATTGAGAATTAATGTATGACCTTAAAAATATTTTTTAAATAAGAAATTTACAAATGTATAAATAAAGCATACAAATATAAATTTTTTATTTTTTTATTATATATGGAATAATACCATTATACTTTTTTATTCTAAAAAAATCATCATTTATAATAAAAATAATGGTATATTTATTTTTATCTTGTACTTTTTAATGATTTAAAAATAATATCTACTAAAAATTTTATGTAATTTTTTTATAATATAATTAATATTATGAAATATATTTGCTTTTTCTTAAAAAAAATAAAAGCATTATAAATAATTTAAAACTAATATAGCTTGTTACATTTAATAATTGAAAAAATATTGATTAGTAATTTGATGCACATATTTAACCAGTTCTTTTAAGAGAGTGCAAGTTTTGTTATTATTGATATGTATCAAAAATAATTTATCTATATTTTTTAGATAATTATTTATTTTTTCTTGGTTTAATTTATTCTCTCGATAAGATAACCACATTAGTTTTTCTTTTTTTGTGAGAGTATTGGGATAATTTCTGCTGCGATACCGAAATAATAATTGATTTATTCGCGGATCATCAAATCTTAAATTTAATTTGGATAAATTTTTTGGTGAAGTACGATTAATAATGTTCATTTTTAAGCGATCTTTATTACTAAAAAAACCTGTATACAATTGATGATCAACATCACTAGGTTCATGTAAAAAAGTATTTTGAGAAAAAAATCGAGTAATCTCGTACTGAATTTTTGTATCTTTTCTTAATTGTTTCCAATTATTCATACAATGATTAATATCCAGTGATATACGCTGTAAATCTATAGATTTTAATAAATTAATAGGTGCTAAAATAGGACATTTATTAATATGGATTAACTGAATATTTTCTGCATATTTATTGCTGATTTTCCATTCATCGTATCCCTGTAGTATATTATTATTGAATGTGAATGATTTATTTATATCTCCTGCAAGATCATAAGCAACAAAAACATTTTTATTTTTTGGATGCCAAGTTAGTGGAGCAATTATGCTAATATTTGATTTAGCTGCTCCAAATATACTAGAAATATAAATTAATGGGGTCATACTAACACAATCGATTAATTTCATAATTTTATTTTTTTTTCTTAGTGTAAAAAAATAATTAAATAAACGGGGTTGTGCTTTTTTTATTAATTTTGCTATTTCTATTGTAGCTAAAACATCTTCTATAGCGTTATGAGCATTTAAATGCTGAATATTATTAACATGTGTTAAATCTTCTAATTTAAAGCTAGGCAGTCCGTTATTATTAGGCCAATCGATTCCATTAGGACGTAAGGCATAACAAGCGCGCAAAACATTTATTAAATCCCAACGTGAATTACCAAGTTTCCAACTGTAATCATATGGATCAAAAAAGTTTCTATAAAATATATAACGACTTACTTCATCATCAAATTGAATATTGTTGTAGCCAAGAATACAAGTATTACCTATGCTAAAAATAGAATAAATATTTTTAGCGAATTCAGCTTCATTAGTTCCATGAACTGTTGCATATTGTGGAGTGATACCATGAAGAACAACTGCTTCAGGTTCTGGAAGATAGTCATTTGCAGGAGAACAATAAAAACATATTGGTTCTTCAATAATATTAAAATTAGCATCAGTGCGAATACTTGCAAATTGTGCTGCTTTATCAAAAGCGGGATTTTTTCCAAATGTTTCATAATCATAAAACAAAAATGAGAATTTCTGAGTATGAATCAAAATATTTTCCCAAATTTTATGGTTAAATATATTATTTAATATAATTTTTCATTAAAAAAATGCTTATATTAAAAAGATACATCATAATTATTTTTAATTAATAAACAAATATATTAAAAATATAATTATGAGATTATTTATTATTCTATCATACTATTAATCTAAAATTAATCATTAATTTTTATTAAAAAAATAATATTAAAGCAATAAAATATGTGTATATTATTAATTGTTAATAATTTTATATATTTTTTTTAAATATATATATTTTATGAAAGGTATAAAAAATGACAAGTATAAATAAGCAGTCATTTAAAAACGTATTAGAATTTGTTCGTATGTTTCGCTGCAAAAATAAAATTAAACGTGAATTAATAGATAATGAAAAAAAAATTCGTGATAATCAAAAAAGAGTATTATTATTGGATAATTTGAATGAATATCTTAAAGAAGGGATGACTATACAAGAGATTAGAGCAATAATTTCTAATATGCGTAATGATTATGAAGATCGTATTGACGATTATAATATCAAGAATGCAGAATTATCAAAAAAACGTCGAGAATTATTACAAAAATTAAAAACAATAGGTGATCAAAATGAAGAGTAAAATTATTGAACATATTTTTTATAATTTTTAATTGCTAAAATTTAATCTAATTTTTAAAAGTGTTAAAAATAATTTTTCATGATTATTAATATTGATTATAAGTTTTTGATATTTTTTAATAATTTTTAATAAAAAATCTATACAACAAATATTAGAAAGCATATAAAAATAGAAAAACTATTTTTTAGAAAATTCCCATTTTTAAGTTTTATAAATAAATTTATTTATGTAAAATATTTTATATAAATTATAAAAATTATATTTTTTTATATATGCACATAATTTTTTCAAAAGATTGCCAATTTTAAATAATGATGTTTCTCGAAAACTAAATATTATCTATAATTATAGTGTTATTTTATGATTAATAAATAGACTCTTAAAGATAAGAGCTTTTTTAACATTAATAATTTTTTTATTATAACCCCTATTACTATTTTTTCCGGAAAAAGATTTTTTTTAAAAAACATCATTAAAAATTTTATTTATGAATATTTTTAGATATATTTTTATTAATCCTTACAAAAATAGATATTTTTTATCTTTTTAAATCATTTTTTTGTAAAAGTATACTTTTATCTTAATTAAAATTCATTTTTATACTTTATAAAGGGATACTTTGCTTTCTTACAGAAGGATTAATAATATAACAAATATACTTCATCCATTTTTGTGATTATTTTTTCATTGATTGCTTTTTTAGATTTTTTAAAAAATTTTTCATCTGCTATTTTAATAGCAGATGATATTTTTTTTTGAGATTTTATCTAAAGATAGTTGTTGAGATACATTAACTTCTTTTTTAAATGTGATTAATGTTTTTTCTTGATATTCATTGCGATAACGACGACGACGTTGTCCACTAACTCTTAAATGACGGGGTGATCTGCGTGATCTACGTGGAAAAATATTAGCATGTTTTTTCTTATCTTGATTTACTAATTGCACTACATTCTGTTCTTTGATATCTAAAATACTTTCGTCTATTGTTTTATTTTTGGATTCATTTAATATCATTGGTTTTTCAGTTAAAATAACAGTAATTTGCTGTGATTTATTTATTGTAGGTAACTCAATATTTTGATTAATAGTATTATCATTATTATGTGGTTTTTTTATTAAAATTTTGTTAATTTCATTATTTGTAAGCTCTAATGATTGTACTAGTTGGTTTTTTTGATGATTTCTAGGAATAAAAATTATTGGTTGTTTATTATATTTTTGTTTAATGAATTGTTTTATTTTACCATTATCCAGCATTGATTCTTTTTGTTTTTTGCAATTTTTTTGCATTTGATTTATATTATTTTGAAAATTATTTTTCTGATTGTTTTCTCTTGATTGAGCATAAAACGAATGCTCATTTTTTTCTTGTTTTTTTGCATTATATTCAGTATCCCGATAATTATCTTTGTATTTTTTATTTTTTATTTTTTTTTCTATTAGTTTTTGTAATTTTATAAAAAATATATAAAAAAAAGTATTTATTTTTTTAAAAAAATTAATTAATTTTTTTTTGTTAATCAATTGTTTATTACAAATAACTATTTCATTTTTTGTAGATTTAGAGGGGAGAAGAGAAGTAGTGTTTTGTAGAGATATTTTTTTTTCAACAGTATGATTATCTAGTAAATCACTCATTTCAGCTTCATGATATTCAGCAAGGTAATAACTTAATTTTGCAATTTCTTCACCTTTTCGAATACGAATCACATTAAAATGAGGTGATTGCATTTGATTATTAGGAACAATAATAACACGTATATTATTTTGCCGTAATTCAATATCATTAACTGATTGACGTTTTTCATTAAGTAAATAAGAAGCAATTTGTATTGGCACAATAGCATGTATTTCATGAGTATTATCTTTTAAAGCTTCTTCCTCTATTAAACGTAATATAGCAAGTGAAAGTGATTTGTTATCACGAATTTTCCCTGCCCCACTACAACGAGGACAAAGATGATGAATAGATTCACCAAGAGATGGACTTAATCGCTGTCTTGACATTTCTAATAAACCAAAACGTGATATTCTGGCAATTTGAATACGTGCTCGATCTTGGCGTACTGCTTCACGTAAACAATTTTCCACATCACGTTGATGACGTGTCGGTGTCATATCTATAAAATCAATAACAATAAGGCCACCTAAATCTCGTAAGCGTAATTGACGAGCAATTTCGTCTGCTGCTTCTAAATTTGTATTTAATGCTGTTGCTTCAATATCAACACCACGAGTTGAGCGTGATGAATTTATATCAATAGCTGTCAATGCTTCCATGGTATCAATTACTAAAACACCACCTGATGGTAAGCGAACTTCACGCTGAAAAGCAGATTCAATTTGTGATTCAATTTGATAATGACTAAAAAGTGGCACTTCTCCATTATAAAATTTTATTTTATTTACAAAATCACCGCGACCAATTGCTTCAATGTGATGGCGAGCAACCTTAACAATTTTTTCATCATCTATTAATATTTCTCTAATATCTGGTTGTAAATAATCACGAAAGGCTCGTACAATGACGTTACTTTCCTGATGAATAAGAAAAGGAGCAGATCGATTTTCTGCTGCTTTTTTGATAGCCTCCCAATGTTTAATGCGGTATTCTAAATCTTGTTGCAATGCTGCTGTTGATTTTCCTAAACCTGCAGTGCGAACAATTAATCCCATACCATTTGGTATTGTTAATGAAGATAATGTTTCTTGTAATTCTGTACGGTCTTCACCATCAATACGTCTTGATATTCCACCAGCTCTAGGGTTATTCGGCATTAAAACCAAATAACTACCAGCTAAACTAATAAAGGTAGTTAAAGCAGCACCTTTATTACCTCGTTTTTCTTTGTCAACTTGTATAATAAGTTCTTGTCCTTCTTTCACAACATCTTTTATATTAGGGCGTCCATGAGGTTGATAATGATTTGGAAAATATTCGCGTGAAATTTCTTTGATTGGAAGAAACCCATGTTTTTCTGATCCATAATCAACAAATGCTGCTTCTAAACTTGGTTCTATACGGATGATTTTTCCTTTATAGATATTTGCTTTTTTTTGTTCATGACCAGTATGTTCAATATCTAGATCATATAAGCGTTGCCCATCAACAAGAGCAACTCGCAATTCTTCTTTTTGAGTTGCGTTAATTAACATTCTTTTCATTATTAATACCATTACTTTATTAAGTCAAAAATTAGACTAAAAATGGTTACTATCAAATCAATAGTTTTTTTCATAAAATTGTAAGTTCTATTGATTAATTTTATTAAAACGCAATTTTTTTTTATTTACATCTTGGAAATAAAAATTTAATTCAAAATCCATGACTATTTTTACATTTATTTATCAAATGTGTATTTTTAGATATTTTAATAGTGTTTGATGTAAAAAACAGTGTTTTTATATTTTAAATACCATTTTTATATGTATTTTATCAAAAATAAATAAATATTAAATTACGAATATTTATTTTAAAAAATATTCTATTTAATTTTAATCATCTATGCATTATTCATTGCTTAAGGATGGATATCAAGAGAACTTTTCTGTGGATTATATTTTTATAAAAAAATAAAAAAATAAAAAGCAAGTATAAAATAAAATTAATAATTTAATTGATTTTCTTTTAAAAAAAAATAAACAAAGTATCATAATATATACTTGTAATATTCTCATAACAATAAAATATTCATGTCATATGTTATCATTATATAATGAAAATAAAAAAATCAAGACAATTTATTATTAATAATAATGAAGTAGGTAGACGTATTGATAATTTTTTGTTAACACGTTTTAAAGATATTCCTAAAAGTAAGATTTATCGTATTATTAGAAAAGGTGAAGTAAGAATTAATAGTGGTAGAATAAAACCTAAATATAAAATTCAAGAAGGAGATTTACTGAGAATTCCATTTCTTGAGATGAGAAGAAAAAAAACTATTTTTCTTGATAAATTTAATCAAATAGATTTGTTAGTCAATAACATTCTTTATGAAGATGAGTATTTACTGATTTTAAATAAGCCTTCTGGTATGGCTGTGCATGGAGGTACTAAAATACAATTTGGAATCATCGAAATTTTACGTGTGTTACGTTCTGAAACATATTTTTTAGAACTTGTACATAGATTAGATCGTGATACTTCAGGTATTTTATTAATAGCTAAAAAACTTTCTGCTCTTAGAACATTACATGAACAATTGCGTATGAAAACAATACAAAAAGAATATTTAGCTCTTGTAAAAGGTCAATGGCCATCACATATTAAAGTTATTAAAGAACCATTATTAAATAACGTTTTAAAAAATGGTCAAAGAATAGTACAAGTTTCTATTAATGGTAAATATGCAGAAACTAATTTTGAAATCAAAGAACGTTTTGTTAATACGACTTTACTTAAAGTTATTCCAATAACAGGAAAAAAACATCAGATTAGAGTACATACACAATATGTAAAACATCCTATTATTTTTGATCATCTTTATGGTGATTCTAATTTTAATAAACAATTAAATATTACAGGATTAAAACGCATTTTTTTACATGCTAATATATTGGTATTTACTCATCCTTTAACAGGAGAACGCTTAAGTTTTAAAGCTCCATTGGATGAACAATTACAAACGTGTTTAATAAAATTACGTAAAGAATTGAAATTAATAAAGTTATTATAAATTTGTTATGTTATAAGTTTTAAAAAAATAAAAGACATCAATATTTAAAAAATACAATTAAACTAAAATATCAATAAATATCAACATGATTAATTTTAAATTATCTTATTAAAATATAATAATTTTATTTTAAAATATTCACAACATTATAAAAATTCAAATAATATTTTAATAGATTTATAAAATAAAATTTTATTTTAAATGTTCATTATATACGCGAATTTAAATTTTTATTATATTAATTTTATTGCGGATTCATGTATACCAAAAGAAATTTTTTCTTTCCTTTTTATAGAATTAAAGTGTATTCAGATATTTGTTTGCTTGTTAAAATATTGATTTGTTAGATATTGAATAGATATTTTTATTTAAATAGGATTTGTTATAAAATAATGTTTATTAATATAGATAATATAGAAAACATAGAAAATATAAGACATTGTTACACAAAAAAATATTTAATATCCAACAATATGTTAAATAGCATTTCTTTATAAAGATAACGTACAATATTTTATGAACGAGTAGTCAATTATCTTTAAAATTGCTATTTTAAATGAAAATTATTGTATATGATATTTTTATGTAATAATTTTCAATCATTAATATTTTCTGTTAATTATAATTAA
Source organism: Arsenophonus sp. (assembly GCA_031446165.1). Lineage (GTDB taxonomy): Bacteria > Pseudomonadota > Gammaproteobacteria > Enterobacterales > Enterobacteriaceae > Arsenophonus. The sequence continues at coordinate 511,947 of CP132905.1, read as the reverse complement.
CAGTACTAATGTAATAGTATATGATATAAATCATTAATATTTAGTTGTTATACAGAGTACTTTAAATAAGAATATTAATGAATCATGATAAAATTTATTTTATTTATTATGAATAAATCCATTACTTATTATTAATATTAAAGATTTAATTTTAATTATAAATAAATTCAAAAATAATATTGGTGAAAAATATTTTTTACATTTAATAATTATTCAAATGACAATTTTTAAAAAAAAATTAAAATAAATATTTGTTTTACAAAGTTATTTTATTAAGTTCAACGATCAAAAGGATAAAAACTATGGCTGTACAACAAAATAAAACCACTCGTTCTAAAAGAGGTATGCGCCGTTCACACAATACTTTAAAAATTAATGAAATATCAGTAGATAAAATTTCTGGGGAAACTCATTTACGTCATCATGTAACAGCTAATGGCTATCTGCGTGGAAAAAAGGTTATTAACAAATAATTACTCTTTTTGATTATTTATGAATTTAATTACATCTAATGTTATAATTAAATATAATTATTAAAAAATATTTTTAATCAACCATTTTTTATTATAGTAACGATTTACTTCTTTTGAAGCAACTTATAAGAAAACATGAGAATTATTATAAATTAATATTTAAAAATAACCAATAAAAATATTATATCTGTACTTTATAATATTCAATATATTTTTTTTAAAAAATACTAAAAAACATTTTATGACTAATAATATTATAAATAATCAAAAAAAAATATTGTTGAATCAATGATTCTTAAGAATTACCTCATTTTTTTTAAATTAAATATTAATAAAAAAATAAATATTAATAATATATGTTCTTTTTATAATGTTCTTTTTATAAAAATTTAAATAACTATACTTAAAAAAGTAACTGATTAGATATAATAATCACTACTGATAATAATATTGATCAAATTATTGAGATATTTTTGTTTATTGATTACATTTTAAAAAAAATCTATTTTGAATAATTTTTGTGTTGTTATTATATTCTGAATTAAATTTTAAATATGAAATTGTGATTTTTTCTTAAAGTATTTAGATAAATAAATAATAATCACAAAAAATATAAAAAAATATTTTTATTATGCGAATTTTAATTAATTTAATGATTTTTATTTTTTAAAAAAAATTTTTTTTGTTAAAAAAGTCATGTAGCTACAAATTTAAAAGCATTTAAGAATAAAATTAAACCAACGATCCAGGTGGTAGAAACTAAATTACCGATAAGATTGCTACTCGCTTGAATTGACTACCCAAGAGTGATTAAAAAATGTATACAAAAATCTTAGGTACTGGCAGTTATTTACCTGGAAAAATTCGCACTAATGCTGATTTAGAAAAAATGGTAGATACTTCTGATGAATGGATAACTACTCGTACAGGAATTAAAGAACGCCGTATTGCAACCATAGAAGATGATGTATCTACTATGGGTGCTAAAGCTGCTGAAAAAGCCTTAGCTATGGCAGGTATTGTAGCAAATGAAATTGATTTTATTATTGTAGCAACAACTTCTTCTACTCATGCTTTTCCAAGTTCTGCCTGTCAAATTCAACAAATATTAGGAATAAAAAATGGTGCTGCATTTGATGTTGCTGCTGCTTGCGCTGGTTTTACTTATGCATTGAGTATTAGTGATCAGTTTATTAAAACTGGGATGGCAAAGAAAGTATTAGTAATTGGTTCAGATGTATTATCTAGAGTGTTAGATCCACACGATCGCAGTACACTTATTTTATTTGGTGATGCTGCTGGTGCAATTGTTGTAGGTTGCTCACGAGAACCTGGAATTTTATCAACGCATTTACATGCTAATGGTAAATATGGTGATTTGTTAACTTTACGGCATCAAGAGCATAAAAAACGATCTAAACCAACTTATGTTGCAATGGCTGGTAATGAAGTTTTTAAAATAGCAGTAAATGAATTAACGAATATTGTAGATGAAATATTAGAAAAAAATGCATTAGATAAATCAGAATTAGATTGGTTAGTGCCACATCAAGCTAACTTAAGGATCATTCAAGCAACAGCTAAAAAACTTTCCATGCCCATGAACAAAGTAGTTATAACTTTAGATAGACACGGTAATACTTCAGCTGCTTCAGTACCTACAGCATTTGATGAAGCAGTAAGGGATGGACGCATAAAAAGAGGACAAATGGTATTACTTGAAGCATTTGGTGGTGGTATTACTTGGGGTTCAGCTTTAATCCGTTTTTAAATTAAAATGAAAAATAATATATGTCTAATTTCGTTATGGTTTTTCCTGGTCAAGGTTCTCAATATATTGGTATGTTATCTGATTTAGCAAAAAGTTTTATAACAGTAACAGAAACCTTTAATGAGGCTTCTGATGTTTTAGGATATAATTTATGGGATTTAGTACAGAATGGTTCTGTAGAAGAATTAAATATAACATGGAAAACACAGCCAGCAATTTTGTGCGCATCGGTTGCAATCTTTCGGATATGGAAAAAAAAATATAGAAGTATTCCGAAATTAATGGCAGGTCATAGTTTAGGTGAATATTCTGCGTTAGTATGTGCTGAAGTTATTGATTTTAAAACAGCCATAAAATTAGTAGAATTACGTGGAAAACTAATGCAAAAATTTATTCCGGTAGGTAAAGGCGCTATGTGTGTAATTATTGGTTTAGATGATACATCAATATTATCATTGTGCCAGCAAGCATCGGAAGAAGAAGTGGTTGAAATAGTGAACTTTAATTCACCAGAACAAGTAGTCATTGGAGGGGAAAAAAGTGCTGTTAATAGAGCAGCTATGTTGTGTAAGGCTTTTGGTGCAAAAAGAATTTTACCATTACCTATTTCTGTACCTTCACATTGTAAATTATTAAAAGAAGCATCAAAACAATTAGAAAAAACGTTGAAAAATATTATTTTTCAAAAACCTAAAATTGATGTTATCAATAATGTTGATGTAAAAATAGAAAATTCAGTAGAGAAAATAAAAGATGCTTTAGTGAGACAACTTTATAAACCGGTACGATGGGTTGAAATTATGAATTTTATAGATACACAAAGAATTGAGAAATTAGTAGAAATAGGTCCAGGTAAAGTATTAACAGGATTAAGCAAACGTACTGTACGCAGAATGCATGCAATAGCAATTAATGATACTGCATCATTAAACATTGGGCTAAATATATAATTTAGTTTTGAGGAAAACATGATTTTTAATGGAAAAATAGCATTGGTTACTGGTGCCAGTCGCGGTATTGGTCGAATAATAGCTGAACTTCTAATTCAAAATGGTGCAAGAGTGATTGGAACTTCTACGAAAAAAACAGGTTCTGCTTTAATTAATTCTTATCTTGGTAAGAAAGGTAAAGGGTATATTTTAGACGTAACAAACGATAAGTGTATTCATACTACTTTATCTAATATTTATGAAGAATTTGGAAAAATTGATATTTTAATTAATAATGCAGGTATTAGAAGCGATAATTTATTGATCAAAATGAAAGAGGAAGATTGGAATAAAGTAATTCATACAAATTTAACTGCAATATTTAGCTTATCAAAAGCCATAATTCGTTCAATGATAAAAAAACGTTATGGTCGTATTATATCTATAGGGTCTGTAGTTGGAACAATGGGGAATATTGGACAAGTAAATTATGCGGCAGCAAAAGCAGGAATAATTGCTTTTAGTAAATCATTGGCGCGTGAAGTGGCTTCTCGCGGTATTACAGTAAATGTTGTTTCACCTGGTTTTGTAGAAACTGATATGACTAAAGCATTGACAGATAAACAAAGAAAAGAAATTCTTGCTAATGTTCCTGTTGGAAGATTTGCTGATCCAAAAGAAATAGCCAATGCTGTGATATTCTTAGCTTCTGATAAAGCAGCTTACATCACTGGTGAAACATTACATATTAATGGTGGCATGTATATGATTTAAAAACTAATTAATTATTTGTATGATTAATGTTAATATAGCATATAATATCATGATGTTTGGATAGTTAGGATTAAATTATATAATTTTCTCTATTTAAATGATAAAAATTATCGTGAAAGCGAGTTTTAATAGGAATTAAAATAGTATGAGCACTAGAGAAGATCGTGTTGAGAAAGATATTGAAAAAGGTGTTAAGAAAATAATTGCAGAACAATTAGGTGTAAAAGAAGAAGAAGTTGCAAATAATGCTTCATTTGTTGAAGATTTAGGTGCTGATTCTCTTGATACTGTCGAATTGGTAATGGCCTTAGAAGAAGAGTTTGATATTGAAATTCCTGATGAAGAAGCAGAAAAAATTACAACAGTAAAAGCTGCTATTAATTATATTGAAAATAATAAGTCATAAGAATATTGTTTCCATGATTAAAAGTTTTTATATACATATTCAGGTGGATTAATTACCCGCCTGAATATCCGCTGATATAATATTTTTTTGGAGGATATGCATGTCTAAGCGTCGCGTAGTTGTCACTGGACTTGGCATGTTATCTCCAGTTGGCAATACAGTTGAATCATCTTGGAGTGCTGTGTGCGATGGAAAAAGTGGTATTACTCTTATAGAGTATTTTGATACTAAAAAGTATACAACTAAATTTGCTGGTTTAGTAAAAAATTTTAATTATGATGATTATGAGATTTACTCAAAAAATATACGAAAAATGGATCTTTTTATCCAATATGGCATTGCTGCAGGGCAGCAAGCTATTAAAGATGCAGGTATTGAAATAACAAAATCTAATGCTCACCGTATTGGTGCTGCAATTGGTTCCGGTATTGGAGGATTAGAATTAATTCAAAAAAATTGTGATATTTTGTTTACTCATGGTCCTAGAAGAGTTAGTCCTTTTTTTGTTCCTTCAACTATTATCAATATGGTAGCTGGGTTTTTAAGTATTATATATGGATTTAAAGGTCCAACTATTTCTATTTCTACGGCTTGCACTTCAGGAGTACACAATATTGGTCATGCTGCACGTATTATCGCATATGGTGATGCTGATATTATGTTAGCAGGTGGTGCAGAAAAAGCTAGTACATCTTTGGGTATAGCTGGATTTAGCTCTCTTAATGCATTATCTAAACGTAATCATGAACCTAAGCGCGCCAGTCGCCCGTGGGATAAAGAGCGAGATGGATTTGTATTAGGAGATGGTGCAGGCATTTTAGTTTTAGAAGAATACGAACATGCTAAAAACAGAAATGCAAAAATTTATGCTGAATGTGCAGGATTTGGTATGAGTAGTGATGCATACCATCTAACATCACCATCAGAAAATGGTGAAGGTGCTGCTCTCGCTATGAAAAATGCTTTACATGATGCAGGTATTACTTCAGAGAAAATAGGTTATATTAATGCTCATGGTACATCAACGTTAGCAGGAGATATCGCTGAAGCATTTGCGATTGCCTCTATTTATCCAGAACATAGTGGTAGTGAAATATTAATCAGTTCCACTAAATCTATGACTGGGCACTTATTAGGAGCTGCAGGTGCAATTGAATCTATTTTTTCTGTTTTATCACTAAGAGATCAAAATATTCCTCCAACAATTAATCTTGAAAATATTGATAATGAATTACTAAAATTAGTAGAAACAAAAAAACTAGATTTTATCCCTTATAAAGCGCGTAAAGTAAAAAATATGGAATATACATTATGTAATTCTTTTGGATTTGGTGGTACAAATGGATCAATTGTTTTTCGTAAAATTAACTAAGATAGAGTTTTATAGAATATTAAAAATTATGAAATATGATTTTGTTTATATCAATTTTTAATGATTTTTTTGCAAAAGATCATTCAGCGACTTTTGATAACCTATATTTACAGTAATATTTAGTTTAAAGGAATAATTTTATATAATGATATGTTGGATTAATGGTAAACAAAAAAAAAACATTTTTGTTACAGATAGATCTATTCATTTCGGTGACGGGTGTTTTACAACAATTCGTGTAGTTGGTAAATCCCCTGCTTTGTTGGCTTATCATATTGAACGTTTAAAAAAAGGTGTAAAAAAACTTTTTTTACCTCAACCAAACTGGAAAAAATTAATTTTTGATATCAATAGGATAGCAAAATTCAATAAAAAAGATTTAGCCGTAATTAAAGTTATTATTAGTCGTGGAAATTCTGAGCAGGGATATGGTACATTAAAATCAAATCAAGTAACAGTGATCATTTTATTAACTGATTATCCAGTTTTTTATTTAGAAAAAAGAAAAATAGGTATTGATGTAATATTAAGTAGCATACCTATAAATAATAATCCATTTTTGGCAGGTATTAAACATTTAAATCGTTTAGAACAAATATTAATAAAAAAGCAAATTCAATTATTAGATGTTGATGATGCTATAGTTTCAGATATTAACGGCATATGTATTAGCTGTTGTGCGTCTAATATTTTTTGGCGTAAAAAAAGATATGTTTTTACGCCAAAATTAAATCATTCTGGTGTAGAAGGTGTGATGCGAAAAAAAGTTATTTCTTCTTTATCTCATAGTCATTATGAGTTTTTTTATAAAAACCAGCATCCGAATATATTAGAATATTCTGATGAAATAGTGATTACTAATTCCCTAATGCCGATATTACCTGTAAATAGAATTGTAACTCATATGAAACAACCAATATGTCAATATTCTTCCAGAAAGTTATTTAATTTTCTTCTACCATATTGTTTAGCATTACAATAAATTCTAAAATTGATTTTTTGTAATGTAATATTTCGCATATAGTTATTCCAAATAAATGTAAAAATATCTTTTAAAAAATTAGAATAATAGATATTTAATCTATGAAAGATTAATTGTATTAAAATAATTAAAATAATAAAATATTTAAAATCTCTTATTATTTTTTACTATTCCTTATGTATCTTATTATATAATTTATATTATTTATTCACTTAAAAAAAATTTATTGTATGATTACAAAATATAATAAAAATTTACATATAAAAAATATTATAATAATTTTATATTTAAATATAAATTAAATTTCAGTTAATAAAAAATGAAAAGTCGTTATATAGTAATTGAAGGAATTGAAGGTGCAGGAAAAACTAGTGCTGTAAAAATTTCTATTAAAATACTCACTGAAATAGGTATAAAAGAAATTGAATGCACTCGTGAACCAGGAGGAACACCATTAGGAGAAAAATTGCGTGAGTTAATTAAATATGGTATTTTTGAAGAAATAATTACTGATAAAGCGGAATTATTAATGCTTTATGCAGCACGTATTCAGTTGATTGAGAATGTTATAAAACCTTCACTTTTAAAGGGGAAGTGGGTGATAGGAGATCGTCATGATCTTTCATCACAAGCATACCAAGGTGGAGGAAGACAATTTCCTATTAAATTAATAAAAATGTTAAGTAATAGATTATTAAACAATTTTCGACCAGATTTAACATTATACCTTGATATAGAACCAGAAGAAGGTTTAAAAAGAGCACGCAATCGTGGAAAACTTGATAGAATAGAAAAAGAATCATTAGATTTTTTCAAAAGAACTCGCAAACGTTATCTTGAATTAGCATCTCAGGATAAGACTATAATAACAATTGATGCTAATCAATCATTAAAAAAAGTGCAAAAAAATATAAAAAATGTATTGTTAAATTGGTTTGCAAAACAAAAGTCATAAAATGAAATGGTATCCGTGGTTAAATACTGCATATAAAGAAATAATTGAGCTATATAAAAAAAAACAGAGCCATCATGCATTATTATTGCATTCTTATCATGGAATGGCGAGTGATTCTTTAATATATGCTATTATTCGTTGGTTGATGTGTAAAAAAACAAATGATATAAAAAGTTGTGGTGATTGTCATGGTTGTCATTTAATGCTAGCTAACACACATCCGGATTGTCATGTCATACTTCCTGAAAAAAACAAAAATAGCATAGGTATTGAAAGTATTCGTAATTTAATACAAAATTTATTTAATCATGCACAACAAAATGGCGTCAAAGTTATTTGGTTTCCTTGTGTGGAAAAATTAACTCAAACTGCTAGCAATGCATTATTAAAAACATTAGAAGAACCTGAAGATAATACTTATTTTTTTTTAGAATGTCATAATTTATTTAATATTTTACCAACATTACGTAGTCGATGTTTTTATTATTATCTTACGATACCAGATCATGCAATAGTTTTTTCTTGGTTACAAAAACAAAAAATATCATTAAAAGAAAATGATATTAATACAGCTATAAAACTAACAGCAGGTGCACCTATTTCTGCTTTGACGCTTTTACAACCAAATTTTTGGATAAAAAGAAACTATTTTTTTAAATCATTAATGGAACATTTATCTAATAATACACTTTTAAACTGGTTGCCTGAATTAAATCAATCAAATGCTATTGACAGAATTGTTTGGTTAATTACTCTGCTATTAGATGCAATAAAATATCAACAACAACTATCCTATTATTGTGTAAATCAGGATCAATTATCAATAATATCTAAATTAGCAAAAATGAGTTCTGCTAACGTTTTATTAAAAAGTGCTTATGAATGGCAAAATTGCCGTTATAAATTAATTTCAATTGTAGGATTAAATCAAGAATTATTATTACTATCTCAATTAATTAATTGGAAACATTCATTCATTAAAAAATTAAAATCATTATAATAAAGAGTAAACCATGTTCTTAATTGATTCACATTGTCATCTTGATTGTTTAGATTATAAAAATATACATAAAGATATTGATGATGTTATTAAAAAAGCAGAATTAAAAGAAATTAAATATATTTTATCTGTAGCTACGACATTATCGAATTTCATTAAAATGAAAAAAGAAATTGGATGTCGTAAAAATGTTGGATTTTCTTGTGGAATACATCCTCTTAATCTTAATAAAGATGATAATTTTAATTTGCTTCTAAATATAGCCTCAAATCCTGAAGTTCTTGCATTAGGTGAAACAGGCTTAGATTACTATCATCAAAATTACAATATGCAATTACAAGAAAAATCTTTACGTGCACATATTCGCATTGCTCGTCAATTAAATAAACCTGTTATTATTCATTCCAGAGCATCAAAAAATCCTATTTTATCTATTTTACGAGAAGAAAACATCCGCGATTGTGGAGGTATTTTACATAGTTTTACTGAAGATAAACACACAGCAAAGATATTATTAGATTTAGGAATTTATATTTCATTTTCTGGTATAATAACGTTCCGTTCGTCAGAAGAAATTAGACAGGTTGCACGTTTTATCCCATTAAATCGTATGTTAATTGAAAGTGATGCACCTTACTTATCACCTATTCCTTATCGTGGGTCAGAGAATCAACCAGCTTATGTAAGACAAGTAGCAAAATGTTTGGCTAAATTAAAAAATGTAGATCTTGAAACTATTGCAGAGATAACAACAAAAAATTTTACTGAACTTATGCATTTAAAACTTACCATTGATTAAATTTTTAATTTTTATAAAAATTAGCGAAGAAGGTTATTTTATGGTAAAAAAAACAATTTTTAGTAAAATTATATCTCATGAAATTGATTCAGATATTTTGTATCAAGATGATTTAGTTACTGCATTTAGAAATATTCAACCACAAGCGGTTGTGCATATTTTGATTATCCCTAATATCATTATTCCAACTATTAATGATGTTCAAGTGGAACACGAAAAAATATTAGGACGCATGATAAGGGTAGCAGCAAAAATAGCTATACAAGAAGGTATTGCAGATAAAGGATATCGATTAATTATGAATTGTAATAAACATGGAGGTCAAGAAATTTTTCATATTCATATGCATCTTCTTGGTGGACACCCCTTAGGACCATTATTAATACAAAAAGATATATAAATTTATAGTGATTTTATTAATCACTTAGTAAAAATATAATATAAAAAAGATTTTTAATAATGATGAATCTATAATTAAATATTATACTATATATTCTATTTTAAAAAAAAAGATAAAGTGGGAAGAATCCATGACACGTTTTTTTCAATTTATTATGATAATATTTTTATTAGCTGGATGTTCATCGGTAAAAATAAAAAAAACACCAATATCTATTATGAAAAAATTTCATAATAAATTGGAAAATATAAATAATTTGAATATAGCAGGGGGGGTAATTAAGGGAAAAACAATAAATTGGATACCAATAATTATGCCATTAACCAATGAATTAGCAAAAGTCTCAGGTTTAAAATTTAATAAAGTTTTATTAATTAATCCAATTAAAAATAATACAAATTTATCAGTTCCATTGGTAAAAGTTAATGACATTATAATTAATTTGATTAATAATCAAAACATATTTAAATTAGTGCCTGAATATGTGTTAAAAAATACACGTAAGATTTTAGGTTTATCTGAAGAAGATAGTTTAATTACTCGTAGTAAAGCAATAGGGTTGGCACGTTATCTTCAAGCTGATTATGTTCTTTATTCAGTTATTTCTGGAAATCAAGAAAATAAAAAATTTGAAATGCAAATTATGAATGTCCATACTGGTGAAATTTTTTGGTCTGCAAGTAATCGTATTGAATAAAAATAAAAGATAATACTTTATAAAAATTACAAGTTAAATCAATAGTTTATAATTAAGCATCAATAATATTATTAAAAATAAAAATTGTTTATATAAAATAAGTTATAGGTAGTACAACAATTTATCTTTTTATCTTTAAAAAAGATTTATGTTATTATTTCAATAAATAATAATTTTTTTAAAATATAAAGTATATATAATGCAGAAATCGATTTTTTTGATATTAAAAATAAAATAAAAAATTTTACAATAGTAAAAATATTGAAATTATTCAAATTATGTGCTGTTATATAAAAATGATGTAATGCTACTTTTTAAAAAATTATTACTTAAGAAAATTTTATACATATATATCAAATATAATTAATTTATTATAAGTACATATTTTTAATTGCAAATATATTTTCAAAAAGAAAAAAAAGATTAAACACTATTATACTAAATATTAAATATCTAGTATAGATATTATTTTAATATCATATAAAGTATATTATCATATACTCAATCTTCTAAATATTTATGAATACTAAAAAATAAATTATTTTATATATAGTACAATATAACATATTAAAATAATTTATGTAGTAAAAATTATATTTTGATATTAGGTAAAAAATCATAAAACATAATGCAATTTAATATCCCTAATTTATTAACATTTTTTCGTATAATATTAATTCCATTTTTGGTCTTATTTTTTTATTTTCCTTTTTATGGAACCCCGTTTATCTGTACATGTCTTTTTATTATTGCTGCATTAACCGATTGGTTTGATGGTTTTCTTGCGAGATTTTGTCGACAAACCACTCAAATTGGAGAATTTTTAGATCCATTAGCTGATAAAATTATGATAGTTACAGCATTGGTATTAATAACAGAATATTACCATATTTGGTGGATGACATTACCAACAGTAATTATGATAATACGTGAAATAATTATTTCTTCTTTGAGAGAATGGATGGCTAAATTAGGACAGCGTAATTGCATTTCTGTTTCTTGGATGGGAAAATTTAAAACAACTGTGCAAATGATTGCATTGATTGGATTACTTTCACATCCAAATTTTCAAATTGAAATAATAGCTATAATATTACTTTATTTTTCAGCAATTTTAACATTTTTATCTATGTTACAGTATTTATATTTAGCATGGTGTAACGTAAAAAAACAAATTAAACAGTTTTAAAAATCTCGCAATAAATAATATAAATTAATGAATAATAATCTTGACTCAATAAAAGAAACAAGTAAAATGCAAAACAAGATAATATTAAATCTAATAAATTAAGAAAATACATTTGAAAGCGGGAATAGCTCAGTTGGTAGAGTACGACCTTGCCAAGGTCGGGGTCGCGAGTTCAAATCTCGTTTCCCGCTCCAATAATTTTTAATAATTTTTAATTATAAAAAATTTTGTATATAAAATAAAAAACAGGGGCGCGTTGTCAGAATGGTCATGCAGCGGATTGCAAATCCGTTTAACTCGGTTCGATTCCGGGACGCGCCTGCAAAAAATATAAATATTTAGCCCAGGTGGTGAAATTGGTAAACACAAGGGACTTAAAATCCCTCGGTCCTTAAGACTCTGCGGGTTCAAGTCCCGCCCTGGGCATAATCTTTATATTTAAAATTTCATGCTAAAAATTGTTTTTTAAAATTTGTTTTACATTTTTTTCTAATCTAAATATTTTTTATCGTATGTTTATTTAAATTACGAATTAATTTAAATTACGAATTAATAGTGCAAAACATAAATTGATATTGTTTGAAATAGGCAAATAGACTGTATATCCATTTCCAGGTACACCAGTAATCTCTAAATTTTTTTCATTTACTAATTTAGTTAAAGTAAATTCTATATTGCCTAATGGTGTCATTAATTCCAATAAATCACCTAAAAAAAATTTATTCTTTACATTTACTTCTGCTAATCCATTTTTTCTTTTACCAGTAAATTCTCCAACAAATTGTTGTGTTGTAGAAATAGAATATCCGTATTCATATTTTTGGTATGTATCATGTGTATGACGACGTAGAAAACCTTGAGTGTAGCCTCTATTGGCCAATCCATTTAATTGTGTCAATAATGTAGGATCAAAAGGTTTTCCAGCAATAGCATTATCAATGGCTAACCGATATACTTGTGTTGTCCTGGCACAATAGTAAAAAGATTTTGTTCTACCTTCAATTTTTAATGAATGTATACCAATTTTCATTAAACTTTGAATATGTTCTACAGCTCGTAAGTCTTTTGAATTCATGATATAAGTGCCGTGTTCATCTTCAAATGCGCTCATAGATTCACCAGAAGAACGTTGTTTGTCTTCAATTAAAAAAAGTTTATCAGTTGTTTTTTTATATGATAAATGGGTATTAATATTTTTGTTAAACATTGTTTTTTTATCAACAATATTACCTATTTCATCTTCTTCACCTTCTTGAACTTGATATTTCCAACGACAAGCATTAGTACAAGTTCCTTGATTTGCATCTCGTTTATTAATATAAGCAGAAAGCAAACATCTCCCGGAATAAGCCATACAAAGTGCACCATGTACAAAAATTTCTAATTCAACATCAGGAACTTTTTGTCTAATTTCAGCGATTTCTTCAAGAGACAATTCACGTGATAAAATAATTCTAGTTAATCCAATTTTTTTCCAAAATTTTACTGTCGCCCAATTAACAGCATTCGCTTGTACGGAAAGATGAATGTCTATTTTTGGAAACATTTCTCTAACTAACATGATAAGCCCAGGGTCAGACATAATTAAAGCATCTGGTTTCATTTTAATTATAGGCTCAAGATCATGAATAAAAGTTTTTAATTTTGCATTATGTGCTGCAATATTAACTACTACGTAGAAACGTTTTTGCATATTATGTGCTTCTTTAATACCAATCGCTAAATTCTCATAATTAAATTCATTATTACGCACACGAAGACTATATCGAGGTTGCCCAGCATAAACTGCATCGGCTCCATAAGCAAAACAATAACGCATATTTTTAAGAGAACCCGCAGGAGAAAGTAATTCTGATTTAAACATGAGATCTCATTTTTTGGATAATTAATGAATATATGAACCAATAATATTATTTTTTTTAAAAAAGTTTAATTGTTAAAATATAAATATTTCTATATTAGAAAACATTAATACAATAAAACAAAAAAAATCTTCTTGAAGTTTTTTAGTATTTTAGTTCAATAATTGAAATTTTAAAAGATAAATTGTAAATCGCAATCGCAGTAATAGTAATAACAAAATTTATCTATCACGTTTAAATTAATGTTTATTAATATAATTACATAATAATTACCATTAATTTTTTAATATATCATGAAAGTAAAATTCTTAGAGAAATATATATACCAAAAATTATAAAATAACTTCTTCTTGAATTTTTAACTGCCAACCAGGTACTTCTTGCCAATATTTTTTTTCTTTTTCTAAATCTAAAGATATTAATGTATTATTTTTTAAATAAAGATCAGGAAAATATAAAGTCCAACAATTTTGATGAGTTTGTAACCGCAATGAATGTGGTATTGTTGTTGATTGACGTTGATTATTAAGTAATATAGCTAATCGTAATAATTTAATCATTGGAAAATATTCTTTTTTCTTAAATAAATTTAACTTAGGAATGAAATTAAATTTAAGACTTTTTTTATAAAAACGCACCAATATTACCAATAACAATTGTTCTTCTTTATTCAATCCAGGGAGATTTGTATTATACAAAATATAAGCAGCATGACGGTGTGAACCAATATGATTTATATTTAACCCTATTTCATGCAACATAACTGCCCAAGAAAGTATGCATTTAATTTGAGGATTAGCTAATTTTTTGTTTTGATGTGCCCATTGTGTATATAATAATTCTATTGTTTTTGATACACGTTGTATTTGTTCTTTATCAATATTATATAAATCAAGTAAATTTGATGTAGTATTTTTATACGTATCGTGATAATTAAATTTTTTTTTCATTTCATATAATATTCCTTCACGTAAAGCACCCTGAGAAAGATATAATTGTTTTATTTTAAAAGAATCGAAAATACCACACAAAATAGCCAATCCAGGCAAAAACATATGGCTTCTTTCTTTAGATAAACCAGGGAGATCTAATAATGTGAAATTTCTATGTTTTAGTATCATCTTTTTTAATTTTACTAAATCTTCAGCATGAATTATACCATCTAAATTACCTAAATGATGCAATACTGCATGAATTATTTTTATGGTACCTGAAGATCCAAAAACAAAATCCCATCCTATTTTTTGATATTCATACGCAACATTTTCAATTTTTTTTCTTGTTAAACAATAAGCGCGTTCGAAATTTGTTTTATTCATTCTATTATCAATAAAAAATTGACGTGAAAAATTTATACATCCTATTTTTTTGCTTTCCATTAATAATGGTTTAAAATTTTCACCAATAATAAATTCAGTAGAGCCACCTCCAACATCAATAACTAGTTTTTTTCCTTTTTCTGGTTGAGTATATTCTACTCCCATGAAAATAAGTCGCGCCTCTTCTTTTTCTGAAATAATATTAATTGGATAAGGTATTACCATATTGGCACGTTCTAAAAAAATATTAATATTTATTGCTTCACGTAATGCATGGGTACCTACAATACAAATATTTTCTGAAGGAAAACCTTCTAAACGTTCAGCAAATAATGCTAAACATGCCATTGCATGTTGCATGGATTTCTCACTTAATTTATTTTCTTTATTTAATCCATTCACAAGATGGATTCTTTTTTTTATACGAGTTAAAATTTGCAATGAATGATTAATAATACGTACGATAATCATATGAAAACTATTAGATCCGAGATCAATAACAACTATTTCTATTGGTTTTGATACTGATTTTTTTCTTAAAAGCATAGCATTAATCTCATTTTTTCAAAGTTTCTATTGATTTTAAATAATCATAAACAGCTAGTTGAGCTTGAATTTTTCTTTTATTGCCACGTGGAACATAACTATTACTTAAATGTTTATCAATATAACGAGCCTTCACTGTATCATTAAATTGCAATTCAAGAATATCTAATACTCTTTTTTTAAGTTGTGGATCTACTAATTTAACTGCAACTTCAATACGAAAATCTATATTTCGAGTCATCCAATCAGCTGAAGAAATAAAGACTTCTGTATTACTATTATTATTAAATACATAAACTCTATCATGTTCTAAAAAACGGTCAACAATACTAGTTACTTGAATATTTTCACTAAAACTTGGTTGACAAGGAACTAAAGAACACATGCCTCGTATTAATAGGCGAATTTTTACTCCAGCATTTGATGCATCATAAAGACGATTAATTAATTCTTTATCATCTAAGTTATTTATTTTTAAATAAATACCTGATGTCCTCCCTACCTTAATATTATTAATTTCACGATCAATAAGTTGATTCAGACGAGCACGAGAATTTTGTGGTGAAACCATTAAATTATCAAACTTTACTGGTCGATAGGGGTTTTCGATAAAATTAAAAACTCGTCTAACTTCATTAGTAATTTCTTGATTTGCTGTTAACAATGAATAATCAGTATACAAACGAGCTGTTTTTTCATTAAAATTCCCGGTACCAATATGGGCATAACGAATAATTTTACCTTTTTCTAGACGAGAAATAATGAAAAGTTTCGCATGTATTTTTAGCCCAGGAGCGGAAAAAATAACATGTACTCCAGCTTCAGTAAGATGTTTAGCCCAATGAATATTTGCTTCTTCATCAAATCTTGCTTGTAATTCAACTACTACTGTAACTTTTTTACCATTATGAGCAGCGTAAATCATAGAATCGATGATACGTGAATCTTTAGCTACACGATAAATATTAATTTTAATAGCTAAAACATTTGGATCAAAAGATGCTTGCCTTAATAATTCCATAGTATGTTCAAAAGTATAATATGGATAATATAAAAGAATATCTTTTCCTCTAATCGCATCAAATCCATTACGAAAGTTGTCAAAATAACGATGGCGTAAACGAGAAAAAGGTTTATTAAGTAAATTCTTATTACCTTCATTTGGAAAATTCATAAAATCTTTAAAATTATGATAACGTCCTCCTGCAATGACAGAGTCATCATTAGATAATCCTAGTTTTTTTCTCAGCAATTTTACCATTTTATCCGGCATATTTCTTTGATATACAAAACGAACAGGTTCAGCATTAAGACGTTGTTTTAAAGTTGATGACATTAATTCCAACATACTAGATTCCATTTCAGTAGTTAAATCATATTCAGCATCACGTGTCATTTTCATGGAATATGCGTTTAATTTGTGATAGTCAAAAAAACCTTTAAATATTTCATCAAGACAATAACGTAAAATGTTATCTAAAAGAATCATAGATTTTTTTCTTTTTGGCATTTCTGATGGTAAATGTATAAATCTTGTTTGCTTCCCAGCAGGGATTTCTAGTAAGGCATATTGAATATTTTTATTTTGAATAATTTCAACAGCTAAATAAGTATAATCGTCTTTTAAAAATTCTACTAAATCAGTTTCTGGGTTAATTAAGATTGGAGTAATATGTTGACGTAAATGTTGGCGGAAAAATTGTCGTAACCAGATTTGTTGATTTGGCGTAATTTGTCGTTCATTAATTAAGCAAATTTGATTTCGAGCCATTTCTAGTAATAGTTCATTATAAAGCACATCAAATTTATTATCAAGTTTTGCAACTTTATTTTCAATTTTTTTAAGCAACTGACGTGAACTTGATGCAGTACCTTGTTCTTCATTAATTAATATACGTCTTTTAACATCAGCGAATCTTATTTTATAAAATTCCTCTAGATTGTTTGAATAAATACCTAAAAATCGCATACGTTCAATTAAAGGATTTCGAGTATCGGCTGCTTCTTGTAAAACCCGTTCATTAAACGATAACCAACTAATTTCTTTTTCAATATAGAATTGATTTTTAGACATTTTTATTTCATAATTAATTTTATGATTTAGTAAGATAGATTAATATTTATCAGATAAGCTGATAAGGAATAATTGCTACAAAATTAAAATTTCATAATAATCGTGATACAATTATTATTCTTTAATATACATATATATAAAAAATAGTATTTTCTCTTTTAATTAAAATTCTTTTTTTATTATTAACAATAAAAAACATTTTTGTATAATTATAACTTATCGTGAAGCTGATATACAATAAAACTAAAACAACAGGTATCATAAAATATTGTTTTATACAGTCTTATAATATAAAATAATAAATTAATTATTGTTTACTCAAATAAACAGTTTTTCAAAAAACACTATTAAAAACTTTCTAATATGTATAAAAAATAGACACTTTTTAAAGTATCTTATTAAATATAAAAATAAAATTTAAATTTATAATATTGTTCATAATATGATATATATAATAAAAATATGATGTTTCATATCTATAGAGTATATGCTTACATAGTATTTTTTAGAGTTTAAAATTTTAAATTTATTCATAAATTAGTATCATCACTTCTTTCTTTAAAGGAAAATAATGTATTTTATATAAATTATTTCTTGTTAAGAAACAAATAAATTTATTATGAAAATATTTATTAATTTTATAATTAATTGTTTATGAAGCAATTATTAATAATAAAAATAATAAAATATCATTATTTTAAATATATAATTATTATTAAATATAACAAATATTAACAATTAATAATTCATATTTATCTAATAACTAATATAATTAAAGGAAAACTCGTGAAAATTGTTGAAGTAAAACACCCGTTAGTTAAACATAAACTTGGTTTAATGCGGGATAAAGATATTAATACTAAACGTTTTCGTGAATTAGCTGCAGAAATCGGTAGTCTTTTAACTTATGAAGCAACAGCAGATTTAGAAATGGAAATCATTGAAATAAAGGGATGGTGCGGTTATGTGAAAATTGAACAAATAAAAGGAAAAAAAATTACTCTTGTTCCTATTTTACGTGCAGGTTTGGGGATGGTAGATGGTGTATTAGAAAATATTCCTAGTGCTCGTATTAGTGTCGTAGGGGTTTATCGTGATAAAAAAACATTACGACCAATTTCATATTTTCAGAAACTGGCATTAAATATTGATGAGCGTATGGCATTAATTGTAGATCCTATGTTAGCAACAGGTGGATCTATGATTGCAACAATTGACCTCTTAAAAAAAGCAGGTTGTCAGATAATTAAAGTATTAGTTTTAGTTGCTGCTCCTGAGGGGATACAAGCATTGAAAATTGTTCATCCTGATGTTGAACTTTATACTGCTTCTATCGATTCATATCTAGATGAGCATGGTTATATAATACCAGGTTTAGGTGATGCAGGTGATAAAATATTTGGTACTAAATAATAAAATAAATTATATAGTATAATCTGCATTTATCTTGATTTTTTATTTATGTCATGATTTTTTCATAAAAAATGATCAATTTAATATATACAAATAATATTGTATCATAATTAATAATATTTGATCAAAAGATTTTTTTTACATCTCATAATATCTAAAATAAAAAGTCAATTAGATATATTAACTGTTCTTCATAATTAAACCACATAGTAATAAAAATTAGCAATAATTAAAATCAAACCTAGCACCACCCCGATTGGTTACAATAAATGTTAAAGTAATATTTTTGCTTATTGGCATAAATGTTTTATTTTTGATATAACTAAGAAATATTAATATATATTTATTTACAAAAGCATCAATTATAAATACTCCTAACATAAACTCCTTGAGTTTTTTTAAAAAACCTAAATCTATATATTAAAAATATCCATAACTTTTTTATAACTATAATAAATACCATACATAATAATGTATTAATAAATAGTAGTAAATATTAAAAAAATAACACCAGGCATTTTAATAAATTGCTAAAAATTACAATATCTACTTTTAATCTAGGAAAAACTAAACGTGTTAACAAAATATTAGAGGATCACTTCTACACTAGCTAACAATTTGTATTAATCCAAATTTAATATTGTTAATGGATCTATTGTTCAGTATTTTACCCTATTAATTTTTTTATCTCTTCCATAATAATTATTATATCTAAAATAATATGATGCAAAAAAATAGGGGGTAAGCACTAAAAATTCTAAATAACTCGTTAAATAGTTTACTTACATTTTTTATTATTTTTAGGATATACCGATAGATAAAAAAACACTAAAAGAGCAGTCAAAGTACTCACATTCTTTCAAAGTTTTATGATTTTTAAAAAATTTTACAAAAAATGCTCTAAATATCACTAAACTTAATGTTTTTAAAATATAATTGACTTACTAAATATATATTTATCATCTTTTATAAAATTTTTTAATTAATCTACAATCTAAATTATTATTTTTATGATTTTTAGTAAAAATAAGTTTTGATTAATTAACATATTTGAAATTCAGTCATATAGAACAACCATGGCTATATCCATCACATCTAAAGCAACTAAATTAAATTTACTAAATAACATTTTACAAAATAACCTAAATGAGAATGACATTAAATATTACATATTGTATTAATGACTATAGTATAACTAACAATTAACTAATACTTTTGTGACCCGCCAACAAATTTTCATCCATTTATAGTCACAAATTCAGAAATTAAATTAAATAAATTTCATGCTTTTAATGTTCATATTGATAAAAAAATAATTTTAGAAGAAATAGCAATTTATATTGCTTGTAATAATAATGCTACAAAATAGACAACACTTAATAGGCATCTAAATTATTAGATAATGTAAGACGATCTTCCATATGTTTGAGCACAATATTTTTTCATACGATGATATGACCTAAAATAATACTAAATAGATAGAAAGTACAATCTCAGTAATAATTTACTTATCTTCTATACCAGCAAAAATTATAAATAATTATACAAACAATTAAAGCTAAAAGCAGAATCTGATGTCATAATTATACTAATGTTTATATATATCCAGAGCAATCATTTTTTATATATTACTAGTAATTATTTCTTTTTTGAATTATCAAGGAGAAATAGTATCAATACCAAGTCATTAAAAAATGGGTGATGTGATTAAAATTTATCTAAAATAGAATCCATTCATATGAAAAAAAAATTTAAGAAAATCATGATTTAAATATATTATAGATAATTCCATTAAATTCTTCTGATTTAATTAGATTAGTTTTGAGTTAATTTTTTTGAAATAATTATTTTTTTAATAAAAATTATTTTTTATTTTTATAGGGAAATAAAACCAACGTTTAAAGATTTTATTTTTAATTTATCTTTTATAATATATTAAAAATTGCATAGATTAGAAAACAAAATCATCACTTTTTTATCAGCATATTTTTAATATTATTGTAAATACGAATACATATTCTCAATATTAACTAAATGTACGCTAATATCTAGCGGGGCAACTTTTTTAAGAAAAAACCTAAAAATTATCTTTAAGATATTTAATTACTACCTATAATAATAGGTTTAACATTTATTACTTTTATCCAAAATATCACTACTTAACCATAAATTCATTTATAATCAATTCTAAAAAGTTCAATAACCATATGTTTGTTTGTTATTAATTTTTTTTTACAATAAATATTATTAAAAGAAAATGACCATTTTTTTGTTATCTATCTGTAATATTATACAGTTTTAAATGGTATCTTTATCTGTTATAGAAGTCATTAGTGTTCATTTTAAAAAATTAATATGGTTATCGAAAGATAATAAAGTAGCAACTAACATAGAAAATATTAATAACCCTAATAATATATAAATTTTTATCTTTATTTTTTCTGAATTTGTTGGCTTTTTTAAATAAACTACCCTCACATATTGACTAAAAATAATATGCCTTAAAAAATATTCAGTTTATTTATTTTTTTTTTGATATTTTAAAATCAAGCCATTACTATTGTCACTTAGTATAATATTAAAATAAAGAAATATTCTTCTGTTTCTTTTAATTAACATTTTAGTAGTTAAAAGTTATTTGAAATGACATCATGATCGTTGATCATGACATCTGTGCTCATTCTCTCATGAGAATATTTTTAAAAAATATATTTAATTTTTAAAAATATTAATAAGTATAACTATCATGAAATTTTAAAAAAAAATATATGAAAATTTTTTTTATAAGTTTAATATATAGAATATTTAATATATTAAAAAGATTTTAACAAAAAAAAGTCATAAATTTATTTTTAATAAAATCATTGATTTTAACCATATTATTTTTATATTTATTTATCAAGAAAATAAATATTTTTATATACGATAAATAGATTTTTAATAGTTTTTTATAAATTTAAATTAATGCTATTTTTAATTACTTAATTTATAAACACTTTTTTAAGAACAAATTAATTATTAGATTATTTAATAAATTATTTTTTATAAAATATTAAAGTGTTTTAATTTTATATTATGGAACAGCATTTTTATAAAAAATATACTTATATAATTAACTATATATTAATATAATTTTATAAAAAACATCAATTTATTAAATTTATAAAAAAGAATAATATTATTTATTTTCTAATATTGGTAAAATGTATTTTAATTTATGAAAAATTTCTTGATATTCTTTTTCAGCAGTACTATCAGCAACAATACCTCCACCACCCCAACAATAAAGATATTGGTTTTCAGTTAATAAAGTACGTATATTGATATTAGTATCCATACTACCACAAAAACTAATATAACCAATTGCTCCGCAATAACTATGACGACGATGAGGTTCAAGGTTATCAATAATTTCCATTGCACGTATTTTTGGGGTTCCAGTAATGGATCCTCCAGGAAAACAAGCTCGTAATAAATCAGTGGCATGAAAATTTAACGGTAATTCTGCATTGATTGTACTAACTAAATGATGAATAGCAGGAAAAGATTCAATAAGAAAGAGTTCAGAGACTTTTACTGTACCTGGTATTGCTATTTTACCAATATCATTACGTAATAAATCAACAATCATAACGTTTTCAGCACGATCTTTTACGGAAGATCGTAAACGTCTTATTTGTTTTTTATCTTCTTTATTATTAGATAATCGTGGTAATGTACCTTTAATTGGACGACTTTGAACTAGATTATTTTTAAGTGAAAGAAAACGTTCTGGAGATACACTAAGTATACAATTTTTTTCTAAACGAATAAATGCTGAAAAAGGTGCTCTATTATTGTTATTAAGTTTTAAAAATGCTTCCCATTCATTTCCTGAATATTTTCCTTTGAAGCGTTGTGCTAAATTAATTTGATAACATTCACCATGAAGCAAATACTTATGAATTTTATTTATTTTATTTGTATATTGTTTTTTGGACATGTTACTTTTCCATTTTTCATACATATGAAATGGCTGCATCGCTATTTTAGATTGTTTTTCTAACCAAAATAATCGTTTTCTAATATTGTCATGACTAAGTAACGTTACTTTTTTTTTGTGATGATCAATAATTAAAGCCCATAAATAAATTCCTATAGCCATTTCAGGAAAATTTAATTCATTTTTAGCTTTTTTTGGCAAAATTTCTATACTTCGACATAAATCATATCCCCATATCCCTATGGCACCTCCTTGAAATGGAAGGTCATTATTAATTGTATTAATAATATTTAAACCTTTTATTTCATTTTTTAATAATTTAAAAGGATCAAGTGTTGAAAAAATGGTGCTTTTTCTGTTAATTTTGGTAATATTTTCTTTTGTTTCTAATGTAATAACTGGATCGGCAACGATGATATCAAAACGATTATTTGGATGAACAGCATTTCCGGAATGTAATAACATAGCCCATGGTTGGTGAGCAAGAACACTGAAATAATGCATAGTTATATCTGATAAATAAGATAATTCTATAGTTTTCATAATTATATAATTATTTAATAATAGCTAAAATGAATTTTTCATAATAGCATAACAAATTTTTTTAAAAAAATTATTCGATAGTAACGATATTATTGATATAAAAATATGATATACAATAACCAAAAATTACTCATTTAAATGTTATAAATTGTTAGTATTATTATACTAATAAAGTCATCTTAAAAAAATAATATTGTAAAAATGATTAATCTTATATAGAGACATCAAAAATTTATAAAATATTTACTAATTTAGTATATAATTGTTCTTTTAACATAGCATATATTATTATAATAATACTGTAATTAAAATTAGATTTTTAAAAATTATTTTATAAAAGTGTAAAAACGATTTATGAACTTTTAGATATTAACAAAAAATATATAGTAATATTAATATTACATAAAAAAAAATTCAAAAAATAGAATAAATGGTACTAAAAAAATTTTTTTATTTTTTAAAATATCAAGCAATCAAGGAAATATAAACAATGTTACAAAAAGAAATGACAAAAAAATTAAATGAACAATTAAATTTAGAATTTTCTTCAGCAAATTTTTATTTACAAATGAGTGCATGGTGTAATTACAAAGGTTTTGAAGGTGCTTCAATTTTTTTAAGAGCTCATTCTCAAGAAGAAATGTCACATATGGAACGATTATTTAATTATCTTAATGATACAGGTGAAATGCCAATATTAGGTCATATTGATGCTCCAGATAAAAATTTTCTCTCATTAAAAGATGTTTTTGAAAAAACTTATAAACATGAAAAAAAAGTTACAAATGAAATTAATATTCTTGTTGATTTTTCATTTAAAATTAAAGATTTTTCAACATTTCATTTTTTACAATGGTATGTTGCTGAGCAACATGAAGAAGAAAAATTGTTTAAATCTATTTTAGATAAATTTGATTTATTTGGTGAAGATGGTAAATCATTATTTTTATTTGATAAAGAATTAAAAAGAATATCTAATATAGTCCATGTGTGATTAATTGAATCTATTAAGCATAAATTAAGAATTATTATTTTGATAATATAAAAAATAATTATAATAACAAGATTTTTTATCTTAAATTATATCAGATTACAATGACATTCTTTTTTTTATTGTATTAAAATAATAAGATGTAAGTATTTTTTTCAAAAAATAAAATTAAGATAAATAAATACTTAAAATTAAATTAAGAAAAATAAAAAATATGAAATATAGTGAAATTTTATAATGTAAAAATATATATTTTTTAAATATCCAAATTAAAATGTAAAATGATAAAAAAATTTAATAAAAAAATTTATTTATCCATGTCTTTTGTTTTTTTACTATTTATTTTTAAATATAAATTAACAATTAATATTTAAAATATACTATTGTTCTTTATAAAAACGATTGTTAGTATAATTAAATTTTAATGGTAATTCATTTATGACTTTATGAAAAATATCGATATAGTATTTAAAGAAACACAAACAATTATTAAAAATATATACTATTTTTAATAAAAAAATGATTTAAAAACTATAAACATGAAAATACTCATGATTAATCTTTTTATGTTTAATAAATAATCACAACACAATTTTATATACTTTCAGTAATAAATTACGATAGTAATAATTTATTTTTTATCTTTATAATTTATTTAATAAAATTATTTTAATGGATAGTTTTTATGGAGAGACTGTCATGGTACATAAAATAAAATTAAATACCAGTAAAGATATTATTTTCTTTTTAGCTAATCTTTTTCCTAATTTTTTTACTATAATAGGTGAAGTTCGTCCATTGACAATTGGAATTTTAAAAGATATTGCAATAATACTTCTTGCAAAAAAAACTATATTAGTAATACGCGCTTGCGTAATGCTCTACGTATGTATACTTCTAGTTCACGCTATTTATCTTCTATTAAAAAATATGCCAAACGTATTGATTTAAATGGTAATGATTGTAGCGATATCGCTTTAGTGCACTTAGAATATACTAATCAACAACTTATTAAAATAAAATATCATATGCAAATACACTGTTTCAGAAAAAAAACAAAAGAGACACAATCTTTTATTTCGATTAATCAACATAAAAAATTATCTTAAAAAACTATAAACATTAAAAATTAGTTAAATTGGGAAAATAATCAGTAATATAATTGTTTAATATATCAGTTGAAATATACAAAAGAGTTAGTAAAGTAAAATCATTTAAAAAATATAATGAATAGTTTTAAAATTATGATATCTAAAATTTTCATAACATAGAGGATAAAAAAAATAAGAAATTTTATTTTCTTAAGTAAAAAAATAAAAAAATTATTACTTTAAAAGATACTGAAAAAATTAAATACCACGTATTTAATATAAAAATTATTTTATTAATTCTACATTAATATTATATTTATATAATATAATTTAAGATTTCTAAAAATAAAAAAATACAATCAAAAAAATTTGTTATTAACATATTTTTTTATATTACGATATAATAGTATCTATTATACTAAAATTTTTTATATTGTAAAAAATATAGTTATTTCTTTTAAATTAATAATTAACTTAGATGAATTTATATAATACATACTAATATGTCTTATATAAATAGAATTGTTAAAAAATATTTTAATTATTTTAAAATCTCATCAATATATCCAAAATTTCTTATTATTCATATAAAGAAACATTATTTCATGTAACTTATTTATATGTCAGATGCCTTTTGATATTTTTATGGTATAAAAATATTACATAATATATAATAAAATACTAAAGATAATAAAAAAATTTGTTTAGTTGATTGCTATGATGATAAAAAATAAATATTCATAAAAATATTAATAAATAGAAAAACAAATGCTTTATCATAGTCAAATATTTTATCAATTCTATCTAAAAGTATCGTATTTAAGATAAAATCTAAAATTTGATATAAATAATAACACTTTTTTATTTTATTGCTGAAGGGAATCAGAAAAATACAAATTAAATTACAGTATTTCATAAAATAGTTAAAAAATAGAAAAAATATTAAAAAAAATCTTAATAAGTTGTTAGTTAAATTAGAAATAGCACTGAAAAAACTAATTTATTATTGCTACATAAAAAAATCAAAAATATAATTCAAAAATTAAATCATTTTTATATACAAAGAAATGATTTGATTAGGTAGATTAATTAAGAAAAGTAGCTTTATGACGTGTTCTATCTTGTAAAGCAAAGTATTTTTTCTTGACAAACTTACAAATTATCTTGACATTAAAACTATATTTTTTGATTAGAAAATTTTTTAAAAAATTAAAGGTAGATTTTTTATTGCTTATAATCGTTTTTTATTAAAAATATAACACAATACATTTTATTGATATTAATCGTAAAAATTTAGTATCATAATTATTGTCATTTCTATTCTGAAAATAAAGAAAAATACAAATAAAAAAAATGCGATTTTTGATCATAAAATAAAAATAAGAAAAATAGATCAGAGATAGGAATAAAAGCGCACTATTCCAGTAATGAAGATAAACTTAAAAAGTACTCTATATATTTAACATATAATCAATAATCTAAAATGATAAAGAAGGAAAAATTTAAACCAAAGAAGAAAGTAATTCTAGTGGATTAATTTTTTATTTTAAAAACATTAATTGCAATATTATGTTTATTAATCTTTTTTATTGACATAAAGTACAAAAAAAAATAAAATGCCTTTTATTGTGAAGAAAATGATGTGTGAAACGCAACATTATTAAAATTTGTTTTTTTATAAAAAACTTTAACCCCAAGTCGAGATATTGATCAGAGAAACAAAACTTAAAATTGCTTATTTCAATTAACATAAACTGTAGTTAGATATTAAAAAACTGTAATTGATAATTTATTTGATGCTACAAAAAAGTAATAATCAATAAAAAATTTAGTAATATTATTAAATATTTAAAGGATTTTTTATTTAATACAAATAAATTTTAAATATTAATAAGCATGTTATCAAAAAGAAAAAATTAGATTAATAATAGCAGAGTTATTTTTAGAATTAAGCAATTTATTAATTCTTTGATGCACCGAGTAACAATTTAGATCTTAAAAGATTAGAAATAGTAGAAGAAAGTCATAAATAACTAAAAGAAAACTGAATTAACAGTAAGTCATGATTATTAGTTTATTAAAAATATAGTAATAAAATTCCAGATATCTAATAAATATGGTATAACAAAATATTATATAAGTAATGTTGTATAAAAGTGATCAAAAAAAAATATTTTTATATCATTTTTTTTATAAAAAATGTTTTTCTAAAAAAATATAGTATCATATTAAAAAAAGTAAAATTATCATTTGTTAAAATGATTTAAAAAATTATATTTTTATTAAAAAATTTAATACATACAATAAAAATATCAAAAATACAAATAATTTAAGATAATTTTTTTAAAAACTTTTTATATTGTAAAAAATAAAATTCAAAATACTATAAGAAAAAATGAATAAAGAATTTTTTAAACGTTGGAAAAAATAAAATTAACATTTTCATAAAAGTTACTGTTCTTTATATATAAAAAAGATCTTTTTAAAATCTTTTGATATCTTTAAATAAACCAACTTTTAAATCTTCTGCTGTATAAATACGTTTAATATCAACTAATACTTCACCATCCGCTACTCCCATTATTAACTTTCTTTTAATAATACGTTTTAAATGTATACGATAAGTAACTTTTTTTGCAGTAGGTAAAATTTGTCCAGTGAATTTTACTTCACCTACACCTAACGCTCGACCTTTACCTTTTCCTCCTAACCATCCTAAATAAAAACCGATTAGTTGCCACATTGCATCAAGTCCTAAACAACCAGGCATAACTGGATCATTTATAAAATGACAATCAAAAAACCATAAATTTGGATGGATATCAAGTTCAGCTTCAATATAACCTTTATTAAAATATCCATCTTTTTCAGTCATTTTTACAATACGATCCATCATTAACATATTACCAGAAGGTAATTGTGGTCCATGTCCATCAAATAATTTGCCTCTACTAGAAGCATCTAAATCTTCTTTGTTATAAGAACTTTGCTTATGAATCATATTATAAATATAGCCTTATTAAAAATGATACAACTAGATAGTAGATTACATTGATAAAATAAACAATTTTTGTCAGCTATGTAGTAAAAATAACTAATTTTGCAAATTTTTTATACTCTTTTGAAGAATTATCATATGCAATATGAAAAACTAAGTGTTGTAAATAAAATTATTTTTTTAAAAAAATATAAATTAAATTACTAATTTAAAAATAAATTGTAAATAAATATATGCAACCTTTATGGTTTCTTATGATTACTATTTTTATATAACTTCAATAAAAAATTAATTATATTAAAAAACTATTTAAATATCATAACATAAAGAAAATTTTGTGAAAATAATTAATAATTATTAAAATAAATATGATTAATTTTTAATTAAATAATTTTTGTAAGAATTTAAAATATTATTTTTTTATTGAAAATATAATTCCTCTCTCTCTTATGTAAAAGAAGAGTATTATATTAAAAATTTGTAAAATTGTAAAAATTATATTGATAATATAAATTATATTTATAAAAAAAATATTTAACTGTGATTTTGAATAATCATTTAATTAAAAATCAAATTTTATATAAAAAATAAATTTATTTTTTAATTTTTTTTTACGATTTATTTTTAAAATTTAAATATTAAATAAATTTTTTTTAAATTAAAAAAATATTTTTTTAGAAAAAATAAATATTTCTCACAAACTTTTAAAAGTAACCCATGAATATATCAATGATGAAGATATTTTTATAAGGTTTCAATCAAAAATAAATTATCTATTATTTTATATACAAATTTCTTAAAAATAAATATTTTTCAATAATATATTAATTATATGTTTTAATTATTGATTTTTATTTTTTAAATTTACTAAATAAAACAATATATTTACTATAAAATTATTTTATTTTTTAATAAATTTTGTAAATATTTTTAATATAGATATATAATATATTTATCACCATAAAAAATCTATTTCATGTCATTATTAAATTGTTATAATTCAACATTATTAGATTAAAATTAAGATAATAAAAGTTATCTTAAAAAATCTTTTGCAATAATTATTTAAGATATCTATTATCTTGTTTTAGATAATAAAAAAAATATTAGTCATTTAATATAATGTTAATTATTTTAATTACAAAAATATCTTTCAAATAAAAGTATTTATTTTTTATTGAATAATCGTTATTTAAATTCAGTGTTTTAATTTAAAAATCAATAATTCTATATCACATATAGTTTATTTTATTTACAAAAAAATTATTAATAATTCGTATTGCAAATAATAAAAAAAACGCTATCATGTAACTATTAAAAAATTATATAATTTAAAATTATTTTAAATAACTTATGTAAATGGGTCGTTAGCTCAGTCGGTAGAGCAGTTGACTTTTAATCAATTGGTCACAGGTTCGAATCCTGTACGACCCATCATATTAATAAACATATAATTTTCAAATATCAATATTTTAAAAATAAAAATAGATCAATAATTTTAATTAAGTTAAAAAAATCTCGCATAATATCTCAAAAAAATACTTTTAAAATTAATACTATCTAATACATTATAAAATGAAAATTTTATTTTTTAATATCTTTAATAAATATTATATATCTTATATCTATTTTTTTTATTAAAATATCAAAATTTGAAAAATAATTTATATATTTTTTTTAAAAAACAATATATATTTTTTGTTAATAAGTGGGATTATAACTGAATAATAAGTTATATAAAAATGTGGGAATAGATTTTTTTGATACTAATAATACTATGTTTAGTATTATTACTGGAAGCAAACATTATAATTTATCTTATATTGAAGCTGCAGGGACAATAAGCGGATTTTTTTGTGTTTGGTTTGCAAGTCAAGAAAAAAATATAAATTATTTTTTTGGATTAATAAATGTCACATGTTTTGCTATTATTTTTTTTCAAATTCAATTATATGCTAGCTTGTTATTACAAATTTTCTTTTTTATAACAAATATATACGGATGGTATGTTTGGAGTACAGTGAGTTCATTGGATAACAAGAATTTAAAAATTAGATGGATGCCTTTTTATAAAAAAATTTTGTTATCGATAGTTACAATTATAACGATTATATTATTGAGTGTCAATATTGATAAAACATTTATTTTTTTATCGAATATTGCTATAAAAATATTATACTTATTTGGTATTTATCTAAAACCAATGCAAATAAAGCCTGATGAATTTCCTGTTTTAGATTCAATCATTACAATTTTATCAGCTATTGCTATGATATTAATGACACGTAAATATGTTGAAAATTGGTTATTATGGATAACTATTAATATTCTTAGCGTTATTCTTTTTTATTTGCAAGATATGTTAGCTATTGCATTAGAATATTGTATATTACTTATTTTTTCAATTCATGGATTTTATTATTGGCGTCAATTGGCTCTTAAACATAAGTTTATTTCTTAAAACGTTAAATTTTTTAATGTTTTTTATTGTAATAACAAAATAGCTGAAATCAACAAACATAATTTATATTATGTAATCATTATTCATACTATTTCAATAAAAAAAATATATGTTATATGCTTTTAATATATAATTATATTTAAATAATTATTAGAAATTTGAATTTTTATCGAAAAATACATTAAAAGTTTTTTAATAAAAACGACTATATATTTTTAGTAAAAAATGTTATAAAGAATATTTCACCACAGAAATTATATTTTTATTAAATTTATAAATAATAGGAACAGCATTTAAAATATTGAATTTAATAATCTCATCTTCAGTCATATTATTTAAATGTTTTATTAATGCACGTAACGAATTACCATGAGCAACAATAATTATTTTTTCGCCATTTTTTAGTCTTTTTTTTATAATATTTTCCCAATATGGGATGACACGTTTTGCTGTATTAGCCAAACTTTCAGATGTAGGTATTTGCAATGAATTCAAATGGGAATAACGAGGATCATTTCCAGGATAACGCGGGTCATTTTTAGTTAACTTTGGCGGGGCTACATTGAAACTCCTGCGCCATAACTGTACTTGTTGATCGCCATATTTTTTAGCAATCTCTTTTTTATTTAAACCTTCTAATGCGCCATAATGCCGTTCATTTAAAACCCAATTTTTTTCAACTGGGATCCAGTATTGATTTATTTGATTTAAAATTTCCCATAATGTATGAATAGCACGTTTTAAAACTGATGTATATGCATAATCAAAAACAAAACCTTTTTTTTTTAAAAGTTGTCCTACTTTTTTTGCTTCTTTATAACCTTCATTAGATAATCCGACATCAGTCCATCCAGTAAATTTATTTTCTTTGTTCCATATACTTTCACCGTGTCTTATGAGTACTAAATTAGCAGATTTCATGCTTTAAATTCCTATCAATAACAGTAAAATCATTCATTGTAGATAATCAGTATATTTTTGAATAAAATAATATATATACATTTATAACTTGTCTAATTATTAATAATAATATATAAAAATTATCGTACTAAATTAAAATATATGAATAAATTCATCAAAAATATTTATGCTTAAAATAATTTATGATTAACTCATATATTTTATTATAAAATAATACAATATGTAAGATAACTAAATTCAATTAATATATATAGAATAATTTAATTTTTTAAAAGAAAAATACTTAAACTACAAATATTAATATTTTAATAAAAAACTTTATATTTTTTAAACAGATCTTTTTATGTAATCTCTACAGTATCTTTATATAATAAAAAGTAAATTCATAAAATATAAAAAATTATGATATATTACATTATAAAAACAATTTATATACTGCAGATAAAATACTAATTATGCCAATAAGTAAAACAAAAAAATTACTAAAATGGCCAGAATATTTATTCATAACAGATGTTTTTTTGATTGCATATATTGGCATAATAAACAATAAAAAAGCAATCATGGGTCCAACTAAATTTTCTATGATATTTAAAATATTTGGATTTAATGTTGATACTAACCAAA
Source organism: Arsenophonus sp. (assembly GCA_031446165.1). Taxonomy (GTDB): domain Bacteria; phylum Pseudomonadota; class Gammaproteobacteria; order Enterobacterales; family Enterobacteriaceae; genus Arsenophonus. Next base: position 479,372 of record CP132905.1, on the reverse strand, counting down.
TAGTAGTTAACATAAAAATAATAGTTATTATATTTATTCTTTTGTGATTAATTTTTTTTCCTTGTAATTGATATATTTTTTTAATTAAAGCATTACAACCTTCACGAGCACCAAGATAATGTCCTAAAAATGATTTAATAATTGCAATAAATGCAATAAATGAAGAAGCATATCTAATAAAAGGTTTATCAAAATATAAAGATAAATAATCTAAAACACTTATATTATCAGATTTTGCTTTTAAAAAATCAACAGGAGATAATGTAAACATACAACTAAAAACAAAAAAAATAACTGTTAATACCATTAACATATGTGCTAAAAACAAAATTTTTGAAGTTTTTTTATCAGAAAAATCACCATATTTTTTGCGATTGGCAATTACAAATGTAGAAATAATTGGTGAATGATTAAATGTAAACACTATCGCGGGAATTATAAAACAAACAGTAATTATTATACTTTGATTATTATTGGAGTTATATAAATAAATTTCTGAAAATACAAGACTTTTTACTGCAGCTACATGCCAATATGGGATCATATAAATTGAAAATAAAACCAGTATAATAATAAAGAAAAACCCTAAAATACTGATTTTTTTTATTATGTACTTTTCACCTAGAGTAACTATGCTAATAATGCTACCAATAAGAAATAACGATAATAACCAACGAGGTGGCGAATAATATCCAAGTAATTGTACAATGAAATGTTCAACATTATTAGTAATAGAAATACCATATACTAATAAAATTGAATAAATAGAAAAAAAATACAAAAATGTAATCAAATTACTAGAAATAAAACCAAAATACTCTTCAGCTGCTTGAATAATATTATTGTTTGGTTTTGAGCTGGATAGTACAAACCTAGTTAAACCACGATGAGAAAAAAATACTATTGGAAATGATAATAATGTTATGAATATTAATGGTAAGAATCCATTTATACCAATATTAATAGGTAAAAAAAGAACACCTGCACCAATTGCTGTGCCATATAGACTTAAAATCCAAAAAATATCATGTTTATGTAAAAAATTTATATATTTTTTTTTATATAGTGAAGTTATAGAAGAAATTTTTTTTATATTCATAATAATCTCTATAATAAATATATCTATATTAGATATGAAAAATAATTGATTATAAATATAATCATATCTTTATATAAATAAATTAAGTTTTTTTTTAAAAAATATTTGAATTTTTTTCTTGAATTTTGTTATAAATTCTTCATAAATTTATTTTATAGTAATTTTTATTTTATATAATGAATGTTTCTTTTAAAGATATAAAACATTAAAAAATGATTGATCATAATTATTTTTATGTAATTTATTGTTAATCTTTATTGTTAATCTATATAAATATATTTATGAACCATAAAATTTATTTTTTCAAGGATATTATTTTGTTAACATAAAATAAAAACTAGTTCATTGGATGTTAAAAATGCATAGTAAATTACTAATATAATTTTATATAAAAAGCCACTCTATTTGTATTAAAAATGTAGTTTTGACTAATTTTAATATATATTTAAAATAAAGTTATTAGTTAAAAAAATATCTATACTATAAATATTTTAAAATTCTAGATGTAATTTATATGTTATGTTTTAATTAAAATCATGTAAAAACAGAATCAAGTAAAAAAATGATAAAGTTTTACTATATATAGTAATATTTTATATCCAAAAATCATATAAAATAATTGACTCATCCAACAAGCTATTATGGCTAATATAAAAGCACCTATTATATCAAAAGGCCAATGTATACACAAAAAAATTCTGGTTCCAGTAATCATAAAAGACGTTATCATTAATAACAATCCAATCCAATTTTTCTTGAACCAAAATAAAAAACTAAAAGAAATGGTAAAAGATATCATGCCATGATTACTTGGAAATGATGATGTTGCTTTATGTACAAGTAAATGTTTACATGTAATGATAACAAAAGGTCTTTCGTGAGGAATGATGATCCCAATAATCCAAGAAATTAATAAAGATATAACAATCGCAATAAAAGTTTTATAAAAAAATATCCTACGAATATTGTTTTTTTTTAAAGAAAAAAAACAATATAAAATACAAAAAAAGAAAAATAAAAAAATCAATTGATTAGCACAAAAAAATAAAAATCTTAATGTGACACCAGATGTTATTGGTACTGAAGTTATTAAATGAAATAAATATAAATTAATGTCATTTAACACGATGTAAATATTTTTAATTTTTTCAATAAATTTAAACTATTTTAGACAGAATTTTTTATAATTGATTGTATTTCTATTTTTTTAAATACTTCTTTTTTAAGATAATTAAAAATTATAATTTTATAAAAAATATAAGTATTTTATATATAAAAAATTGATCAGATTAATAAATTTTCTTTAGTATATTTTTCAAAATCTGTAAAACCACCAATGTATTCCCCATCAAGAAATATCTGAGGTACTGTATTAACAATTTTACCTACTTTTTTACTTAAATCATTTTTAGTGATTTTTTCAATTTCAATATCAATATACCTATAATGAAAATCATGAAGTGTATTTTTTAATTTTTCTGCTATTTTCTTTGCAGAAGTACAATATGGGCAGTTAGATCGACCAAAAATAAGAAGAAACATTTTTACCTTTATTTTTATTATTAAAAAAATGAAAAACTAAATACGACACATAATTAATTTTATCAAAATATAATTTTTGTCGATATATCAATAGATATTAACAGACTTTAATATTAAAATAAAATAATTTTTAAAAAACTATAAAAAATATTGTACATTGAAATAAAAAATATATTGTAGTATTTCATAGATTTAAAAATTATAAAATTCATACAATATGCAAACATCATATAAATAAATTTACAATATTTATATAACACTTTAATAATATGAATTATTAATTTATATAAATAAAGAATACAATATAAATATATATAATTATTTACAATATAATATTAATTAGAAATTTTATGTGATATCTTATTATAAGATATTAATGATATTTTTTGATAAAATTTTTCAATACTATTCACTTACATCTTAACTGTATATATCAGATCTTATACGATGTATAAAAATATTAAAAATATAACATGCAATTATCATATTTTTAAATATGTAAAACAATTATAAAAACTGTAATTAATTATTTAATATCTATTCAATTCTTATAGAAGATTATAAAAATTTTAAAAAATAAAAAATATAAAATTAATTATGATACTAATATATTTTTAAAAAAAATCTTTACAAAAATGATAAAATTTTTCATAAAGATTTTTTTTGATAAGCGTGGTTTTCAAAAAATAACATATATTGCGAAAATTGATTAATTAATACAGCAAACATGCCATTAAAAAATAAATAAATAATCCCCGCTGCAATAAATATATTAGTATTATAAGTTTGACTAAAAATTTGTTGACTATATCCCATGATTTCTAATAATGTTATAGTACTGGCTAAACTAGTACTTTTAAAAACAAGCATAACTTCATTACCATATGATAATATAATTCGTTTAAAAATATAAGGTAAAATAATTTTTAAAGATTGATAATGTGATAAACCTAAGGCTTGGCAAGATTGCCAGACAGTGTTGTCTATTTCCATTAATGCACCATAAAATAATGACGTGCAATAAGCTGCACTATTAAGTGATAATGTTATCATAGCACAAATCCATGGTGAAGAAATTAAAAACCATAATGTATCACATGTTTTTAAAACAGAAAATTGATTAGGACCATAATAAATAAGAAAAAATTGTACTAGTAAAGGAGTACCTGTAAATAAAGTAATATAACCTAAGATAAAAAAAGAAATAAACTTTATTTTAAACGATAAAATCACAGTGAAAAATAATGATAACAATAATCCAACTAACAATGCAAAAAATGTTAAAGACAAACTTTCAGATAATCCTGGAAATAATGCAATTATTAATTCGAACATTTTTTTCTTTTACCTTCAAAATTATTGTTAGATAATTTAATCCATCGTAAGATAATTTTACTTATCAAACTAATAACTAGGTAAATCAAAGCTGCAATTAAATACCAACTAAAGGGATCTTGAGTACGATTAATAATACTTTTTGTTTGTAACATTAAATCATTGACACTAATTAATGAAAGTAATGAGGTATCTTTCAATAATACCAACCATTGATTAGCTAATCCCGGTAAAGTATGACGCCATATTTGTGGAATAATAAGACGTAAAAAAATCGTATTTCTTGTAAAACCTAATGCTAAACCTGATTCCCATTGACCAAATGGAATGATTTTCATTGAATACTTTAAAATTTGAGAAGCATAAGCTCCATACAATAATGACAAAGAACAAACACCACAAAAAAAAGGTATAAGATCAAACTCATATTTTTTTATAAAAAAATATTCAGCATTAATTTGAAAATTTATTTCCCAAAAAAACAAATCTATTTTAATACCATCATATAATAAAATGATAATTTTTAATGTACCATAATAAATAAACAATATAACCAATAATTCAGGTAAACCACGAATTAAATTGACGAAACAAGATCCAAAAAATGCTATAAACCGACAAGGTAAGCACTCCCAAGCTGCGAATAACATTCCTAATATCAATCCTAAAAATAAGGAGATAATCGATAAACTAACAGTCACATATGCAGCATTCATCAACAATAAAAAATTGTTCATCACTTTAACTGTAATTGAATCACTTTTTTAACCATTTTTCATAAAAAATATCATAGGATCCGTCTTCTTTTATTTCTTTTATTGATTGATTTAATTTATCAATAAGCACTTGATTACCTTTACGTACAGCAATACCGAAACCGTTACCAAAATAATTTGGATCTTTTATTTTTTTTCCTATCATAGAAAATGATTTACTATTATTTTTGTGTAACCATTCAGTTACTACATCAAAATCAGCAAAAATAGCATCTATTCTTTTATTTTGTAAATCTAAGATAGCTGTTTGATAATTATTATAGGGAATAATGTGCATATTTTTATATTCTTCCGTAATATATTTTTGATGAGTAGTACCATTTTGTACCCCTATTTTTTTTATCTTTAAAAAAGATGTTTCATTAAGTTCATGCGCATTTAAAACAAAAAATGCTGCAGAATTATTATAATATGGAATGCTAAAATCAACTTCTTTTTTGCGTCCTGATGTAATATCAATTCCTGAAATTAAAGCATCAAATCGACGCATTTTTAAGCTTAATATTAAGCTATCAAAAGATTGATTAGTAAATGTACAAATTACATCGAGTTTTTTGCATATCATATTAGCAATATCAATATCAAAACCAATAATCTTATTATTACTGTCTATTGATTCAAATGGTGGATAAGTTGCTTCGGTTGCAAACCGTATTATTTCTCTTTTTGAGGAGAGCACTGATAAAGATAAAAAACATAAAACAAGAAACAAAAAAAATTTTTTCATTTTAATATTCTTAATTAAATATGAGATAAATAATGCAAAAAACCTTCAGTTTTTGGTGTAGTTAAATGATGAACATCTCCTTGTTCTACAATATATCCATTTTCCATATAAACAATTTTGCTTGCTATTTTTTTTGCAAAATCAGTATCATGCGTTGCAATTAGTTGCGTAACACTTTGTTGTGATAATTCTTTTATAATTTGTATAAATTGTGCTTTCATTCCAGGATCTAAAGATGCTGTTGGTTCATCAAATAATAATATTTTAGGTTCCATCATTAATGCTCTTGCAATTGCTACTCTTTGTTGCTGTCCACCAGAAAGATATAATGGGAAACAATTGGAAAATTCTATTAATTGCAACCGTTTTAACAAAATTTTCGCTTTATTTTTAGCTATTTTTTTACTTAGCCCTAAAACTAAACATGGGGCCTGGATTAAATTCTCCAGAACTGTAAAATGTGGCCATAAATTATACTGTTGAAATACCATACCAACTTGCTTTCTTAGATTTTGAATTTTTATTTTTTTATGTTTTTTTTCAAAATTAAAATAAAAGTCCATAATTTTTAATTTACCTGAACTAGGTAAAGCCAATAAATTAAACACACGTAATAATGAACTTTTACCAGCACCACTTGAACCGAGTAATATTATTGTTTCGCCAGTTATACATTTAAAATTAATATTATGTAAGACTTGATAATTACCATAAAAAAAATTAATTTTTGTTAGTTCAATAATCATTTGGATAACATAAATAAAAAACAAAAAAAACGATAACTTAATGGAATATTTAGAAATGTTTTTCTTAACACTAAATACTTTATTAAAATTTTTAAAACTTATAAAAATATTTTTCAAATTATTAATTTGATACTAATAAAAAAATATGTTCAAAAAATAACAAATGAAAGTTGTCTTTTACTTGAATACTTGCCATATAAATAACATTACTTTTTTTATAACAATTTTATTAAAACATTATTAAAACAATTTAGTATGTCAAAGATTGTGTAATATTTAAAAAATATTAACAACTATAAAAACATACTATAAAATATTAAACTATATCATACCATGTTTATAAAAAATTATTATTTTAATAGTTAAGGAGAAATCATCATAAAAAAAAGAATTTTTAAGATTGCATAAAGTTGCTGCTTAGTCAAGTTATTTTCTTAAAAAAAATGTTTAAAAACATAAAAATAAAAAATAAACTAATCTATGTAAAAATTATTATATTTTTTATGATTTTTATATTTATTTATTATATAATAAGCTATTAAGAACATAAAAAAGTTGTATTACTTTCAAAAATAAAAAAACACACTTAGAATATTTAAACAATACATTTTAAATACTAGATATATAAAATCTAATATTAAAAAAAATATTACAATTATAAAATATTATTCTTATTTTAAATAAACAACATAAATTAAACTATATATTTAATAACTTCTTAAATTATTTCTAATATAATAAGTTTTACAAATAAAGAAAAACAAAACTTTTGATTTAAATGAAAATAATTTAAAAATAAAGAACTATAAATCTTATTTACAATTTAATTAATTTTAAAAATGCTATATTTTGAAAATTTTTAAAAAAATCAAAAAAACATATATAATAGTATTTATATTTGATATAATATTTTATTGATTTAATAGTGTTAAACTGTATGGTATTACATATAAGAAATATATTAAAAATAGATTATATAAATTTAATGATTCATCTTAGAGGATTAAATGTCAAAAGAAGATAATATTGAAATGCAGGGCAAAGTATTAGATACACTGCCTAATACAATGTTTCGAGTTGAACTAGAAAACGGACATATAATCACTGCTCATATTTCTGGAAAAATGAGAAAAAATTATATCAGAATTTTAACAGGAGATAAAGTAAATGTAGAAATTACACCATATGATTTAAGTAAAGGCCGAATTATTTTTCGTAGTCGATGAATTTTTATTGTTAGCAAAAAAAAATATTTTAAATAAATGCATTATTTTTAATTTTAAAAAATTTTAAAAATACAATCAAAATATAATTATATATTATATTTTACAAAATATTATTAAATCATATTTTTTAAATCATAAAATAAATTTATTTTCCAATGCAAAACTATAAACCAAAATCTTTTAAGGGATGATAAAGATAACTTGTATTTATCAAATGTATTTATCAAATTGCATGAAGCAAAAAACTATTTTAGAAAAAACTATATTATTAATGAGACATGTAGATCGCTGCACCACTATTATATTTACTTCCTAACTTTTGCTTTACTATACCAATCATGTTAATTGTAATTTTTAGTTGTAATTTTTTCTAACAAGATGTATTTGAAGAGTATAAGCAATTTACCAATTTATCAACATTTTTTTTATTATTGTATGTAAATTTATTTAGTTTGTTGGTAACACCATTATTATCAACTAATATTTCATAAAATTATATTTTTTTCAAAGTATACAACATATCGCTATGTTTTTCTTTACTGATTGCATGATACTTTAACACAAAATGTTTTATCTTTAAAAATTACATATCCATAAAAATGTACTTCATTTTTAAAAAAAATAAATATAAATAATATTTTTTAATAGCAATATTATTGCCACAACTAATAACTGGCGGTATTTTTTATCACAAAAACTCATGGTAAACAGCAATAAAAACCAACACCACAAAACCTTTATTTGTTTAGCAAATAAAATAAAAAAACAAAATAATGATTTATATATAGCAATAAAGCAATAATCAACACATTACACATGTTATATAGTGCCTTTATAACAAAATCACCAATATTTAAAATTTAAACGTGTATATTTTATATTAACAGTATGAAATTATAACAAATATTTTCTTCATTGATATTTTTTGTCTTTTAAAATTTAATTAATTATAGATCTTATAAATTTACCTGTAAACACCAGGATAATTTTTAACTTTCGTATTTATGTTGCCAATTTTTTTAAATTTTAGTCATTTTTATCTAAAAACTTCAAAGTTTCTATAGCAAGATAATATAGCAAAAAAATAAGATAACCCGTAGAGGAAGAATCCAAAATTATAATTTTATAATGATTATATATTACCAAGTTATAATAAAATTAATATGTTACATAAAAAGAAATGGTAAAATTTTAATAAGAATAAAACATCATATTTTATATTGTCTCTTATATTCTTATTATTTACATTACATGTACAAATTTTTAAAGAAATTGTACATAAAAATGTTGTATTAGATTAAAAATATTATCACGATAAAATTCATAAATAAAAATTAATAGACTTTTTAAGTATCAAGAATTACAATTAATTTATAAAATTAAACGATAAAAACTGGTTTTTATATTAAGTTTTATTTTTTGTTCATGAGAATTATTTCGTGTATTTCAAAATTTTAAATATGTTCTAATATATAAAATTTATAACCTATATTTATTTTAAGCTATATTTTAAAAATAAATTTTTTTAAATCTTAGAACAAAATTTATATTTTTGAAGCTTTAACATACAAAAGATTTTAAAAAAAATATCCATCAATATTAATATTTATTAAAAAGAAAAAATTTTTAACTAAAAATTATTTAAATAATCGTATTTTAATAATAAGAAATAGTTGTTAGCTTAATATATATAAAATATATAAAATACAAAAAATATATATTATGGTTAAATCTATATTTTTAATATTAATCTTTGAAATAAAATAAAAAATTTAAAATAAAAAGTTAATAAAAAGTTAATAAAATATATTTTTTATTTATCCTTTAAAATAAAATATAAATATCCTTTAATAGAATATGGAGTTACCAACTTTTTGCAAAAAAATAAAAAAAATAAAATAAAATCAAGTACCAATAATTATAAAAGAATAATAATAGAAATTACTTTATTCATAATGGGCGTATTAATATTTTTTTTTATAATAGCACTAGTCAGTTTTAATCCTTCTGATTCTAGTTGGTCGCAAAAAACTTCTAATATAGCAACAAAAAATTTAGCTGGAAGTGTTGGAGCATATGTAGTTGATATTCTTTTTATAAGTATTGGGATGTTAGGATATTCAATACCATTATTAATGATAATAATATTCATTAAAATATTAAAACATATAGATAAGCAAAATCATATTGATTTTTTTATTTTATCCTTGCGTTTCATCAGCATGATTACGTTACTGATTTCTTCTTGTGCACTATTTACTCTTAATGTAGATGATTTAGCTTATTTTTCTTCTGGAGGAATTATTGGTAGTATTGTTAGTAATGCTATTCTTCCTTTGTTTAATATTTTAGGAACAACATTAATGTTATCATGTATTTGGATTCTTAGTTTAACATTATTTATTGGTTTTTCATGGATAAATACAATAGAAAAAATTGGAGAAGTTATTTTTAAAATAATATTGATGATGAAAAAATATATCATTGCTTTTTATAATCAGCATAAAACTAAAACACTGAACTCCTACATTCCTAATTATCCTAATACATTTAGTAACAAAAACAATGTTCAAAAAAGTAAGTTTGAAGATAATTCAAATGAGAATATACTTTTTTCAGATTTAGCAATTAATGAATCTTCCAATATATCAAAAAAAATCTCAAATAATCTCAACGAAAAGCAAATGCTAGGAGCTAAAATAAATCAGTTCATAATACCAAATAAAAAAAATAATACTGCTATTCAATTAAAAATGTCTAAAATAAATAGTGGATATAGCAACAAAGAAAAAAAAAATATAAATAAAGATAAATTATTTTTTTTATCAGAAAAAATAATAAAAACAAATAACAAAACTAATCATAAAATTACTTTTAAGTATATGGCATTAAAAATTAAAAATAAAATTAAAACATTATTTTTTTCTAATTTTATTCAATTTTTAACATATAAAAGAATCTATAAAAAAATATTCAACAAACAAAAAACATATCTATTAAAAAATCTCTTTAAAAAAAAAATTGATAAAGTGTTTTTTTTAAACCCTAATAAAAACAAAAAAATATTACACAAAAACCTCTCAAGAAATAATTTTTATGCAAAAAAAATAAAATCTCATAATTTTTTAGATTCTAAAAAGGAGGTTTTATCAGAATCAATAGATAAAAATATGCCATCATTAAAATTATTAATAAAACATCCGACAAAAAATAAAGCTATTGATGTTTTTTTGCTTAATAAGATATCTCGTATTATTGAAGAAAAACTAATGGATTATCGGATAAAAGCTGAAGTTGTAGGATTTTCTGTAGGACCTGTTATTACTAGATTTGAATTAAATTTAGCACCTGGAGTTAAAGCAATACGTGTTTCTAATTTATCTAGAGATTTAGCGCGTTCTTTATTGGTAACAACAGTACGTATTGTTGATATAATACCTGGAAAACCTTATCTAGGATTAGAATTACCTAATAAAAAACGTCATACAGTTTTTTTAAGAGAAGTACTTGATTGTGATATGTTTCGCTGTCACTCATCACCATTAACTATTGTTTTAGGAAAAGATATAGAAGGTAAGCCAGTTATTGCAGACCTAAAAAAGATGCCACATTTATTAGTTGCAGGAACAACAGGTTCAGGAAAATCAGTTTGGTTAAATGCTATGATAATAAGTATTTTATATAAAGCAAAACCTAAAGATGTACGTTTTATAATGATTGATCCTAAAATGTTAGAACTTTCTACTTATGAAGGAATTCCTCATTTGTTAACTAAAGTTATTACAAATATGCAAAATGCTTTTAATGCATTACATTGGTGTATCCATGAAATGGAGCGTCGTTATAAAATCATGTCAGCTTTAGGAGTAAAAAATTTATCAAGCTATAACAAAAAAATTCTAACAAATAATAACATTCCAGAAAAAATATTACAAATATTTATATCAGAAAATAAAACAAATAATATAAAAAATAGTAATCATGGTAGTATAGATACAATACTCAAAACAGAACCATATATTGTTATAATAATAGATGAATTTGCTGATTTAATCATGACATCTGGAAAACCATTGGAGGATTTAATTGTCCGTTTAACACAAAAAGCTAGAGCAGCAGGGATTCATTTAATAGTAGCAACACAAAGACCGTCTGTTGACGTTATTACAGGTTTAATTAAAGCTAATATACCTACCAGAATTGCTTTTACGGTATCAAGTAAAATAGATTCTCGTACTATTTTAGATCAAAATGGTGCTGAATCTTTATTAGGAATGGGAGATATGCTTTATCTACCATCTAATTCATCTATTCCAATTCGTGTACATGGTGCATTTGTACAAGATCAGGAAGTAAAAAATGTGGTGAAAGATTGGAAAAAAAAAGAAAAACCTAATTATATTGATCATATAATTAACAATTATCACACTCATTAAAACTATATAATAATGAAAATATAGATCTATTATTTGAATCACGTTTTTACAATCTATAATTGCAAAAAAACGAGTTTTTATATCAAAAATTTAACTTTTAATTTTTCATCGACGATCATGTTGTATTAAAAATTTTAAAAATAAAAACTAAAGATATAAATTAACACATCAATTCATAATGGTTATTATCGTGAAATCTTATTCAGAACAATTAAAAATTAATCAGCATAATAAACTTAAACAAGTTGGTATTTTAATAAAAAATATTACAATATTAACAATATTGATTATCAATTTTTATTTGATCCCAGTATTTGCAAATGCCACCAAAGAATTACAAATTCGTTTAAAAAAAATCAATAATTTTCATGCTAATTTCATACAAAATGTTATTAGTTTTGATGGACATGTAATTCAAGAAGGTAAAGGGGAATTGTGGATAAAACGTCCAAATTTGTTTAATTGGCATCTCATATCACCAGATGAACATTTTTTAATTTCTGATGGTAATAATCTTTGGTTGTATAATCCACTAATTAAACAAGTAACCATTTCTTTATTAAAAGAAACTATAATCGACACTCCATTTATATTAATAACTCGCAATAATGCTATAGATTGGAAATCTTATCATGTTACAAAAAATGGAAATAACTTTACATTAACAGAAAAAAAAAGCGAAAAAAAAATTTTTTCCATTACTATTAAATACAATGGTATTATTCAAGAATTTAGTGCAAAAGAAGACAATGGAGAAAAAATATCTTATAATTTTAAATTGCAAGCATTAAGCAATATTGATAAAAATAAATTTCAATTTATACCACCAAAAAATATAACTATTGATGATCAAAGATCAAAAAAAATATAAAATCTTTCTTAATCTTGAGAATCAAAAGACTATTTTGATTAATTATATTTTAAGTAAAAATTTACTTATTTTGTTAATTATTATATTTTATGTTTAATGTTTTACATTTTACAATAGTAACTTAAAGGAGCAACTAAATGTCGCTAGTTAACACACCAATTAAACCATTTTCAAATACTGCATTCCAAAATGGAAAATTTATTCATATATCTGAAAAAGATATTAAAGGTAAATGGAGTGTTTTTTTCTTCTATCCTGCTAATTTTACTTTTGTTTGTCCAACAGAATTAGGTGATTTAGCTGATCATTATGAAGAATTTCAAAAAATAGGTGTAGAGATTTATTCTGTTTCAACAGATACTCATTTTAGTCACAAAGAATGGCACACTAATTCAAAAACAATTAGAAAAATCAAATATGCAATGATTGGTGATTCTAATTGGCAATTAACCCGTAATTTTGATGTTATGCGGAAATATTCAGAAAATGGTGAACAAAAAGAACTAGGATTAGCTGAAAGAGGAACATTCATCATTGATCCAAAGGGGATTATTCAAGCAATTGAAATTACATCTGAAGTTATTGGACGTAATGCATCAGATCTATTACGAAAAATTCAAGCTATACAATATATAGCAAAACATCCAGGAGAAGTTTGTCCCGCAAAATGGAAAATAGGTGATTCAACATTAACCCCATCATTAGATTTAGTCGGAAAAATATAATTTTGATACATACTTCTTTACATGGGTGCATATCATGCACTCATGTAAAAATATTTTGTACTAATATTTTCATCAAAGATTTTATTATATGAAAATATACAATATATCATTGATAGTATAATAACTTGTATTTAAGAACTATATTCTCACTACGCTCACTGTACTATATTAGTTAGAATATAAAAAAATATAAATATAAATTTCATGATAACATTAATTAATAGGAGTCAGTTTTTATGTATATAATAACTAACTCACTCATCAGTGATAGCTATAATTTTTTTAAAAATCAATTAAATGGTATTTTTTTATTATCATTAATTTCAGCAACTATTAGTTTAATACTGTATTATTTTTTTGTTCCTTTGCAAGAAGTAGAAATAATTATAAAAAATTTCATTAATCAAAATAATTCTATTTCACTTTCAACTTGGACCAAACAATTATCTGATGAAGAAATAAAAATTATCATGCGAGTTTCATTGCTTTCATTTGTATCAATTTTTATTGGATTAACATTCTTGGTTTCTTCAGTACTGACCTATTTATTCGAAATAAATAAAGACAATCATATTCATGCCCTTCAAGCTTTTGTACTATCATTGCATATATTCCCAAAAATGATTATGCTTTTAATCATTTGCAGTATTCTAATATATATTGGTTTTATGTTTTTTATTGCACCTGGTATTATTTTAACTATTGGATTTTCTTTATCTCCAATAATTTTAATAAATTTTAAAAATACAATGCCGCTTTTAGCCATCAAAAAAAGCTTTAAAATAGCATTTCGTCATTGGTGGTTAGTGTTATCAATATTATTATTTTGGTTAGTATTACAAATATTTATTACTATTTTCATTGGAAAATTACATATTTTTCCAAACATAATAAACAATTTAATATCTTTTACATCAAATAATTTACTAACTTCTTTTACATTAATTTATTTTTTTCGCCTTTATATGTTAGCTAAAAAATAATAAAATAAAATACAGTTTTATTTAAAAAAATTCTTTTTTATATATTTACTTATAGATAAAAATAGACTATTCATCATTATTTATATTAAAATTTATTATAATTTAGCAATGTTTTTTATTTTTATTTGTATATTTTTTTTAAATTTAGTAACACTTATTAGTTTAAGTGTTTTTTTACTTATTAATATAAATCATTTTTTCTAAAAAAAGCACAAAAATAAAATCATATTTTGCTATTTGTAATAGAAATCTATAATTTCACAAATTAAAAGTATAGTTTATTGTCAATACAAACCAACCATCTAATATTAAATATCTTTCTAAGATAAATACTATTGGTAGTATGAAACAATTAACACATTCTAAATATTAATAAAAATGCTACCTTCAATTTTTATATTTTTTGGTATATACATAATCATGTAATTCATAGTAATCTATACATGTTAAATAGGAATAAATATATTTATGATAACTTTTTACATATTATTACATTGGATTTTAATTTTTTTCTACTGGTTTATAATTGTCGGAATTACTATCCGCATTTTATTAAAAAGCCGCCCGGTAACTTCTTCATTAACCTGGATATTAATAATCTACATAATTCCTCTGATAGGTATAATTTTTTATTTAATTTTTGGAGAATTACGTCTTGGTAAAAGACGAATAATGAAAATAAAAAGCATGTGGGCTTCATTTGAAAGTTTAATATTAGATATTAATCGGTCAAAATATATTTTTTGTAAACATACGAGTAAAACAGCTGCACCTTTATTTTCATTATGTAAAAAAAGACAGGGAGTTTCAGGAATAAAAGGAAATAATCTTCAACTTTTAACAAACTATCAAGATTCTATAAATACAATTATAAAAGATATTAACTTAGCATCTTCTAATATAGAAATGGTGTTTTATATTTGGCAATCAGGAGGGTTAGTTGATAAAGTAACAGAAGCATTGATTAATGCAGTAAAACGCGGTGTACACTGTAGAATTATGATTGATTCTGCTGGTAGTTGGGCATTTTTTCACAGTGAAGAACCAAAAAAAATGAGAGAAGCAGGGATAGAATTAATAGAATCATTAAAAGTAAATTTATTTCGGTTTTTTTTGCGTCGAATGGATCTTCGCCAGCACAGAAAAATAATTATTATTGATAATAATATTTCTTATATTGGTAGCATGAATATGGTTGATCCACGTTATTTTAAGCAAAATTTAAATGTAGGGCAATGGATAGATATTATTGTTCGTATGGAGGGACCAATTTCAAAAATATTAAGCATTATATATGCATTTGATTGGGAAATGGAAACAGGTCAAAATATTCCACTAATTTTTCCTAATAAAAAAATAAAAAAAATTAAAAAAACAACCGTTCATACAACTCAAGTTATTGCTTCCGGTCCTGGTTTCCCTAAAGAATTAATACAGCAATCATTAATACTTACCATTTTTTCTGCCCGTAAAAAATTAATTCTTACGACTCCTTATTTTGTCCCTACTGATAATTTAATACATGCAATTTGCAGTACAGCAATGAGAGGTGTTGAAGTATTAATGGTTATTCCTAATAAAAATAATTCTTTTTTAGTAGGTTGGGCAAGTCGAGCATTTTATTCTGAATTATTGGAAGCAGGCGTAAAAATTTATCAATTCAATGATGGGCTTCTGCACACAAAAAGTATCTCTGTAGACGGTCAACTAAGTTTAATTGGTTCTGTTAATTTAGACATGAGAAGTCTTTGCTTAAATTTTGAAATTACTGTTGTGATTGATGATGAAAGATTTAGCAATCATTTAACTCTAATTCAGTATAATTATATAAATCGTTCTATAGCTTTAATTCATGAAAACTGGGAAAAACGTCCATTATGGAATCGTCTGATGGAGCGTATTTGTTATTTTTTAGCCCATTATTATAATTACATTTATAATATAAGACCTAAAATTATTTATATATAAGTTATTTTATTTTTAATAAAATATCATGTAAATTAAAAATTAATTATTGCATATTTGTTATTCTCATTTAAAAAACATTATTTTTAGATCATAATAATACGGAAAATACAGATATTAACCCTGTGATAATAAACTCAATACCTAATGATATTAACAATAATCCAATAATACGCGTAATAACATTAATTGCAGTTTTATTTAAATATTTAATTAATATATTGCTGGATCGAAATAACAACCAACAAAAAAAAGCAAATAAAACACTCGTCACAATTAACCCTAGTAAATTTTCCCATCCTTCTACACGTGAAGACCAAACAATACATGAACTGATTGCTCCTGGACCTGCCATTAATGGCAGTGCTAAAGGAACAACACCAATATTATTTTGAATAATAGTGTCTAATTTTTCTTTTTTATTGTATTTTTGATCTTGTGTATTACTTATCATAGACATAGAAATACTTACAATGACTATTCCACCAGCAATTCGAAAAGCATCAATAGAAATACCGAGTAATTGTAAAAATGTTTTTCCAATTAATAAAGAAATACATAAAATAATAGCTACTGAAAAATTTGCTACGAAATTAGTATGATTTCTTTCAGAAAAAGAATGATTATTAGTCATAGTAATAAATATAGGTAAAATTCCTATTGGATTAACTATAACAAAAAGAGCTAAAAAAAAATTTATATAATTATTAAAATCAAAGATAGTACTCAGCACAATTAACTTCCTTAATTTACTGATTAATTTTTTACTAAAAATTAATTATATAATAATATTTACTATATAGAGAGAAAAATATTTTTATCATATATTACAAAACTAATAAAATACATTTAAAATAAAATTTATTTAATAACATGTATTATATAATGTTAAATTAAAATTACAGATCTTCTTAATAAAAAAAATCATATACATATTAAAAAATAAATCATCACAAAAATAATAAAATTATCTATTATTTTTTAATCAATAATTTTAAATAAAAACTATAAACATGGAATATATTTACGTACATTTACAAAATATCATAATTTTTATATCTTATAATTTTTTAAAAAGAATTGTTTATATATATTCAAATTACTTTATTAAAAATTCATCAAATATTTGTGATATTTCATAGTTATTGTAAATATAAAATATATGTAATTTATTTTTAACGGGATATTTTAGCATACACTAAATTATTGAAAACATATTTTTTATCATAAAATTTTTATATATTACCAAAGAATGTTTATCAAAAAACATGCAAAATATATTAATAATCAGTTATATGATAACAAATCATATTAATTAACACTTTATATTTTAAAAATCATAAATTATAGTACCTTAATATATAAATATTTTTATTATATTAAATTCTACGAAATAAATATTTATGATATAAATATATCTTATGCTTAAATAATAAGAATAAATACTAATTAATATTTATAATCAAATTCAATAAATTAATATTTATAAATATTGACAATAACAATACAAATATAAACGATTCAGAATATTAATATTTTTAATAAATATATTAATATTAAAAATAACATAGTCAGTTATATTTTATAATATATATTAAAATCATACTTTTCTATAAAAAATTTTTACGTTAAAAATTTGAATTATTTTTAACAAAAAATATAATCAAATATTAAGTATTAATTATTGGATATTTGTTAAGTCATGTATCATACATTATTTGTGAACAATTTTTAATTATTCTATATATTATTAATAATAATTTTATTAAATACATATTTAATGTTAAAAATATTTTTTTACATATACAATATTTATCATTAAAAAATAAAATTTAGTATATATATATTTTAAAAAATTTTAATACATAAAAATATTTTAAATATAACTTTATATTGCTTTATATAAAAATAAATTTCAATTCATTTTTTAATTTCACTATTGCGGAAAATAGAATAGCACTCTATTATTATAGAGCATTATAAAAAATTCATTTCAATTTGAGATTAAGAAAATGAGCGATTCATTTAAATATTTTAAATCATTAAATAATATTCGTACTTTGCGTGCAATAGCAAGAGAAATTCCTTTAGAATCATTGCAAGAAATACAAGATAAATTTAATACAGTTGTAGAAGAACGTCGTGAAGATGAAAATCAAGCAAAAGCACAATTGGAAGCCCATACCAAAAAGATTGCAAAATATATTAAATTACTTGAAGGAGAAGGACTAAGCTTAGATGATTTAGTAACCGCAAAAACTCCATCTCCTAAAATAACGGATCGCAATAAACGTGCTTTACGGCCAGCTAAATATCAGTATAAAAATAAAAATGGAGAAATAAAAACATGGACTGGTCAAGGTCGAACACCAGCTATTATTAAACAAGCAATGGAGAAAAATGGGAAAAAATTAGATGATTTTTTAATCTAAATATTTTTCAATTAAAAATACTCTTTATAGAAAGAGTATTTTTAATAAAAAATATCAATATATTATATTTAACAATAACTAAAAAATACATTACATGTATTAAAATTACTATTTTTTTAAAAATTATAATAAAATTATGTCAAGATTTATTGATTAATAAAATCTAGAACTCAAAATATTATTTAAATATCACAATTTTTATTATTAAATACAATAATCATTATAAATAAATATTTAATAAATTACAACATTTATTGTGCCATTAAATTTATTATTATGGTGAATAATTAATAATAAGTTTAAAACATATTTTTTATCCATGTAGAAAATTCATAACCTAATAATTCATGTTGCATGCTATATTCTACAAATGCTTTCATATAACCTAATTTATTGCCACAATCATAACTTTTACCATGTAAATGGTAAGCCTCA
Source organism: Arsenophonus sp. (assembly GCA_031446165.1). GTDB lineage: Bacteria > Pseudomonadota > Gammaproteobacteria > Enterobacterales > Enterobacteriaceae > Arsenophonus. Next base: position 460,074 of record CP132905.1, on the reverse strand, counting down.
ACTGGTGTATGCTCTATTAACATTTCAATCGCATCTGTTAATTGAATTTCATCTCCGTGTCCAGTTTTAGTTTTTTCTAATAAATTCCAAATTTTTTCTGAAAGAACATAACGACCAACTATAGATAAATTTGAAGGTGCTTCATTAATTGTAGGTTTTTCAATAACACCTTTGATAATTTTACTTTCACCTGGTTGTAATTCATAATTATTACAATCAACAACACCATAATTTGATATACATTCTTTCAATGTAACAGATTCCACAAGAATTTGACTAAACGATGTTTCATAATAACGCATTAACATCATGCTTAAGTTACACTTTGTAAACTTAGATGAATATTGATTAATAATAACATCAGGCAACACTACAGCAAAAGGTTCTTCTCCTACTAATGGTTTTGCACATAAAATTGCATGTCCCAATCCTTTTGCAATACCCTGTCTGGTTTGCATAATTGTTACATGATTAGGACATATAGATTGTACATCATTCAATAATTGTCTTTTAACTCTTTTTTCTAAAATAGCTTCTAATTCAAAACTCGTATCAAAATGATTTTCTATAGAATTTTTTGAAGAATGAGTGACTAATATGATTTCATTTATACCTGCAGATATACATTCATTAACTACATATTGAATAAGTGGTTTATCTGCTAAAGGCAACATTTCTTTAGGAATGGCTTTAGTTGCTGGCAACATACGAGTGCCTAATCCAGCAACAGGGATAACCACTTTATTAACTCTTTTTTTTTGTTTTTTAAATTCCATTTTTATTCCAAATTTTATATTTTAAATATACTTTAAAAAAATCAAAAAAATTAAAAATATTTTTTTAGAATATATCAGTAAATATAAAAAATAAATAAAAAATCAGGCGAATATACTTCTTCTAATGTCAAGAATATGAATATTTATATAAAAATTAATAGGTTATGTTTATTTAATTATTTTTAATAATATTTTTAAAAAAAAATTGATAAAACCATTTTATAGTTAATAAAAAAATATTTTATTAAAAAATTGTTCTAAAAAATAAGTTTTTCATATACGAGTTCTATTTTAAAAAATATTTTATATATCAAAATAATATTGTTAATATATTAACAACTTTTTAAAATTAAATTATCAAGATAATTAATATTTATCGATCTAAAAATTAGATTTAAAAAAATAAATGTAAAATATAAATAAAATAAAATGTATACTTTCAATAAAAATATCATATAAAATATTAAATATAATTTTAAAAAGGTTTTGAAAAATATAATTAATTTTTTAATATTAAATATATAATATAAATATATAGAAAATATTCTAATATAATAATGTTTTTTTATAAATGATTTATAATAATCAAAAAATTGAAACTATATAAAAAAGATAACAAAATTTTTTCATAAAATCTTAGATTTTAATTTTTATAAAAAACTAATAATATTAAAATAAAAATATCTTTTATAAACATACATGATATATCATTAGAATCATTTTTTTTAAAAAAATATCAAATAATCAATATTTTATTGTAATATATTTTTCTTTACACCTTGTAAAAAAAATATTTTGTTAATTATATTATAAATTTTAGATAATACAGATTATTTCTGAAATATAAATTTTAAAAATTATTATAAATACATTGTGATAATAAAATTTAATTCATAAAAAATAATCAATTATAATAATATCTCATATCAGGAATATTTACATATATTTATTATAAACAAAACATTTTTTAATATTTTTTAATGCAAATAGTAGTTTTAAAAACTGATCTTCTATATATAGAATGCATAAAATATGATTAAATACAACAAAAAACAATGATTAGCAAAAATAAATAATATTTTTTATACAAAAGAAAAATTAAAAATATTAAGTATTGATAAAATATTCTTATAAAGAAAGATAATATCTGTACTATAAAAAAATAATATGATAATTATTATATAAATTTTCAGAATGCTATTCTTATGCAACATCATAATGATAATTAATATAAATTATTTTTTAAAAACTTTAGCTTTTTTCAATATTTAGAATATTTATTATATTTTTTATAAAAAAACTTTCTTTTTATCAATTTTTTTTTGAAAGAAAATTATTGCATAACAGATAATAAAAAATAAACTGAATTTAAATTTCATAAAATATTTTCTTAAAAATCATTTTTTTAAAAAATCTTCTTACTAATTTTTTTATAAAAAACCATATAAATATTTTAAAAATACTTTAATGTTCAAAATCTCTTGTAAAAAAATATAGTCCAAACTCCTAAAAGTCAAAAAATATTAATTTTACCAACGATTTTATAAATCTAATACATTACATTGATAAAATCAATCTGATACAATATCTTTTATAAATTTTTAAATATCGTAAATATAGGATTCTTAATGAAATTTATTTCATTTAATATTAATAGCCTAAGAGCACATATCCATCAACTTGAAGCTATTATTAACAAACATCAACCAGATGTAATTGGTTTACAAGAAACAAAAGTAGCAGATAATGCATTCCCCTTAAAAGAAGTACATGAGCTAGGTTATTATGTTTTTTATTATGGACAAAAAGCACATTATGGTGTGGCACTATTTTTTAAAAACAAACCAATAACTATTCAAAAAGGTTTTCCAAATGAAGATAATGCTCAACGTCGTATTATTATGGCAGATATAAAAACAAAACAAGGAATAATTACTGTAATAAATGGGTATTTTCCGCAAGGTGAATGTCGTAATCATCCAACAAAATTTATTGCAAAAAAAAAATTTTATAAAGATCTATATCTTTACTTAAAAAATCATATTATATCACGATCTCACATTATTCTCATGGGAGATATGAATATCAGTCCAACAGATAAAGATGTTGGCATTGGTGAAGTTAATAAAAAACGTTGGTTAAATATAGGAAAATGTTCTTTCTTACCAGAAGAACGTCAATGGATAGACAAATTGAAATCTTTGGGATTGATCGATACTTATCGTCAAAAAAATCCAGATACTATAAATCAATTTTCTTGGTTTGATTATCGTTCAAAAGGTTTTGAAAAAAATCGGGGTTTAAGAGTCGATTTAATCCTAGCATCAAACTTATTATTTAATTATTGTATTGACACGGGTATTGACTATGAAATTAAAAGTATGAAAAAACCTTCGGATCATGCTCCTATTTGGGCAAAATTTCAATTTTAATAAACATAAAGATTTAAATTTTATTTTCTGATATCATAATTATCATAGAAGATTATTTATCTAGAATAATTACTGACTGATATATTGTATTACTTAAAATAAGTATCTTGATCATATAATTTTATATCTAGCATTTGAAACAATGGAATTTCATAGTAATGAATTTTGTATTCACGCTTTTAAAGCTTATTTGGCAATTCATCAATTTTATTAGACAATTCATCAATAGTTTAATTTGTCTTATACTTATTTTTATTGCAATAAGTGCTTATTTTGTATATAAAAACGAAAATATATACAACAATCAATATAATGGTGCTTTACTTATTAATCTAAAAGGGGTGATAGTAGACCAAATTTCTATTCCTAATCCTATTGACAAAATTACTCAAAAATTATTGGGTAAATCAAATAACAAAATATACGAAAATTCATTATTTGATATTGTAAATATTATTCGTCGTGCAATTTATGATGATAAGATTACCGGGATTGTGTTACAATTAGATAATTTAATTAATGCAGATCAACCTGCTTTACAATATATCGGAAAAGCATTAAATGAATTTAAAGCATATGGTAAACCAATTTATGCTATTGGAGATACTTACAATCAAGTACAATATTATCTAGCAAGTTTCGCCAATAATATATATATGTCACCACAAGGTAATGTTGAAATTTTTGGATTTTCAACCAATAAACTGTATTATAAATCATTTCTTGATAAACTAAAAATTAACACACATATCTTTCGTATTGGAAATTATAAATCAGCAGTAGAACCATTTCTTCGTGATAATATGTCTTCTGAAACACGTGAAGCCGATTCAGTATGGATTAATGCAATATGGAAAAATTATTTATCAACAATTGCTCAAAATAGACAAATAAATCCTAAAGATGTTTTTTCTAATATGCAAACTTTTATAAAAGAAATTCAAAGTGTTAATGGTAATGCTGCAAAACATGCTATTAAAAAAAATCTCATAGATCACATTTTTACTGATGCAGCGATAACAAAAGAATTGACAAAAATATTTGGTTGGGATAATAAGCAACAACATTATAATTATATTAGTATATATGATTATGCTAATATAAAACAATCAGCAATTAAAGTCACAAATAATATAAAAAAATCTGAAAAAACACTCAGTAATATAGCTGTAATAATTGCTAATGGAACAATTATTAATGGAAAAGAAGAACCTGGTATTATTGGTAGTGAAAATATAGTAACAAAAATACGGAAAGCAAGACTTAATCCAAATATAAAAGCCATTATTTTGCGTATTAATAGTCCTGGTGGTAGTGTTGTTGCTGCAGAAACCATTCGTAACGAATTATTAGCTGTACATGATACCAATAAAGCAATTATTGTTTCTATGGGTGGGATGGCAGCATCAGGTGGTTATTGGATTTCTACACCAGCAAATTATATTATTGCCAGTCCAACAACTTTAACAGGATCAATCGGTGTTTTTGGATTAATGCATACATTTGAAAAAACTTTAAATAATATTGGAATTTATACTGATGGAATATCTAACACACCATTAGCAGATATCTCTCTTACCAAAGGTATTAATAAAGATTTTCTTGATATGATGCAATTAACAATTAAAAATAGTTATCATACTTTCATAGAATATGTTGCTAATTCACGTAATAAAAAACTACAGGAAATAGAAAAAATTGCTCAAGGTCGAATATGGATAGGTTCAGATGCTTTTAATAAAGGTTTGATTGATAAAATTGGTGATTTTGATGACGCAATTCAAAAAGCAGCTGAATTAGGTGCTATCAAAGTTCCTGTACTCGATTGGATGCAACCTGAATTTTCTTTTATTGATGAACTACTATTAAATTTTACTTTAATTGCTCAAATAATAATACACAATACATTACAATCATTCATATCCAATAAAATTCATGATTTTAACCAACAGATTCAAATGTATCAAAAGATGAATGATCCAAAAAATCATTATGCATTTTGTATAAATTGTCCTTTATATATGAAATAAGATTATCTAAGGATAATGTTTAAAAAAAATAAGTTTTACATAATATTTTTTATCAAAAATTGATTACGCAATTTATTAATCACATCATGAATTAATAAAACTACGTAATCAATTTCTTTTTCAGTAGTATATCGTCCTAAAGAAAAACGAATTGCACTATATGCTAAATTATCATCTATTCCTAAAGCTTTTAATACATATGACGGTTTCAGACTACCTGATGCACACGCTGAACCTGAAGAAACAGCTAAATCATCTTCTAATTCCATCATCAAAGATTTACTATTAATATGACCGAAACTAACATTTAAAATATGAGGAGCTCCATGTTTAAAATGGCCATTTAAATATATTTCTTCGATATTTTGAATGCCACTCCACAAACGTTTTCTTAAGTAATTTAATCTTATATTTTCCGTCACCATTTCTTTCTTAGCAATCTTATAAGCTTCTCCCATCCCTACTATTTGATGGACAGGTAATGTACCTGAACGCATACCTTTTTCGTGACCTCCACCGTGTTGTTGAGCTAAGATTTGAAAATTTGATTGGCAACGCACATATAGTGCACCAATTCCCATAGGTCCATATAATTTATGTGCTGAAAAAGACATCAAGTCTACCTTCAGTATCTTTAAATTAATTGGCAATTTACCTATAGATTGAGTTGCATCTACATGAAATATAATGTCTCTATCACTACAAAGATTACCAATAGAAGCAATATCTTGAATAACCCCAATTTCATTATTTACATGCATTACAGAGACTAAAATTGTTTGATTAGTTATAGCACTTTCTAATTCATTTAAATCAATTAAACCATTGCTTTTCGGCGTCAGGTAAGTGATTAAAACACCTTCACGTTCTAATTGTTTACAAGTATCCAAAACAGCTTGATGTTCTGTTTTAATCGTAATTATATGTTTATTTTTTTTATTAAAAAAAGCAGTAATGCCCTTTAAAGCTAAATTATCAGATTCTGTTGCACCTGATGTAAAAATAATTTCACATGGATCTGCATTTACTAAATCAGCAATCTGATTACGAGCAATATCTACTGCTTCTTCAGCTCTCCACCCAAAAATATGTGAACGTGAAGATGGATTTCCAAAATTACCATCTATTGTGATACATTCCATCATTTTCTTTGCAACACGTAAATCCACAGGTGTTGTTGCTGCATAATCTAAATAAATTGGTAATTTCATAAATTATTTTTTATTTGAAAAGATTTTAATATTTTTAAGTTATATTCATATAAATTCATGTAATTCATTTTCTAAAAAAATAACTTAAAATTAATGATAATAATTTTTTATTTTAATATTAAATAAATAGCATCTTTATTAAATACTAAAGTACATTTTTAATATTAAGTTTTTTTAAAAAAATTGAATTATAAAACATTTTAATATATTTTTTATTGTAATCCATACAATAAAAATAACATAATTTTTGAAATATTTTACAAAAAAATACTAAAAATTTAAAAGATGTTCAAATAAATATGAAAAATTATTAATTTTAAAGTGCTCATGTTTACATAAAAAATATTTTTTTATATCAGAATATTATATTTATTTCAATAATATTTCATGCTAATTTTAAAAAATATAATTAACTTTATTAATCTATGTTATGCTAAAATTTCATTTGATAATTATTTTAAAATATTTTACTGGAAATTAAAAAGTTATGCATCCCATATTAAACATTGCTATAAAAGCTGCCAGACAAGCAGGGAATTTTATTAGTAAAAGCTATGAAAAAACTATTCCTATGGAAGTAAAACAAAATACAAAAAATGATTTTATATCACATGTTAATAAATATGCAGAAAAAATTATTATTGAAACAATTCATAAATTTTATCCTAATCATATTGTTCTTACTACAGAAAATCAACAAACAATTACTAAAAAAAAAACTATTCATTGGTTAATTAATCCATTAAATGGGGTCATCAATTTTAGTAAACGGTTACCTCATTTTGCCATCTCTATTGCTGTATTTATTAAAGTGCGCACAGAAATATCTGTTATTTATAATCCGATGCTTAATGAACTGTTTACAGCTGTACGTGGACAAGGTGCACAATTAAACGGATATCGTCTTCGTATGCAAAATTCTAATACATTAGAAGGAGCAATCATTGCAACTGATTTTCCATTTCAAAACAAAAAAAATTTAGAAGCTTATATTAATATTATTCATAAATTATTTAAGAAATGTGCTCATTTTCGTCATACAGGATCAATTGCCTTGGATCTGGCTTATGTAGCTACTGATCGTATAGATGTTTTTTTTAAAATTGGATTACACAGTTTAGACTTTATAGCTGGAGAATTATTAATTCATGAAGCCGGGGGTATTATAACTAATTTTGTTGGTGGCTATAATTATTGGAAATCAGGTAACATTTTAGCTGGTAGCCCTAATATAATAAAAAAAATTTTAACAGAAATAAAAACTGAATTAACAGATACCTTAAAAAATTAAAAATATAATATAATATATAGAAAATACTAAATTTTTAAAAAAAAATAGAAATTTATACTCAAGGTGCTAAAATATTAAAAATATTTTAAATAGATATAATATTTTTTTATTTGCTTAAATAATATTATTTAAGCAAATTTTTTTTAAAACATATTTTTCTATAGATTAAAGCATAAATAATATAAGTTTTAATAAAAAACATGTTTTAAATATATTTGTTGTGATTATATATACACAGGAAAATTTTTGCAAACTTTTAATACTTCTTGTTTAACATTTTGTATTAAGCATTCATCATCAATATTATCTAGTATATTACATATCCAAATAGCTAATATAGTGGATTCTTTTTCTTTAAAACCACGACGAGTAATGGCTGGTGTGCCGATTCGAATTCCTGAAGTAATAAATGGATTTTTAGGATCATTTGGTACACTGTTTTTATTTACAATAATATTTGCAGAAGCTAATTTAGCAGCTACTGTTTCACCAGTCAGTTGTTTATTTACCAAATTTAATAAAAATAAATGGTTTTCAGTACCACCAGAAACGACACTATAACCACGATCAATAAAAATTTTTACCATTATTTTAGAATTTTTAATAATTTGCTTTTGATAAATTTTAAATTCAGGCTCCATAGCCTCTTTAAATGCAATAGCTTTTCCTGCTATAATATGCATTAAAGGTCCTCCTTGAGTACCAGGAAATACAGAAGCATTTATTTTCTTATAAAATTCTTCATTATTACCTTTAGATAAAATTAAACCACCACGAGGTCCAGCTAATGTTTTATGTGTAGTGCTTGTAACAATATGTGCATATGGAACTGGATTAGGATAAATACCTGCAGCAACCAAACCTGCAACATGAGCCATATCAACTAAAAAATAGGCGCCTATAAAATCTGCAATTTTACGCATTTTTTTCCAATTTACTATACCTGAATAAGCAGAAAAACCACCAATAATCATCTTAGGTTTATATTTATATGCCTTTTTTTTAAGATTCTCATAATCAATTGTGCCACTTTTATCAAGACCATAAGAAATAACATTATATGTTTTTCCAGAAAAATTAACTTTTGAACCATGTGTTAAATGCCCACCATGCAGTAAGTCCATCCCTAATATTGTATCTCCTGGTTTTAATAAAGCCATATAAACAGCAATATTAGCTTGTGAACCTGAATGTGGTTGAACATTAGCAAAATCAGCACTAAATAGTTTTTTTGCGCGATTTATGGCCAGTTTTTCAATAATATCAATATATTCACAACCAGAGTAGTAACGCTTACCAGGATATCCTTCTGCGTATTTATTGGTAAGTTGAGACCCCTGAGCTTGCATAATTATTGGACTAGTATAATTTTCCGAAGCAATAAGTTCAATATGATTTTCTTGACGCCTAATTTCATTTTTTATTGCAAACCACAATTCTTTGTCATAATCTGCAATATATGTATTATACTTTAACATTAATATTTCCTGGTTTACATTTAAAAAATATATAAATTTTATATTTTTTAAAAATACCTTATTTTTTATATATTATTTTTTTAAATTACATTGAATTATTAAAGATAATATATTGTGTATAAATTTTTATTTCTTCTAAAATAGAATGCAAAACTATACATAATAATATTATTTTTTATCTTATAATTATTACCAATTTTTTCGACCAAAACCAGAAGTAATAGGATAACGTCTATCACTATTAAAATTTTTTGTCGTAATACGTGGGCCTATTGGTGCTTGACGTCTTTTAAATTCATTAGTATCAACTAATTTAATAATTTTACGTACTGTTATTTCATCAAAGCCATCCATAGTTAATTGATGAATGGATTTATCTTTTTCAACATATCCCTCAAGTATGGGATCCAAGATCTCATAAGGAGGTAAACTATCTTGATCATACTGATTTATCATTAATTCAGCAGAAGGACTTCGTTTGATAATGCCTTCCGGGATAGCTAATGAAATAGTATTACGATATTTTGCTAGTTTAAATACTAATGTTTTTGATACATCATTAAGAACAGCAAACCCCCCAGACATATCCCCATACATTGTAGTATAACCTACAGCAAATTCACTCTTATTTGTTGTAGTTAACACTAAATATCCATTTTTGTTTGAGATAGACATCAATATAATAGCACGGCAACGTGCCTGTAAATTTTCTTCTGTTGCGTCTAAATTAATATTCTTAAATAATGGCAAAACAGCACACATAACAGCATCATAAATAGGTTCAATAGAAACAACAGAAAACTTGACATTCAACAAATCTACCTGTTTTTTAGCATATAGAATGCTTAGTTTACTAGTATATTTAAAAGGCATCATAATTGTTTGAATTTTATCTTTCCCTAAAGCGTCTACTGCAATAGTTAAAGTTAAAGCAGAATCAATCCCACCAGATAACCCCAAAATAACACCAGGAAACCCATTTTTATTAATATAATCACGAGTTGACATTACTAAAGCTTCATAAATTTGTGCAATAGAAGATAATTTTTTTTTAAAATTACTTGTCGGTAAAGGTTGACTATTATTAAATGTACATTGTTTTATTTCTTCAGAAAATAATTTTAAATAATGTGTTACTTCACCTTTATCATTCAATATTTTAGATCCACCATCAAATACAAGTTCATCTTGACCGCCCACTTGATTTAAATAAATAATAGGTAAATGCACTCGTTTAGAATGATACTTTAATAACTTTGAACGAATGTGAGATTTTTTGCGATTATAAGGAGAAGCATTGATAATAATCAGTATATCAGCATTATTTTTTTTTATAGCATTAACTGGTTCATTAAACCAAACATCTTCACAAATTAAAAAACCTAAATTATAATCTTTAAAAGATAATACACATGTTTTATTACCTGCGTGAAAATAACGTTTTTCATCAAAAACACCATAATTAGGCAATTTCTGCTTAAAATAATGTGCTATTTTTTTTCCTTTCCATAAAAAAGATAATGCGTTATAACATTTTCTATTTTTTTTAAATGGATGACCAACAACAATTGCTATATCTTGACTCGCCTTCTTAAGGCGATAAAGTTGTGTAACGCAACGTCTATGAAAATCTTTACGAAACAATAGATCTTTTGGGGGATATCCAGTTAAAGCTAACTCCGAAAACAAAATAAGATGAGCACCATTTTTATATTGAATTCTAGTTTCTTTTAACATACGTTCACAATTACCTTCAATATCACCTACCACCCAATTTAATTGAGCTAATGCAATATTTAGAATTCGATTCATAAAATTCATTCTCCACAGATAAATGTAATTATTTTTTATAAATTTTTATAATATTATTAATTGTTTAAATAATAATCTATGATATTTTATTGATACTGATTCAGTAATGTTAAAGAAATACTATATTTTAATTTGTAAAATAATTTCTATATAAAATTGAATACAGATTTATATAAAATAAAAAATGTAATGTAATACATTATCAATTTATAAGAAAACTAACTGATTAAGAAAAACAATATTTAAATTCAAAAGTTACATAAAATATCATTTAGTAATTAACATCTCCTCTTTAATAAGGATTGAATTTAATGATGCTTAAAGTAAATATTTTTATATTATCAATAATATAGATAACTTTATATAAAAACTTAATAAAGTTACTTGTAAATGACACTGTAAAATATAATTATTTATAGATTAATTTATGATTTTTTGGATTGTGAACAATAAAAATATCTTTTATCACTAAATATATTTTATCAAAATATAATATATTTATTTAAATTTATTTTTTATGATTATACGTTTGTTTGTATAATAAAATATTTTTGTATTTATTCTAAATAATAAATTTCATTCATATAGTAAAATAACTATATTTTTTATAAAAAAAATTATAATTTAAGAAAAACTTAAAAGATGCTTATCACAAAATTTCTTAATTATACAAAAAATTAAGAATATATTTAATAATTAAATTACATACTATCATAATAGTAAAAAATGTTAAAAATATGTATTATTTTAACTTTTAAAAATGTTATTAATTCTATATATCAAAACAAATTTATATTCATTAAGCACTTTTATTTAAAAATATTTCTAATGTATAACCATATATTTTATTGGAAGATGATGGATACTTAATACACTTTTTAAGTGAAATGTATTATATAAAAAAATAAGAACTATAAAATAATATATATATCATAAATATTTTTTAAAATATAAGATTATCTTATTATAGCTCTCTAGCATTAATGAATGCTCATACATTAATAAAAACCAATTTATATAAAAAAAGAACTTTTTTATATTTTTTTTGTTCGACTTTTTTTAAAAAAACAATTTAATATACTTGAACATTCATCAGCTAAAATTCCTCCAGATACTAAAATACGATGTTTTATATCAGGATAATTAAAAATATTTATAACTGATCCTGCAGCTCCTGTTTTTGTATTGTATGCGCCATAAACCAAACGACTAATACGTGCATGAATCATTGCTCCTGCACACATAATACAAGGCTCTAATATCACATAAAGTGTCGTATGAAGTAAGCGATAATTTTTAAAATATTTACCCCCTTCCCGTAGAACTAAAATCTCAGCATGTGCACTAGGATCATGACTAAATATTGGTTGATTCCAATTCTTGGCAATTAACTTATTATCATATATTAATAATGCACTTACAGGAATTTCACCTTTTGTTTGAGCGTATTTTGCAAGTAAAATAGTTTGCTGCATCCAATAAAGATCTTTTTTAGCATAGTTCACACATAAAACTCGGTTAAATAATCAAAATTATTAATACCATTATTTATAATATTTTTAATATTACTTTTTCAACGAATAAATTGCAAAAAAATTATAAAAATTTATACAATTGTATAAAATTTATGTTTTATTGCTTACAATTATCATTGTTTTATAATTAAAAATATAATGTTTATTTTTTATATTGTAAAACCTCTTTTTAGCACATTAAAACTTTATTTTCTTTTAAAAAAATAAATATAAATTGATATAATTTTTAAAATAAAATTGATGATTATAAAATAATTAAATTGACTATTATAATAAACATATTTATAATTTATCAATTATAAATATATTGATTACATTTATCAATATATCGTATTAATATATAAAAACAAGAAATATGTAAAAATAAAATTTATAATATATACCATCAAATTTTAATTATTAAATGTACTATTTCTAAGTATTTTTAAAAACTAGCCACTAAAAAATTTTTGATAAAAATATAAAATGTCATTATTAATCACAGATCGTTGCATCAATTGTGATATGTGCGAGCCAGAGTGCCCAAATAAAGCAATTTCAATAGGAAAAAAAATTTATAAAATTAATCCTGATCTTTGTACTGAATGTATAGGTCATTATGATCAACCAACTTGTCAATCTGTTTGCCCAATTAAGAACACGATCATAAAAGACCCAAATAATATCGAAAACAAAAAAAAATTATGGGATAAATTTATTTTTTTAAAAAAAATTGATAATCTTTAATTTTTTATCTTTAATTTTCTATAATAACAATAGCATAAGCATATTTTTTTTCATCAGATAAAGATACATGAATCTTACGTACACCAATTTTTTTAGCAATTATCTTTGCTTGTTTTAATAAATTTATATTTGGCTTACCTAATTGATCATTGATAATTTCAAACTGATTAAACATTAAACCATTTCTTACCCCAGTACCAAAAGCTTTTAGAGCAGCTTCTTTAGCAGCAAAACGTTTTGCTAAAAAATAGATAGGATTACCGTGATATTGATATTCTTCGCGTTCTTTACAAGAAAGTATACGTATTGCTAAACGGTCTTTTGAACGTTTTATAATATTTTCAATACGTATAATTTCAACAAGATCAGCGCCTATTCCGATAATGGCCATTTTAATAGCAAGACTCATGTAAAATCTTTTTCATATCAGTAATAGCTATCTCTATACCACTAAAAATTGCTTTTGAAATAATTGCATGACCAATATTTAATTCATATATTCCTTTCAATTTTGCAATACGCTTAACGTTGTCATAAGTTAATCCATGACCTGCATTTACTTTTAATTTTTTAGCATTAGCATAATTTACTGCTAATTTAATACGTTCAAGTTCTTTCATTATTTTTAACTCTGTTTTAGCTACAGCATATGCACCAGTATTTATTTCTATAAACGGCACACCAATTTCTGCCACAACATCAATTTGTGTTATTTCTGGTTCAATAAAGACAGAAACAATAATTCCTGCTTTACTTAATGTTTTCAAACTCCTTTGAACTCGTATTTTTTCTTTAATAACATCTAACCCACCTTCTGTGGTCATTTCTTCTACTTTTTCTGGTACTAAACAACAAAATTTAGGCTTTATTGCACAAATAAAATTAATTATTTCGTCATCAATTGCTATTTCTATATTCATTTTTGTTTGCAATGTTTGCGCAAGCAATGTAATATCACGTTCAGTAATATGTCGACGATCTTGGCGCAAATGTACAGTAATTCCATTTGCACCAGCTTGTTCGGCAAGAAATGCAGCATAAACTGGATCAGGATATTTTGTTTTCCTTGCATTCCGTATTGTTGCAACGTGATCAATATTAACAGCTAACAATAAATCTGACATATAATTCCTATTATCTTTAAAATTTTTAATTTAAAAAGTTATAAAATTATAACATTTTTAAAAAAAAACTCAATAAAAAATAATGAAGGAAAATGAGTTAATTTTTTTTAAAAAATCAAAAAAAATATAAATTTGAGATTTTTCGACTATAAACATAACAGAATTTTAATAAAAAAATCTTAAGAAAATCATCATTAGCAATGAAACATTGTTTTACTTTAAAAACCATTTATTTTTCATAGACAACACTTTGAATCATATAAAAAATGATTATCTGTATTATAAATAAGTATTATCTAAATAATAATAAATTTTTTATACAATGAAAAGTATATGTAAAAAAGAATCAATAACTTTTTATAATACAAAATTGTAAATTACATAAAAAATTTTTTTACTCTAAGTTTTATAAAAAAATAAAATAGACTAATCTATACACTCACTTTAACAAAAAGCACAAGATGAACTTTAGTGGAAAAAAAATCTTCCATACTTATCCTGGCCGCAATTCCAATTTCTTTTATTTTATTGCCTTTATGCCCAATCACTATTTTTTTTTGACTATTTTTTCTCACAAAAATAACCCCATTAACACTATACCCCCCACATTTCTTAACAAAAAATTGATCAATTTCAATTTTAATAGAATAAGGAAGTTCATCACCTAAAAACCGCATAATTTTTTCACGAATAATTTCAGAAGCCATAAAACGTTTTGAACAACTAGTAATATAATTTTTTTTAAAATCATGTAAAGCTACTGGAATATGCCGAGAAACAATATTATTTATAATATTTATACCTGTACCAGTTTTTGCACTAATTGGCACTATATCTACAAAATTCATTTGCTTACTTAGAAATTTAATATGAGGTAATAATTTTTTTTTATCTACTAATTTATCAATCTTATTAATTACTAAAATCACAGTAGAATTAAAATTAATTAAGTTATTAACTATAGCTATTTCATTTATTGTCCAATATATACCTTCAACTACAAAAATAATTAATTTCATTTCCGATATTAAATTAATCGATATTTTGTTCAATACACGATTTAAATGTTGTTTTTTTTTATATCCACTCCTGGAGTATCAATATAAATAGATTGATAATTATCTTCCGTCTTTATTCCAATAATACGATGACGAGTTGTATGAGGTTTATTAGAAGTAATAGAAATTTTTCTTTCTAATAATGTATTTAATAATGTTGATTTACCTACATTTGTACGTCCTATAATCCCTATAAATCCACAATGAGTTTTTTTTTGTATATTCATTTTTTATCCAAATTCTAATATTTTTAGAGCTTGCTCTGCTGCTGCTTGTTCCGCTTTTCGACGACTAGACCCAGTTCCTGCGATAGGTTTATTTATTTTACAAACCTGACAATGAATTGTGAATTCTTGTTCATGTGCTTCACCACAAATTTTAACAATAAAATAATGGGGTAAAGGTAAATGCTGTCCCTGTAAATATTCTTGTAACCGTGTTTTGTAATCTTTTTGTTTGTCACCAGGGTTAATTGCTGCTAACCTACTATTGTACCATTCTAAAATTATTTTTTCAGTTGCTTCAATGTTGCTATCTAAAAAAATACTACCAATCAAAGCTTCAATAGTATCTGCCAAAATTGATTCTCTGCGGAAGCCACCACTTTTAAATTCACCAGGACCTAAACATAAATATTTTCCTAAATGAAATTCTCTTGCAAGCTCAGTTAATGTATTGCCTCTAACTAATGTGGCTCTCATGCGACTCATATCACCTTCATCCACCTTAGGAAATCGATGATAAAGATTATTAGCAATAACAAGACTTAAGATTGAATCTCCTAAAAACTCTAATCTTTCATTATGATTACTACTTGCACTACGATGAGTTAATGCTTGTTTTAATAATTTTATTTCTTTAAAAAAATATCCAAGTTTACATTGTAACTCTTTAATTTCTTGTTTATTTGACCATTCAATTAAAAAAGAATTCATGTACTACCAATTTTATCTTATTATCATAAATTATACGATACGAAATATAGAACAAAAATTAATAAAATTAGGTTTATAAAAAAAGTTTTTTATAAATTTTTTTTATATAAATTTTGAAGTTATGATTCTTAATCATAGTAATATATTTTACATTTATTCTTACATTAATCAATTGAGTATTAATTATTAGTCTTATTTTTCTTCTTATTTAATTGTACCAATACGATTTAAACGTAATCCGGTAGGCCATTGATTTTCATGCTTATCAAAACTTAACCAAATAAAAAAAGCACGTCCAACAAAATTTTCTTCTGGTACAAAACCCCACATGCGACTATCTGCACTATTATCACGATTATCCCCCATCATGAAATAATGGTTGGTTGGTACAATCCATTGATTATCGGGCAATCCAAATTGTCTATAATTTTGATTGACATATATTTGTGGAATAAAAAGTAGTTCATAACTAATACTATCTAATATTTCTCTTTTTTTAAATTGACGTAATGCATTATGTGGAACTGTTTTGGTTACTGGAATCTGGTAACTACCTATCTGAGTCGATATCATAGAAGAATCTGTATTAAAAAATAAAACCCATTCACTTTTTTTAAATAAAGAATAAGTAATTGGTATTTTTTTTGTGCAACCTAAAGTTAAACAATTAGGATATATAGTCAATTCTTTCGTTATAGGATCATAAATAATTTTATCACCAGGCAAACCAACAACACGTTTAATAAAATTCATACTTGGGTCTTTTGGATATTTGAAAACAGCAATATCACCACGTTTAGGCTTCCCAACTTTGAATAAAGTTGTCTGTGTAACAGGATCTTTCAATCCATATGAAAATTTTTTTGTTAAAATAAAATCACCAACTAATAAAGTAGGCATCATCGATCCTGATGGAATTTGAAATGGCTCAAAAATAAATGTGCGAATTATTAATACAGTAATTAATATTGGAAAAAAAGATGAAAAACTATTAATCAATAATCTTTGATTACTATTTGTTATTAAATAATTTTTTTTATCTGCTTTTGCAGACCTATTTATTTTCTTAATATTTTTTTTTTTAAAAAAAATACTGATTCAAAACGATTGACAATCCAAATAATACCTGTAATTAAAGTTGCAAATGTCAATATTAAAGAAAAAGTATTGGCCATTAAAGCTCTCCTCCTTTATACTTATTTATATTTGGTTAAATTAACGATTATTTTTTTTGCTTACATTCAGAATAGCCAGAAATACCTCTTTTGGTAACTCAATATTACCTATTTTTTTCATCTTTTTTTTTCCTATTTTTTGTTTTTCTAATAATTTTTTTTTACGACTAACATCACCACCAGAACATTTAGATAATACATTTTTACGTAATGGTTTTATCGTTGAACGCGTTATAATATTTTTACCCACTGCAGCTTGAATAATAACATCAAATTGTTGACGGGGAATTAAATCTTTTATTTTTTTTATTAATTGACGAGCACAATAGTCAATATTTATACGGTGAACAATTAATGTCAAATCATCAACTTTTTCATTATTAATTAATATATCTAAACTTACCATATTAGCTACTTGAAAACGTATAAAATTATAATCTAATGAAGCATATCCACGCGAAATAGATTTCAATCGATCAAAAAAATCTAAAATAACTTCACTAACAGGAATTTCATAATTTAATTTTACTTGATTACCATAATAAAACATACCAATTTGGACACCTCTTTTTTCTATGCATAATTTAATAACATTACCAAGATATTCTTTAGGAATTAATATGTTGCATAAAGCAATTGGTTCACGTAATTCATTGATATGATTTAATGATGGCAATTTAGCAGGATTATCAATATAAATAATTTTTTTATTTTTTAATTCAACTTCATAAAGCACTGTAGGCACAGTTGTAATAATATTTAAATTATATTCTCGTTCTAAACGTTCTTGAATGATTTCCATATGCAGAAGACCTAAAAACCCACATCGAAATCCATATCCTAATTTTGTTGAAGTTTCTGGTTCATAAAATAAAGAAGAATCATTCAAACTCAATTTAGCCAATGCATCACGAAACGATTCATAAGAATCAGAATCTATTGTAAATAATCCTGCATAAACTTGTGGTTTTACTCTTTTAAATCCAGGTAAAGCTTTTTCTGCGAAATTATAAGCACCTGTTAATGTATCACCAACAGCTGGACCGTGAATATCTTTAACAGAATAACTTACCCAACCTACTTCACCAGAGTATAGTTTTTGGCAATCTATGCGTTTTGGTGTAAACACACCTAAACGATTAATATAATGACATTTATTAGAACTCATGATTTTGATTTTATCACCTTTAGTAATCATGCCATTTTTTATACGCACTAAAGAAACAACTCCTAAATAATTATCAAACCATGAATCAATAATTAATGCTTGTAAGGGTTTTTTAAAATCGCCATCAGGTGCTGGTATTTTCTTTATAAGACATTGAAGAACATCTTGTATTCCCGCTCCTGTTTTTGCTGAACAACGAACTGCTTTTTTAGCGTTAATACCAATAATGTTTTCAATTTCTGTAGCTACACGATCTGGTTCTGCAAAAGGTAAATCTATTTTATTAAGAACAGGGATAACTGCTAAGTCCATTTCAATTGCCGTATAACAATTAGCTAAAGTTTGCGCTTCTACTCCTTGACTAGCATCAACAACAAGCAATGCTCCTTCACAAGCAGCCAATGAACGAGACACTTCATAAGAAAAGTCTACATGACCAGGTGTATCAATAAAATTCAGTTTATAAATTTCATCATCGTTGTTCTTATAATTAAGAGTAACGCTTTGAGCTTTTATAGTGATACCCCTTTCACGTTCTAAATCCATAGAATCTAATACTTGTTTTTCCATTTCACGTTCAGATAAACCACCACAAATTTGAATAATACGATCTGATAAAGTTGATTTACCATGATCAATATGAGCTATTATAGAAAAATTTCTTATATGTTTTATGTTCAATTTTATATTTTTGTCTTAAATGTTTGATAAAATTATTTTTGATATTATGGTTGAATATTGTATCTATTAAAAATAAAATATGAATTTTTTAATGAATAAAAAGAGTAATTTAAATATAACATATTTTTGAATCTGTATTTACTGGAAATAATTTTATTTATACTATATTTACATATATAAAACTTATTTATCTGTTATATTTTAATAGCAATTTTTTATTAAAATGATATAAAACTATTTTTATTAAAAAAAATATTTTTAGTAAAATTTTGAAATAAAATAGTTGTTTTAATTACTGTGTTACCAATGTTTATAAACCTTACTAATACTAACTTAAATTAGTAAGAAACAATATAAAATGAATCATTTTATTGTAAAACATATTAACAGGAAAATTATTAAAATAGAGAATTTATTTATATTTTTTATTTATTTTACATTTTTTCTAAAATATTTTTTTTGATTTAAAAAAATATATTTTTATATAATTGTAAAAATATAAAAAAATACTTTCAAAAATATCAATTTTCTTATAAAAGAAACCTTGATAACTATCAAAAATTATATATCAATATTTTACAATAAAATCATCGTAAAAAATTTCAATATTATATTTATATGTATTTTTAATTTTATGACAACCAAATATTTCTAATAAAAAATAAATATACTTCCATTGATAAATTTCATTAAAAATGATGTAAATATTTCTAAGATTATTTTTTAAAAAAATCAACACATATTTTTATAAAATTATAAGAAATAAAAAATTGTATTTTTAATATTTATAGTTTTTATTTTAAAATTACCGAATAATAGAAATTATCTAATGTTTATTAGAACAATAAACAAATTAATAAATTAAAGATTTGTAACTATATTAATCTAATAAAAATAAAATTTATGCTTATGAATTATTATATATGTATTAACATTATATATGTATTAACACAAAATATACATTTCTTAAAAAGTAGAAAAACATCAAACAATACAAATATATTATATGTTGCTTGGACTTTAATGAAATATTAGTACTTATTTTAGTATACTTTTCATAAAAAATACTTGTTTCTCTTTTTACATATTATATTATTTTGAATTTATTTAAATAATAAACAATATTATTGAATAATAATTTTTTACATAACTAAATTAAAAGATACCAATGATATTTACAAAAATTATAGGAGTTATTATGTGCTGTACCCCCACATGGGTTGATATTATTAATAAAGAAAAAAAAGAAGATTATTTTCGTAAAATTTTAGAATATCTTACTATAGAAAAACAAAAAGGAAAAATAATTTACCCTCCAAAAAAAGATATTTTTAATGCTTTTCATTATACTGAACTAAGCAAAATAAAAGTTGTTATTTTAGGACAAGATCCTTATCATGGACCAAATCAAGCCCATGGATTTGCATTTTCTGTTCCTAAAAATATTGCAATACCACCTTCTTTATCTAATATATATAAAGAATTAAAAAAAGATATTCCTAATTTTCAATACCCAAATCATGGTTGTTTAATTAATTGGGCACAACAAGGAGTATTATTATTAAATACCGTTTTAACTGTTGAATCAGGTAAAGCAAATTCACATTTTCATCTTGGTTGGGAAAAATTTACTAATAAAGTAATTATGGCAATTAATCAATACTGTATTGGTGTAATTTTTTTATTATGGGGGGTCCATGCACAAAAAAAAAGTCAGTTAATCAATAGTAAAAAACATTTTTTACTTCGAGCATCTCATCCTTCACCGTTATCTGCTTATAAAGGTTTTTTTGGTTGCAAACATTTTTCTAAAACTAACGAAATATTGATGAAAAACAAGTCTATATTGATTAATTGGACATCGTTATAATGTACGAATCAATTTAATGCCACACACCCATAAAAATTTGGGTGCGGCATATTTTTTATCTAATCAGTTTTCTATTTATTTTGACACTATAACCATAGCTGGACGCAATAAACGTCCATTCAATGTATATCCTTTTTGCATAACATCAATTACTTGATTAGGTTCATGTTTTTCAGAATGAATGGCTGTCATTGCTTGATGCACTTCTGGATTAAAAGGAACATTGTTTTCTACTACGACCGCAACACCATACTTATTAATAGTATTTAAAAAAGATTTTAACGTCAATTCGAGACCTTCAAGCATTTTCATGGATTCAGCATTTTCTTTATCAACAACTTCAATTGCCCTTTCTAAATTATCAATAACAGGTAACAATTCATGAGCAAAATTTTCTAAAGCAAACTTGTGTGCTTTTTCAATATCTTGTTCAGTACGTCGACGAATATTTTCAACTTCTGCTTTAGATCTCAATAAAACTTCACGTTCACGTTTTTGTAATTCAAGCAATTTTTGTTCTAATTCATTAATGCGAGAATCAATCGAAACTTCTTCAATAGATTTAATTTCTTCTTTTATATCAACAATATTTTTTTTCTTCTCATTTTTTTCTATTTCTTTAAATTCTGTTTCTTGAGAAGTTTCTTCATTATGTATTTTTTGATCTTCACTACTCATGAGTATCTCCATATTTATTTAGCAATAATCTAGATTATTAGATTATTATGGGGATAAAACTTGTGTATTCAAGAGAAGAAAACATCAACTTATAAGAAGAAAAAAGATGCTGACTAAAAAAGAACAAAAAAGATTATTTAAATATATTGGCATTATAGGATATCCACGATATTCTGAAGCATTAATAACACATAAACAATTATATCATTGGTTAAAAGCAAAAAAATATAAAGTTTTGGTTGAAAACAGAATTGCACAAGATCTCAAATTTAAAAAAGTCATGACAGGTACTTTAGAAGAAATAGGAAAAAAAGCAGATCTAATTATTGTTGTTGGTGGTGATGGTAATATGTTAGGTGCTGCACGTATTTTATCGTATTATGAAAGTAAAGTTATTGGCATTAATAGAGGTAATCTTGGTTTTTTGGCTGATTTAGGACCTGAAAATGCTAAAGAACAACTGACAGAAGTATTGGAAGGTAATTTTTATGAAGAAAAACGTTTTTTATTGGAAACACATGTTATGAAGAAAAAAAATAATAAATCTATAATAAGTAATGCAATCAATGAAGTAATCTTACATCCTGGTAAAGTTGCTCATATGATTGAATTTGATGTTTATATTGATGATCGTTTTGCTTTCTCTCAACGTTCAGATGGACTTATTATTACTACCCCTACGGGATCTACTGCTTATTCTCTTTCTGCTGGTGGACCTATATTAACTCCTAACCTTGATGCGATCGCTTTGGTACCAATGTTCCCTCATACACTTTCATCACGTCCACTGGTTATTAGTGGCAATAGTATAATTAAATTAAAATTTAGAAAAAAGAACATTAACTATAAAATGAGTTGTGATAGCCAAATTATTTTACCTATAAAAAATGATAATGATGAAGTTTTAATTAAAAAAAGCAAGAAAAAACTTCATCTTATTCACCCTAAAAATTATAATTATTTTAATGTATTAAGTTCTAAACTAGGTTGGTCAAAAAAACATTTTTATTTTTAATAAAAAAAATAACCAAAAAACTGAAATTAAACAATAACTTTATATGAATATCAATTAAATTTTATAAAAATATTAGAAATATATTTATATGATACCTCAATATTATAATATTATAATTCACCTATATTACATTACCATTTAAATATAATTGATAATATTTAAATTGATACACAATCATTAATTGTTATTTAATAATTTCACAATTTTAAAAAAAAATTATTACATAAATAAAAAATACTCATTTTTCTATATAAAATTATTTAATAAAAAAAGTGTTAAAACTATTTAATTATTTTTACTTAAAGTAAGAATAACGTTCATAATACAAATTCAAAAAATAATTTTTTAATCAATTAAATTATGATAAGATATATTTCTTATCAAAATAATAAATCTTTTTATGTATTATAAAATAATAACTCAGATATTAACAATTTTTATTGTTATTTTAATAACAAGCTGTTCTGTTGTCGAAAACTTTATTTATCATCCTGATATTAATCAGGGTAATTATTTTACTATAAAAGATATTGCAAAAATACAATTAGGAATGACTAAAGAACAAATAACCTATATATTAGGAACACCAATGCTCAAAGAACCATTCGGGACACAAACATGGTATTATATTTTTTATAAAAAAATCAGTCATCAAAAAACAAAACAACAAACATTAATACTTAATTTTAATGAAAAAGCTGTTTTAATTAAAATACAGAAAAAATAAATAAATAACAGAAAAATTTCAGCATAAATTCAGAGATTGATTGAAAAAATACATATTTTTAATCTTTACAATTATAATAATGTCTATTTATTAATATTTATAATTTGCTAAAATTTTTTATTGTTTTATTCTTTAATAAGAATTGCATAAAATATACGTTACATTTAATAAATATTTTAATAACATTATTTTTTAAAATCAATCAATCATTACATTAATATAAACATAATAAATATTATTTAATATAAAATTATATTAAAATAATTAATATTAAAAAATACTTAAAAATTCATAAAAAAACAATAGTTCTCCTATAAATTACTATAGACCTCATCAGCACGTCTAGAAAAAGCTACAAGAATTTTTTCTGCAACTTCATTTAATACTTTTTCAAAAACTATTTCTAAAAATCGATTAGTAAATTTTATTTCCAGATAAAATTTAATCTTACATGAATTTTTATTTAAAGATTTAAATAACCAATGACCTACTAAATGATGTAATGGACCTTTTATTAATTTCATGTGAATAATATGATACTTTATAAATGTATTATGAGTAATAAAAGTATTAGCAAAATTATATTGAGAAACATCAATAGCTGCTATCATTTCATTTTTATGATAATTTAATATTTGACTATTCGTACAATAAGGTAAAAATAAAGAATACGAATTCACATCATTTACTAAATTAAAAATTTTTTTTACACTATGAGACATGAAAAAAGAACAAGCAATCGTTGACATTAAGATTATTACCAAATACATAAAACTTATATCAAATATAAATTTAATTTATAAAAAATTCAATAAAAATTTTATTTTTACCGTGCTATTTATTAATAAATTGTTTATAATCACTAACTACGATGAATAAAAAAATACAAAAAAAAAATCATAAAGTTATAATTGTAAACAAAAAAGCCAAATATGAATATTTTATTCATGAAGTATTTGAAGCTGGTTTAAAACTATTAGGTTGGGAAGTTAAAGCATTACGTGCTGGAAATGTCAATTTTAGCAATACTTATATATTAATAAAAGATAAAGAAGCTTACCTTTTAGGTTTAACGATTACCCCATTACGTATAGCTTCTTCTAATATAATTTATGATTCTACAAGAACACGTAAATTACTATTAAATAAACATGAAATCGACTTATTATTTGGAAAAATCAATCAAACAGGTCATACTATAATAGCATTATCTCTGTATTGGAAAAATGCTTGGTGCAAAATAAAAATTGCTTTAGCTAAAGGAAAAAATAAACATGATAAACGCTCTGACATTAAAAAACAGGAGTGGATTATACAAAAAAATAAAATTATGAAAAATAGATACAAATAAAAAATATTTTTCAATATACTTTATAATATTACTTCACAAAATAATTGGGGCTGATTAAGGATTCGACGAAATTTATGAAACCCAAAAGTGCATGCCGAGGTGCGGTGGGCCTCGTAAAAAGCCGCAAAAATAGTCGCAAACGACAATCAATATACACTGGCAGCTTAATAACCTGCGCAGCGTCTTCTATTACTCTAGCCTCCTCTCTTAGGAAGGGGATAAAAGAAGTCAAATTTAAAAAAGAGATCGCGTGATTACCTAAGTCTGAGGTATCCGTTAAAATAATAAGACTAAATCTAATTAGTAAGTGTTTCTGTTCATAATTAATTAGTTAATAAACATAAAACAGAATAAGCATGTAGTACTTAGGATGTAAAAATTTTGGACGCGGGTTCAACTCCCGCCAGCTCCACCAATTTTTTTAATAAAAATTTTATTTACAATGTAAAATTATCATAATTTTTTTAGAGTGACTAATACAAATATTACGAATTATCTGTACATAAATCATTAATATACATTTGTCTTCATGAAAAGCATGATACTAAATCATTAATACTATGATTTAAATCATAAACGCAAATAATTCATTTCATAAAAAAATATACTAAATTTTTTCTACTGATCTTTTTTCAAAAATTTTTTTATAGCTTATCCTTTTTTATTTTTTATAAAAATGGATGAATCTTATTTTTATGATAAAAATAAGATTCGCAAAAAAATAAAAAATTAAAATATTTTTAATAAATACCTAAAACATCAATTATTATTACCTATAAAAAAGAAGCCTGTCACTATGAAAGTGACAGGCTTCAAAAAATCCATTTTATTTAATTTTATGAATCATCTTAAAGAGCAGTTACATTCGCTGCAGCTGGACCTTTAGAGCCATCTTCAATGGTAAATTCTACATTTTGTCCCTCAGCAAGGGTTTTGAATCCATTTCCTTGAATGGCAGAAAAGTGAACGAATACATCTTTGCTACCATCAGAAGGAGTGATGAAACCAAAGCCTTTAGATTCATTAAACCACTTTACTTGACCTTTCATTTTGTCAGACATGTGCCTTTTCCTATTATAACAAATAAACATTTTCCGCTTTTAACTGGTTATAGATAAGCCTATATTAATACTATGTTAATATAAAAATATGATAATTAAAATCACAATAATAATATCAAAAATATTATTTTTTGTAATAAATAAATCAAAATATTTATAATCAAACATATTGTTTATTAGACTTCTTTTTATTAACGCACGAATAATATATAATATCAATAGTTTTATACTTTTGTTTTGAATTTTTTTAAAAAAATCGTTCTTATTTTAAAAAATTTGTCAATAAGAACTATTTAAATATGCATAATCATAATTATCTGAAAAAATATCTAATAAAAAAAATATATAATTATTTTTATTAAATTAAAATTTATAATTTCATATTGAATTTCTAATTAAAAATAAAAAATTATAAATACACAATTTTTATAAAAAAATATTGATTTAAATATCTATCTATATCTTCTATATAAATAACTTTAATATAAGAAAAAATATGAAATATGATTTTTAAATCTTTTTAATAAACATAAAAAAAACTATGCAATAGCCATAATTACATTTAAGAATTACTTTAACAAAAAAAATAGTATCTTTAATCTGATTGAAAAACACAAAAAACATATTTTTTTATTGACAATAAATTATTATATATTTATAATATTATTCCTTAAATTCCTCCATAGTTCAGTCGGTAGAACAGCGGACTGTTAATCCGCGTGTCACTGGTTCGAATCCAGTTGGAGGAGCCAAACAAAAATATTTTTTAAATTTATATTGTTAATCACAGATATTTTATATATATCTTCAATAATAAATAATTATATCTTTTCGAGCAAAACACCTATTAACGAGTTAACGAGTACCCAATAAAAAATAAAAGCAATTTACCATTACTTTGATATTAGCTTTTAATTTTAAAGATTTAATAATCTTTTACAATATTTCAAATTTCTCTTCTATAACACATTGTAATATATGATCTTTTAAAATCTATATCATATTTTTATATTGAAAAATCTCTAAATTAAAAATGTATGTTACTATTAATATGTTACTATTAAAATGACGGAGGGGGAGAGATTCGAACTCTCGGATAGTTTTAACCATCGGTGGTTTTCAAGACCACTGCCTTCAACCACTCGGCCACCCCTCCATAAAAATATAATTTAAAAGTTCAAATATTATAAATCTTTTATTAAAGAATTACATAATTTAGATAAAATATATTAATTAGTATAATATACTTGAATAAAAAAATAAATTTTATAAAATATTTATTTTATTGTATATAGAAAAATATTTTATGTTTATATTCGAAAATCGTAAAATTGAAACTGATAATCATGGTTACCTAAAAAATAGCAAAGAATGGAAAAAATCAATGGTATATTTATTAGCTAAGCATGAGAACATTATTCTCACAGAACAACATTGGAAAATTATTCTATTTATTCGTGAATTTTATGTAAAATTTAATACATCACCAAGTATGCGAATGTTAACAAAAGCAGTTAGCAAACAATATGGTGAAGCCATTGGTAATAGCTTCTATCTTTACAATCTTTTTCCAAATGGTCCAGCTAAACAAGCAACAAAACTCGCAGGTTTGCCTAAACCTATAAAATGTATTTAAAATAATATAAAAATATATTTTTTAATGTTTTATATTTTAATGTTAATTGATTATTATAAATATATAAATTTAAGTTAATAAAATAAACTTGTATTATACCAAATATATCAAATAAAATAAACTTCTTGAAATTTATATTTCAACTAATATAATAAATATATGAAAAATAATAATTAAAAATACCATCTATTATGCTGACAAACAGTAAATTTTGCATTGGACAAAAAATTAGACATCAACTTTTAGGATATCTTGGTGTTATAGTAGATATTGATGCAGAATATTGTTTAGATACATTTAAAAATTTAAAAAACATTAGATATCATAAAAATTTATTTTCAGCTCCATGGTATCATGTAATTATGGAAGATAATAATGGTGAACATGTTCACACTTATTTAGCTGAAGCCCAAATTACATATGAAATTTCTGATGAAAATAAAGAATACTCGTCTTTAGACGAGTTATCAAACTCTATTAAAACTCAATTAAAAGATCCACAATTACGTCATTAAAAAGTTTTCATCACAAATTTTTTATTTTTTAAAATATTTTTATAACAACATAAATTTACTTAAATTAAAAAATTTACTCATTGTGAGGTATTGTTTATTCATATATAATTTTATTTGTAATCTTTATTAAATATATATAATTAGCTTTTTCTTCAATTTTTTTTAAAAATATAAATATGGTAATTATATAAAAAACTTCTTAATTATTAAACTTCAATTTTTGAACTATTAATTCTTTTTCTATCGCTAAATTTATTTTCAAACGTTCACGCTCCTTTATAATGATAAAAGAAGGTGCGCGCTTAAGAAACATTTCATTAGCTAATCTAGTTTTAATCATCAAAATTTCTTTTTTTATTTTTTCTATTTTTTTATCTAAACGACATAATTCTTTATTTTTATCGACTGCATCATCTATTGCAATTAATATTTCAGTACCGTTAACTAATTGACTGACAAAACATGATCTTTCTTTCACTTGATCAACAATATATATAGCAGTACACTTTAACATTCCTTGAATAAGATATAAATTATCTTTAATTCTTTTTTTAATAACATTATTCTTACAACGTAAAAATACTTTTAATTTCTGACCAGAAGAAATATTCATTTCTTTTCTAATATTACGCACAGATACAATTATTTTTTTTATATATTCAATATTACAAAATGCTTCTTCATCAATCTTTGATGCTTCGAAAATAGGGAAAGATTCCAACATAATAGTATTTCTATTCAGGTCTTTTAGTAATTTAATTTTTTGCCAAATAGTTTCTGTAATAAATGGGATAATAGGATGAGCTAAACGTAATAAGCTTTCTAGTATTTCAAGCAATGTATAACGTGTAGCAAAAATTATTTTATTATTACTATGATTAATAATAATTTTGGAAAATTCTAAGTACCAATCACAAAATTGATGCCATATAAATTCATAAAGAATATGAGAAGCAATATCAAAACGATAAGCATCTAAAGCTTCACGATACGATTTAACTGTTTTATTAAATACTGTTTTTATCCACCGATCAGAAAGAGAAAAAATAATTTTTTTATTACTTTGAGCATAATCTTTTCCGATACTATTAATTAATACATAACGACTTGCATTCCAAATTTTATTACAAAAATTACGATATCCAATAAGTCGTTTTATATTCCAATTAATATCTCTTCCAGTCGAAGCTAATGAGGCTAATGTAAAACGTAAAGCATCTGTACCATGCGCCGCAATTCCTTGAGGATATTCTTTTCTAGTACGATCAGCAATTTTTTTAGCTAATTTTGGTTGCAGCATATTTGCCGTGCGTTTTAATACTAATTTATCTAAAGAAATTCCATCGATTAGATCTAAGGGATCAATAACATTTCCTTTAGATTTTGACATTTTTTTTCCTTCCTCATCACGTATAAGACCTGTTATATAAACGGTTTTAAAAGGAATTTGTCCTTGACCATGATCATCCTTAAGACAATACATAGTTAACATAATCATACGAGCGATCCAAAAAAAAATAATATCAAAACCAGTGACTAATACATCAGTTGGATGAAAAATTTTTAACATATCACTCTTTTCTGGCCAACCTAATGTTGAAAAACTCCAAAGAGCAGATGAAAACCACGTATCTAACACATCTTCATCTTGATTTAAAATAACATCATCAGAAAGATTATTTTCTAAACGAACCATTTCTTCATTATTACCAACATATACGTTATTATTATTATCATACCAAGCTGGTATCCTATGCCCCCACCATAATTGTCTTGAAATACACCAATCTTTAACATTTTTCATCCAAGAAAAATACATATTTTCATATTGCTTCGGTATAAATTTAATACGTCCATCTTTTACAGCAATAATAGCTTGTTCTGCTAATGAACTGGTACGAACATACCATTGATTAGTTAACATGGGCTCAATCATTACATTACCACGTTCACTATAAGAAAGATTTACTTTTTTATGTTCTACTGAAATTAATAGTCCTAATTTTTCTAATTCATTAATAATTGCTTTTCTAGCAATAAAACGTTCCATTCCACGATAAGCAACAGGGATAAAATCTGAATAAACATTGCTATAATTACCCATACTATCAAATATTTCTGCTTTTTCACGAATATGTGCATTAATATCAAAAATATTAATCATTGGTAATCGATGACGCTGTCCAACTTCATATTGATGAAAATCATGTGCTGGTGATATTTTTGCACATTCACCTTTTTTTGTATTGATGTATTTATCACCAATAATAGGAATAAGACGATTAACTAAAGGCAGTAAAATTTTTTTCCCAATTAAATCATTATAAAATGGATTAGATGGATGCACCGCAACCCCAGTATCACTCAATATTGTTTCTGGGCGCTCAGTAGCAATAACAACATATTTTTTACCTTCTAAAGTTTTTATTCCATCAGCAAGTGGGTACCGTAAATACCATACAAAACTATTTACTTCTCTACTTTCAACTTCCAAATCTGAAATTGCTGTATGTAACTTAGGATCCCAGTTGACTAATCTTTTACCACGATATATAAGATTATCTTTATAAAGACGGACAAATGTTTCTTGCACAGCTTTAGATAAACCTACATCCATTGTAAAACGTTCACATTCCCAATCTACGGAGTTACCAAGGCGTCGCATTTGTTGAGAAATATGGTTTCCATATTTTTCTTTCCATTGCCAAATTTTCTCAACAAATTTTTCTCTTCCGTAATTATGCTTTGTTTTGTTTTCTTCAATAAAAATTTTACGTTCAACAACCATTTGGGTAGCAATACCAGCATGATCTGTACCAGTTTGCCATAATGTATTTTTTCCTTGCATCCTATGATAACGAATTAATATATCCATAATAGTTTGTTGAAAAGCATGACCCATATGTAAATCACCTGTAATATTAGGTGGAGGAATAACAATACAAAAATTATTTTTTGCATTATTATTACTATTACTATGAGGTTTAAAATAACTATTGTTTTCCCAAAATGCATATACAGATTGCTCAATTACTGATGGATTATAAATTTTATCAAGCAATAATTTAGATGAAATTATATTTTCCTGTTTTTTTTTCATTTTATTGTTTATTCTATTTCTATTAGTATCACTAAAATTATAAATTGCAATATAAACATAATATTTATATCAATTTTTGAATAATTTAAAAAATTTAATTGTAAAAAAAACAAATGTTTCATTGCATAAAATAAAAATAAATTATAAAAAATATACAAAAAGGAGTATATCTTTAACTATACTTGATAATCAAAAGAATTTTTATTTACAATAGTCTATAAAAAAATAATATTTTACTAAAAAAAACTACTAATTAATTTCTACACAATAAATTAATAAAATTTTCTTAACTGAAATATTTTATTAAATTTCAAGTATGTATTTTATCTTAACCTAGTAAAAAATATATTTGCTAATTAATTTTTAGGTTACTGAAACAAAAAAGAACAATCTATACTTTTAAGGTATTAATTTGTAAAATGTGAATTTTACCTATTTTTAGTGAATGTTATCTAGAATTAAAGATTCTAAAGTAGAATTTAATTCATATTATTTTTTATATCGTAAATAATAACACATTATTTACTTTAATTCAGACGAACACGATTTAATAAAAATTGAGCAAGTAATGCTACAGGTCGACCAGTAGCTCCTTTCCTTTTTCCATCTTTCCAAGCTGTACCTGCTATATCTAAATGTGCCCACCGATATTTATTAGCAAAACATTCTAGAAAACAACCTGCAGTACTTGCACCACCTGTACGATTTCCAACATTAGCTAAATCAGCAAAATTTGATTCTAACTGTTCAAAAAAATCTGAAGATAAAGGTAGACGCCAAGTTTTATCGCCTGATTCATGAGCTGCATTAAGTAATTCATCTACTAAAGAATTATCATTTGACATTAATCCATTATAATAATGACCCAATGCAATCACACAAGCTCCAGTTAAAGTTGCAACATCAATAACCACACCAGGATCAAAGCGTTCTACGTATGTTAATGTATCACATAACACTAATCTTCCTTCAGCATCAGTATTAATTACTTCTATTGTTTTACCTGACATGCTAGTTAATATGTCGCCAGGACGATATGCTTCACTACCCAACATATTTTCTGAACAAGCTAACACTCCTATTACATTAATAGGCAATCTTAATGCACTCACAAAATACATGACACCATAAACAGCAGCTGCTCCAGCCATATCATACTTCATTTCATCCATACGATCAGAAGGTTTAATTGAAATCCCACCAGAATCAAATGTTAATCCCTTACCAATCAATACTATATCTTTTTCTTTTATATTTTTACTACCCTTATATTTTATTATTGACATAAATGATTTATTTTTTGTACCTTTTCCAACAGCTAAATAAGCATGCATTGATAAATTTTGCATTTCTTCTTCACCAATGACTTGAATACTAAGATTTTTGCAAGTATCAGCTAACTGATAAGCCTTATCCATTAAATAAGAAGGATTACAAATATTTGGTGGCATGTTGGCTAAATTTTTTGCTGATTCTACTGCCATTGCTAAAGCCCTTCCATGTTTAAGAGCAAGTGTTCCATCACTTAAATCGCAAATATTTGAAATATAAAAAACAATTTCAGTTAATAGATTTTTTATTGGATTTTTATTTTTTTTAAATTTATCAAACACATATATTGTATCTTTTATAACTTCTACTGCTTTTTTAATTTTCCAATAAATACTCTTATTTTTTATATTTAAATCAATTAAAAACAAAATAGCCTTTATTGTTCCAGTTTTATTTAAAGCGAAAATAGTTTTTTCAATAATTTTTTTATACTCAAATTCATTTATTTTATTGACCTTACCACACCCGACTAACAAAACACGATCGTATGGTATATTAGGGACATTATGCAATAATAATATTTGCCCAATTTTTCCCTCTAATTGTTCACGTTTTATTAAAGTACTGATATACTTACCACTGATATTATTAAATTCACTTGCTGTGTTAGATAATTGATAAGATTCAAATACACCTAAAACAATACAATCATTATTTTTTACTGTATTATCATTATTTTTTATACTAAAATTTATCATACTAAAATTCATATTTTCTCCAAAATTACACAAAAAAATATTATTTATCACTAAAATTAAGCAAAAATACAAATTTACCTATAAAATATATTCTTTATGTTAAAATAATAAAAATATTATATGAACAAAAATAAATATTCTTCAAGAATATTTTTGATATGTAATATTTATTGATTTAATATCATTATATATTTAAATATTTTTTGATTAATTATAAAAATATTCTAACTCGAATTATAAATAAACAATCATTGTTTTAGTAAAACAGTTTTCATAGGTTTAATTAATTTGATCATTATAAGATACTTAGTAAAAGAAACATTAAAAAGACAGCTTGCAATATTTTTTATATTGATTTTCATTTTTTTTAGCCAAAAAACAATTAGCATATTAAGTTCAGCAGTTCAAGGGAATATTTCTTTAAATTTAATATTTCCTCTTCTGGGATTAGGCATTCCAGAAATGGCCCAATTAATTTTACCATTAAGCTTATTTTTAGGATTACTCATAACATATAGTAAATTATATTTCGATAATGAAATTATTGTTATGCATGCTTGTGGTTTAGGTAAAAAAGTATTAATAAGCGCTGCTACAATTTTAGGATTACTTACTACTTTTATTGCAATAATAAATGTAAATTGGATGCTACCATGGTCAGTACAATATCAAGAAAAAGCAATATATAATGCTAAATTAAATCTTAATTTAACAAACATGGTAGAAGGACAATTCAAAACAACAAAAAATCAAAATCTTGTTATTTACATTCATGAAATAAAGGGAGATCAGTTTAGTGATATTTTCATGGCACAATTACAGTCAATCAATAAAAAACGCCCTTTTGTAGTAATTGCAGAAAGTGGACATATCAATGAAGATGAAAAAGGAAATCAAATTGTTTTATTAGACAAAGGTACACGTTATGAAGGTACAGCTATACTACGTGATTTTAAAATAACTGATTTTCAAGATTATAAAGCAATTATTAATCGTAGGGAAAAAAAAACTAACAACAAAAATATTGAACAAAAAAACATGTTACAATTATGGAATACTAAAGATATTAAATCACAAGCAGAATTTCATTGGCGTTTAACATTAGTATTTTCTGTACTTATAATGGATTTCATGGTTATTCCATTAAGTGAAGTGAATCCTAGACAAGGCAGACTTTTAAATCTTTTTCCAGCAATGTTACTATATCTAATATTTTTTTTATTACAAAGTACATTACATGCTAGTGCAAAAAAAGGAGAAATAGATCCAAAGATAAGCCTATGGTTAGTAAATATTTCTTTTTGTACATTAGCAATCATATTAAACATTTGGAATATATCCGCTATACGTCGTATACGATCTAAATTTTCTAAAGGAAATACATAATAATGTTAAGTATTTTAGATAAATATATCGGGCGTACTGTCATTTCATCAATTTTAATTACAGTTTTTATATTAATTTCATTATCAGGAATTATTAAGTTTGTTGAACAACTGAGAAAAGTAGGAAATGGATCTTATACAATTTGGAATGCAGGAATTTTTACTTTATTCACTATTCCAAAAGACATAGAAATTTTTTTTCCTATGGCAGCACTTTTGGGTACATTAATTAAATTAGGAACACTAGCTTCACATAATGAACTAGTAGTTATGCAAACTGCAGGATTTTCTCGATTACAAATTAGCATATCAGTCATGAAGATTGCTATTCCTTTAATGATTATAACAATGATTATTGGTGAATGGATTGCACCTTCTGCAGAACAATGGGCTCGTAATTATCGCACTGAAAAAATTATTGGTAGATCTCTAATGATGACAAACCGCGAATTATGGGCAAAAGATGGTAATAATTTTATTCATATTCAAAATATTATTGATAAAAATACAATAAAAGAAATTTCTATTTACCAATTCAATAAAGAAAAAAAATTAAAAGCGATAATTTTTGCTAATTCAGGTTATTATAATTATAAGACTCATCAATGGGAATTAATAGAAGTTAATCAAGCACTTATTAAAAATAAAAAAGAAATTGCCGGTTTTTACTATTCATTAATGGATTGGAAATCAAGTTTAAATCCAGAAAAATTAGAAATTGTTTCTCTTAATCCTGATTCATTAACCATAAGTAATTTATATAAATATATTAATTATCTTCAAGAAACTCAACAAGAATCTGCGGTATATCAATTAAGTATGTGGAAAAAAATAATATCACCGCTTTCTGTAGCTTGCATGATTTTTTTAGCATTATCATTTATTTTTGGCCCACTACGTGATGCAACAATAGGAGTACGAGTACTCATTGGTATTTCCGGAGGATTTATTTTTTATCTTTTAAACGATGGGTTTGGTAATCTAAGTTTAGTATATGGTTTATCTCCATTAATAGCAGCAACATTACCCAGTACCATTTTGCTGGTATGCAGCATTTTATTATTAATATATCGCCAATAAAATATTATTTTTTGTAATAATTCCTAAGAAAAAATATTATTTACGATTATTTTATCTTTTATTCAAAAAACATTGTTTACAAAAAAATATTGTTTATAAAATTAATAATTATAACTTTAATAATATGGATTATAAAAAACTTTTAATACACATAAAAAATAATAATTTTAATAGAATAGAAATCAGGAATCAATAAAAATATATTATATATTTTATATATTCATGATTTTACATCAAAACATTTTACATTAAAACGTTGAAATATAGATTTATAAAAAATACATAATGTTATAGATAAAATTATATACAGCTACTATATTGATTTGCAAAAAAAAAATTTATAAAAGAATCTACTCTACAAATTCTTATAAAATTTTAAAAAAATTACTTTAAATACTTTTTTATTATTAAAATACTCTGAATATAACCAAAAGTAGTTATATAAAATTCAATTTTTGACAATCAATAAATTAATAACTAATAAATTACTTTACATACAAAAAGCATTTAATTTTATATTATTACATATTCTCGTTAGGATATGTTTAAATTTTATTATTTTTTAACCATCAACAGTTTTTACTTCACCTAATAATTGCATTTGTATTGGTTTATTTAAAATACGAGTACGTGTTAAATGGTGTAATAATGCATTTGGAATGCCTTTTGGTAATTCTACTGTTGAATGTGAAGCAAATAACTTAATATTACCAATATATCGACTACTAATATCAGCTTCATTAGCAATTGCACCAACAATATGACGGACTTCAACACCATCATCACGCCCAACTTCTATACGATATAATTCCATATGACCACCAATCCTTCTTCGTTCACGACGTTTATTACGCTCAACAATAGTGTTATTTATATAACGATGATGTGATTCACGAATACTTAACTCACTTTTTGAACGACGTATAACAGGATCTGGAGGTAATATTAAAGGTTTATCACCTTGTGCTATTTTTAATAAAACGGAAGCTAAGGTTTCAAGATCTATTTCTTTATGAGCAATTAATTTAGTAATTAATGCCCGATATTTTTCTAAATCACAACTTTTTAAGTGTTTTTTAATATTTTCTAAAAATTTTCTTTGTCTACGTTCACTTAAAAATACTGAAGTTGGTAAGCTGACTTCTATAATTGACTGTTGAATACTACGTTCAATATTTCGTAATAATCGACGTTCTCGATAATCAACAAACAAAAGAGCTCGACCGGTACGACCAGCTCTACCAGTACGCCCAATCCTATGAACATAAGATTCTACATCCATAGGTATATCATAATTTATAACCAAACTAATACGCTCTACATCTAACCCACGAGCTGCAACATCAGTAGCAATCAATATATCAAGACGGCCATTTTTAAATCGTTCTAATGTTTTTTCACGTAACGCTTGATTCATATCACCATTTAAAGCTGAACTATTATAACCACTCTTCTCGAGTATTTCAGCAACTTCTAATGTAGTACTTTTTGTGCGAACGAAAATAATTGCTGCATCGAAATCTTCCGCTTCTAAAAAGCGAATTAAAGCTTCATTTTTACGCATTCCATATACAAACCAATAACTTTGGTTAATATCCGGACGTGTTTTTACATTAGATTGAATATTAATCTCTTTAGGTGACTTCATAAAGCGACGAGTAATACGACGGATAGCTGCCGGCATTGTAGCAGAAAATAATATGGTTTGATGTGCAGTAGGAATTTGATTCATAATATTTTCAACATCTTCTATAAAACCCATTCGTAACATCTCATCTGCTTCATCAATAACTAAACCCCTTAAATGAGATAATTTTAAAGTACCACGTTTTAAATGATCTAATAAACGACCAGGTGTACCAACTACAATATGAGAACCACGTTTTAATGCACGTAACTGAGTATCATAACGCTGACCACCATATAGTGCTACAATATTGACAGTATAAATATGTTTAGAAAAATCACTCATCGCTCCTGCTACTTGTATAGCCAATTCACGTGTTGGTGCTAATACTAAAACTTGAGGAGATTTTAATGCAAGATCTATATTATGAAGCAATGGTAAACTAAAAGCTGCTGTTTTACCACTACCAGTTTGTGCCATACCTAATACATCGTATCCATTTAATAAATATGGGATACATTTCTGTTGAATTGGAGATGGTTTTTGATAACCAAGGTCGTTTAATGCAGAAAGAATTGATGCTGATAATCCTAATTCAGCAAAAGATATTTCAGTCTGACTAGTCATGTAAAATTGCCTCATATATGATGTGACCAGTTTACATAACTCTTTGAAAAATTAATTATTTTTATTAAAGTGTGAACTGGTTCAAAATTATATACTAACGAAAATAAACCTTCACTAATTTATAATGAAGAATGAAAAAATAGTAATAATATTTTTAATTGCTCTTTTTAACCTGTATTATAAAACACATTCTATTTACTGAAAATAATAAAATTATTTACATGAGCACAAGATCTTTTTTTTATTGCAATTTAATTAATAAAAAATTTATAAAAAATGATAATATTGTGAAAGCAATAGAACTTATATCGAAGATAATATTAATAAAAAATATAAAAATATCAATATAAAAAATAAATACACTTGTGCATTATGGTTAATTAACATTAATGATTTAAAAAATAATGTTTACATATCAAACATATTACAAATTACTATGCAAGATTACTATAATACTTTACATATTACATTAAATTTTTATAAACGTTAAAAAATTATATCTATGGTTTCATGATTTTTTTAATACCAATCGCTTCTTTAATACTTAAACGAATTCGACCTTGTCTATCAATCTCTAATACTTTAACTGAAACTTCTTGGCCTAACTTTAAATAATCTATAACTTTTTCAATACGTTTTTCTGATATTTGAGAAATATGGACCAGACCTTCTTTACTGCTACTAATGGTAACAAAAGCCCCAAAATCAACAATACGTGTAACTTTTCCATGATAAATACGATCAACTTCAATATCTGCTGTAATCTCTTCAATACGACAAATAGCATCTTTTGCTTTATAGCTATCTGTCGCAGCAATTTTTACTGTACCATTATCATTAATTTCGATAATAGTACCTGTTTTTTCAGCTAATGATCTAATAACAGAACCACCTTTACCAATCACATCCCTAATTTTATTAGGATTAATCTGAATAATATGAATACGTGGTGCGAATTTAGAAATTTCTTTACGAGGTTGATTAATGATTTGTTCCATCACATTTAAAATATATAAACGAGCACTTTTTGCTTGATGTAAAGCAATTTTCATAATTTCTTTAGTAATACCTTCAATCTTAATATCCATTTGTAATGCACTTATACCTTCACGACTACCAGCAACTTTAAAATCCATATCACCTAAATAATCTTCATCACCTAAAATATCTGAAAGTACAACAAATTTGTCATCTTCTTTTACTAATCCCATTGCAATACCAGCTACTGCACTTTTTATTGGAACACCTGCATCCATTAATGCAAGCGATGCGCCACATACAAAAGCCATAGAAGAAGATCCATTAGATTCAGTAATTTCTGAAACTATACGTATAGTATACGGGAATTCTAAATGATTAGGCATAACTGCTAATACAGCACGTTTAGCCAAACGTCCATGTCCAATTTCACGACGTTTTGGAGAACCAACTATCCCTATTTCACCTACTGCATAAGGTGGAAAATTATAATGAAATAAAATATGATCACTATATTCACCAATTATTTCATCCATGATCTGAGCATCACGTTCTGTGCCTAAAGTTGCTGTAACTAATGCCTGGGTCTCTCCTCGAGTAAATAATGCAGAACCGTGCGTTCTAGGTAAAATTCCAATTCGTACATCCAGTGAACGTATCGTATCTTTTTCTCGTCCATCAATTCGTTTTTCACCTTTTAACACACGGATGCGAACAACCTTTTTTTCTATTTCTAAAAGAATTTCATTGATTTCATCGACACTTAAAGAATTATCTTTTTCTAAAATTGCATTAGTAACGTCTTCTTTAATTGAAAGAATATTAATATGACGTTCTTGTTTTGCAACAATACGATATGCATCATCTAATCTTTTTTCAGCTAATTCCGCAATACGGTCATATAATCCCGCATTAGTATTTTTTGGTTTCCAATCCCATTTTTCTTTTCCAGCTTCCATTACCAATTCATTAATATTATTAATTACAATTTGTTGTTGCTCATGACCGAAAAAAATCGCACCTAACATTTGCTCTTCTAATAATAAATCAGCTGCAGATTCTACCATTAGAACTGCATTACTTGTGCCTGCTACAATTAAATCTAAACGACTATTTTTTAATTCATCAACAGTAGGATTTAAAACATATTCATTATTAATATAACCAACTCTTGCAGCACCAATTGGGCCATTAAATGGGATACCAGATAATGATAATGCAGCAGAGGCGCCAATGAGTGAAACTACATCTGGATTCACTTGAGGGTTAATTGAAATCACTGTAGCAAAAATTTGAATTTCATGTAGAAAACCTTTTGGGAACAAAGGGCGAAGGGGACGATCGATTAAACGAGCAATAAGCGTTTCTCCTTCACTTGGACGACCTTCACGACGAAAGAAATTACCAGGAATACGACCAGCAGCATAAGATCTTTCTTGATAATTAACAGTTAATGGAAAAAAACTCTGTCCTTCTTTTACTTTTTTTTGTCCAACAACAGTGACAAATACAACTGTATCGTCTATATTGATCATAACAGCACCACTTGCTTGACGAGCCATTAATCCAGTTTGCATGATAACTGTATGTTGACCATATTGAAATTTACGAACAATAGGATTCAGCAAAATAATACCCTTTTATTAACTAATTATTCATATAATAACACCAAAACTAATATTTTTCTACATTCCTTATCATTAACAAAAAATTAAATTCTTAGAATGTAATTATTATCAAGATAAATTATAGAAAAAAGAATTTTTTATAAAAAATATTATTAGAAAGTAAATTTTATATAATTTTGCAAAATTTTTATATGATTAAAATCTAATTTAAAAATATCATTTTTCTATAAAAAAGGGGCAGACGCCCCAAAATTTTTTTATTAATCACTTATCAACGACGTAAACCTAAACGTTCAATAATTTTACTATAAGAAATAAGATTTTTGTATTTTAAATAATTTAATTGCTTACGACGCTGAGCGACCATCCTTAATAATCCTCGACGACTATGATGGTCTTTTTTATGTTTTAAAAAATGCTTTTGTAAATCATTTATTTTTTCTGTTAATAAAGCAATTTGAACCTCACTAGAACCAGTATCCTTTTCATTATGACTATATTGATTAATAATTTGGGCTTTTACTGCAATACTTAGAGACATATAATAACTCCAAAATTTTCTTTTTTAAAATAAAAATAATAAACACCAGATCTCTAATTCAGCTTTCCATAAAATGGATTAAAATCTATTTTACGCTTCAATTTAATATAAAACAAGATAGCATATAAATCTTATTAAACATTTTCTAAAATTACGCAAAAAGGAACAATTCTATTTTTTTCATTAATTTTTGCAACACCAATAAATTTATGAATATCACCTTCAGTAACCTTTACTATATTACCATTTATAAATAAATGATTATCAATAAAAATTGATTGTCCTTGTTTAAAATAAATTGCAATTTCTTTAGAAATATTAACTTCTGGAAAATGATTAACAGCCGTATCTATAGGCAATAAAAATAAGTCTATTTTTTTTTCTAAATTATTCTTTGCTAATTGACTTCGGTCTTTAAAACAATATAATTGTTCTAACGTTACCATAGATTTGCTAAGATAATTACCTATTTTTAGACGTCTTAAATAAATTACATGAGCACCACAACCTAATAATTCACCCAAATCATCAATTATAGTTCGTATATAAGTCCCTTTAGAACAAAAAATATCTAATTCAACTTCATTGCCTTCCCATCGTATAAGTTTTAAATCATAAATCGTAATTGCTCTAGAATCACGTTTAATAGTAATACCTTGACGAGCATATTTGTAAAAAGGTATACCACGATATTTGAGTGCAGAATACATAGAAGGTACCTGCATTAAATGACCGCGAAATTTATCTAAAGCATTATCAAGCTTCTTCTGTGTTATACTAATTTCACGTTCAGAAATAATTGCACCATATGCATCAGCAGTATTAGTTCGTTGTCCTAAACGCCCAATAACACGATAATATTTATCCGCATTAATCAAGAATTGTGATAATTTAGTTGCTTTCCCTAAACAAATTGGCAGCATCCCTGTTGCTAATGGATCAAGTGATCCAGTATGTCCAGCTTTTTTAGCATTGAATAAACGTCGCACTTTTTGTAAAGCTGTATTAGATGAAAGTTTTTGTGGTTTATCTAACAGCAATATACCATCTACTGCACGACTGTAATTACATCTCATCAATTTTGCTCTTTAATAATATGTTTATAGCGACGTTGTGCATCATAATGCATAATTTTTTTTAATAAATTATCCATTTTTATTCCTTCAATCAAGGAATTGTCATAAAAAAAAATTAATTTAGGAACAATACGTAAGGACATTGATTTACTTAATAAAATACGAATGCGTTTTGACATATCACCATTCAATATATGAACAGCATTTTTTATATCATCAATTTTATCTTCTTGATGTAACGTATTAAAAAAAGTTACAAATACTTTGGCATACGTTAAATCACGCGAAACCTTAATACCAGAAATTGTGACCGTTTTAATACGTGGATCTTTCATTTTTTTACATAAAATAATTGAGATTTTCTTTTGTATTTCCTGAGCAACACGTTGAACACGATCAAATTCTCTTCTCATGATAATATTTTCCTCACTCAGGTATCAAATAAAATAAATACATAATAAATTAAAGAATTGAAAAAATAATATTATCATTTAACTTTTAAAGTTTTGTGATAAAAAACGTATAATTTATTTCAATGAAAAATTTTATTTTTTTAATACAAGTGTTCTTACTATAAAATCACTAATTTCATATTAATTCTTAATCAAGATTTTCTTCATAACAATATTAACCTTTAATTAAGCTTTTAATTTGGATAACTTCAAATAACTCTATTTTATCACCAAGACGTACATCATTATAATTTTTTATAGCAATCCCACATTCCATACCATGTCTGACTTCATTAACATCATCTTTAAATCTACGTAATGATTCTAATTCACCTTCATAAATAACAACATTATCCCGTAATATACGAATAAGATTATTACGTTTAATTATACCTTCGAGCACCATACAACCAGCAATTGAGGAAGATGTTGGTGATTTTTTGAAAACATTTCGCACTTCTGCCAATCCAATTATTTTTTGTTGATATTTAGGTGTTAACATCCCGAACACAGCTTTTTTAATTTCATCAATAAGATTATAAATTATAGAATAATATCGCAATTCTAAATTTTCATTTTCAATAATTTTTTTTGCACTTGCGTCAGCTCGAACATTAAAACCAATAATCATTGCATTAGAAGCAGAAGCTAATGTAACATCAGTTTCTGTAATACTGCCAACACCAGAACCAATAATTTTTATTTTTACTTCATCATTTGATAATTTTTCCAAAGCATTGCTAATTGCTTCACAACTACCTTGTACATCAGTTTTTAATACAATATTTAACTCAGAAATCTTAGAATCTTCTATATTATTAAAAACTTTTTCTAATTTTGATTTTTGTTGATGTGCTAATTTAACTTCTCTAACTTTACTTTGACGATAAAGTGCAACTTCACGTGCTTTTTTTTCATTAGTTACTACCGTTATTTTATCACCTGCTGAAGGTATATTTGATAAACCTAAAATTTCAACTGGCATAGATGGTCCAGCAGTATTAATATCTATTCCTAATTCATTACGCATTCCACGAATACGTCCATATTCAAAACCACATAGTACAACATCACCTTTATTTAATCGACCTTCTTGTACTAAAATAGTAGCAACCGGACCCCTACCTTTATCTAGATAAGCTTCAATAACAACACCACTTGCCATACCAGTATGAACTGCTTTTAACTCTAATAATTCAGCTTGTAATAAAATGGCTTCCAATAATTCATCAATACCTACACTTTTTTTAACTGAAACTTTAATAAATTGATTTTCACCACCCCATTCTTCAGTTAGAATACCATATTTTGAAAGTTCAGTTTTTATATTTTCTACATTACTTTCATTTTTATCTATTTTATTTAATACCACAACAACTGGAACATTCGCCGCTTTAGCATGTTGAATGGCTTCTATTGTTTGAGGCATTACACCGTCATCCACAGCAACTACTAAAACAATAATATCTGTTACTTTTGCACCTCGTGCACGCATTGCAGTAAATGCAGCATGTCCTGGCGTATCTAAAAAAGTAATTATACCTTTATCTGTTTTAACATGATACGCCCCTATATGCTGTGTAATACCACCTACTTCTTCAGAAGTAACTTTAGTAGAACGAATGCAATCAAGTAATGAAGTTTTACCATGGTCAACATGACCCATAATCGTTACAATCGGAGCTCGTGATTCTTTAATGGATGGAACCACACTATCACGATTTTGTAAAATTGACTCTTCTAATTCATTTTCACGACGCAAAATAACCTTATGTCCCATTTCTTCTGCCACAAGCTGTGCTATTTCTTGGTCAAGCACTTGATTAATAGTTACCATTAATCCCATTTTCATCATTTTTTTAATAACATGTGAACCTTTAATAGCCATTTTATTAGCCAACTCAAAAACAGAAATAGTTTCACCAATAACAACATCACGGTTAATAACCGTAACAGGTTTAGTAAAACTTTGTTGTAAAATACTATTTTTTTTCTGTTTAATTTTATTTTTACTACGCACTACTACTC
Source organism: Arsenophonus sp. (assembly GCA_031446165.1). GTDB lineage: Bacteria > Pseudomonadota > Gammaproteobacteria > Enterobacterales > Enterobacteriaceae > Arsenophonus. The sequence goes on along the minus strand of CP132905.1, from coordinate 415,237 downwards.
TTTCTTCTTCGCGAGCAGCTTTTTCTGAATGTTTATAATTTTTTTTCTGTCGCGCAACTTTATTACCTCGATGACGAGTTCTACGGCCTTCTTCCTGAGCATCATTTTCATCTTCAGCTATAAAAACATCTTGATAAGTTGTAACATGATAGTTTTCATTATAATTTACATCATTGCTGTTCAAAACAGTAGGATTTCCTTCCATACTACACACTTTTTCAGCAACACGTTTTGAATCAACTTCAAACTTACGTGTTATTTCTTCTTCATTTTTACGTTTTAGCTCCGCTTTCTGAATTTCAAATTTCTTTTTTTTAGAAGTAATGAAAATAGAATCTTGATACAATTTTGGTATTTTCTGAATATTGTTGTTGTCTTTGGCTGTTTCTTTTTTTATTGTTTGAAATTTTATATTTTTTTCTATCCTATCATGTACTTTTTCTTCTATATGATTAATTGCTAATATGTCACGATCAAGATATGTACGTTTTTTACGTACTTCAATATTTACTGATTTACTTTTTCCACCAATACCAGGAATACTCAATGTACTACGAGTTTTTCTCTGTAGTACTAATTTACCAGTTTGGCCACTTATGGTCCCATCTTCATGATTTAAATATGCAAGCAAATGTTCTTTTTCTTTTTGTGTAACAGCATCATTTTCAGTTTTTTTAATTCCTGCAACCGCAAACTTTTGTATTAACCATTCGACTGAAGTTTGAATTTCTGCTGCCAATGATTTTACAGTTTTATCTGTCATTCTATTTCTTCCTGCTACAAATTATTTTGAATCATTTCCAAACCAACAAATATTACGTGCTGCCATAATAATTTCACCAGCTTGTGCATCATCCATACCCTTTTCAATATCTTTTAAATCATCAATACCTTGTTCAGCAAGATCTTCTAATGTATAAATACCATGATCAGCAAATTTTATTGCCAATGATTCATTTACACACCACAATTTTGATAAATGATCCGTTGGCTGATTATTACTTCCTCCACTACTCTTTTTTTTAGCTAATTTCAATGTAGTTAATGCAGCTTTTGCTTTTTCGCGTAACATTTGAATCGTTTCTTCATTAAGAGATTCAATTTCTAATAATTCATCAATTGGTACATAAGCTAATTCTTCTAGTGTAGAAAACCCTTCTTCAACAAGAAAAGCAGCAAATTTTTGATCAATATCCAGATATTTAATGAAATTATCAATAGATATATGTGCTTCTTCCTGATGTTTAGCTTGCAATTCTTCTGTAGTCATAATATTTAATTCCCATCTACTATCCTTACGATGATTTTTCAATAACTGAGAAGCTAAACGAACATTTTGACCATTTCTACCAATTGCTTGCGGTAAATTATTACTTTCAACAGCGACATCCATCGTATACTTATCTTCATCGACTACAATAGAAATTACATCAGCAGGTGCCATAGCATTAATCACAAATTGTGCAGGATTGTCATCCCAAAGCACAATATCAATACGCTCGCCATCAAGTTCACTTGATACCGCTTGCACTCTCGCACCCCGCATTCCAACACAAGCACCTATTGGATCAATACGTTTATCATTAGTTTTAACTGCAATTTTTGCTCGTGAACCAGGATCACGGGCGGCAGTTTTAATTTCAATAATCTCTTCATTAATTTCAGATACTTCAATTCTAAATAATTCAATTAACATTTCAGTACGAGAACGCGTAACAAATAATTGTGCTCCTCTAGCTTCTGGGCGTAAAGCATACAATACACCACGTAAACGATCACCAGGATGAAAATTTTCACGTGGCAACATATCTTCTCTTAAGATGACACCTTCTGCATTATGACCCAAATCTAATATAATATTTTCACGGTTAACTTTTTTTACAACTCCAGTGATAATCTGACCTTGCTGTTTACGAAATTGTTCAACAACCATGGCTCTTTCAGCTTCGCGTACTTTTTGTACAATCACTTGTTTTGCCGTTTGAGTAGTAATTCTATCAAAAATTACTGACGTTATTTGTTCTTCTACATAATCTCCTAAATTAATTGTTGAATTTTCAAATTTTGCAGCATCTAAAGTAATTTCAAGTGTTGGTTGAGTAACTTCATTTACCACTAACCAACGTCGAAATGTATCAAAATCTCCTGTTTTGCGATTAATATTAGTACGGACATCAATTGCTTGTTCATATTTTTTTTTTGTGGCTGTTGCTAATGCAGTTTCAAGTGCCTCAAATATCTTTTCACGAGGAAGAGATTTTTCATTAGAAACTGCCTCGACAACAGCTAGAACTTCTTTATTCATTCTAGTTACCTCGAAACTTTATAAAAAGTTAGGTACTAAGTTCACTTGTTTAGATATTATTTAATACAAATATTAACTTATAATCATCGTATAATTATCTATACGAAAATATAATCATGCTATTTAATAGATTTTAGAACATTTTGCCATTTAAAGGAATTCTATATTACTATTTTGGCATGATGCCTTTAGGAATAAAAAATTGATAAATTACAAAAGTTACAAAAATCGATAACAAAAACTCAGTGTATAAAATTTTCAATCATGTACGAATGATTAATATTGTATCTTTAATATTCAATATTGTACTTATACCTAATAATTAAAATAATGAACCTGCATACGATCATTGAGAATGATATTATTATGATTCAATCAAAAATAACCTGATTTTTAAATAAGTCTATAATCAACTCTGTAAAAAAATAAAACCTTTTTATCATTAAATAAGAAAATTATAAATTCTATTTTTACTACAATATATATTCTATTACAATGTATAAAGACCAATCTCACGCCAGATAAACCATAAAAAAAAGGGCTAATAGCCCAATATTTTTTATAATAAATAAAAACTTTCCAAATATCTTGAAAAGATTTTGTATAATTTACATTATATTATTAATTATTAATAATATATTAAATTTACCATCATATCGAAATTTATAAAAAAATAATATATTATAAATGGTTGCGGGAGTCGGATTTGAACCAACGACCTTCGGGTTATGAGCCCGACGAGCTACCAGACTGCTCCATCCCGCGTCTGAAAATTTTATACATTATACTATATATAATATAAAAAATACAAGTATTCTTTTTAAATTTTGCCGAGGACGGGTTTCGAACCCGTACACCTATTTAAATAAGGTACTACCCCCTCAAGATAGCGTGTATACCAATTTCACCACCTCGGCCACAAAGATACTTCTTATAATAACTTTTATAAATTACATTTTCATTTTTAACATCTCAATTGTTGAATTCAATTTTTAGGAACATCATTTGTAGGTGAGGTAGGTGACATAAATACTTTATCTAATGCTTCATTTTTTGAAGAATTAGGAATATTTTCCCACTTACTTACAGTGATATTTTTCTTGGATGTTAAATTTCCTAAAATTAAGCTAATTATAAAAAATAATGTTGCAAAAATTACAATCATTAAAATCATAAATTTGTTTAATCCTGATGAGCTAAATAATGTTGCAGAGTTAGCTACATGAAATGCAGGTCCAATATTATCAGCACCTTTTCCTTGTTGTGAAATAATCATAGCAATCAAAGATATGGAAATTAATAAAAAAATCAATAAAATAGTTATATACATAACCGAAAGCCTATTTAAAATAAAAAAATATGAATTAATCTGCTGTTATTTATAAGTAAAATATATTACATTAATAAACAATTATAGTGGATTGTATCCAAACCATATTTAAGAATCAATATCCTTTTATTTTATTGTTTTATTTAAAATACAATTTTTATATTTTTTCGAAAAAACAAGAAAAAATAATGATTCTAAAAATTTTAACATTTTCTAAATGAGAAGTTTATATTAAAGAAAAATATATGCATTTATTTAACTTGATTCACTACATCTGCAATACGATTAGCCATTATAGTAAGTTGCTGCTCATTTTCACCTTCCACCATAATACGAATTAGAGGTTCCGTGCCTGATTTACGTAATAAAACTCTTCCTTTACCTGCTAATTCTTTTTCAACTTGTTTTACAACATTTAAAACATCTTTTCTATGTAATGGATTATGAGTACCAGAAAAATTTATATTTATTAATACTTGAGGAATCAATTCTATTTCATAGCAAAGATCATAAAGACTCATATTATTACGAATCATTGCACTCAATACTTGCAAACCAGCAATAATACCATCACCTGTTGTTGTCTTATCAAGTAAAATAATATGTCCTGAATTCTCAGCACCAAAACGCCATCCTTGCTCTTTTAATTTTTCAAAAACATAACGGTCCCCTACTTTTGTACGAATAAATGGGATATCTAATTGTTTTAATGCTAATTCTAATCCTATATTACTCATAAAAGTACCAACAACACCACCATGTAATTCACCTTGTCGAAGTGCATCACGAGCAATAATGTAAAGAATTTGATCACCATCTATTTTATTACCTCGATGATCCACCATGATCACTCGATCACCATCACCATCAAATGCAAGTCCAAGATCAGCTTTTTCTTTTATAACATATTTCTGCAACATAGATATATCGGTTGCACCACAACCATCATTGATATTAAGACCATTAGGCTCACAAGCAATTGCAATAACTTCTGCATTAAGTTCGCTTAAAACATTTGGTGCAATATGATATGTTGCACCATTAGCACAATCTAAAACAATTTTTAGTCCATTTAAAGTTTGATTGCTTGGAAAAGTACCTTTACAGTATTCTATGTAACGTCGAGCAGCATCGACAATATGACTTGCTTTTCCTAGTTTTACAGATTTTACACAAATAAGCGGTTTTTCTATTTCTGCTTCTATTGCTTCTTCGATATCATCTGGTAATTTAGTGCCATCAATAGAAAAAAATTTAATACCGTTATCATAATAAGGATTATGGGAAGCCGAAATAACAATACCTGCATCAGCACGACATATACGTGTTAAGTAAGCAATTGCTGGTGTTGGGATAGGACCTGTCAATGCAGCTGACAATCCAGCTGCAGCAAGACCTGCTTCTAAAGAAGATTCCAACATATAACCTGAAATACGTGTATCTTTTCCTATTATTATTTTTTGGGAACCATGCCGAGCTAAAACTTTCCCAGCTGCCCAACCTAATTTTAAAATAAAATCAAGAGTAATTGGATTTTCTCCTACTTTTCCACGAATACCATCAGTGCCAAAATATTTACGCTTATTCATAATTATTTATTTCTTTTTTTAGCAAGAGTTTCCCGAACAATTTTCATAGCCTGCACAGTTTCTTTTACATCATGAACTCTAATAATATGTGCTCCCTCAAGAGCAGCAATAACTGCACATGTAACACTACCAATTAATCTTTCTTCTAACGGTATATTTAATAAGTCCCCAATCATAGATTTACGAGATAGGCCCACTAATAATGGTACTCCTAATTCATGGAATTCATTTAATTTGGCTAATAATTGATAATTATGCTCTAAATTTTTACCAAAACCAAAACCTGGATCAATAATTAACCGTTTTTTTTCAATTCCACCTGCCTCACAACGTTTAATTTCATTGAATAAATATTTTTTTACTTCTCTAATTACGTTTGTATAATTTGCTATTTTTTGCATAATTTTAGGTTGACCTAACATATGCATAATACAAACTGGTAATCCAGTTTCAGCTGCTGCTTTTAACGCACCTTTTTGATGTAATGCTCTAATATCATTAATAATATGGACACCAGCTCTTGCTGCTTCTTTCATAAGAATGGCTTTAGAAGTATCAATAGATACCCAAACATCAAATCTAGCAACTACTTTTTCAACTATAGGAATTACACGATCAAGCTCTTCTTGTAAACTTACTTCTTGAGCACCAGGACGTGTTGATTCACCACCAATATCAATAATTAATGCACCATTTTGAATCATATTAGCAACATGTCGAAAAATAACATCTTCATAACGGTTATATATTCCACCATCAAAAAAAGAATCTGGGGTTACATTTAATATTCCCATAACAACAGGATAATCAAGATCAAGATTTATGTTTCTTGCACTAATTTTCATAATTACCTTTAAACCTTAAAATAATACTAAATAAAACCCCAGGAAAAACCTGGGGTTTTATTTAGTGTTGTGCTACTCTACATATAAAACATGTTTAATCATTAATAATCATATAATGCTAATTAATAAAAAAAATACTTTTAAAAACTTGCACCTTTTTTGTTAAGTAAAAGAATGATTGTTTGCTTTATCTTGTTGGGGGGGTTTTGAAATAGAATTATTCTCATCCCATCCTGCTGGAGCTCTGACAACACGACGATTCATTAAATCATCGATTTGTGGAGCATCAATAGTTTCATATTTCATTAATGCATCTTTCATTGCATGCAAAATATCCATATGATCATTCAAAATTTGACGAGCACGTTTATAATTTCTATCAACAATTTCTTTTATTTCTTCATCAATAAGACGAGCAGTTTCATCAGACATCTGATTAGCTTTTCCGACTGAACGACCTAAAAAAACTTCAGTTTCTTCTTCAGCATAAAGTAACGGTCCTAATCTTTGAGAAAAACCCCATTGTGTTACCATGTTGCGAGCAAGATTAGTTGCTACTTTAATATCATTTGATGCACCAGTAGATACTTGATCTTCACCATAAATAATTTCTTCTGCTAATCTTCCACCATAAAGTGTTGAAATTTGACTTTCTAATTTTTGACGACTTATACTGATTTGATCACCTTCTGGTAAAAAAAATGTTACACCTAACGCACGACCACGAGGTATAATAGTAACTTTATGAACAGGATCATGATCTGGTACAATTCTTCCAATAATAGCATGGCCTGCTTCATGATAAGCAGTTGATTCCTTTTGTTTTTCTGTCATAACCATAGAACGACGTTCAGCACCCATCATAATTTTATCTTTTGCTTTTTCAAATTCTTCCATAGTAACAACAGTCTTATTGGCTCGTGCTGCAAACAAAGCGGCTTCATTAACTAAATTGGCTAAATCAGCACCAGAAAAACCTGGTGTTCCTCGTGCTAAAATTGAAGCGTCAACACTCAGATCCAAAGGCACACGTCGCATATGAACTTTTAAAATTTGTTCGCGACCACGTACATCAGGTAATCCAACAACCACTTGACGATCAAATCTACCAGGACGTAATAATGCTGGATCTAATACATCTGGCCGATTTGTTGCTGCTATAACAATAATACCTTCATTACCTTCAAATCCATCCATCTCTACTAACATTTGATTAAGAGTTTGCTCCCGCTCATCATGCCCACCTCCTAACCCCGCACCACGTTGACGACCAACAGCATCTATTTCATCAATAAAAATTATACAAGGTGCTGATTTTTTTGCTTGTTCGAACATATCACGCACACGAGATGCACCTACACCAACAAACATTTCCACAAAATCTGAACCTGAAATAGTAAAAAATGGAACTTTTGCTTCACCAGCAATTGCTTTAGCTAATAAAGTTTTTCCGGTTCCAGGTGGGCCTATCATTAAAATTCCCTTGGGGATTTTACCACCCAATTTTTGAAACCGTTGTGGTTCACGTAAATATTCAACTAATTCACTAACTTCTTCTTTTGCTTCATCACAACCCGCAACATCTGCAAAAGTTGTTTTAATCTGATCTTCTGTTAACATACGTGCCTTACTTTTACCAAAAGAAAGGGCACCTTTTCCTCCACCACCTTGCATTTGACGCATAAAAAATATCCAAACCCCAATTAATAACAACATGGGGAACCAAGAAATAAAAATAGTTGCCAAAAAACTTTGTTCTTGAGGCGGTTCACCAATAACGGTGACATGTCTTTCAAGTAACGTATCTAACAATTTAGGGTCTTCTCTAACTGGAATATAAGTTGTGTAACGATTATTATCTATTTTTTTAACATTAATTTCACGATCAGAAATGCGTACTTCACGAATCTGATCCTGAATTAGTTCATTCATAAATGTAGAATAATCTACCCTACGACTATTAGAATCGTTAGGACCAAAACTCTGGAACAGAGACATCAGGACTACTGCAATGATTACCCACAAGATCAGGTTTTTCGCCATGTCGCTCAAAAGATGAACCTCTTTATATTTTCAACTATGTTGAATAAATAACGTAAAGAATACTACATTTTACAAATACTGTCGCTATAAAAATGCATACTTTATTTAATCTACCTATAAATAATTTAATTTAAAGATTTTTTTTAAAATCTTTTTTTATAAATAAAATATTTTCACAAAATATTAATTTTAAAATCAAATCAATAAACATAAATAAATTAATTCAGAGATAAAATTAAAAATTTTAATTATTAATTATAAATTAATATGATTTATATCTAAAATCATATATAATATAAAATATTTTTTATTAACATTAACAATCATTAACAATAATTAACTGATACAATAAACTTAAGATAGCGATAGCGTTTTTACTATTTTTTAAGTAAAGTAAATTAAATAACAAGTAAATATTTAAAGTAAATATTTAAGATAACTTGCAAATTATTTTTAACAAAATTTATTTTAAAAATTATTTTTTCGATATACCACTAATAATTCTCTATTTACTTGTTAAATAAAATTAAAGAACTATGATAAAATTTGATTTTTTTGTTTTAGATTTTTAAAATCTATTAAAAATATTTTTTTGTGTATATGAATTTTACATTTCATTATTATGTTTTTCTAAAAAAAATTATTTTCAAATTCGAAATAATTTAATATTTTCTAAATTTTAAAGAAAAACAAAACATAAATTTTTATTATTTTTCTTATTTTTTACTAAAAAATAGCATTAAATTTAATTTAAGATATATTTGTTAATTTAACTAATTTATATTAACCAATAAAATCATAATTAAAATTTATTTTATTAATATATTATAATTAAAATATTTTTATTAGAAAAAATCTATTTAATCAATAAAAAATCTCTCATTCATATATCTGAAAATTATTTCTTTCTTTTTATATAAACATTAAATGCTTTAAAGAATTTAATAAAATTAATTTTAATTATAAATTTTTATAAAAAAAACATCAAATATATTTTACCTTTAAAATTCTATATTCTACTTCACCACCAGGTGTCATAATTCTTACTACATCATCTATAGTTTTACCTATTAAACCTCTAGCTATAGGTGAATTAATAGAAATAAGATTTTTTTTTATATCAGCTTCATCATCACCAACAATACGGTAAGTTTGATCTTCGTGCGTAGTGACATTAAATATAGTAATTGTGGCACCAAATATTATTTTTCCCATATTTTTAATTTTAGTGATATCAATCACTTCTGAATAAGATAACTTAGCTTCAATTTCTTGTATACGTCCTTCACAAAAAGCTTGTTGTTCACGTGCTGCATGATATTCTGCATTTTCTTTTAAATCACCATATTCACGTGCTTCTGCAATAGAAGAAATAATTTCCGGACGACGAATATTTTTTAAAAATTCTAATTCTTTACGTAATTTTTTTTCACCATGTATCGTCATAGGGATCTTTTTCATTAATGTATACCTCTAATTTTTATAAAAAATTACTCATTTAATTTTTTATTGTTAAAGATAAAAAAATCTCTTAATAAAATACATTTCATAAAAAAATATATATATCCTCTTTAATTATGATTTTAAATATATAAACTTATGATTTTCATTAAAATTATTACAATATATATTCATTTTATGCAAAATAATTTTTAATATTTTTAAAAGAAAATTTTAATAGCTTAGCAATTATATATTTCATCAGTATTAAAAAACATTAATTACAACAATCTATGATTTAGTTTTATATAATATTAAATATAATATTAAATCCTCTTTTAAAAAAATATTATTTTTTTAAATTTTAATAAATAATAACTAAAAAACTACATAATCCTAAATCAATTAAAATTATTTAACATAATGATATAAAATAATTCACCTATTTAAAATGTAGAATACTTATAATTACTTTATAAAAACATAATATAAAACAAAAACCTTACTTAGTATTATTTTTATAATAACATATTTTGGTAATAGCAACCAAAAAATTATCAACCACAAGTAAAAATTTTATATATATTTTTTAATATATTTAACTAAAGAAAATTGATTTTTTATAAAAAATTGATTACTACACATTATTTTTACATTAAAAAAATTTTTACATTAAAAACATAATCAAAAATACATAAAATTGTATTTTTGTATTTTTTAATCAAGTAATTCAAATAAATTTATTATAATTATACAAAAAATATAAAAAATGATTATATAAAATGCTTTTTTATAAAATTGATATCGATAAAAATATTAATACGATTGCTGTAAAATTTATATATAGAATATAAATTATTTTTAGTTAAAATATAACATAAATATTTATTAAATTAGTGAAAATTTTTCTATATTTTTGTTTTTTATAAAAATCATTAATTTTATAACAAAAATATAAAAAAATAATATCAATTAAAAATGAAAAAATCTATTAAACATACACGTAAATACTTTATATTATAATTAATAATTACCACTATATTCAGTGACTTTCTATAAGTTATTTTTTTTATACAGTAAAATTAAAATTTTAAATTTTTTTCATAAATAAATTAAAAATTTTAAGTTTATCATTAATTTTTATGATAAAATCACTTGAAAAATCTAAAGTGTTACTTTTAAATCAATATTTTAAATATTTTTTTTTATAAACATCATAATGTCCCAACAAAGCTCTTTAAGACCTAATTGTTTTTTTACAGAAATCATATAATATTTATTTTTCCAATTTAATTTTTTAATTATTGCTTTTACACGCTCATTAGCTTCTTCAAAAGTTAATAAATCAATTTTATTAAATACCAAATAACGCGGTTTTTTTATTAAATCTATATTATATTTTTGAAGTTCATAATCAATAATTTTGATATTTTTAACAGGATCAGAACCATCAATAGGAAGAATATCGATAAGATGTAAAAGCACTGAACAGCGTTCTAAATGCTTCAAGAAAAAAATGCCAAGACCAGCACCTTTTACTGCACCTTCAATTAATCCAGGAAGATCAGCTAAAACAAAACTATTTTCAGTATCCATGCGAACTACTCCTAAACTTGGAATTAAAGTAGTAAATGGATAATTAGCTATTTTTGTTTTTTTTTGAGAAACTGCACTCATAAAACTAGATTTTCCAGAATTTGGCATTCCTAAAATGCCCACATCAGCTAGCAACATTAATTCGAGCAATAATTTCCTCGCTTCTCCAGATGTACCGATCGTTTTTTTACGTGGAGCGCGATTAATGGATGATTTAAATCTAGTATTACCTAAACCATGTAACCCACCCTGAGCCACTTTCACAGATTGACCATGATACATCATATCAGCAATTATATCTTTACTTAAACTATCAAATACACGAGTACCAATTGGCACTTTTATAAAATCATCCTGTCCACTTTTTCCAGTACAATTATTACTATAACCATTCTGACCATGCTCAGCTCGAAAAATTGTTTTAAACTGATAATCAATTAAAGTATTAATATTTTTATCAGCTAAGATATAAATATCACCACCATCACCACCATCACCACCATTTGGTCCACCTTTAGGAATATATTTTTCACGACGAAAACTGACACATCCATTTCCACCATTACCGGCTATCACTAATATTTTTGCTTCATCAATAAATTTCATGATATTTTCTCTTTATGTACAAAACATGGTGTATAAAATGATAATTTTCAATTAAAAATACCAGACAACAAAATTCATATAATTCATATAACAAAAAGCCCCGCAGATTTTTGCAGGGTTTTTTAAAAAAAACTTGATTATTCAATTATTATACTAACATATTTACGTTGCTTAGGTCTATTAATATCAAATTTAACTTTCCCATTAGCTAATGCAAATAAAGTATGATCACGCCCGCATCCTACATTTTTACCAGCATGAAATATAGTTCCTCTTTGACGAACAATAATATTTCCAGCTAACACAAATTCACCACCAAAACGTTTGACACCTAATCGTTTCCCCTTTGAATCTCTACCATTACGTGTTGAACCGCCAGCCTTTTTATGTGCCATTAATCAAAATCCTCCTTATTTTTAAGTAATACCAGTGATCTTTACTTCTGTAAACCACTGACGATGTCCTTGTTGTTTTCGGCTATGTTTACGACGATGGAATTTAACAATTTTTATTTTTTTATCACGTCCATGCGCAATAATTTCAGCTTTTACTTTAGCTCCTGTAATAAAAGGAGAACCAATTTGAGTCTGCTTATCATCGCTGATCATCAATATTTTATGAAACTCAAAAATTTCACCTTTAGCAATCTCCAACTTTTCTAAGCGCACTATTGCGTCAAGACTAACTCTATATTGTTTACCACCACTTTGAAAAACCGCATACATATCAACTCCAGTTAAAAACTATGAATATATTTTATATTAAATGATAATTTTATAAATATTTTATTTTAATATTACATGAAAAAACTCTAAAATACAATTTTAGATGAAAACTAAAAAATCTCATTTTTATAATATCATATCTTATATTATATATTTATAATGTGTGTTCACAATGAAAGATATAATAATATATACGATTTATCAAAAATAATAAATATCATTATATTTTATGAAAATTAAATTTATAAAAGAATTAAGAATATGAATTTTAAATCAATTATGCAGCTAACAAAAAAAGAAATGAAAGCAGTTAATGAAATAATCTTCAATCAATTGAATTCAAATATTCAGATCATTAATCAATTAGGAAACTATATTATTACCAGTGGGGGTAAAAAAATTCGACCAATTATTGCTATTTTAGTAGGCAAAGTTTTAGGATATCAAGGTGGTAAACACATTAATATAGCAGCACTAGTTGAATTTATTCATACCGCAACCTTATTGCACGATGATGTTGTAGATGAATCTAATATGCGACGTGGAAAAAAAACAGCGCATTCTATTTTTGGTAATGCAACTAGCATATTAGTAGGAGACTTCATGTATACCAGATCATTTCAAATGATGACAGATCTCAATTCTATGACTATTTTGAAATTAATGTCCGATGCAACAAATATCATAGCTGAAGGCGAAGTTTTACAATTAATTAATTGTCATAATCCTGATATTAGTGAAAACACTTATATGCAAATCATATATAACAAAACAGCACGCTTATTTGAAGTTGCTGCACACGCATCAGCCATTGTATCTGGAGCAAATAAAAAACAACAAAAAGCATTTCAATATTATGGAAAATATCTTGGTACTGCATTTCAATTGATGGATGACTTTCGAGACTATGACTCAGATAGCAATAAAACTGGAAAAAATATAGGAAATGATCTAAATGAAGGGAAATTAACACTTCCTTTACTTCATGCAATGAAGGAAGGATCTTCAAAAGAATCTTCCTTAATTCGTAATGCAATCGTAAAAGGTAATGGAAGAGCTTTACTTAAAACTATATTAATTACCATGAAACGCTGTGGTTCTCTTGAATACACTAAAGCGATAGCAAAACAAGAGGCTGAAAAAGCAATTCAGATTATTGATATTTTACCTCATTCCTCTTACAAAGATGCTTTAATAAGTTTATCACATATTTCTATGCAAACTACTAATGAAAAAAATTTATTTAAGTAAATATAATTTGATAAAAAATATTATATCATTTTTTTATAAACTAAAAATAATGCATTGAAAATATTTTGTAAATATCTTTATCTGTTTAATAATTTTCAAATTTTGCTTGAAAAATTAAAGTTTTATATGACATGTACATACTAACTATGTACATATACTGTACAGATACTGAAAAAATTACATTTATAACGATACAACTAATATAGTTATATATTATATTGATTTAATTTTTATGAAAAGAACGACATTAATAATTTATATTTATGAATCTTTATTTTTAATGCTCATTATTCTTGACTACACTATCTAGTCTAGTAATAGATTACAATATGATATGTCAATTTATATTTAAAAAAAATATATATTTTCTCTTTTAATATATATTTGTTAAGAATAATATGATATTCAAAATATTTTTATATTCTTGCGATATTTATAACTTATAAAAGTTTTTAAAAAAAATAAAACATATTTTTTATTTTTTACTAGCACGATTAAAGGAAGAAATGATCTCATTTTTTGCCATATTTACATCTCCCCAACCTTTTATTTTTACCCATTTATCTTTTTCTAAATCCTTATAATGTTCAAAAAAATACTGAATTTGATTACGTAATAATTCCGGAAAATCATTAATATCTTTAATATTTACATACTCTTTTGTTAATTTTGAATGAGGTACAGCAATTAATTTTACATCTTCTCCTGATTCATCTATCATTTGTAATACACCAATTGGACGACAATGTATTATAACTCCTGATTGCAATGGATACGGTGTAGGAACTAACACATCAATAGGATCACCATCTAAAGAAATTGTATTATTAATATAACCATAATTACATGGATAAAACATAGGGACAGATATAAAGCGGTCGACGAAAATTACATCAAAAATTTTATTTATTTCATATTTTACAGGATGAGAATGTGCTGGAATTTCTATGATAACATAAATATCTTCAGGAATTGCCACACCTGCTGGAACATTTCTCAAACTCATAAACCATATCCTTTAATTTTACAATAATTATATTATATTAACTAAATTATAATAATTATATTATATTAACTAAATTATAAAATACAGTATTAACTAATTCAATCACAATATTATCAATTTTCAGATCATTATAATTTATATCATAAAAATGATATTTTTCATCATTCAAAAAATGACTTTTTATTTATAATCATCAATATACCTTTCTTGTTATAAATCTTAAAATTTTTAAACAATCCACATTTCTTAATAAATAAAATTTCAATAAAAAATATTTAATAAATTCCAAAATTAACTAATCAATAAAAATTAGTAAAAATATTTATAAATTAGTAATATCATTTTTTATACAAAATTAAATGTACTAAATATTGATCTTAAGAATAAGATTGACACTTTAAATACACTCTACAATTGTTTTATAAAAAAATATCTTTATATTTATTACATAACTAAAAAACATAAATATTAGTTCGTAATCAATATATAAAATTATTAATTTTGATAATAATTAGAAATAAATATTTACTATAAAGTATTTATGTATTATTAAAACTTTTTTTTAAATTAATAATAATTTTAAATAATATTATTAAAACATGAGATAGCTGATATAAAAAATAATGCTAAAACAAGATTAATAATTAAGTATCTTTTGAATATTTATAAACAAATAAAAAGATATAATATATATTATACTACATTTTTAAACATAAAAAAATTGATTTATTGTTAACATCAAAAAAAATTTCAGGAAATTATTTTATAGTAACACTTAATTTTACTATAAATTTGAAAATATAAAAAAATATAAATTTTATATAGCATCTACGTATTAAAAAAAATTATTTATGATTTATAATTTTAAAAAAATATTGATGCAATATTTTTTCTTCGATATAAAAACAAAAACTTGAACTAAATTTATGTAACTTTATAATTAAATTATTGGTATTCAATAATAAAACATTAAATATTTTTTTGATTAATTAATAAATAAAAAAATACTATATATAAATAAAGAATCATTATAAAAAATTTAGCATTAAAAATAAAAAGTCATTATACTATCACTTTAAAACGTATCAATTTAAAATAAAAATAATGAATTCAAAGGAAATACTAAACGAAAAATGAAAATAGCTATTTTAGGAGCAGCAGGTGGTGTCGGTCAAGCACTTTCCTTGCTTCTAAAAAATCAACTTCCATCAGGTTCAACATTACATCTGTATGACATTGCTTCTGCAATTTATGGTATTGCAAAAGATTTAAGTCACATTCCAACAAATGTTATTGTCGTTGGTTTTTCTACTAATAATATAAAACTTGCACTGCATAATGTCGACATAGTTTTAATTACAGCGGGTATCACTAGGAAACCAGGAACACATCGTTCAGAATTGTTCAATATTAATGCAAAAATTATATATAATCTTATAAAAAATGTTGCTTACCAATGTCCTCAAGCACTAATTGGCATTATTACTAATCCTATTAATACGATCATTCCACTTGCAGCACAAGTATTGAAAAAATTTGGTGTATATAACAAAAATAAATTATTTGGTATAACGACATTAGATGTTATACGAGCTAATACATTTGTAGCTGAATTGAAAAATAAAAATCCAAAAGAAATAGAAGTAAATGTTATTGGTGGACATTCTAGTGAAACTATGTTACCATTATTAAATCAAATTCAAAATATAAAGCTTACCAAAACAGAAATCAAAATTTTAATTAAACGTATTCAAAATGCTGGTGCTGAAGTTATTAATAGCAAGGAGGGTAATGGCTCTGCAACACTTTCCACGGGACAAGCTGCAGCTAGATTTTGTTTATCATTAGTTCATGCTGCTTTAAATAAAAAAAATAACATTATTGAATGTGCATACATAGATAGCGATGGTAAATATTCTAATTTTTTTGCACAACCAGTACTTTTAGGCTCTGAAGGCATTAAAGAAAGATTACCAATCAAAATAAGCAATTTATGTGAAAAAAAACAACTAAAACATATAATAAAACAACTTAAACAAGATATAGATTTAGTTAATCATTTTAGCATCTAAACTTTCTAAAATATTTTTCTTAAAATAAAAGTACTTTATATAAAATTTTCTAATTTTTTTTCAGATTCATTATTATTTTTTTAACAACATTACCAATCTCAAGAAAATTATGTACTATAATTACTCCTGCTTCTTCTAACATAAAAAACTTTTCTTTTGCTCCACCTGCTCCACCAGTAATAATTGCACCAGCATGTCCCATGCGTTTATCTTTAGGCGCTGTAATACCAGCAATATAGGCAACAACAGGTTTAACAATATGTTTTTTAATATATATTGATGCTTCTTCTTCTGCTGTCCCACCAATTTCACCAATCATTACAATCACTTCAGTTTTTGAATCCATATTAAAAAGTTTTAAAATATCAATAAAACTTGAACCAACAATCGAGTCACCACCAATTCCTACACAAGTAGATTGACCTAATCCTACATCACTGATCTGTTTGACCACTTCATAAGTTAATGTTCCTGATCTTGATATAACACCTATTGTTCCTATTTTATGAATATATCCAGGTTGAATACCAATTTTACATTCCCCTGGTGTAATTATCCCAGGACAATTAGGTCCTATCATTTTCACTCCAGTTTCTCTTAGCTTAACTTTAATCATTAACATATCTAACACAGGAATACCTTCTGTAATAGTCACGATTAATTTAATACCAGCATTAATAGCTTCTATGATAGAATCTTTACAAAATCTAGATGGGACATAAACTACTGATGTAGTTGCATTTGTAACTTCTACAGCTTCACGTACTGTATTAAAAACAGGTAATCCTAAATGTATTGTTCCTCCTTTTCCTGGGGTAACACCACCAACCATTTTTGTTCCATAAGCAATCGCCTCTTTTGAATGAAAAGTACCTTGATTACCAGTAAATCCTTGACATATTACTTTAGTATTTTTATCAATTAAAATAGACATTACTTATTTTACCTCCGCGACTGCCACTACTTTTTTGACTGCATCTATCAAACTAGTTGCAATAGTTATCTTAAGATTACTAATACTTAGTTGTTTAATAGCTACATCAGAATTATTTCCTTCTAAACGAACAATCACTGGAATTTTCACTCCAATTTCTTTAATTGCTGAAATAATACCATCAGCAATCAAATCACAACGAACAATACCACCAAAAATATTAACTAAAATAGCCTTGACATTATTATCAGATAATATAATTTTAAATGCTTCTGTTACTCGTTCTTTAGTTGCACTACCTCCAACATCAAGAAAATTAGCTGGAACTCCACCATATAATTTAATAATATCCATAGTTCCCATCGCTAAACCAGCACCATTAACCATACAACCAATATTACCATTTAAAGCGACATAATTTAACCCATATTTTGATGCATCAACTTCACGTGCTTCTTCCTGCGAAATATCACGCATATTTTTTAATTCTATTTGTCGATAAATAGAATTACTATCAACCACAAGTTTTCCATCTAAACATATTAAATCCCCATTATTTTTAATAACTAAGGGATTGATCTCAATCAAAGTAAGATCATATTTAATAAATATTGTTGATAATTGTATAAAAATATTTACAAACTGCTTTACTTGTTGGTTCTTTAAACCTAAATGAAAAGCAAGTTCGCGTCCTTGATAAGACATAGGACCGATTACAGGATCAATAATAGATTTATAAATAAGCTCAGGTGTTTTTTTTGCTATTTTTTCTATTTCAACTCCACCTTCCATTGATGCCATAAAGACAATACGCTCAATACTACGATCAATTACCGCACCTAAATATATTTCTTTATCAATATCAGTAACTTCTTCAATTAAAATTTCATTAACAGGTTTTCCATTTTTATCTGTTTGATAAGTTACTAATTTTTTTCCTAACCAATATTTAACAAATTTTATAAGTTCTTCTTTATTATATACGATTTTTACGCCACCGGCCTTACCACGACCACCAGCATGTATTTGACATTTTAAAATCAAAGGAGTATTGTATCCTAATTTTCTTGTTATTTCTTCTGCTTCTTCTACTGTGTGACAAAGATAACTTGTCGGTACTGATAATCCATAACGCAGAAACAGTTTTTTCACTTGATATTCATGTAAATTCATGACATTACATCCACAATTTTTCTTAAATAAAAAATAATCCTATATGTTACTTCTTTGAAAATTAAAAAATAAACTGAGTTTTATATAATATATATCTTACCTAAAATTGAAATATGTACATAATTTTATAAAAAATATTTTTATATTTCTAATAATAAACGATTGGGATCTTCTAAGATATTTTTTATTTTCATTAAAAAACCTACAGATTCGCGTCCATCAATTAATCGATGATCATAAGATAGTGCCAAATACATCATAGGTAATATTTCTACCTTACCATCAACAGCCATAGGCCTATCTTTAATAGCATGCATTCCTAAAATAGCACTTTGTGGAGGATTAATAATTGGAGTTGACATCAAAGAACCAAATACTCCCCCATTAGTAATAGTAAAATTACCACCTTTTAATTTTTCAATGGTTAATTTTCCATCCCGTCCCTGAATTGCTAATTCTTTGATATTTTTTTCAATATCAGCCATACTAAGCGTGTCAGCATCACGTAATACTGGTGTTACTAAACCTCTCGCAGTCGCAACAGCAATACTAATATCAAAATAATTATGATAAACTATATCTGAACCATCAATCGATGCATTAACTTCTGGATAATGTTTTAAAGCTTCAATAACAGCTTTGACATAAAAAGACATCAAACCTAAACGTACTCCATGCTGTTTTTCAAAATGATCACCATAAATTCTTCGTAAATCAGAAACAGCTTTCATATTAACTTCATTAAAGGTTGTTAATGTTGCTGTATTATTTTTTGCATCTATTAAACGTTCCGCAATACGTTTACGTAAACGTGTCATTGCTACACGTTTTTCCCTTCTATCAAAAAAAGAAGAATCTTGATCAATTATTGAATGACTCTTATCTTTTATATTTGTTGATGTTATGAATTCTTTTTTATTGACATATTCTGTAATGTTATCACGCGTTAAACGTCCTTTTTCAGCACTCTCTTTCATAACATCAGAAGGATTTAAATTATGTTCTGCAACTAAACGACGTATTGCTGGAGTTAAAGAAGAATCATAATTGTCTTTTTTTATAGGAGTGGCATGCAATTCAAATGAACTTGATTTATTTTTTTCTGCAGAATCAATGAATTTTTCTTGTTTTACTGACTGCTGAATAGCATCTGTTACATAAATACGACCTAATAATTGTTTAGAAGAAACTGTAGCGCCTTCTTTTTCTATAATAGATTCAAGAATACCTGAATCAATAGCATAAACTTCAAGTATTACTTTATCAGTTTCAATGTCTACTAATACCTCATCACGTTTTACATAATCACCTTGTTTCTTATGCCAACTTGCAACTGTAGCATCTAACACTGATTCAGGAAGATCCGGAACAAGAATTTCTATTCTATTCATTTGTTATCCTTTAATTAATTTATTTCTAATGCATCTCTTAGCAAAATTTTCTGTTGAGTTTGATGAACAAACGCATAACCTACAGCAGGTACAGAAGATGCTGTACGTCCTACATATTTTAATAATGCATATTTAGGGATTATTGCACGAATATTATGCTTGATAAAGCACCATGCTCCTTGATTGAATGGTTCTTCTTGACACCAAACAAAATCATGCACATGTTTATAAATTTCTAAAACCTTTTTTAAATCTTCATCAGGAAATGGATATATTTGTTCAATACGTATAATTGCAATATTTTTTTGTTGATTTCTCATACGTTGTTCCAACAAATCATAATAAACTTTACCTGAACATAAAATAACACGTTGAATACTTCTAATATCCGTAATATCAATGTCATTTATTATAGATTGAAATTTACCATCTGCTAATTCTGATAAACTAGAAATTGCACGTGGATGACGTAATAATGACTTAGGTGACATAACAATTAATGGACGCCGTATATTACAAAGTGCTTGCCTACGCAAAATATGATAAATCTGAGCTGGAGTTGATGGAATACAAACTTGCATATTTTCTTCTGCGCATAATTGCAGATAACGCTCTAAACGAGCAGAAGAATGTTCAGGACCTTGCCCTTCATATCCATGTGGTAAAAACATAACCAAACCACACATACGTCCCCATTTTTGCTCACCAGAACTAATAAACTGATCAATTACTACTTGTGCTACATTTGCAAAATCTCCAAATTGAGCTTCCCATATAACCAAAGCTCTTGGTTCTGCTGACGCATAACCGTATTCAAAAGCAAGTACCGCTTCTTCTGATAAAACAGAATCCCAAACATGAAATTTTCCTTGATTATTAGATATATTAGCGAGAGGAATATAAACTGCACCAGTATCCTGATCGTGAATAACCACGTGACGATGAAAAAAAGTTCCTCTGCTAACATCTTCCCCTGACAAACGAACTTTTATACCTTTATTTAATAAAGTAGCATAAGCTAACGTTTCTGCTGCTCCCCAATCAAAAGATTTTTTTTCGTTTGCCATTTCAAGTCGATCATTGTAAATTTTTTTAACCCGTGATTGCATAATAATGTTTTCTGGAATATTGTTTAAGCGTTTTGCTAAATCTTGTAATTCTGGTTTTGGAATATTTATAGTATAAAAATCATTCCATTTATCTTTCAAATAAGGTTCCCAAATTGAAGAATGCTGATCAAATGGGAAATATTCATCAACAACACAATCACCACGATCTAATTTATCTCGATAAAAATCTATCATTAATTTTACTTCGTTATTACTAATAATATTTTCAGTAATTAATTTATTTGCATACAATGTGCAGATTGTTGGTTGTTTTTTTATTTTTGCATACATAATTGGTTGTGTTACAGATGGCTCATCAGCTTCATTATGTCCATATCGACGATAACACACTAAATCAATTACTACATCACGCTTAAACTTATTGCGAAAATCTAATGCTAAACGAGTAATAAACACAACAGCTTCAGGATCATCACTATTGACATGGAAAATAGGTGCTTTTGCCATTTTCATAATATCAGTACAAAATTGTGTTGAACGTGCATCTTCAGGATTAGATGTTGTAAAACCTATTTGATTATTAATAACAATCCGTAATGCACCACCAACTTCATAACCTCTTGTTTGAGACATATTCAACATTTCTTGCACTACTCCCTGCCCACTTACAGCTGCATCACCATGAATGGTAATTGGTAGTATAAAATTACTATTTACAGTAGATAAGCGGTCACGACGGGCTCGAGTAGAACCCATAATTACTGGACTGATTATCTCTAAATGAGATGGATTAAATGCTAATGATAAATGCATTTCTCTATCTGATATTTTTAAATTAGAAGAAAAACCTTGGTGATATTTAACATCTCCACTACCAATAACGAGTTTATTTTTACCAGAAAATTCATCAAATAAATCTTTTGACTTCTTTCCGAATATATTCACTAAAACATTTAATCGACCACGATGCGCCATACCTAATACAATTTCATGAGTACCATGCTGACTAGCATAACGAATTAATGTTTTTAACATCGGAATTAATGAATCAGCTCCCTCTAAAGAAAAACGTTTGGCACCAGGAAATTTTGCTCCAAGATAACGCTCTAAACCTTCAGCAGAAATTAAATCTAATAAAATATCCCTTTTTTCTTTCTTATTAAATTGCTCACTAATCAAACCAGGTATTTCAAGATTTTTTTGTATCCATCTTTTTTCTGCAGATGTAGTAACATCCATATATTCTGCACCAATAGAAGTACAATACACACGTTTCAATGCAATATATAATTCGTTTAATGTCATTTTTAATTGTGTAGAACAAAAAGAAACATCAAATATTTTTTTAAAATCTGAATCACTCAAATTATAAAATTCTGGGGATAAATCAGGAATAATATTTTTTTTCCATAATCCTAATGGATCAAGACATGCATTTTGATATCCTTTAAGACGAAACGTATTTATTAACTCAAGAATTTTAAGTTTTTTTATATCTAAAGAAAACTCATCTTGAATGGCAGTCTGATAACGAACAGGATTCTTGGCTAATAAACGAAAATCTTCGCGTATTTTTGAGTGAAAATATTCAGGATGTGAATTTGTAGATGGTAGTTGATTAAAAATACTTTGCCAATCTTTATGAACAGAATTGGGATTCACTAAATATTCTTCATATAATTGTTCAATATAAGATTGATTGTCAGAACTTAAAAAACTTAAATTTAACCAATCATTCATTGCGCTTTTGTACATTTTTATCCCTTAAGTTTTTTCAAAAAAATCTATTTTATAAGACTTTATTTGTATTGTAGTTAATAAATAAAAACACATTCTGATACAGAAAATATAAATATAAATTTTAATTTTTAATCATGTTTTTGCTTTTAAAACAATATAAATTCATATATTAATATTCCTTATTATAAAATAATTTTTATCAATAAACTTTAACTCTTAAAAATTTTTTAGCAAAAATATTTTGTTAAAAGAAAAATATTTTTTATATTATTTCAATAATAAAATATTTTTGTAAAATTCTTATAAAACTATTTATTAATTGTTAATATTATTATTAATTGTTAATATTAATTATACAATATATTGATTTTTCTATCTAAAATAAACTACACTATTTTTCATGATAACTATTCTTTTATTTGCACTATAACACACCAATATTATTTTTATGCATATAAAAAAATAGATGTTATATAATTTATAATTAATAGTAATTATAAAATAATTATAATATATAATTATTGATAATATTGTATATTAAATTTAATATTTTTATGAAAAATATTAAAACTACAATGAAATTACAAAAACAAAATACAAACCGTCACTTCAGAACGACAAGTTTTAAAAAATGCTGAATGATACGTTTATTTATTATATAATTTTATTATTTTTATTACAATTATAATAATTTATATAGAAAATAATAAATTTATAAAAAATGAAAAACTATAACATTAAAAATATGTTATAGAATTCATGACATACTGTATTATTAAATTACATAAAAAATATTTTGTATCTTTATGATAAATGTTGCAGTTTAAAAAAATATATATAATTATAAAATCATATCTAAAAAATATTTTTTCTTATATTTATTTTTATTAACAAAAATTTTTATTTCATGTGTATATTATTTTATACTTTAAAAAGCAACACAAAAATGGTTACTTTTATTTTAGTATTTTACTTATTGTGTATTTCAAAAAACATTTAAAATTTTTTAAAAATATTGCTATTTATTAACTTCTTAATAGTTTGAGATGAATATAAAAAATATATTCAATATATTTAAACAATTAAAGATAAAAAACATTTTCACAGTTATTCTTAAAATAAATTAATGAAAAATTAATAAAATATTAAGCTGGGTTAGGTATATCAATAAAGCATACAGAAAAATTATAATTTTTTTCTAACCATTGCCCTAACATTTTAATACCTAACCTTTCCGTTGCATGATGACCTGCAGCATAAAAATGAATACCCATTTCTCTTGCAATATGAATCGTTTCTTCAGACACTTCCCCAGTGATAAAAGCATCTGCACCTGCTTCTCCTGCTGCTTGAATAAAATTCTGACCTCTGCCTGTACACCAAGCAACAGTACCAATTTCTTCTGACTTATAGTCTCCACCAACATACAAAGGTTGACGACTTAATTTATTGCTTAAACGTAACATCAAATCATCAGCAGTAATAATCCTAAAAAATTTGCCCATTGGTACCAGAGGTAAAATATATCTATCAATTTCAACTTCTAGTAATTCTCCAAATTTAACATTGTTACCTATAATTGGATGCATATCTAGCGGTAAGTGATAACTATACAAATTAATATCATTACAAAGTAATGTTTTTAACCGTTTTCGCTTCATATTAATAATAATATCAGCTTCATTTTTCCAAAAATAACCATGATGAACAATAATTGCATCTACCGATAATTTTACTCCTTCATCAAGTAATGCTTGAGATGCAGTAACACCAGTTAATATTTTTTTTACTTCTGATCTACCCTCTACTTGTAATCCATTAGGTACATAATCTTGATATTTATCAACATTAAGATATATATTAATTAATTTTTCTAATTCAATATTATGCATAACTAATTTATTTCAATATGTTATATTTTTTGTGGAAAAACTTTAAAAATATATTTTTTAAGTATATATATTTTATTATATCTAAAATTATTAGTATCTATAAAATATAAAAAATCTCCAAATTATATATTTTCAAAAATTATAATATATTTAATTGCTAATAATTTTATTGACAATTTCAATAGCTTCTTTTTCAATAATCTTAAGATGATTAGCACTACGAAAACTTTCACAATATATTTTATATGCTTCTTCTGTACCAGAAGGACGAACAGTAAACCAACCATACTTAGTAATTACCTTGAGACCACCAATGGCAGCATTATTACCAGATGCTTTAGTTAATATTTTAATAATATTGTCGCCTGCTAATATTTTTGTAGACAACATTTCAGAAGTTAATTTAGCTAAGCTTTTTTTTTGTTTATAATTGGCCTTACATTGAATGCGACTATAATTATATTCACCAAGAGTTGTAGAAAGTTCTTTATAAAGTTGTTGAGGATTTTTACCTGTAACTGCTGTCATTTCAGCTGCTAAAAGACACAAAACAATACCATCTTTATCTGTTGTCCAAGGTTTTCCATCAAATTTCAAAAAAGAAGCACCAGCACTTTCTTCACCAGCAAAACCATATTTTCCATGATATAAACCATCAACAAACCATTTAAACCCGACCGGGACTTCCACTAATTTACGCCCTAAATTATCTACTACACGATCAATCATTGCACTGGAAACCAATGTTTTACATACCGCAACATCTTTTTTCCACTGTGGACGATGACGAAATAAATAGTCAATAGCTACAATTAAATAATCATTAGAATTCATTAATCCTTCTGGAGTTATGATACCATGGCGATCATAATCAGGATCATTAGCAAATGCCAAATCAAATTTATTTCGCAAATCTAATAAACCTCGCATCGCCCAATGAGAAGAACAATCCATACGAATAACACCATCATGATCTAAAGGCATAAAACTAAATGTTGGGTCAATTTCTTCGTTTACTAACTCCAAATTAAGTTCATAATAATCACTTATAGATTTCCAATAATTTATTCCTGCCCCACCCAATGGATCTACACCTATTTTTAATCCTGATTTTTTAATAGCTGCCATATCAATAACATCATTTAAACCAACTACATAAGGCTCCACAAAATCTTTTTGATGATAATGAGAATCCTTGATTGCTAAATGATAATCAATACGTTGAATACCGACTAATTTATTAGCAATTAATTGATTTGCTCGATGCTCAATTTCTAAAGTAAGTGCTTCATCAGCTGGGCCTCCATAAGAAGAATTATATTTTATACCTCCATATTCTGGGGGGTTATGTGAAGGTGTTATAAGTATACCATCAGCCTTTTTTTTATGCTTACGATTATAATCTAAGATAGCATAAGAAATAGAAGGTGTTGGTGTAAAACCTTGATCTTGTTGAGTAATAACATTAATTTTATTTGCAATCATTACTTCGATTATTGTCATAAAAGCAGGATCAGACAAAGCATGTGTATCTTTTCCAATCAAACAAGATCCAGTAATACCATGTGATTGACGCACTTCTACGATAGCTTGTACGATGGCCAAAATATGCTCTTCATTAAAACTATGCCGAGATGCGATGCCACGATGACCTGATGTACCAAATTTGACAACATGATCAGGATTTTTTATTTGAGGTTTCAATAAATAATATTGTTTTATTAATTCTTCAACATTAATTAAATCACTTGGTTGGGCAAGTTGCCCAGCACGTTTATGCATTAATAATAATTTCTCTATAAATTAATATTTAATCTTAAAAAATAAAATATTTATAATCATCAATATTATTATAATAATTATTTTATATAAAATCTGAGTATACGTACATAAAAAATATCTATATCAGTTAATAATTTTTATATTATATGAATAATGCATATATTAACAATATATAAAATTATAAAAAATAAAATTTTATCTTTTATAATCTATTGAAGTGCAGGTATTAATCACTTCTTTTTCTAATAAAGAACTCATATTAAATCATTATTGCGGGCATGCTTTGCTTAATAGGTTTATATATTATTAATACTTCATTAAAACAAATATTTTATAATAATTTTTATTTTGCTTAATTGTTAATTGAGTTTTTTAACTTATTGTAATTGAATGATACTGATTTTTATTAACTATTTGATAAATACTTTGATAAATTTTTTTAATATTTATAAAAATATAACGCATTATTTAATAAATATTTACATGAAATATTTTTTATAAATTTAATTTATATAAGCATAAAAATATATAATACTTTTAAAAAATTTAAATATAATGAACAAATTAATTTATTTCTTAGCAATATTTTTTCACTATTTAAAAATATCGTTTTAAATAAACATCAAAATTTATTTTATCATCTTTTTCTAATCTCGATTGTTCAATAATTGAAGTATTGCGAACTTTTATAAATTCCATATCAGTAATTGTTTCATAAGGTTCATTTTTTAATTCTTTATAATAAATATGAGCTAATTTTAAACCATATTGATTAATTCCTTCTTTAATTATAAGAGGTAATAATTGTCCAGAATATGTCAGTTCTGGATTTTCAATCATTACTATTAACTTAGAACAAATTTCACGATAATGACTATTACCGCTAATATCTAGTACATCAGCAATTTTAAATAAATCATTAAATAATTTTTTTCCAATTTTTTTTAAAGAACTTATAGATTTACCATAATTAACAGTTATGATTTGTCCAGGTTTACGACCTTCAAGAATTACCGTGTTCCAATTTTTTTGACACCAAAATAACTCCTTTTGATCCATCATAGGTGCATCTGCTAACACACACCAAATCAAAAATAAATCAAGAAAATACATCTGTGTTTTATTAATACCAATAGCAGTAAATGGATTGATATCCAAAGATCTAACTTCAACATATTCAATCCCTCTTTTTAATAAAGCATCTGATGGCGATTCATCATCAATTGATACTCTTTTCGGGCGAATAGGTGTGTATAACTCATTTTCTATTTGTAAAATATTTGTATTAAGCTGTAGATATTTTCCATCTTTATTATACATTCCTAATTTTATAAACTCTTCTGATGGATTCTTAATTGCTTGCTTAAGATTATCAACATAAGTAATTAAGTCATTAAAAGTAATTGTAAAATTATTTTTAAACTGATTATTATATCCTAAATCACTCATTCTTAATGATGTTGCATAAGGTAAATAATAGGTTCCTTGCAAGGTTTTTTTAAAAGGCAAATGAAGCGTTTTACCATTTAAAAAAGAACCACAAATTGCCGGTGATGCACCAAATAAATATGGAATCACCCATCCAAATCGATAATAATTACGCATTAACCTAAAATAACCATCAGAAATTTTCTTTTTAGCATCTTCAGAATCTTTTATATTTAAAAAAGCTTTCCAAAATGGTAATGGCAAAGAAAAATTATAATGAACACCTGCAATGATTTGCATTAACGATCCATAACGATTTTTTAATCCCTCTCTATACAAAGTTTTAAAACGACCAATATTAGAAATACCATATTGCGCAAGTTTAATATTTTTTTGATGCTCTATAAAACAAGGCATGCTAATTGGCCAAATTAATTCATGCTCAAGATGCGATATCGTATAACGATGAAGGTCTCTTAAAAATCCTAATACATACTCGATATTATTATTAGCTGGTGTTATAAATTCTAGTAAAGCTTCAGCAAAATCAGTTGTGATCCAGGGATGCGTTAACGCCTTTCCTAATCCATAGGGATGTGGAGATGTTGCTAATTTCCCTTCTGGTGTAATTCTTAATGTTTCACGTTCAATTCCTCGACGAACACCATACAAAATATTAGGATGTAATTTTAACCATCTTATCGCCTTTGATATATTCGGGATCAAATTGACCTCCCGTTATTCATTTTAATAATATTTTTTTTGAAGAAATTACTTTGAACCTACAAAATTAAAATTTTCACTTTTTAAGTCATTCAGTTTAATATATTATATTAATAATTTTTATGGTATAAAAAATATTTAACCATTTTAAAAAACTATCATTTTTTATAAAATCTTTTTGATCATTTAATCTTATAAAAATGCATAAATTTAGTATTATATCATTTAACCTTTAATAATAATTTTTATTTCAGATACTAATAATTATATTTTTAAAAAAAATTTTATGCATTTTTCACTATGTAATAACATTTACCAAATAGTACTAAATATTTTTTAAAATTCTATTTATAAAAAAAATTAATTTTTATCAATTTAAAGTATGAAAAATATTCCAACTTTTCCATAAAATAGTTGATAGAATTTATCTATATATAGTTTTTTATTATAAATTTCGTAACCCAAAAATATTAAGAATTAGTGACATATTTTTTACTCAAGATGTTTTGTATTCTTATAAAGAATGTGCATAATATTGAAATTCAGAAAAAATTGAATAAAAACACGAATTATAAATATAAAAATTATGAATATAAAATGATTTTAAAATTTACATCAATAAATTTTAAATATTATTTATTATTGTTAATTAATTGTTAATTATAATTTTTACTAAAAACTATTTTTTATATAAAACTTGTTTATTATAAATAATATATCAAACTATTTATATAAAATATTAAGATATTATATATATTAAATAATAAAAGTAAAAAAAAATTATTTATGATTTATAATTTTAAAAAAATATTTATTTAAACTTTAATTTTATATATTAAAAATAAAACCCTGTATAAATTATTTAACAGGGTTTTATTATATGTTAAACGCATCCAGAAGGATTCGAACCTCCGACCGCTCGGTTCGTAGCCGAGTACTCTATCCAACTGAGCTATGGATGCATATTTTATTTTATAAAAATCTAATATTAAATAAAAGAAAATCGGTGAGGGAGGGATTCGAACCCTCGATGCAATTATTAATTACATACTCCCTTAGCAGGGGAGCGCCTTTAACCACTCGGCCACCTCACCTATCATTTAAATAAAATGTTAATGTTTATAATAATATTCCATTTTGAAAGAAATGTTACTTTTAAAAAATAAAAAGTCAAACATTTTTAAAACTGTTTCAATAATTAAAATTATATTTAAAATCAAAATAACTCGATTAAATCAAAATAAATAGATTAAATATAATATTAAAGAATATTAAATAACATTTATTATTCATTATCAAAAACAAACTTCAAAATAATTTTAAAGAACAATAAAACAATATATTGTATAACTAAAATATATAATATAACTAAAAATAGCCAATCTTAATTATTATTAACTCATTTTAACGCATTTATTATTGGTTTAATAATTTTATAAACGTACACTAAATTATTAATTATTAGTATTATCTTTTCATTAATTTTTATTTAAGAAAAAATAACTAAAAATATTTTTTAACTTTATATAATATTTATGCTAACTTTTATATAATTATAATTTATAAATATATAAATAAAATTTACTTTATAAAAACTATACAAAAATATTATGAAACTAAATACATCTAATAAACATCTAAAAAATATTTTATAAAAATTATTGATTATTTTGCTGAGATTTTTCCGCTTGAATTCTTTGATAAATTTCTTCACGGTGAACAGAAACTTCTTTTGGTGCATTAACCCCTATACGTACCTGATTACCTTTTACACCTAACACTGTTACTGTTACCTCATCGCCTATCATAAGCGTTTCACCAACTCGACGAGTCAGAATAAGCATTCTTTGCTCCTTGAAATTTTAAAGAGTCGGGTTTTAGGTTTCCTTACTATTATTCATCACACCATGAAAAAATAAAGCAATGACATTCACCTAAAGTATTTAACTAAACATATTCATTCTTCTACATTAAAAACTATATTTTTTATTTAAAACAGTCAAACTGATACAATTTTTAATACACGTAGATTACAGTATTTAACTTAATTTTAAACGTAAATTAATCCATTTTTCAACCGCTACTAATACAGTAGGTAGTGCTGTGATATTAGATCCGCAAGCTTGAGCTATTTCATAACTGCCACCTCCTTTTCCTTTTATTTTTTTTGAAATAAATGCAATTAAATCATTAGCTTTTATTTTAATACTCAAATCTTTTGTAATACCAACAATAAAAGTAATTTCAGGATTATTTATAGTTGCAAAAACAATAATTGCTGATTTTAATTGATTCTTAAATTCATTAACTAAAATACGTAATTCTTTAACATCAATAATATTAACTTGCGTGATTAATAAATTAATTCCTGCAATAATTTTTATTTTTTTCTTCAAATGTATTGTTTCTTTAATTAATTCTTGTTTTTTAAATACATTTAGAGACATTTTTAATTTTTTAATTGTATCTAAAATAATTTTAAGTTTCATGATTATATTCTGTTTATCACATTTCAAAATTTCACAAAGATCAACTAATAGATTATGTTCTCGATGAAGATAATCTATTGCAACTTGACCTGTTACTGCTTCTATTCTGCGCACACCCGCAGCCATACCACATTCACTTTTAATACAAAATAATCCAATGTCACCAGTACGAATCACATGTGTACCAACACATAACTCACTAGAAAAATCCCCTATACTTAATACACGCACCTCTCTATCGTATTGTTTATTAAAAAACATAATGACACCTTTTTTTTTGGCTTCATTTATATTCATTATTTTTTTTACAATAAGATTATTTTTACGAATTTCAGAATTTACAATATCTTCAACTTTGTTTATTTCCAATAAGCTTAATGATTTGAAATGTGAAAAATCAAACCGCAAATATTTGTTATTTACTAAAGAGCCTTTTTGAATAACATGATTTCCTAATACAATGCGCAAAGCTGCATTTAACAAATGGGTAGCTGAATGATTCATTTGAATGGCACAACGATTTGCAACATTAATTTTAGCTCTAATTAACTGATTCACACTTATTAAACCAACCTGTAACTTTCCAATATGTCCAATTGCTTTAGCATATTTCTGTGTATCGGTTACAAGAAATTCACAATCCTTATTTTCTAATATTCCTATATCACCAATTTGTCCACCTGATTCAGGATAAAATACTGTTTTATCAAGAAAAATAATTCCTTCTTCGTCTTTATGTAATACATTTACAGGTTTATTTTTACAAAAAATAGCTTTTACTGTGGCATTTATTGTATTATTTTCATAACCCAAAAAATGACTATCAAGATCTACTGTAATTATATTATTATAATCAGTAAAAAAATTTTTGTACTGTCTTGCTTGAAATCTTTGTTTTTCTAAAAAAACATTAAAACCTAACTTATCAAATTTAATATTACGTTCACAACAAACATCATCAATTAAATCAAATGGGATACCATAAGTATCATAAAGACGAAATGCTATTTTTCCGGATAAAGTATTGTTTTGCAATTTAGATAATTCATTATCTAATAACTGTAATCCACGTATTAAAGTTTTATGAAACTGTTCTTCTTCATTTTTCAGTATTATTACGATGGTATTTTTTTTATTTTTTAAGTCATTGGAAACTGGACTCATAATTTCGATCAAAGGCTGCACTAATTTATAAAAAAAAGTCTTTTTAACACCTAATCTATATCCATGAAGCACTGCTCTACGAATAATACGACGCAATACATAACCGCTTCCTTCATTAGAAGGAAATACACCATCACCAATCAAAAAAACACTAGATCGAATATGATCTGCAATGATTAACAATGATTTATTAGAAAAATCCGAAAAATCTATTATTTCAGAAATATAAAACATTAATTGACGAAATATATCAATTTCATAATTTGAATTAACAGATTGCAATACAGAAACAATACGTTCAAGTCCCATTCCTGTATCAACAGAATGATTTTGTAGCACTGTAAGATGTCCATCAGCATGACGATTATATTCCATGAAAACAATATTCCAAATTTCAATATAACGTTCACCAATATTATTTTTTGAACCAGGAGGACTACCAAAAATATGGCTACCGTAATCATAAAATATCTCAGTACAAGGGCCACAAGGACCATTGTCTCCCATTTGCCAAAAATTGTCAGAAGAATAAGGTATTCCTTGAATATCACCTATCCGAATAATACGTTGTAACGGAATACCAATTTCTTTATGCCAAATATTATAAGATTCACGATCAGAATCATGTACAGTGATCCAAAATTTTTCTTTTGACAAATCAAACCATTTCTCACTTGTCAGCAACTCCCAAGCATATTTTATTGCATCTTTTTTAAAATAATCAGCAAAACTAAAATTTCCTAACATTTCAAAAAATGTATGATGACGATTAGTATAACCAATATTTTGTAAATCGTTATGTTTACCTCCAGCTCTAACACAACGTTGTGTTGTGGCCACTTTAGAATACTTTCTTTTTTCTAATCCCAGAAAGACATTTTTAAATTGATTCATTCCTGCATTAGTAAAAAATAGCGTTGGATCATTATTTGGTACTAATGAACTACTAGGTACAATTTTATGCCCTTTAGTATAAAAAAAATCGAGAAACGCTTGACGGATCTCATTGGTACTTTTACTACTCATAATTATCCTAGAATCAAGCTAAAAAAATAAATAAACTATATTTAAGTAAACAACATGTTTTTATCAAATAAATTTTTATTAGTATATCAAAAAAAACTCAAAATTTTTAGATTTTTTAAAACAATTAATATTTTAAAAATCAATAAAAAAGTAACATTAATATTAATAATTTAATCTATATACATACACAATTCATTTTATTCATATTTTAAAATGATAATAATTTTTATTAATATTTACATTATTTTTACCGTATTAAAATTATTGTAATTTTTTAATACAGAAATTTAAATTCTTATTTTTAAAAACTAAATAATCATACTCGTGAAATACTTTATACAAAAATTGATTTTATATAAATTTAATTTTTTATATTTATAGAATAAGTTGCAATGATTTTAAAAAATGTTATTTTAACACAAATTTAATAAAAAATTATTAAATATGTTAATTCAATAATAACAATTTATTATATGTAATAATAAAAATTAATTTTTGATAATTCATAAATTATCTCAATCATATAAAAATGAATAATATATTAATCAATAAAAAATATATCTAAAATTATACAATAACCTTATTTTCATATAAAAAATTTGTTGAATGATTCTATATTTATTAAAAATTGTATAAAATAATTTATATAAATGTAAAAAAATAATAATATTTCTTTTGAGAAAGTAATACAATAAATTTTGTAATACCTATAAATATATAAAAGCAAATTTTATTTTTGTTAGCTTTACTGTAATAAAGTATTAATTTTTATAATTATTATATTTACTATACAATATATTTTATATATTAATTAAGATTAATGAATGAAATAAAAATTTTGTAATTTCTTTAAAATAGCTGCATTTTTATCATTTTTCTAAACATTTTTACTAAATTATATGAAGCATAGCTATAAATATATAACAATTACATTCATACATTTTTTATTTAACATTTTTATATGATGTATTTTTTGTAAAAAATATAAAAACTTTACAATAATACAAAATTAAAAAAATATTTGAGCGATCATTTTAGATTTGTAAAATTTCTTATAAACTAATTAAATTTTATGTATATATAAAAATGTCTAAATAATTGTCCTATTGAGATATATTTCTTTAAAAATATTTATATTTATAAAATATCTACGTACTCAATAAAGTATTGATATTTCTTTATATATTAAAGCAAAAACAAGTAAATATATACTAAATATTAAGTGCTTTTTTTATCTCTTTTACCAATGTTTTTAATGAAAAAATCACAGCTTGACGCCGTATTTGAAAACGATTTCCTTTAAAATAACAACAATACGTTGTTGCTTGATTATTCAGAAAACTGTTGCTAGAAAAAGCAAACCAAACTATACCAACCGGTTGTAAACCGGAAACACCATTTGGGCCAGCAACACCACTAACTGCAAATGCAAAATCGGCATTCGCTAGTACTAATGCTTTTTTTGCCATATCTATAACAACTTGTTCACTCACGGCACCGTATTTACTTAATATACTTTTATTAATACCTAACATATCATGCTTAGCTTCATCACTATAAGTAATAAAGCCTCTCTGAAAATAAACAGAACTACCTGAAACATCAGTAATAATTTTACTTATCCATCCTCCTGTACATGATTCTACTAAAGTGATTATTTTACGTTTTTTTTTGAGATTATCACCCAAATCTTTACTTAACTTATAAAATAACTCTTTACTGCTCATAAAAAATGTGGCCTTTTTCAGGATATTTTCTTTTGATGAATTATCAAATTTTTATCTAAATAATATTAATTGCATAATATAAAAACTACAATTTCATTATTATAATCTTTATCTTTATATTTTTATGAAATACATATCAAAAATAATACTTATTTTTAACTAAAAAAACTTTTATAAAAAAAATATATTTAAAAAATAAATGATAACAATTATGTTTATACTCAATTTTTTCTAAAAATACGAAAAATACCATAATCATGAAGATAAATATAGAAAAATAAAACCAAAAATCACAATACTTTTACCTCTTGTAGTTCTTTCAATAAATTTTTAAATATTCTTAATAATAATTTTTTTATTATGAATTTTTATTATGAATTATAAAAATAAAAAGAAAAGAAAACCTTAAATACAATACTTTTTAAAACACATTTTTCTCTCTTAATAAAAGTGCTTATAAAAAGTATTTGTTTATCAAAAAAATATTAAAAATATTTTTAAAAATCTTAATTTTAATATGCTATATTATATTCCATGAATTCTCGATGTATTTAAATAATCAAATCTACAATACATTTTTTACAAAAAAATAATACATAAAGAAAATAAAAATTAAAAAACATTAAATGATTCGTTAAAAATAAAAAATTATAAAAGAATGAATATCATAAAAATATAATTTTACCTACTTTATTATATTAATATTAATTATTATATTAATATTAAATTATATATAATTTTTTTCCATCTCTTTTTCTACTATTTGAATCAAAATATGTATCACTTTAATATGTATTTCTTGAATTCTATCAGCATATCCAAAATGAGGTACCCGAATTTCAAGATCAGTTATTTTTGCAATTTTTCCACCATTATTACCTGTTAATGAAATCACTTTCATTCCTTTAGAATGCGCAGCTTCTATGGCATAAATAATATTTCTAGAATTACCAGATGTTGAAATTGCAAACAATATATCGCCTTTCTTACCAACTGTCTCTACATAACGCGAAAAAATGTAATGATAACCAAAATCATTAGCAACACAAGATAAATAACTGGCATCTGCAATTGCAATAGCAGGATAACCTGGACGATTTTTACGATATCGTCCAGTTAATTCTTCTGCAAAATGCATCGCATCACAATGAGAACCACCATTTCCACAAGATAATACTTTTCCTCCTGATTTAAAAGACAAGGACATCATAATTGCTGCTTCTTCAATAACTGCAATATTTTTGTTAGCATTTAGAAAATTTTTTAATATAATACTAGCTTCTTCTAATTCAAACAAAATAAGATTTTGATACATTTTTTAACTCCTATCAAATATTTTTTATACTTTTTAAATAAAAAAACTTTAAATATATAAATACTAAAAAATTTTTAAAATATCGAAAAGATCAAAAAACATAAATATCTAAAATACATGAAATACAAAAATATTTTTAAATAAAATTTTAAAAACAACTATAAAAAATCTTGAAAGATATTAAGTATTTTTATATCAAATATTTAAAAAAATATTTTTTAATTTTTATTCAAAACTATATGTATAATAGTAATTATTGTATATATAAAAATTTTTTAATATATAAAATACAAATTTTATTTAAAGAAAATCAAAATAAAGTATCATATATAAAATATAGAAAAAATTATCAAAAACTTGATAAGAATATTTTTCCATATTTTATTTTTAATAACTTATATTTTATTCGTAATAAGTTACTTATAGTATTTAATTATTACTTATAAATAAATACCATGTATTTTTTTATAAAATAGTTTATTTACATGTAAAAATCTTTTAAATAATGAATTATTGTGTAAAAAATATTCTAAAAAATAATTGAAATTATAAAAAAGAAAAATCTAATTTTTTATACAATACAAAAACAATTTATTTTTACTATATTTTTTATAACTTATATTTTTAAAGAAATATTTATTATTAATGATAATGCAGAAAATAAAAATGTCATAAAAATTATTTTAAATATGAAAAAAAATGCAGTATAAATAACTATTACAAAATATTTAAAAAAATAAAAAAATCTAAATTAGATGTTATCAATATTTATAAAAAAATCACTAACAAAGTATAATACATATTTTTTATTGGGATGTTTTTTAAATTAAATATGGATATATTGTATCTATAATAATCGTGCAATATTTAATAATCATTTCTTTTATTCAAAACATAAAATTTAATATAAAAAACATAAATCAATCTTACATATTTAAATCTATACTAATAAACATTCTTATATTATTTTTATAAACATTTTTAATTTATTTTTTTATTAAAAGATGTAAAAAACAATTAAAAAATTAAAAAATGCACAAAAATTAAAATAAATTCATAGATACAATCTTTTTAATACATAGCATTATCGTTCTATCACCATAAATTTTATGTTTAAAGTAAAATTGCAATTCAAGAAAAAATGTCCAGAATAGTTATTATTAATAAATAAACTATAATTTTTACTTTTCTTCTATTTTATAACTTTATAAATAAAGGATACAAAATGATTAAACTAGGTATAGTTATGAATACAATTAAAAATATAGATATCAAAAAAGATAGTAGTTTTGCGATGCTATTAGAAGCACAACGTCGTAAATATGAAATTTACTACATGGAAATCGGTGATCTATTTTTATTAAACGGTGAAGCCTATGCATATACCAAAAAAATAAAAAAAATTCAAGAAAATTCTAAAAAATGGTATACATTTGAAACAACAAAAAATATTGCACTTAAAAAATTAAATGTTATTTTAATGCGGCAAGACCCTCCATTTAATACCGAATATATTTATGCTACTTATATTCTTGAAAGAGCAGAAGCCACAGGTACTTTAATTATTAATAAACCACAAAGTCTTCGAGATTGTAATGAAAAAATTTTTACATTATGGTTTTCTAAATTAACTCCTAAAACATTGGTCACAAGAAACAAGAAACAACTATATGCATTTTATAAAAAATATCAAGACATTATTTTGAAACCACTAGACAAAATGGGGGGCGATTCTATTTTTCGGATACAAAAAAATGATCCTAATATTAATGTTATTATAGAAACATTAATTAAAAAAGAAAAACATTTTTGCATGGCTCAAAATTTTTTACCTGAAATTAACAAAGGTGATAAACGTGTATTGATGATCGATGGCGAACCGATTCCTTATTGTTTAGCTAGAATTCCACCTGAAGGAGAAATAAGAGGTAATTTAGCAATTGGAGGATATGGTGAAGTGAGAAAATTAACAAAAAGTGATTGGAAAATTGCAAAAAGTGTTTCATCTATCTTGAAGGAAAAAGAATTAATATTTGTCGGATTAGATATTATTGGTGACCGTTTAACTGAAATTAACATCACTAGTCCCACATGCATAAGAGAAATTCAATTGGCATTACCACATATATCTATTACTGGTATTTTATTTGATGTAATAGAAAAAAAATTGACCACAAAAAATAAATAAATCATATAATATGATTACATACTCAAACAAACAATAAAATCGAATTTCATGAATATTTTATAATATGAAACGATATAAATATCGTATAAAATTAAATTTTGTGATACAATTTATATATTATTGGTTATATTTTATTAATTATTTTACCCTTAATTTAAACACATCTTAACTGATCTAATTAAGTTAAATAAGTTTAATAATATGAATTTACAAAATCATTTTCTCATTGCAATGCCGACATTATTAGATCCGTATTTTCAAAAATCGGTGATTTATATTTGCGAACACAACGAAAAAGGTAGTATAGGTCTGGTTATCAATAGACAAATCAAGTGCATTTCAATCAATAAAATTTTAAAAAATTTGAACATTAAAACACAAGAGAATAATCATATCAAAAATCTAAGACACCCAATTTTTTCTGGTGGCCCAATTGCAGAAATTCATGGTTTTATTTTACATTCTCCACATCATGGATTTAATTCTACATTGCAGCTTTCTGATGAAATAATGATCACAACATCAAAAGATATTCTTCAAACATTAGGTACCACTCAGCAACCAAAGCAAACACTTATTGCTTTAGGATATTCAAGCTGGAAAAAAGGACAACTTGAAAAAGAAATGATGGAAAATAATTGGTTAACAACCAAAGCCAATAGCCATATAATTTTTCAGACTCCAATTTCAGAACGTTGGAAAAAAGCAGCTGCTTTAATTGGCATTGATATTTGTAATATTTCAAATCAAGTAGGTCATTCATAATGAACAATAGTCGAACAATTATCGCTTTCGATTTTGGTACAATTAGTATTGGTATTGCTGTAGGACAAGAAATAATAGCAATAGCCCATCCTCTAACTGCATTAAAAGCAAAAAATGGGAAACCAAACTGGTTAGATATAAAAAAAATATTACAAGAATGGAGACCAAAACTTGCTATTGTTGGACTCCCTCTTAAAATGGATGGAACAGAACAACCAATAAGTAAACAAGCGCGTAAATTTGCTAAAATTTTACATCTGCGCTTCAATATTCAAGTTATATTATATGATGAACGTTTAACAACAATAGAAGCTCGTACTTACCTTTTTAATAAAGGTGGTTACAAAGCATTAAATAAAAGTAATATTGATGTGATTTCTGCTGTTATTATTTTAGAAAATTGGTTTGAAAAATCGTTTATCACAAATAAATCAAAAATAAAATAGAATTTTATTATATAAATAAAGTGCAATATGATTAATTTAGTCCTATTAAAAAATATAAATATGAATACAATTCAAAAAAATATCATTAATATAAAACACAAAATTATAGAAACTGCTAAAAAATATCATCGTCTGCCAAAAGATATTAAACTACTGGCTGTTACCAAAAACAAATCATGTTATGATATTCAAAATGCCATTTATGCAGGTCAATATAAATTCGGTGAAAATTATGCGCAAGAAGGAATAAAAAAAATTCTTTATTTTAACAATCAATACAATTTAGAATGGCATTTTATAGGAACCATACAAACCAACAAAACTAAATTAATAGCAAAATATTTTGATTGGTGTCACACTATTAATACATTTAAAATTGCTGAACGTTTAAATAAAGAACGCCCTTTTAGTAAAGGACCATTAAATGTACTTATACAAATTAACATTACCAATGAAATTAATAAATCAGGTATTATGCCGCATACTGTATATGCATTAGCCAAAAAAATTTTATTATTGCCACAATTAAAATTACGTGGTTTAATGGCAATTTTTTCTTCTAATACATTGATCATTCACCAAGTATCACTTTTTTATACTATGGAAAAAATATTTCAAGAACTAAAAAATAAATATCAAAATATTGATACACTTTCAATAGGCATGACAAATGATTTTGACATTGCTATTGCTTTTGGTTCAACATTATTAAGAATTGGTAAGGCTATTTTTGGTGATAGATAAATTTTTTCTTTACTAATAAATAAAAAAATAAAATATAACTTTTGTAATCTTATTTTTAAATAATGAAAAAATGTTATTATACATACATAAATTCTAATCTTTTAAAGATATTTATTTTATGAGATATTAATAAATATTATAATACAGTGATATGATATATAAAATGATTACAAAAATATTTTTATTAACTATTAAACTTATCAAAAAATTAATTGAAAAGCAATTGAAAGTAATTTTATTGAAAAACCATCAAATATTTACAATATAAACTATATCAAATATCTCTTTTAAATTATATAATTAAAATAAAACTACGATAATTATTTTTTTAATTTAGAATAGTTTTTTAAAATTACTATTTTATTTGTATATAGTTTTTATTTTTACAGAATTCTTTTCTATTCAAATAATTAATTTTAATTATATATAATATTTAGAAAAATATCACAATTACGTAATATTAATTCAGATTAATAAATTTAAGAAAATTTTTGAAAATACAAATCATAATTTTTATTAGGTTAGAGACAACGTGCAAAAATTTTTTAAAAATATTAAATTTTTTCAATAATTTCATATTATAAATTATTATTAATTCTTAAAAAATAGAATAAAAAAATATTTATTTTTTATAAAAATGAAAAAATATTTTTTTAATCACAGGGTAATCAGAAATGCAATTTTTAATTTTTATCATACCAACCATTATTCAGCTATATATTATTATATTAATCCTAAGAATCTGGATGCAAATGGTAAAATCTGATATTTATAATCCATTTGTTCAATTTGTGATTAAAAGCACTCAACCAATTATAAATCAAGTGCGTCATTTGATGCCTTCTATTCATTATATTGATACACCTAGTTTATTAATCGCTTATATTATTACATTAAGTAATATTCTTTTTATTATGTGGGTCACTAATTCTCTTACTTTAATAAGTATTACTTTATTACCTATCAGCCTCATACAATTATTAAATTATATCGGAAAATTAATTTTTTGGTTAATATTAGTTCGATCTCTTTTTACTTGGATTAATCAAGGGTATCATCCTATTGATAATATGCTTATTCAATTAACAGAACCGTTAATGATTCCTATTCGTCGCATGATTCCTGCTTTTAATGGATTAGATTTATCACCAATGATAATAATGTTAATTTTAATAGCATTAAATTATTTACGTTTAGATGTTTTAGTATTTATCGATGAAACACTTACCAATAAACTTTATTCCATTGGTTATTTTATGTAATAAAAATCAATTTTTATATCAAAACTTAATAGAAAAGACATTAAATAACAAATAAAGAAAATCATAAATCTAGATGATAAATATATAAAATATTTCAAATATAAATATAATACAATATACTACATAGTCCTTTTTCTGGATTTTAAAAAATACTTTCTTTATAATCCAAAAAATAACTAAAAAAAACTCTCAAATATTTTGCATTACTCATGCGGTATATTGATTGATAACCAAATAAACTAATAAAAATATCCTATTATCATTTTATTGTTTTTTTATGAAAAAATTCCACATAAAAAAATAAAAAACAAATACAAATATTTTTTAAAAATAATAAAATTAAAATAATGAAATTCAGAAATCTTTAAAAAAATAGAGACAAATTATATTAGTCATCACATATACAATATATAATACTAAAAAATTACTATGTATCTAATTTGGTAAAAAACTTATTTATAAACTTATAATTTATTTAAATAATCAATAAAAAATAAATATGTTTTTATATTAATATTAATAAATTTAAAAAAATTTTGTTTATAAAATAAAATAATTTTATACTTTATTTATATTTTTGTTTTATTTATATTTTTGTAATTTTTTAATTATTTATTTAATTTGTATATACAATCCAAGAAAAAATAAAAAAATTATTAAAAAATACCATATTTTTTAAAAATATTCACAAATAACTTTTATATTTATTATTAATTTTTATATAAATTATCATGAATAATACAGGCTTCTTTTATATAAAAATTATAGATTTATATGCCCGGAGGAGGTATTGAACCACCGACACAAGGATTTTCAGTCCTCTGCTCTACCAACTGAGCTATCCGGGCAATAAATATATATTTAACATGATTATAATATCTTCGTCAATAAAATTTATTAAATAATAGAAGTTATAAAATAATTTTCGAAAATTAAATAATGCATGCAAACTTTTTAAGTAATTATCTCATATTTTCTTTATTAAATATATCATTTATATAATTATAGAATTAATCTATTGCTTTAAGATATTTTTTTTGCATATTATTTACCTTCATTAAATAATGACGTGCTTGAATAAGCGGATGTTTTGTTATTAATACATGATAAACATCTCTTGGTCGCATTTGATTAATAATTTTTAATGCTTGTTCTTTGTTATTATGAAATACCTTTAATAAACTACCAATCCCCCCATTATAAGCAGTAATAAGTGCATAACGACGCGATGTGATATTACTGATTTTTGATAAATATATATTTTGTAATAATGACAAATAAGCAGTTCCTAGATCAATATTATAAGCAGGATCTAATAAGTCACTTCTATTTGGTATACCAGTTTTTCCTTGTATACGAAAAACATCTCGACCTGCACTATTTTGCATTATTTGCATTAAACCTAAAGCATCAGCATGACTAATAGCATAAGGATCAAAACCAGATTCTATTTGCATAATAGACAAAATAAGAGATGCATCAATACCATATTTTTCTGCTGCTTGTCGAATATACGGCAAATACTTTTTAGCTCGTTGATTAAAATTATTTGGTATTAATCTAATAGTAATTGACCAAATAATATTTGATTTAGATCGACGTTTCTTTAATTCATATTTTAATGGATCAATATTTTTATTTATTTCACAAACTAATTTGGTATTTGTATATATATGATCAAAATCTTTTAAAGATAAATAATAGTTTTTATT
Source organism: Arsenophonus sp. (assembly GCA_031446165.1). Taxonomy (GTDB): domain Bacteria; phylum Pseudomonadota; class Gammaproteobacteria; order Enterobacterales; family Enterobacteriaceae; genus Arsenophonus. The sequence continues at coordinate 371,458 of CP132905.1, read as the reverse complement.
GCATCCAGTTTTAGAATGGGTTTTAACAAACTCTAGTTTGTTATTAATCAATGAATTAGAAAAAAATGCTTTTTTTAAAAATTTATAAGGTTCAGTATTAATAATAGTTTCGATCGTGATATTTCCAACATCAAAATCAATATGAGCACGAGTTTGGTAATGATCAGTATATTCAAGATAATCTTGTGGTCCAACAATTAAAAGCTCATCTATACCCCAAATATTTTCAATATTATACATAATTTGCTGCACTAAAATATCTAATCCATTAGTATTTCTAATAATTTCAGTATTTGGTAAAAGAATTTCTGGTTTCGAAGTACAAGCAGATAAACCTTGAATTACCATAAAAAGAAATATTAATTTTTTTAAATTATTTATAATGTTTATCAAAGCTATATTTATTTTATTATTTATTATACAAAATTTTAATCAAAATTATTGTACTTCATCACCAATAATAGACTGAATTAAAAATTTATTTTTATCATTCAAATATTTTCTTTAAAAAAAAATTTAATCATCTCTTTTTCTAAAAAATTTCTATCTTCAATATTCATGGTATTCAGTTTTTTTTCATTAATAAATATAGTTTGCTTATTCATCCATTGTTTCCATGCTTCTTTAGATATTTCATTAAAAATACGCTTACCTATTTTACCTGGATAACATTGAAAATCTAAACCTTCAGCTTCACGTTGTAAAAAAGTACAAAAAATAATTCTATTCATAAAAATTTCCATAAAAAATAAAAAATCAATCACTTAATTGTTGCAATAATCTTTTAACAGGAGCTGATAACCCAATTTTAAGATTTTGTTTTAAGTTATACCACAATCCTTTCATTTCTTTTTTGCTTGCATTTAAAGAACATGGCAAGTGATTAATAGTTATCAATATTGGTGTAATATTTAAATGTAAATGTGTAAGATTATGACGAAAAGACATTAATTCTTTTTTTTTCTCATATTGAATACCTGATGTATTAAGCCAAATATTTAATATATCAAATGATTCAAATTCTGGAAAGACAAATAAACCTTCCCAAATTCCAGAATAGATTCTTTTTTCTAACCAAAAAAACTTTTTATGTTGCAAAATTAAAAACCAAATATTTTTTTTAAAAATATCTTTTTTATTTTTTTTAGATGGAAAATTTTTCCAACAATTATTCTTAAAAGCATAACAACCTTCCTTAATAGGACAAATAAAACATCTAGGCTTATTTCGAATACAAATCATAGAACCCAAATCCATCATACCTTGATTAAAATATTGATTATCATATTTTGGAGTTATCATACTAATGATATTCCATAGTTTATGTTCAATATTTTTTTTACCTGGCCAACCGGTTATACCATAATACCGAGTTAAAATACGTTTTACGTTACAATCTAATATCGGAAAATTTTGATTTTGTGATAATGATAAAATTGCACCAGCTGTAGATCGCCCAATCCCAGGAAGTGATATGACTTCTTCAAATTTACATGGAAAATTTCCATTATATTTTATAAGAATTTTTTTGGCTGCTTTATGCAAATTAAGTGCTCTACTATAATAACCTAAACCACTCCACAATGATAATATTTCATCTTGAGATGCATTTGCTAAAGAATAAATATCAGGAATATAATTAATAAATTTTTTAAAATATGGAATTACTGTACTAACTTGTGTTTGTTGAAGCATCACTTCAGATAACCAAATATGATATATTGATTTTTTTTGTTGCCAGGGAAGTGTTTTACGACCAAATTGATGATACCATTTAAATATAGCATCAGAAAATTGCAATTTATTCATATAAAACTATATTATTCACCTTAATTTTTATAAAAAATAATATTTATATATATAAATATCTACATTTTTCTTTGCAAAAGAATACTATCTTTACGAAAAATAAATATTATCACTAAAAATACTTTTCATCACTATTATATCTTAATAAAATGAAAGAAATTATTAATTTATTACTACAAAACATCATTTTTTAACCATGATACAGAATATTTTTACTGAAAAAATTAATACAGAAAAAAAAATAAAACATAGAATATGTAGTTTTGTTCGTCGTCAAAGTAGATTAACTAACTATCAAAAACATGCATTAAAAATTTTATGGCCAAAAATTGGATTAAATTTTGTTTCAGAACCCTTAGTATTTTATGAAATATTTGGCAATCATGCTCCCGTAATTATGGATATTGGATTTGGCATGGGAACTGAATTAGTAACCATAGCAAAAAAAAATCCAAATAAAAACTTCTTGGGAATCGAAGTATATAAACCAGGTATTGGAGCTTGTTTAATAGCAGCTACAGAAATGAAAATTACTAATTTACGTATTATATATTATGACGCAATAGAAATATTAGAAAACATGTTGGCAAATAACACATTAAATGTAATACAACTTTTTTTTCCTGATCCATGGCCTAAAAAAAAACATCAAAAACGTAGAATTATACAAAAAAAATCTGCTGAACTTATATTGAATAAGTTAAAAATAGGGGGGGTGCTACATATAGCAACAGATTGCCAATCATATGCAGAACATATCTTAAAAGTTATCACGGAAATTACTGGTTACGAAAATTTATCAATAACAGGCAATTATATAGAAAGACCAAATTCACGACCTTTAACCAAATTTGAAAAACGTGGGCAAAAATTAGGAAATACTATTTTTGATATTATGTTTAAAAAAATAACCAAAAAACATATCCCCATATAATTTAAAAAAAATTATTAATTATTAAATGATAAAAAATATATTGAAACTGATATTAAAAAAATCGCTTATCTAGATTGAGATTGAAGATAGTAATAAAAATTTGCTATTTATTTTTTACTATTTTAAAAACGCATAATTTTAATATTTATAAAAGCTTGTGTATAATGCAAAAACTAAAGTTTTTTAATTGAAAAGAATATTTTTTTATATACAACAATTTTTTATATAAAAAAATACATTAATCAATATATTCTAATCCATTAACATATGGATGCAAAACTTTTGGTATTTTAATGCGCCCATCATGTGTCTGATAATTTTCCATAACAGCAACTAATGTACGACCAACAGCTAAAGCAGAACCATTTAACGTATGAACGAACTGTGTTTTTTTATTATTTGTATGAGAACGAAAACGTGCTTTCATACGACGCGCTTGAAAATCTCTCGTATTAGAACAAGAAGAAATCTCTCTATAAGTATTTTGTGATGGCAACCATACTTCTAAATCATAAGTTTTACAAGAAGAAAACCCCATATCCCCACTACATAAAATCATTTTTCGATAAGGTAATTTTAATAGCTGTAATACTTTTTCTGCATGTCCTGTTAACTCTTCTAGTGCTTCCATTGATTTTTCTGGCTCTACTATTTGCACTAATTCCACTTTATCAAATTGATGCATGCGAATTAAACCACGAGTATCACGTCCATAAGAACCAGCTTCAAATCGAAAACAAGGTGTATGTGCTGCCAAACGAATAGGCAAAATATCCGCTCTTAAAATTTCATCTCTCACTAAATTAGTCAAAGGCACTTCAGCAGTAGGTATTAATGTATATTCCTGATTTGATAATTGTTCTTTTAAGAGTTTAACCTGAAAAAGGTCTCTTCCAAACTTGGGTAATTGACCAGTACCATACAATGTATTGTTATTTACGAGATAAGGAACATAAGTTTCTGTATAACCATGCTGCTCAATATGTAAATCTAACATAAATTGCGATAAAGCTCGATGTAAACGTGCTATTTTACCTTTCATAACTACAAAACGAGAACCTGTAATTTTGGCTCCTAAAGGAAAATCTAGACCATCTATTAATTCACCCAATGTAACATGATCTTTTATGGAAAAAGCATATTCCCTGAACTGTCCCCAACGGCTTATTTCAACATTATTTATTTCATTTTTACCTTCTGGTACACTATCATCTGGTAAATTAGGCAAACTTAAGCTAATATCAAGAATATCATTCTGTAATTTGGTTAATTTGTTTTTAACAATATCCAGTTTTTCATTTAAAATATTAATTTCTTTAGATGTACTTCGAATAATCTTTTCTTGAGATGTGCCTTTGATAGTTTTATATTTTACTTTTTCTTCAGCAATTTTTTTAGAACGATCATTTCTTTCTGCTTGTAAAGTTTCTTTTGCAATTTGCATTTTTTTTCTCTGGTTTTCTAATTGACGTAATTTATTTACATCAAAAATAAATCCTCTACGAGCTAATTTTTTAGCAATTATATCTAACTCTGTACGAAGCAAATGTGGATCTAACATATTTATCCTATATACTTTTTATCCTATATAATTGATAACTTGATAACAATATAGAAAAATAAAAAAATAAAAATACTTAAAAAGTAATGCTTAACCAAAAAAAATCCATCAATAATGGTTTTTGCAAAATAATCTCTATTAAAATATCATTTTTATATATTAAAATTTTAATGTCCTTAAAATATATTATAAAAAAAATGTAGAATTACGTTTTATTTTATATCATGCTTCTAATACTACACAGTTATATATTGAATATATTTTCTACATTACATTTAAGCATAAACTTATAATATTACTTAAACTATCAATATAAATTATAATAATTCTTAAAATTAGATAATAAGATTATTAAAATTAAAATTGAATAATGATAAATTATCAAAAAAATAATCAGGAAAATACAATAAATATTGACATAATTATACTAATCCAACAAAGATCAATTAACTATAATTTTATTTATTATCACTATACTTTTCTAATTGCAACAAACTTCTTTATAAAAAATTTTCTTTAGAAAAAAGATATTTTTTGATAAAATTTCGATTTTAAAAAAATATAGCATTATCTTTTAAAAGATTACACGAACCAATAAGCAATCTATGTAATTTTTTTAAAATAAAAAAAAGATTTGCGTAAATATAATTTTTTATTAAAATTTATCGGTAGAAAAATCCTTCTACCTTTATATAATATATATAAAGAAAAAGAATCATAAAAATATATGAACACTTTCTATAGAACTATAGAAAGAAAAATATTTTTGTAGTTATTTATTAAAAAATCTCATTAAGCTATCAAAGCTTTCATAATGATTATACTATTCATAATTATTAGACAATTAATATAAGAAATATAAAAAATTGTATTTTTACAATTATAAAAATATATAAATAGCCATTATTAAATAATAATACCTAGTAATTATAAATACTAATATATTTTTATATATGCATATCCATGTGAATATAGATCAATACTTATAAAAAATAGATATTTTCAAAATTATGTATAAAATATTTGCAATATTAATTTATAATTTTAGATTACTTTAACTAATTGATTTTCTAATCGTCTAATTTTACGTATTGCATACGACAACGTGATTAAAGTTTTAATATAAAGTACCCCCGTAAGCAAAAAACCTAACGTAAAACCAATCGTAAAAAGAGCTGCCAATAAAGTCAATATTGAATAATCACCTTTATTAATTAAATAATTAAATGTAACAATTTGATGTTCATTTAATATAACTATTACAGAAATAATGCATATCACCACAAAAAATAAAAAAATTATAAAATACTTCACATTTTTCCTATTATCTATTATTGTTATATTACACTAAAGATTTAAAATTATTTTTTAAAAAATTGTAAAACATAACCTAAGAAAAAACAACAAAAAGTATTTTTTTATTTTTAAAATATTTGATCAGTAACAAAAATAATTTTTAAAAAATAATTATTAAAAAATTATACAATAATATCTCAAAAAAATAAATAAAATTTTTCTTTATTTTATATGTAACACTAACTTTATTAATTTTATAAAAATTACAAGTTAATAAAAAAAATTACATTAATAATAACAATAACATCAAACAATAAATCGTATCTAAAAATAAATCTAATATACTAAAAATTTGAATATTTTAAAAAATTCAATTTTTATCTTAACTAAATACAAATATCTTTACAAAAAAATCTATTCAATTTTTTGTAGTAATTTTAAATAAAATATATTTTTTTCTTCTAAAAACATCTACTAATCTAGTAAAATATATCAAAACATGCAAATAAAAAATAACATAAATATTTAAAAATGTTTTACAATTTATAAACACGAGGTTTTAATTTATGATCTATAACAATAAAATGCATATAAAACGTATAGCTGAAGCAAAATTACCCACACTATTTGGAGATTTTTTACTGGTTGGTTTTGAAGAAATAATTAATAAAAATAATCATGTAGCCCTTATTTATGGAAAAATTTCAAGTAAAAAACCTGTTTTGTCTCGTATTCATTCAGAATGCCTTACTGGAGATGCCTTATTCAGCTTACGTTGTGATTGTGGTTTCCAATTGGAAGCAGCACTAAAGCAAATCGCGAAAGAAGGCAGTGGAGTCTTACTATATCATCGTCAAGAAGGTAGGAATATAGGACTATTAAATAAAATCCGCGCTTATTTTCTTCAAGATGAAGGACTGGATACTGTTGAAGCAAATATAAAACTTGGATTTAAACCTGATGAACGTGATTTTACTGTATGTGCAGAAATGTATAAATTACTTGCTATAAATGAAATTAAATTATTAACTAATAATCCTAAAAAACTAGCAATCATAAGAGAAGCTGGAATAAATATAGTAGAACGTGTCCCTTTAATTGTTGGACGTAATCCAAAGAATAACAATTATTTAAATGTTAAAGCTAAAAAATTAGGGCATATACTACATGATAATTCTACAAAAAAATAATATTTTTTAAAATAATTTCAATTTTTATAAAATATTTTTCAATGTATCAAATATATACAGTACATAAATATTTTTTAAATAAGTTTATTTATTATTTTAAATTTAAAATGCAAAAAAAATAATTGCAATATCTTCATCAAAGAACAGTATTTTAAAATATATTTTATAATATTTAACCGTTTTTTATATTATTAATATATTTCACATATTTAAGATATTTAATGTTAATTAATAAATTTTTATTAAAAATAAATAATGCATAATAAAATACATATTTAAATTAAAAATGCTAATACATATAAATAATGTTAAAAAACAATTTCTCATAAAATAGAAGACACGATACTTTGAAAGTATTACGCCATTACGCCATAGTAATCTTAAATACTAAAAAATATTAAAACTAAAAAATCTATAAAAAAATAAATTTTTATAAATTTAAAGAATGTTTATAGCATCTTATTAAATCATGAATAAAACAGAAATTTTAATTTTTTTTAAAAAATTTGTTAAAATATTTCATTAAAAGAGTAGCATAAGAAAATCCCTTGTATATTTTTTTTTAAAACAAGCATTCAAAAAAATAAGCATTTAATTAACATAAAAACTTTTAAAAAAAAAAATTATATTGTTGGTAATTTTATATCCTTAAACATCTCTTCAATATCTTCATTTGAACGTAAAGAAATTGCTTTATCAATAATATCAGAAGTTAAATGTGGTGCAAAAAGCGAAATAAAATTATACATATAAGTGCGTAAAAAACTATTACGATGAAATCCAATTTTTGTAGTACTATAACTAAACTTATCTCTCATATCAATCACTACTAAATCTTTATCTTGTTGGTGATCTACTGCGATATTAGCAATAATACCTATACCTAATCCTAATCTTACATAAGTTTTAATAACATCAGCATCAGTAGCTGTAAAAATAATTTTAGCTTGCAAACCTAATTTTTTAAACTCTTCATCTAATTCAGAACGTCCAGTAAAACCATGAGTATAAGTTACAATAGGATATTCAACCAATTCATTAATTGTAATATTTTTTTTATTTGCTAATGGATGATCAGTTTTTACAATAATAGATCGATTCCAATGATAACAAGGTAACATAACTAAATCTTTATAAAGATGTAAAGCTTCTGTTGAAATAGCAAAATCACTATTTCCTTTAATTACATCTTCTGCAATTTGTGTTGGAGAACCCTGACTCATATGTAGTGAAACTTTTGGATATTGTTGGATAAATTGCTCAATAACAGAAGGAAGGGCATATCTTGCTTGAGTATGTGTTGTAGCAATCGCTAAAATACCACGATCAGGATAAGTATGTTCAGCAACAACTGCTCGAATAGTATTAATTTTTGTCATTACCTCTCTTGAAATTTTAATTATTGCTTTACCTGCTGGAGTAATATGAGTTAAATGTTTGCCGCTACGACCAAAAATTTGCACTCCTAACTCAGCTTCTAACATACGAACCTGCTTGCTTATACCTGGTTGTGATGTATATAAATTTTCAGCTGTTGATGAAACATTTAAATGATGATTTTCAATCTCTACAATATAACGTAATTGCTGTAATTTCATATTATTCAGCACCTTTAATAAAATTGAACAAAAAAAATAACTATCGTATAACTAATACAAATATTAAACTTCTTTATTATAAGCAAGAATATATATTATTTAAAATCTTATAATACAAAGAATATAATATTTTTATTAAAAATGAAGTTATAATAAATTAGTTACATGAATTTTATAAAACTTATTAATCCACTGAAAATTAGAATTTAAATAATAACATTTATCTAACTAACTATTTATTTGATATTTTAAAAATCATATCAAAAAGCTACTTTCATTTAATTAATTACGAAAAATAGGATAACATATAAGAAAAAAATTTTAATTCATAATTTTAATAATATACTTCTTACAAATTAAATTTAAAAATAAAAATCTAAAAATCATTTTTAATTACACAATTTTTATACAGCAAAGAGCAAAACTGAATTTATATATTTATTTACATAATGCAAATGTAACTTTAATATCACGTAATTTTAATTTTTTATACAAGATATTATGTCTATAAATATCGTTAAAAAATTCAATATTTTATAAAAAAATATTATATTTTTTAATAGTAAAAATATTAATATAAATAATAAATATGCTACTTTATATATCAATTATATGATTATCTAAGTATAATATTATTATATAAATAAACAATATTTATTTACTGGCTGCTATCCATTTTTTACTATCCATTGATTATTAATAAAAAATGCGTTCCAACCAGTACTTTTTCCATTTTTTTCTGAAGTAATATATTGTTCTTTTGTTTTACGATTAAATTTAATTATTGTTTTATTCCCTTCATGATCAATAATTGGTGCTGTTGTTAAATACATAAATTTAGGTGGTAATCGTTTTTTAAATCTAATTAATTCTTCTACTAACGGTGTACGAGTTTCTTTTGATTTAGGAAAATTACTCGCTGCTAAAAATATTCCAGAAGAACCATCCTTTAATACAAAATAAGTATTTGTTTTTTTACAAATTAATTCCGGTAATGGAATTGGCAATTCTTTAGGTGGAGAAATTTCACCATTTCTTAGTACCTTGCGTATATTTTTACAATTTCCATTCGTACATCCCATATATTTTCCAAACTTACCTATTTTTAAATGCATTTCAGAATCGCATTTATCACATATAATTGTTTTATCATTATAACCTTTAATACAAAAATCACCTTTTATAATTTTATAACCATTGCATACCGGATTATTACCACATATATATAGTTTAGATTTATTATCAATAAAATAACTGTCCATTGCAGTACTACATTTAGTACATCTATGGCGTGCCCGTAAAGCATCGGTTTCAAGATCCTCTTCCGAAGCAGTGATCATAAATGCAGATAATTCATCTTCAGGAATTAAATTAATAGTATATCTACAATATTCCGATAATGAAAATTGATAACCAGAACATCCTAAAAAAACACCAGTTGCAGCATTTTTGATCCCCATTCTTCTATGACATTCTGGACATAAAATTGATGTTAATACCATCGGATTTAATCGCATACCACCTTCTTCTGGACTTTTATTTGCGATCTTAAGCTGTTGCATAAAAGAAGAAAAAAAATTGTCTAAAACACTCTTCCATTCAATACAACCTCTTGCTATCAAATCTAATTTATTTTCCATTCTAGCTGTAAAATCACAATCCATCAATTCTTTAAAATTTTCATTCAATCTATCAGTAACTATTTCACCTATTTTTTCAGCATAAAAACGATGTTGTTTAATCTTTACATAACCACGTTCTTGAATATTAGCAATAATAATCGGATAAGTTGATGGTCTACCAATTCCGCATTTTTCTAATTCTTTAATCAAAGAAGTTTCAGTAAAACGTGCAGGTGGCTTAGTAAATTTTTTTGCAAAAAATAAATCTTTTAATTTTAATTTTTGACCAATTAAAATATTTGGAAAAATTTGTTCTATATTATTCTTATGTACAATAGGCATCACTTTCATCCAACCATCAAAATTTAAAAGACGACTCTTTGCTTTTAATAAAAAATCTCCAGCCTTAACAGTTAATATTCTTAAAGAGAATTTTGCTGATTTCATTTGACAAGAAACAAATTGATTCCAAATAAGTTGATATAATTTTTTACTATCAGATTCTAAATCTTTTAAATCTTCAATATTAACATGAATATTTGAAGGTCGAATAGCTTCGTGTGCTTCTTGTGAACTTTTTTTATTCACATAAATATTTATTTTTTTTGATAAATATTGCTTACCAAATTTATCATAAATATAATCACGTACCATATTTATTGCATCTACACTTAAATTAGTAGAATCAGTACGCATATAAGTTATATAACCTGCTTCATATAACATTTGCGCCATCATCATAGTCTTTTTTACACTAAAATTTAGACGAGCACTTGCTACTTGTTGAAGAGTAGATGTAATAAAAGGAGCATTCGGTTTACTAAAAGTATTTTTTTCTTTATATTCTAAAACTTTATAATCTGTACTTTTTAATAATAAAACAGCATCATCAATTTCTATTTTTTTTCCAGGTTTAAATATTTTACCTTTTTTATTAACTACTTTCATAGAAATTAATTCAGTATTATTGATATATAAATTTGCATAAAGTTGCCAATACTCTTTAGAAATAAATGTCTTAATTTCACGTTCTTTTTTTACAATAAGACTTACAGCTACTGATTGAACACGACCAGCAGACAATCCACGACCAATTTTTTTCCATAACAACGGCGACAGCATATAACCAAAAACACGATCTAAAAAACGTCGAGCTTGTTGAGCTTGAACCCGATGAATATTTAACTCACATGGATTATCAAAAGCAGTTTTAATTGATTTTTTAGTTATTTCATTAAAAACTACACGACTAAAACGCTGAAAATCACCACCAATTACTTCTCGTAAATGCCACGCAATTGCTTCTCCTTCACGATCAAGATCTGTTGCTAAATATATATGTTCTGAATTGATAGCTAAAATTTTTAATTCAGAAACTAATTTCTCTTTTCCTGGCAAAATTTGATAATTAGCTGTCCATCCATTATATGGATCAACCCCCATATTGGTGATAAGTAGCTCTTCTTTATTTTTAATAACTTTCTGATCTTTTTTTTTGATATTCCTTTTTTTTTGTAAGCCAAGCACACTGCTTTTTAATAAATCCCGAACATGTCCAACACTACTTTTAACAATATAATTATTCCCTAAATATTTATTAATTGTTTTAGCTTTTGTTGGAGATTCTACAATAACAAGAGCTTTGCCCATATATTTTTTTACCTAAAATATTATTTTGATAAATCTTATAGAATATATTAATCAAATGAAATTTTTATATCATATTTATCATTTTAAAAAAACACGAAAATATAGACAAAATGATTTTTATTCTTAATTATTAATTTTTGACTATCATGATTTTGTATAAAAATAATTAACTCAAATATGATAATATACATTTTACTTATAATAAATTGTAAAAATTTTTAAAATAACCATTACCTATAAATTTATAGCCTGCGTTTTAATACCTGATTTATATTTTCCATTATACTACCTACTAACCGATCAACAAAACGTTTAGGTGGAATATAACTGATTTCAATAATTTCACTACTTTCTATATGTTTTAAAATTATGTCATCACTTACTCCTATATCATCAATTAATCCCTTTTCTTTAGCTTGAACACCATACCAAAATTCTCCTGTTGCAACAGAATTAATATCTAAAGAAGGCCGATTTTTATGAACAAAATCTTTAAAAAGTTGATGTGTTTCATTTAAATCTTCTATAAATTTTTTGCGTCCATGTTCATTATTTTCACCTAAAAAAGTTAATGTTCTTTTATATTCCCCAGCTGTATGTAATTCTATATCAATATCATTCTTTTTTAATAAACGATGAATATTAGGTACTTGCGCAATAACTCCAATAGAACCAATAATAGAAAAAGGAGCGCCTATAATATAATTAGCAACACAAGCCATCATATAACCACCACTTGCAGCTACCTTATCTACAGAAATAGTTAATTTTAATCCTTTTTTTCGTAACCGATATAATTGAGAAGCTGCTAAACCATATCCATGTATCACCCCACCTGAACTTTCAAGTCTGAGCAAAACTTCATCTTTTTTATCAGCAATAGATAAAATTGCATTAATTTCTTCACGCAATGCATAAACTTCATGAGCATTAATACTGCCTTTAAAATTAATTACAAAAAGGCATGCTTTTCTTATTGTTTTTTTTCCTATTTTAATAAGATTTTTTTCTTTTTTTTCTTTACTTTTTAATTGTTTTTTATGAGCTTTTAGCCAAACTTTATAAGCAACATCACTCATTTTTACTTGTCGAATTTCCCGTTGACGCTCACGATAATGTTCACTTACATTAACAATTTTTAAATCACCTTTTTTATTTTTTTTATTAGATATAATAACAAAAAAAACAAATAAAATTAAAATAACCGTAATTATAAAAGTAAGTGTTTTGGCAACAAATAATAAATATGATAAAATAAATTCCACAATTCTATCCTTCTTAGAATATATAAATTATTTTTTATATCGAAAAAAGTATTCTAAAATACCAAATATACTTTTCACTTTTATAAATAAGTAAAATTAAAATCCAAAAATACTATAATATATTATTAACGTAAATCTAATTTTTTTAATAAAAAATGATAACTATCGATAATAAAATTTAATATAAAAAATTAAATGATATACATTTGCACTTTAAAATTTGCTTTCATACTAGTAAACAAAAAATAACATGTTAATAAATAAAATACATAGTTTTTAAAAATTTCTGTTTTTATTAATTCATGTTTTAAAATCATTCATTAAAAATTTTTGATTTAAAATATTATATATGAAGAATTTATATCGCATAAAATGATTTATATAGTACTGTTTGTATTTTTCAAAAAAAAAATTATATATTTATCTATAAACTTATAATCAATAAAGCAAAAATAATTTTTATACTTTCTATAATCAAAATTCTACTAAACAAAAAACTTTAATATTATATTCATAAACTTCTAAAGTTTATATCAAAAATAGAGCACGTAATGAAAATATTATTTAAATAATTCTAATCTTTAATTAATAGAATAGATTAAATTTAAAAATATTTTTTTAAAAATAAAAACCCATTCATATTTTTATATTTAATAACTAAATATAATTTATAAAAAAATTATCAGAACATTTTAAAAAAAAATACATAAATCAATACTATTCACTAATATTGATGTGTATGTTATTTATTTTTATTGTACTGCTTATAAAAAACTTTAAGCAGAAAATTTATCTGATAATATTGCATCTTTTATTTCATTCTATCTTAAATAAGTAACCTTAAAAGTAACCTTAAATAAATAACCTAAACATTTCTTACAAATAAATTATAATGTATAATTATCTTAGAATATATAAAAAGCAATATAGTGTATTAAAACTAACAACACACCTTTTTTTTACTCTTTTTGCATAAAAAAAAATTTTATCTATATTTATGCTACAATATTTTTATAAAAAATAATGTAAAAAAATAAATTTAATAAAAATATTTAAAATATACATATCAATATTTTTATAAATCTTACAATTAAATATAGAGAAATAATAATAATTTTTAATGGTGACATAGATAAACTTATAAAAGTTACATTTTAAAATATAAAAAAATATAATTTATAAGAATGATGATTATTCAAAGAAATACTTTTTTATTTTTATATTTGAATTTATTTCAATTTTTTATTTATCATAACAATAAAATATATCAACTGCATTTCAAAGATTAAACAATAACTTATAGTAACTAAAGTAAGCCAACAATACTTAGAAATATCAATAATATTAAGAAAATTAATATTACAAAAAATAAATAACAAAAAAAAGATATCAACAAGATAATATATATTATATATGATTTTATATTTAAAAAATAAAGTTATAAAAAATTTTATTGTTTTTTAATTACGATTAAAAATATTTTTCATGTCTTTAAAATAGGATATAAAAGATTTGCACTAAAAAATTATTTTTATAAAATTCTGATTTTTTCAAAAAATTATTATACAAAATTATTGTTTACATAAAAATCGCTAAATTTTTGTCAATAAACTTTTTTTTGATATACACGGTATAAAAATTTTAAATTTAAATTTTTTATTTTTATCTTTTCTTAAAGATAGCAAAATAGCAAAAAAAATTCCTATGTTTCTATATAACTAGAAGTTTTTAATATATAAAAAACAATTTATATATAAAATCAAATATTTTTGTTAAATTTACGTTTAAAAAAACTACAATATACAAAAATACAATTAAGCAAAAATTAAAATTTATAAATATCATGTTTTAAAAAACACAAAACATTAACTTAAATTTAAAATGGTTTATATAATTAATATTATCTTAATTCAATTATAATAATCCTGAAAATAACAATAAAAGATCATATTTAATAAATATATATAAAGGAGAAAAATTTATGAGCATAAAAGTAGGTATTAATGGTTTTGGTCGTATTGGACGCATGGTTTTTCGTGCGGCCCAAAAAAGAAAAGATATTGAGATTATTGCAATTAATGATATATTAAATATTGATTACATCGCTCACATGTTAAAATATGATTCAACTCATGGACGTTTCAAAGGTATAATTGAAGTCAAACAAAATAATCACTTGTTAGTCAATGGTAAAAGCATTTTCTGTACAGCAGAAAAAAATCTAGATAACTTGAATTGGAATAAAATTGATGTCGTTGTTGAATCTACAGGATTTTTTTTGAATGATGAAACAGCACGTAAACATATTGTTCCAGGTCAAGCTAAAAAAGTAGTATTAACTGGACCATCTAAAGATAAAACACCTATGTTTGTTATGGGTGTAAATCATAATACCTATAATGGTCAAGATATTATTTCTAATGCCTCTTGTACTACAAATTGCTTAGCACCATTAGTTAAAGTTATGCATGAAAACTTTGGAATAATTGAAGGTCTAATGACAACTATTCATGCAGTAACTGCAAATCAAAAAACAGTTGATGCACCTTCTAATAAAGATTGGAGAGGTGGGCGTGGTGCTTTGCAAAATATAATTCCTTCATCTACCGGTGCTGCTGAAGCGATCGGTAACATTATTCCTGAACTCAATGGGAAATTAACTGGAATGGCTTTTCGTGTGCCAACTCCTAATGTTTCAGTTGTTGACTTAACTATTCGACTAAAACAATCAGCCAGTTATCAAGTAATTTGTCAAAAAATTCAAGAAGCAGCAAACGGTGAATTAGAAGGAATATTAGGTTATACTGAAGATAAAGTAGTTTCTACAGATTTTAATGGTGAAGAATTGACCTGTATTTTTGATGCAAAAGCAGGTATCACTTTAAATAATAATTTTGTAAAGTTAATTGCTTGGTATGATAATGAAACTGGGTATTCTCATAAAATTCTGGATTTAATTGCACACATTAGCAAATAAAATAGTAAAAATATGATTTTACTACTGATTAACTTATAAAAAATTTTGTATATTTACCAATGAGTTTAAAAAAGATTAAGCATTTTATATTTACAAATTATGCATAATTTGTAAAATCATCTATCTCATAAAAAAAATTAAACTCTTAAGGTAATATTAAAATTATATTTTCAAATACAGTATACAAAAAATTTGAATTTTATAAAATAGTGAATTTATATTAAAATAATTATAAATTTTACTATAATAAAGAACCGGTAATATCATAATTAAGATATTAGTGATGTTCTATCAAAATTTTTTATTATTTACATAAATGATAAAAACAATTTACTATAATTGATACGTTATCGATAATCAAAAAACATTAAAACTGTTTCTATAAAACCATAAAAATCACTACATATACAACAATTTTTATTTTTACTAAAAAAATATAATAAAATATAAGAAAAATTATATAATAAAAGATATTTTATCCATAAAAAATATAATTATAAAATCGTTTAACAATTATCATAAAGATAAAATATTTTTAATAAAAAATAAACTCTTATTTACATATTTTCATAATATATAAAAAAATATTTGTTTAGATTAAAAAATTGAAAAAAATTTAACATAAAATAATTTTCTTTTTATTTTTTTTAAAAAAAATAAAAAAACAAATTTAAATGCCTTAATTTTTATTTAATATCTTAAATAAGTTCATTACAAATCATTAAAAATATTGTTCTAGCTACTACTCTTAATATTTATTATTTTAAAGATATATTATCAAAAAATGCAGAATTTTATTTATTTATAATATTACACCACAATGTTAAGCCAAAAAATAATCATTTAACAACAATAGTTTTTTAGAACAATTATTTAATAAAAATAACTATATATTATTTTATAATCATATGTTTACTATCAAAAAACATAATTTTTATATAAATTATTAGAATCAAGAATATTACAGTTATAAAATTATTATAATAAAATACAAAATATAATAAAATACAAAACAAAAAACTATCTTTTTAAATACTAAAATTTACTGTTAAAAAAAATATTTAACTCATATTGTGATTGAAAAAATAAAAACAATATTTGCATAAACGATATTTTCTATTAAATTTATTTTTTCTTTTCTTATTAATAAAATCTTTTATAAAGCATCTATCTTAATTTCAATTTCAATTAAATAAAACTATTTTTTAGTGTACTGGTATATAAGAAAAATAATATTTCGCTTTATTTATAATGATAATAATCAATGATCAAGTAAAACAATACTATACCAAGTGCTATAAATTTAACACATAAAAATTCTTATATTAAACTATATAATATCAAAAATTATTAATTTTGTGTATCATAAAACATCATAAAGCATCTATATTTCTTATCAACATTACTTTTTTATCCTGATTTCTTTATCCTGATTGATACAGAAAAATAAAATTTATGAAAAAATACATACAATTCATAAATCTTAATATTAACTCATTATACAAATTATTTACAAAATTAAATGTATTAGTATACAAATAATAAAGAATACTACTATAAACAACATTAATAACTAAAAAACCTGAAATAACCAATAAAATACTTATAATAGTTAGAAAATTTAATTGCTAATTATAGAAAAATAGCTACCAAAGAAACTAATACAAAACATAAAAAAAATTTTATAAGTAATAAGAAATGGCATCATTTTTACTGCTTGAGATAAACAGTAAAATAGCATAACTAATTAATAACAATAATAAATGATAATAAATGTGTAAAACCATCAGTAGCTTTTAATGAAATTATTGTAATAATCGCAGCTATAAATAGAAATCAAAAAATGAGTTAATCTGTTCATTATTTACTCGTGCTCTATACAAAATAACCATGTTACTATTCAGATAACTATAATGTTATTTATAATTATTTTTTCTAAAAAAAGATAAAAAAGTAATTTTTATTAAAAAATAATGTTTGTTTTATCAAATCATTTCTTTATTTTTATGACATGATGTTTTTATTTGAAAGCTCTTCTTTTAAATTAAAAAAGAAATAAATTTAAAGATCTTTTATGCACACTTAAAAATAATATAAATAAAATATTTTTACAAAATATCCAAAATATTTTTTCTATGATACTAGAAAAAGGAATGGAATTAAATTTAATTTTATTTAATTTAAAAAGAATTTTGAAAAATTGATGAAACTTAATATTATATAAAAATAACTAATAAAAAACGAAAAAATTATATAAAAATTTTAAAAAATTTTTTTTTAAAAAATATTTTATAAAAAAACAAATAATAATTAAATTATTTGAATTAAATAAAAATTATATATAAGGATCTTTTTATACAAAATATCAAAGAAATATTTTTAAAAAACTTAAAAAATTATACTCTGCATTTATTTTTTTTATAATTAAATTATAAATATTTCATCAAATAAGTTATTTTAAATAATTAATTCAAATAAATTTTTACATAACAAACAAATATTAAAACTTTATAAAGTATTATAAAAAACTAAAAAAAATTATTTATGTAAAATACAATTGACTATAGTTTTTATTTTGTTATTTTAGATACATCTTGTATATTTTTAATTATAGTAGATTTGTATAAATTTTCTCTAAAAAAATATGATATACCTAAATAAAAAATAATCTTATTATTATAAAATTAATTAAAAATTATTAAGAAACAGAAAAACTAATACATTATTTTTATCGATTTAGGAATATCAATTATGGATTTTTTTTCAGTAACACCCCCTCATAACGAAACAATTTTACTAAAAAAAGCACATGCATTAATGGGATGTACCATAGAAGAATTAGCTTCACATATAGGTATATCTATTCCATGTAATATTAAACATAACAAAGGTTGGGTAGGACAATTATTGGAATATTTTTTAGGTGCAAATTCTGGAAAAAAGAAAGATAAAGACTTTGTTAATTTAGGAATTGAGCTTAAAACAATCCCAATTAATCGCCATGGAAAACCATTAGAAACTACTTTTATTTGTACAGCTCCATTAACTAAAAATAATGGAATAATATGGAATTCTAGTTATTTAAGATATAAACTATCGCGAGTATTATGGATTCCGATTGAAGGTGAAAAAAAAACATCATTAGGAAAACGCAAAATTAGTCGTCCAATACTTTGGAGTCCCAATTTGATGGAAGAAAAATTACTAAAACAAGATTGGGAAGAATTAATGGATATGATCGTTTTAGGTTATATTGAAAAATTGACTGGAAACTACGGAGAAATATTACAAATTCGCCCTAAAGCAGCTAATAGAAACATATTAACCAGAGGTATTGGTAAATATGGACAACCAATAATGACACAACCACGTGCTTTTTATCTTAAAAAAAACTTTACTGGACAAATACTCATCGAGAATTTTAGTTAAATATAGCAATATATTATTTTATGAAGACTATTAAAGCTTTTGTTTAAAAAGCATATTTTTAATATATATTTATATACATTTACTAACAACTGACAATTAAATATAAATTGCTAAAAAATAAATATAAATTAATATGATACTGATTTTTTTATAAAAAATATATTCGTTTTTTAAAAAAATATTTATTATCTTTTATGTTTACTGAAATTTTATTAAAGAAAATAAATAAAATTTATTTTATTGTATTTTTACATAAAAATCAAATTAATTTTAAAAAATTTATTTTTTTGCTATCTACATATCACATAAATTACGTAATACTGACATTAAGTATATTTTCTTTAAAATATACTTTCATTAAAAAAGAGTTTTATAGATTATATAATAACATTTATAATTTTTTATTATAATTTATAACATGAAATATCAATACCTAATAAAATATCTCGTAATATTATTTATTAAATAATATCATTACTCATTAAATATTAATAAATTTAATTAAAAATTCTAAGGTAATCAAAAATATATGACAAGACATCTTTTTACTTCTGAATCAGTATCAGAAGGTCATCCTGACAAAATTGCTGATCAAATTTCAGATGCAATACTTGATGCAATTTTAGAACAAGACTTAAAGGCACGTGTAGCATGTGAAACTTATGTAAAAACAGGTATGGTAATGGTTGGTGGTGAAATTACAACTACTGCTTGGGTGGACATTGAAGAGATCATTCGTCGAACAATACGCAAAATTGGGTACACAAGCTCTGATATGGGTTTCGATGCAAATTCTTGTGCAGTGATAAATACTATTGGTAAACAATCACCTGATATTAATCAAGGAATAGATCACAAAAATCCTTTTGAACAAGGTGCAGGTGATCAGGGAATTATGTTTGGTTATGCTAATAATGAAACTGATGTACTTATGCCAGCACCAATTACTTATGCCCATCGTTTAGTAGCGCGTCAAGCTAAAGTAAGAAAAAATGGTGCTTTACCTTGGTTACGCCCAGATGCTAAAAGTCAAATTACTTTTCAATACGAAAACAATAAAATCGTTGGAATTGATACTGTTGTATTATCTACTCAACACGATCAAGCAATTAATCAAAAAACATTATTTGCAGCTGTTATGGACGAAATTATTAAACCAGTATTACCTGAAAAATTATTACACAAAAACACAAAATATTTTATCAACCCAACTGGTCGTTTTGTCATAGGTGGACCAATGGGAGACTGTGGATTAACCG
Source organism: Arsenophonus sp. (assembly GCA_031446165.1). Taxonomy (GTDB): domain Bacteria; phylum Pseudomonadota; class Gammaproteobacteria; order Enterobacterales; family Enterobacteriaceae; genus Arsenophonus. The sequence continues at coordinate 350,868 of CP132905.1, read as the reverse complement.
GACGTAAAATTATTGTTGATACTTACGGAGGTATGGCTCGCCATGGAGGGGGGGCATTTTCTGGAAAAGATCCATCTAAAGTCGATCGATCTGCTGCTTATGCAGCCCGATATATAGCAAAAAATATCGTTGCAGCAGGACTGGCCTCTCATTGTGAAATTCAACTTTCTTACGCTATTGGAATAGCTAAATCGACATCAATAATGATAGATACTTTTGGTACAGCAAAAATAAAAAATGATAGACTAGTACATGTAATAAATGAAATCTTTGATTTACGGCCTTATGGTTTAATTAAAATGCTAAACTTACTACAACCTATATATCTTGAAACATCAGTATATGGGCATTTTGGACGTTCGCAATTTCCATGGGAAAAAACAGACAAAGTTTCTGCATTATGTGCAGCAATCTAATTTTATTTAAAATTCATATTTTTTTTATTTACGTTTGATACATACAAAATATAAATATTAGTTTAATTTTCAAAAAACATGTAAATTATTTTATCTACATTAATTACAAATATTGTATATTTGTAATATTTATTGTCAAAAATATCATTATGCAATCAAAAATTTTTATTAAAAAATGTTTTTATAATCAGTATTTACTAGTATAATATTAATTACAAGATGATATCTTTAAATAAATTTCAAAAAAATTATTAAAAGTATTTTATTATACTATAACTTCAATACCTTGATTTCTATATTTCTCAACTAATGCACAAGCAATTGCTTCTGTTTCAGCATCTGGATTACCACTTATATCGATTGCACGAAAATGCAATTGAAATGCGCTAATAGTTTTACGTGTTTCTTCGTCAAGTATACCAGATTGAGGAATCTTATCATATCCATATTTTTGTAATTGTTGTTGAATCACTAATATATTAGCAGGCGAATATGGTGAACGACCTGCTAAATATTTTTTGACTGTTATTTCATCTGGCCAAGCACCAATTCCCATAGAAGCTAATCGCTTCCATGGAAAAAGTTTTCCTGGATCATGCTTTCTCAAAGGAGCAATATCACTATGCGCTAAAACATTCTCAGGGGCAATATTATACTTTCTTATAATATCTTTAGCTAAAAAAATAATTGCGGAAATTTGTTTTTCAGTAAAGGGGTACCATATTTTCCCTCCAAATAAATCTTCAGTAAATCCTTGGTTTACTATTTCTATACCAATAGAACTGTAATTAATATTTAATTTTCCATTCCAATTGCTGAATCCTGCATGCCAAGCCTTTTTATGTTCTGGAACTAAATTAAAGATTACTGGTTTTCCATTTTTTACTTTAATATGTTTGGGAATAAGATAATGAGCACTTACTTGAGCTTGTGTTAATAATTCTAATGATTTAGCATCATTTAATACTGTATAATGAAATATTAAGAATTTAATTCTATTATTTTGGCTGATAGCAGAAAAAGATTTGTCTATATAATAATTTCCTTTATTAAAAATATATTTCTCAGAAGAGCAACCGATGATCATTATTAATGTTAATAAAATAATCAATAATTTGCCCATATGAACTCCATATAACTATTATAATAGTAATAATTTATAATATTATATTATTGAATTTTATATGTTATGCAAAATACTTTACTGTATTTTTTTTAAATCTTTATTTTTTACCTGTCAATTACAAATTTATTGATATATAATATATTTATCTAATTTTATTTATTTTTTAAAAAAAATACTTTGAAAAATACAATATCCTTTATAAAAAAACTGCACTACATAAATTATATGATTTATATATAAAAAATGAAAATTCTGTATTTTAAAAATAATCAAAATAAATAAAACATTAACATATATAAAACTTACAATTAAAAAAAAACACACGATAAAAAATGATAAATTATTTAACAAAATTACTATTTATATTTTTCTTATAATAGATCTATAAAAATTAAAATAAGATAATAAATTGTATAAAATCCATATTATTATTGTAATCTATTTTGTAATATTTGAGTTTCAATGTTTTAAATACTCACTTACAATTTTTTATAATTATTCAAATATAAAATATAATTAAAAAATTTAAATAACGCAAAAATTTTACACAAAAAATAAAATAGTTAACATTATGTTTAAATTGTAATATCTTTAAAAATCAGATAATTGAAAATTTAATTTCATATAAATTTCATTCAATTAAAAATAAAAACATTATTTTTATATTAGCAATATATTTATTATATTTAGTAAATAACAAATAATAAATAAAACAAGATTATTATCTTTATATCATATTTCATAAAATTAATAATTAAAAATTAGTTTTAAATTTAATAAAAAATAGATTTTTAATTTACTAATCAACTATATAATAAAAAAATTTTAAAATTTCATGTGTATCTCAAATAAAAATATTTTTTACAATTAAAACATTATATAAATATTTAAAATATAGGAGTATTATTTTTTATTTATATTTGTATGTTTCATAATAAATTCTATTTATTAATTATTTCATATATTATGTTAACATATTACAAATAAAAAAGCTTTGTTACTAATTTCACAAATTTTACTTTACAATAAAGAATTAAATTAAAAAATTAAGATTCAACAAAATTAAGATCAAGTGGTTTATACATGATCTAACTAAAAAATTATACTAAAATATATAATATATACATTTTAATGTTAAAAATGTAGTTTTTAAGTGATAATTAAAATTAAATTAATATTGAAAATTAATGTTAATATATGTTTTTATTTTTCTGTACATTGCAAAATTTTAATTAAAATATACAATATATACTACAATCATAAAATATTTAATACTTTAATATTCTTATTCTTAATCTATAAAATAAATTATGTTTTAAATAATTTCTATCCAGATAAAACACACAATTCAATAACATCTATAATAACAATTTGCCAAAAAAAATAATATTTTTCAGCCAACTATATAATAATTTCTATATTTTAATAATCTTAAATTTGATACTTTTAATACAGTAATAAAAATTAATTAATTTATGTTTTTTAAAAATTTTTCTATTATTAAAAATAATACACCAATATTTATTATTAATATTAAAGGCTAAAAACAATCCTATTTTATATTCTTATATTAACACGATCACGCAATTTTTTACCGGGTTTAAAATGAGGTACAATTTTTTCTGTTAAAAAAATTTGGTGACCGGTCTTAGGGTTACGGCCAATACGTGAAGCACGGTAATGCAGAGAAAAACTTCCGAATCCACGAATTTCAATACGCTCTCCTTTAATAAGTGTAATAGTCATATTTTCAATCATTAATTTTATAGTTTTTTCAATTAATATTGCTGGTATATTAGACAATTCATTAACAAGCCTTTCTATAAGTTCAGACTTTGTCACAATATTTCTCCTGTAATGTTTTTTATTTCTAAAAAACGATATTTTTTATTATGATAAATTTATTTTTTATTCACCTTTAGCTACTTTAAATGCTTCAGCCATAGCATTATTGATAAAATCACTACTTTCTTTTTTACTTACAGTAGTAATTGTATCTTTTTCATGCACTTCATCTTTCGCATAAAACGATAAAAGAATCATACGATTTTTTCTATCAACACCAGTATATATAGCTTCAACAATATTACCAATTTTAAACATTTTATAAACATCTTCTTGCAAACGATCACGTACAATATCTGATATACGTAAATAACCTTCAACACCTGAGGCTAATTCGATAGTAATTCCTTTTTCTTCAACCAAAAGTACTTTACCACTAACAATAATACCCTTTTTATGAGTAGATAAATAACTATTAAATGGATCTTCAGATAATTGTTTAATTCCCAATGAAATACGTTCACGTTCAGCATCAACTTGTAGTACAACCGCAGAAATTTCGTCCCCTTTTTTATATTCACGTACAGCTTCTTCACCTGGAGTATCCCAAGATAAATCAGATAAATGAACTAACCCGTCAATACTACCTTCTAAACCAATAAAAATACCAAAATCAGTAATAGATTTAATTTTTCCTTCAACACGATCATTCTTATTATGCATTTCTGCAAATTTTTGCCATGGATTTGGTTGACATTGTTTTAAACCCAATGATATACGACGTCGCTCTTCATCAATATCCAAAACCATAATTTCAACAATATCAGATACATTAACAACTTTAGATGGGTGAATATTTTTATTAGTCCAATCCATTTCAGAAACATGTACCAAACCTTCAACACCTTCTTCTATCTCAACAAAACAACCATAATCAGTAAGATTAGTTACGCGTCCTTTTAATTTAGTTTTTTCTGGATAACGTTTAGCAATTTCTATCCATGGATCTTCTCCAAGTTGTTTCAAACCTAAAGAAACACGTGTTCTATCCCTATCAAATTTTAATATTTTAACATTAATATCATCACCAACATTAACAATCTCACTGGGGTGTTTTACACGTTTCCAAGCCATATCAGTAATATGTAATAAACCATCAACTCCACCTAAATCAACAAACGCACCATATTCGGTTAAATTTTTAACAATACCTTTAACTTCCTTACCTTCTTGCAAGTTTTCAAGCAAAAGAGTGCGTTCAGCACTAGTTTCAGATTCAATTACAGAACGTCTTGAGACAACAACATTATTACGTTTTTGATCTAATTTAATAACTTTAAATTCAAGTTCTTGATTCTCTAAATTAATCGTATCACGAACAGGACGCACATCTACCAATGATCCAGGCAAAAATGCGCGAATACCTTTTAATTCTACAGTAAAACCACCTTTTACTTTGCCATTAATAACCCCAATCACTGTCTCAGTATTTTCATAAGCTTTTTTTAACATTAACCAAGCTTCATGTCTCTTTGCCTTTTCACGAGATAAAATCGTTTCACCAAAACCATCTTCTACTGCGTCTAACGCAACGTCAATTTTATCACCAATTTGGATTTCTAACTCACCCTGTACATTTTTAAATTGATCGATCGGTATTGCTGATTCTGACTTCAAACCTGCATCAATTAATACCATATCTTTATCTATAGCAACAACAATACCGCTAACAATAGCACCTGTGCGAGTTTCAATACTTTGTAAAGATTTTTTAAAAAGTTCAGCAAACGATTCTGTCATAGTAAGATCTTCAAAAATTTTAATTTTTAATTTTCCATTTAACATCCATTATAAATGGTTCTTATACATATTTTGCAACATTCCTTGTAACAAATCTCTATTAAATCAAACAAAAATCAAAACTATACTGACAAAAATATAATAGATACGTCTATTTATTAGATGTCAATATTTATTGTATTATATTGATAATATTCTTTTTTTAATATAATCAAGTGCCTTTTTAATTACTCCCTTAATGGATAATTTTGTTGAATCTAAAATATAAGCATCTTTTGCAGGTCTTAATGGTGCTATTACCCTATTACGATCACGAAAATCACGTTTTTTAATGTCCACCAAAAGATTACTTAATTTTACATCAAATCCTTTTTTTTGTAACTGTTCCATACGTCTGCGAGCACATTCCCCAGGTGTTGCATCAAGGAAAATTTTTATTGTGGCATCAGGAAAAACTACAGTTCCCATATCACGTCCATCAGCAATTAAACCTGGTTTAATACGAAACTTTCTTTGTCTATTTAACAATACCTTTCTAACTTCAGGAAAAATCGCTGTAAGCGATGCCATATTACTAATTTTTTCTCTACGAATTTCATTACTAACCTCTTTCCCTTCAAGGAAAACACTTATTGTTTTATCTCTAGGTTTAAAAGATACATCAAGATTAGCTGCCAATGGGATCAGTGCTTGTTCAGATTTAATATCAACATTATGATATAATGCGGCCAAAGCCAGAACACGATAAATAGCACCAGAATCAAGTAACTGCCAACCTAATTCATTTGCTAATGCCTGAGATAATGTACCTTTACCAACTCCACTTGGTCCATCAACTGTAATAACAGGTGGTACAACTACCATTTATACTCCTCCTTTTTTGATAGAATAATTTACCAAAAACTAATCCTCTATCAAAATGTACTTGATTATATTTTTATTGCATGATTATAGTATCGATAACTTAACATTTCTAATGCTCCAAAATAATTTGGAAAAGTTTTAGCAACACAATCAGGATATAAAAGTGTAACCGGGGTATTAGATAAAGCAACAAGCGAAAAACACATAGCAATACGATGATCGTTATAAGTCATTATTTTTGCATGATTTAATTTTTTAGATCCCAATATCCGAATATAATCATATCCTTCTGTAACTTTAACTCCAAGTTTTCTTAATTCAAACGCCATTGCACTTAGTCGATCACTTTCTTTTACTCGCCAATTATAAATATTACGAATAATTGTTTCACCATCAGCAAAAATCCCTAAAATAGCAATTGTCATAGCTGCATCGGGAATCTCATTCAAATCCATATCAATACCGATTAATGTATTACGTTTACATTCAACAAAATTTTTACCTAAAAAAATATTGGCTCCCATGTTCTTAAGAACAGCAGCAAATTTTATATCACCTTGCAAACTATTTTTTCCAACACCTTTAACTTTAACAATACCACCTTTTATTGCTGCTGCAGCTAAAAAATATGAAGCAGTAGAAGCATCACCTTCTATAACATACTTTCCTGGAGAAACATATTGTTGTTTAGCTTTAATATAAAATTTATAATAGCATTCATTTTTTACTTCAACTCCAAAATCACGCATTAATCTGAGTGTAATATCAATATACGGTTTTGAAACAAGATTACCTTTTATTTTAATAACAGAATCATGAGATGCTAAAGGTGCTGCAATTAAAATAGCTGTTAAAAATTGACTCGAAATATAACAATCTAAGGTAATATACTCACTACCATGAAATCCTCCTTTTATTTTTATAGGCGGATACCCATATTGCTCAAGATACTCAATTTTTGCACCACCTTGCTGTAATGCGTTAATTAAATGCAGAATTGGACGTTTCTTCATTCTGGAATCTCCAGTTAACACAACAGCACTATTACTTAAAGATAAAACCGCAGTTAATGGACGAATTGCTGTACCTGCATTTCCTAAAAAAATTTCTAAACCTGATTTATTATAATTAAAAAAATCACCAATACCTTTTACAACGCATTTTTTACGATTATTGGATAATTGATATTCAATACCTAGAATTTTTAAAGCTTTTAACATGTAAAAAATATCGGTACTATCTAATAAATTAGTTAATATTGTGTGACCCTTTGCTAATGCAGACAACAAAAGTACTCTATTAGAAATACTTTTTGAACCAGGTAAGTTGATAATACCTTCAACATAAGAAATCGGTTGTATAGTTAAAGTTTGCATAAAAAATAAAAATCTTATTAATTTTTCTTATAATTATAATACATTTATAATATACATGTTACCTATAAATTTGTAATTTAAAAATAATTTAACTTATTTATTCTTATATTCAAAATGCATCATAAACTTCACCAGCTTACGTACGCCATCTAAAGGCATGGCATTATATATTGAAGCACGTATTCCTCCTTGTGTTTTATGCCCTTTAAGAAATAGCAATCCTTTATTCTCAGCTTCTTTAACAAATTCAACATCTAAACCATCTTTTATTATTTTAAAAGGGATATTCATTAAGGATCGATTAACAGGATGGATACGATTAATATAAAATTTACTATTGTCAATAACATCATATAACAGTTTTGCTTTTTCTGCATTTTGTTTTGCTATTTCTGTTAGCCCACCTTTTTGTTGAAGCCACTCAAAAACTAAGCCTGATAAATACCATGAAAAAGTAGATGGTGTATTGTACATTGATTTATTATTAGCCAATAAAGTATAATTAAGAACAGAAGGGGTAAATATCCTAGGTTTTCCTAATAAATCTTCGCGAATAATTAGTAATGTAATACCTGCTGGACCAATATTTTTTTGTGCACCGGCATAGATTACCCCAAATCTGCTGACATCAAGTGGCTCAGATAATATTGCTGAAGAATAATCAATAATAACAACCTTTCTTGATGAAAAATAAGGTAATGAACGACAAGCAATGCCATCAATTGTTTCATTTGGACAATAATGTAAGTATTTTGAACTGCTGGTCAATAACCAATTATCCATAGATTTTATAGTTATATATTCAGAATTTTCCCTTATAATATTTATTGTGTTAATAATAGAATATTTTTTAGCTTCATTTGCAGCACATTGTGACCAATAACCACTAATAATATAATCTACTATTTCACTAGATTGAAATAAATTTAATGGTAATGCAGAAAATTGTCCTCTAGCACCACCATGACAAAACAGTACTTTGTAATTTTTAGGTATTTTAAGTAATAGACGCAAATTTTCTTCAATTTTGTGCACCATTTCTAAAAATTGTTCACTACGATGACTAATTTCCATTACAGAAACACCCATACCATTCCAATTGCAAAGTTCTTTTTTTGCACGTTGTAAAACTTCCACTGGCAACATGGCCGGTCCAGCACTAAAATTATATTTTTTACTCATTAAAATACTCTATAAGTACTAATTTTAGCTGATAGTTAAATATATCAAAAATTAGTAATAGCAATAACAATACATTTCTAATTATAAATTTTATTTAAAATATAACGAATGATATTATATATTTACGCATATATTTTTAAAAATTATATAATATAATTATAGTAGCAATAAAAACACTAATCTTAAAATAATGAAAATTAATTTCTATAAACCTAATAATTATAAAAAAATAATTAATATTATAATGATAAAAATAGAAATATTATAAAGGTTCCTGTTTTTGAAAATCTTTTTTTAATAATAATATGCTTTTTATATACGTATAAACATAAGAATATATAATGCGCCATTTCAAACATTATTCTTTTTTATTAAAATTTAGATTAAAATTTTTATATAAAAAAATTTTATAAAAATTATATGTAAAAAATATATGAATTTTACATAAATCATTTTTTATTTAAAAGTATATTCTAATAAACAATAAAATTGACACAATAAAATTAGTATGTATCATTTTTATATACAATGTAAAAATAATTAATGTAGTTTACTATGATATATCAATTTTTAGCATCATCAAAAAAAATTAGAATTAATCAATATTTACATAAAACTTAAAAATCTTAACAAGCAAAGCACATTAATGATCAAGTGATCTAAAATATCCATAATTTTATATATCATGAATAGTAAATTATACATATAAAAATTATTAAATATATTTTTTATTTCTATAGTTTATAGAAAAATCATTAACTATTTAATTTAGTATTTGCTTTTTCGGTAACATAATATTTATTAGCAATTGCATTAACTAAATTTTGTAATTCACCTTTTTCATACATTTCAACTATTATATCACAACCACCAATTAATTCACTTTCAACCCATAACTGTGGAAATGTTGGCCAATTAGCATATTTAGGTAGTGCAATACGAATATCAGAATATTCTAAAATATCTATATAAGCAAAACGTACAGCACAAAAAGAAAGAATTTGTGCTGCTTTTGCTGAAAACCCACAACTTGGAAATTTAGGAGAACCTTTCATATATAAAAGAATAGGATTTTTTTTGATTTGCTGTTCAATTTTTTCAAAAATATTCATTTTTATTTCTTGTGCACCTATCTTGACAAAATTTATTTACATATTATCCATATGCATTGATCTTAAATTACTTTTAAAAAATATTGAATATTTATATCTTTAATTTTTATTTCTTAAAAAATAATGTACATATTAAAGATAATATTTTATAAGTAATTATAAAAATTTTTCATAATCATAGAAAAATAATATAATATTTAAAGTATTACAACATAATTGAATTTAAAACAAAAATAAAAGTAAATCTTGAAGCTTTATTATATCACAGAAAAATAAAAAACTTCTGAAGAAGGGAGCATAGATAAAACATAGTTTTTATTCTTTTTTATAAAAAATTTAATCTAAAAATATATATTTTTTTAAAAAATAGATATAAAATTTATATATAAATCTTAATTTTTAAAAAAATTAACTTGAAAAATACAAAATATCATTTCATAAAAAACAACTTTTATGTCATATTCTATCCTGATAATTAAAAAAATATTTTTAACATTATAAAAAATAAATAACATCATTTCTTTCTTTAAATAAAATGAAAATAAAAGCTTATATATCAAAAACTATTTAAAAACAAAAGCAAATATAAAAAAGATTTTTTATTATTAAATTTTATTTAAAAAGAAATATTTAATGATTAAACTTCTATTTAAAATATTAATTTTAATAAATTAAGCATATTAATAATATCTTGATCATATTATATAAAATATATCAGATATCATGATAAAACAAAAATACAGATAAAATTCATAAAAGTGATCTCAAAAAATAAAGTTTCTAATAATAGAATATATATCGTTTTAAGTTATCAAAATTACTACTAAAAATATTTTTTTATAATTAATATTACTATAAATTTTTTATAAGATAAAATATTGCATATTTTTCAGATAAATAATTGTTTATATTTATTATTCTGAATTTTGATAAAATAATCTTAATAATTGACTTATAAGAAAAGAGCATTATTCTAATATACATAAATTTTAATAAATATTTTAATAGAACAAATATTTTTTATTAATTTTAATCCGTTATTCAATATAAAAATATTTTTTTGATAAAGATTTATATTTTTATATTTTATAATCAACTTTTTCTTTTTAAGAAGTTATCAGTACTAACATTGTATAAATATTAATATTGTACAATTGATATTGTATAATTAATATTGTATAATTAATATTGTATATAATAGCCGATCTTAAGAATTACAACTAAAAAAATATATAAAATAAACATAAAAAAATCACAATTATTACTAATAACTTTATAAAAGTTATTTTTTGAATAAAATTTTTATTAACAAGAAAATTGTATTTAATATTCAATAATTTTATTATAAAAAATACGATATAATATCAAAAGATAACAAAAATATTAAAAATACATTTTTACTGGTATTGCATACTAAAAACTAAAAAAATAATTTAAAAAAATATCTCATAAAATATTTTTAAATACTACTGAAATATATAAAGAAAACTCTATATAAAACATTCCTTAACAAGATCTTGTACTCTCTTTTTTATAACATCATTACGAATATTTTTAGTCACTTCATCTGTAAATGCAACCATAATTATATGCTGAGCATCTTTAGCATTAATACCTCGTGAACGAAGATAAAATAACTGTTCAATATCAATGCCTCCTACAGTAGCAGCGTGAGTACACTGAACATCATCAGCGTAAATTTCTAACTGTGGTTTCGTATCTACTTCCGCTTCTTTGCCTAATAATAAATTATTGTTTTTCATCTGTGCACAGGTGTTTGCTGCTTTTTGCAAAACTTTAATTATACCATTAAAAATAGCTTTACTATCACTTAATATAATAGCTTTATGTAATTGATGGCTCTGAGAAAATGGTTCATTATGTTCAAGATAGGTTCTTATATCAAGAATTTGCTTATTTTTCGGTAAAAACAAACTATTCAAAAAAAATGTACTACCTTTACCTTTTATATTAATACTTGTATGATTGCGAGATAATTTAGAACCAATAAAAAAACCAACACTTCTAATTTTACTGTTGTTTTTTACAACAAAATCATTATGAGAAAAATGAAAACTTTTTTTATTTTCTAAACTTAGTTTTATATGATTTAAATAACTACTATCACCAATATTAGCTGTCAAACGACTGCCTGTTAAATGTCGTTCATTATTTAAAGAAATAAAATGTTCAATAACTTGTGCTTTACTATTTGCTCCAATCTCTAAATGATAACGATAATGACTAGTATTAATATGACTAGAATTTGATCCTGAAGTAATATTTAAGATATAAAGTGGTTTTTTTACTAACTGATGAGAAGCAAGTTTAATAAATAATGGTTGAATAAATAAGCTTTCCGTCAAATACAAAAATATATCGTTATTAAGAATAGGAACTGGAAATTTTTTTATCACATCTTGCATATTAATTTGATAAGGGGAAAAATCATCACTACTTAAGGTAGGAATAAAATATCCATTAATTAAAACAATTCTCCATCCATCTAAATTAGTAATACCTATATCTTTAAAATTTTTAGATTGAATATTATGCCATTTATTATTAGTTATTTGATATTTAGCGGTTAATATCTCTTTTAAAGGCGTATAATGCCATTCTTCATCGTGAAATGAAGGAAATCCTATTTTTTCTACTAAACGCCAAGAAGTTAATGCTTCTTTTTCATTTGCTCTTTTACTATTATAAAAAATATCTGAAAAATGTTTTAATGCTTGTTGATTTAACATTTCTATTTTCATTTTCTGTTCTTTTTTTTTGCACTTTAATAAATCAACCATGATTTTTCTACCTAAAAAATATTCAAATCATATTACATATCATGAAACAATTAATAAGAAATTTATATTATAAATAATCTTGATACTAAAATAAACAATAAAGATTTCTAAAAAATCTTTATAAAGATAAGAAATAAAAGGAAAAATACAATTTTCATTGTAATTTTTTGTGTATTTTAATTCTTTAAAAAAATAATTATTACCTAAATAATTTTAAAAAACTACATTATATAACACATATTCTTATATATAACTGATATCGAAAAATAGTACACATTATTAATTTTTATTTTTTCTTTTTCTTAAAAATTGTTATAAATATAATTTATCATTTTACGATTTATTATATTGAAATATTCAAATACATCAATTGTGAAAAAGAGCAAAAAATATTATTTTTAAATCATATTTTATATGATTATCATATTTAAAAAATATATTTAATAATATTGAATGATCATATAAAAAATAATTACTACATTAGGAAAACTTAATTCGATATAAAATATACTATATTAAAAATATTAACATACTTTAAATATGTGTTATTATTTTTGATAAATATAAAAAAATCAAAATAAAACATACTTTAATAAAATTCATTGTAGTACATTTCGTAAAAAAAATCATAACAGAATTTATAAAATATCAATTATTTTTTTATATATGCAATTTTTTAAAAATTAATGTTTTATAAAAATTCTTCAATAAAAAATATAAAAAATTATTTATTTATGATTAATGATAAAATATTGGTCATTATAAAAAAACGTTTTTTAAAAAATTTTATTTTTCTTTTTTTTTATTAATCAGTATATTTTTAATACTATTCCTTGATAATTTCTTTGAAATTAAATTAAAAAATATAAAAAATTATTAAATATACGAATTATGAAACTTTTTTATAAAACATTCACTAAAAGAAATTAATAATCAACATGAATGTCAAAATTCTTAAAAAGTTCTAAAGAATAATTTTTAAGAAATTATAACATCACTATTTTCATTCTATTTTAAAAAATGATTAATTAAAAATTAATAACTATAATCTTAATAAATACTTGTTTAATTAAAAAAGTAACTATTGTATGATATGTTTTATAAATTTCAATAATAATATTAATACGATTACTAATCGTTAATTAGTAAATTTTTCTCCTGGTTCTCTTTTAAAGAAAGAGAATGTGCGATATTTATTTTTTGTTTTTCATACCTAATATTTTCTTTAAGATCATTACATTCAGGTATTGTTTTATTTAAATCTAAAGTAATCTTTTTTGATATCCCAATAAAAAATCCGCCATCTTCTATTGATAAATTTTCACTAAAAATTTCACCTTCTATTATACCATTTAGCTGAATTTGAATTACATTAGATTCTACACGACCATCTATTTTACCATGAATAATTATTTTCTTTGCTAAAACACTACCTGTAACCATACCATTTTTTGTTATAATAACAGTATTTTCTTTACAAAAAATGTTCCCAATATATTTACCATCAATAAATATATCTGAATCTGATATAATATCTCCAGTAAAACAAGTTTCAGAACATATAATTGTCTTTTTATCATTTTTTTCATTTTTGTTGTCAATTTTCTTTTTTTTGTTTTTTATATCTTCTATTTCTCTTTTTTTAAACAAAATACTTCTCCTAAAATAATAAATAATAAGAAAACTAGAGATTAATCCAGTACTAAAAGAAATCCATAAAAATCCATTAAAATACATAATAATAGATAAACACCATGTAATAATAGCTACGTTGATTAATCGCATATTATCCTCCATAAAATCTCAATTAACTAGCAAAATATTTTATTAATTATTTTTCTATTTTTAACAAAAATTTATGATGTCATTATCATTCTTGACCAAAAGAATGATATAAATTTGATATCACTCGTACAAAAACATAAAATCACTTCAATTGAGATTAAATATACAATTATCATCAAAACAAAAAAATATTTTTGTATTCTAATATGCTTCTCTTTAATTACACGATATTTTCAATACTTACCCAAAAAATACATTTTTGTCAAAAAAATTATTATTAATAATATAAATCTATCATTAACGATATAATATTACTAATGTTTACCATTTTTTGAAATAACATTGTTAATCATCAATATAAATTTCTAATATTTTTTAGCAAAAAAATATATCTTTTAAAAATTTTTGTATAATTACAGTTGTTATTTTAAAATAAACATCGAAATATTATAAATATCGATTTTTATATATAAAATATGAAATCATTTAAATATTTTTTATTTTATATAGATAATATCTTTGATTGTTAGATGTATATTATAACAATTTAACCAGGATTAAAAAATGATTTTAATACGATTTTAATACATTAATTGTAATAAAAAATATTTTCTGTTTATCTGTAAGATATTTTTTATATTTATATTTTATGTTTTAATAAAAATATTATAAAATACTTATTAAGTTTATTAAATTAAAATTCTTTTTTATCTGTTTTTTTATAAAAAATCATAATAATTCCTTGTTTATTAAAAATAAACTTTCTAAGTAAAAATTATTAATATATTCAAGAATATATTAAAATTTAATGTTATATATTAAAATATAAAGAAAATAATTAATTATTTTAAATAACTAATTATTCATTGATATTTTATGAAAAAAATATATATCAAATACATATCGTAAAATACATGTTTATGGTAATTAATCAAAAATGTATATATAATTTATAAAAAAAATAAAAAAATAAAAATTATATATTGATAATATAATTAAACAAAAAAATTATATTATAAAAATATTTTTTAATTATATAAATTTTTATAGAAATTTCAAAAAAATCTAAAAAAGAAAAATTAATAGAAATAAAAATTTTTATACTAGAAATAAAAATTTTTTGTATTTTAACAAACCTAAAAATAAATTTTTTACCAATAATTCTTAATATTTATTAAGTGGTTACGTTTAAATAATAATATATTTATTGTAAGAAATTCTTTGACTTAATACAATGAAATATATTATTTTATAAATAATTTTATCTTATAATGAAAATTTCATATAAAAAATAATTTATGTATAAATTATATAAATACCGCAATATTTTTTTAAAAACTTAAAAAGTTATTTTTAAATAAAATTTATATTAATTTAATTCCATACAAATTATTAAAATATATTATAATAATTACCAATTTTTAAACATATAAAACAAATAAAATATTTATGTAAAATATGTTATATCTAAAATTAATTAAAGAAATATCTTTTTAAGATGATCATAAAAATTCAAACATATTAATATTTCTATATATTATTTTTTCAAGAAATAACTACTGTAAAATATTTGTTAAAATTAAATACTATTTTAAATATAATATATACAAACATGTAAAATATTTATTTTTTTAAAATTAATCATTTATTTATTTTTAAATAAATCTTAATTACTTTTTTATAGAAAAAATACCACTTTAACAAATTTTATTTCTTTTAATAATATTTTTATAAAAATATTTTTTTTAAAAAATGATAGGATAATCATATTTTATTGATTTATGAAATTTTATTAAAAAATAATTTTTATTATATACAATATTTTTAATCCATTTATTATTAATAAATGTAACCATTTATCTTAAACTTATATAGTACGCCCTTAAAATTATCTATTTAAAATTACATTTGCATCACTTAATAAAAAATACATCAAAAAAAACTAATATAAAATTATTATATTTTACAACGAGTACAGATTACAAAAAAATAAAGTCATATTTTATATCACAAACTTAATTACGATTTTTTAAAAATTCATTTTCTTAAAATATACATATTTTATTTGTAATCCCATACTAAATTCATGTAAAATAATATCATTAATCTGAATTATTATTTACTTAAAATTATTACACAATATATATTAAATTAAATGTTAAAAAAAAATAAAAAATATGTTTTATTTAAAAAATCTCTTAAAACATTCGATAAATGGAAATTTGATAAAAAAATTGCAAAAATTTTTCCTGATATGATAAAACGTTCTATTCCTGGATATGGTAATATCCTAACTATAACAGGAATGTTAGCAAAACGTTTTGTTACACCTAACAGTTTTGTTTACGATCTAGGTTGTTCTTTAGGAGCAACAACGCTATCAATACTATACAATATTAACGTAAAAAACTGTAAAATCATTGCTATTGATAATTCAATAGCAATGATTAAACTCTGTAAAAAATATGTTTGTGCATATAAAAAAAAATTCCTGTTGATATAATTTTAGAAGATATACTTGATACACAAATAAAAAACGCTTCTATGGTTGTATTAAATTTTACATTACAATTTATCACCCCTGAAAAACGTCAAGAATTAATCAATCGTATTTATAAAGGTCTAAATC
This sequence comes from Arsenophonus sp., assembly GCA_031446165.1. Taxonomy (GTDB): domain Bacteria; phylum Pseudomonadota; class Gammaproteobacteria; order Enterobacterales; family Enterobacteriaceae; genus Arsenophonus. The sequence continues at coordinate 333,992 of CP132905.1, read as the reverse complement.
CTGGCGGATTACTGGTATTATCAGAAAAATTTCATTTTAATGATAAAAAAATAAACAATTTATTATTTAATATGCATTATGATTTTAAACGAACAAATGGATACAGTATGAAAGAAATTTATCAAAAAAAACACATGCTAGATAATATTATGATCACTGATTCAATCAAAACGCATAAATCTAGATTACATATAGCTGGTTTTGATAATTATGAATTATACTTTCAACATTTTAACTTTGGTTCAATCTTAGCTATCAAAAAATAAATGAAAAATTTTGAGTTTTTTTATCGAGAAATAGCTGTTGGACCACTTAGTATTTGGCTGAAAACCCTACCATACCAAATTGAAAAATGGAAAAAAAAGAAAAATATACACTTTAGATATTTAGAAAAAATAGTAAAAAATTTACCAAAAATAACACCAATTGATTTAAATCTAAAAACAGGTGTTGTTGCCAAAAATACAGTAAATCTTTCTTTAAAAGATAAAGAAAAAATCACTCAATTATTAAAAAAATTAATTCCATGGCGTAAAGGTCCGTTTTTTTTATATGGTATTAATATTGATAGTGAATGGCGATCAGATTTAAAATGGCAACGCATAATCCCCTATATTTCAGAACTGAATAATAAATTAGTTCTTGATATAGGATGCGGTAATGGCTATTACATGTGGAGAATGTTGGGTGAAAATGCAAAATTCGTCATAGGTATCGATCCTATTGAACGATCTTTATATCAATTTGAAGCCATTCGAAAATTACTCGGCAATATTCAAAAAGTACATCTATTACCATTAACTATTGAACAACTTCCTGCATTAAATGCATTTGATACGGTATTTTCCATGGGTGTCATTTATCATTCGCGATCACCATTAGAACATTTATACAAATTAAACAATCAACTGGTTTCTAATGGTGAACTAATATTAGAAAGTCTGGTTATTGAAGGTGATGAAACTCAATGCTTAATACCTACTGAACGTTACGCTAAAATGCGTAATGTATATTTTATCCCATCAACAAAAATGCTGAAAATTTGGTTAAAAAAAACAAGATTTTATGACATAAAAATCATAAGTAAAACAAGAACTACAATACAAGAACAAAGAAAAACAACATGGATGACAAGTGAATCGCTAGAAAATTTTTTAAAACCAAATAATCATAATTTAACACTTGAAGGATATCCTGCTCCTTTGCGGGCTATTTTAATTGCAAAAAAAAAATAAAAAGAATTCAGAAAAAATCAAAAATATAGTTTTAATAGTTATTAATTTAATATATACTAGTCATTATTAGATTTTGATTTCGTTAAAAATAAAAAATTATTTACATAAAAATTTTAAACAAAAATAAGAATATTCTTCTAGTGTTTCAGATTAAACATAACATTTCCATTCTAGGTCATTAAGTGAATATTCATGCTTTACTTTCCAAAAAAATTACTAATGCATTAATTGCTGCAGGTGCTCCTGCAGGTAGTAACGCACATATACGCCCTGCAAAAAAAAGAAAATTTGGTGATTATCAATCTAATGGTATTATGTTTGCAGCAAAAAAAATGGGTATTTCCCCTCGTCAACTGGCTGAAAAAACATTAAATCTATTAAAAATAAATGAGATAGCCAGTAAAGTAGAAATTGCCGATCCTGGTTTTATTAATATTTTTCTTGATAAGCGATGGATAGAAAAAAATATCTCATTAACTTTACAAGATTCTAAATTAGGTATCACTTCTGTTAATCCACAAACAATCATTGTTGACTATTCTTCTCCAAATATAGCAAAAGAGATGCATATTGGACATTTGCGTTCTACTATACTAGGAGATGCTATTGTTCGCACATTAGAATTTTTAGGTCATAACGTTATACGTGCTAATCATATAGGTGATTGGGGGACACAATTTGGTATGTTAATTGCATATCTTGAAACAATGCAAAAAGAAAAAAAAAATATATCATTATCTGAAATAGAAACTTTTTATCGTGCAGCTAAAAAATATTATGATGAAAATAAAAATTTTTCTTCACTTTCACGTAATTATGTTATTAAACTACAATCTGGCAATAAAGATTGTCGTAAAATATGGCATCAATTAGTCAACCTTAGCATGAAAAATAATCAAGATATCTATAATCGATTAAATGTTACATTATCTAATAAAGATATTATAGGAGAAAGTTTTTATAATGATATGCTACCAAATATTGTTACTGATCTGAAAGCTAAAGGATTGGCTGTTGAAAGTAATGGAGCTATTGTTGTTTATCTTGATGAATTTAAAAATAAGCATGGTCATTCTATGGGAGTCATCATTCAAAAAAAAGATGGTGGTTATTTATATACTACAACAGATATCGCTTGCGCAAAATACCGATACGAAGTATTACATGCTGATAGAATATTATACTATACAGATTCTCGACAACATCAACATTTAACGCAAGTATGGTTAATTCTACATAAAGCTGGATATATTCCTGAATCAATTCAATTAGAACATCATATGTTTGGTATGATATTATCTAAAGATGGAAAACCTTTTAAAACTCGTTCTGGTTCAACAATTAAATTAAAAGATTTACTGGATGAAGCAACAAAAAGAGCTGAACATCTTATTCGAAAAAAAAAATCAAACATTCCAGAAAATGAATTAGCTGTCATTATTAATGCTGTGGCAATCGGTGCAATTAAATATTCTGATCTATCAAAAAATCGTACTACAAACTATATTTTTGATTGGGATAATATACTAACGTTTGAAGGTAACACAGCACCTTACATGCAATATGCATATACCAGAATATGTTCTATTTTGAAATATATAAATATTAATTTACTAGATCTAACACGACCAATAATATTAAAGGATGAATATGAAGAAATTTTAGCCATTCGTTTATTACAATTTGAAGAAACAATTTTATCTGTCGCTCATACAGGATTTCCACATATTATGTGCACTTATTTATATAATTTAGCATGTGTATTCTCTAGCTTTTATGAAAATTGTCCTATTTTACATGAAAAAAATAATATTTTAAAAGATAGTCGATTAAAACTTGTTTTATTAACAAAAAAAACTTTAAAAATTGGCTTAGATACATTAGGTATTGAAACAACAACAAGAATGTAATGTATCACATTTTTTAAAATTATTAATACTATATTTATTCATGAAAACACTCTTCTGCCTTAAAAAATATAGAAACATTCATAAAAATAACTCAAATGGTAGATAATATTTTCTTATTATTTTCTTATTATAATGTATTATTTTAAATACTCGTAAATATTTTTTTAATATGCTTAAAAAATTGATTCTTAAATTTTTTCATGAAATCAAAATTTTTATAAAAAATATTTTATCTCTATATAAAATCAAAAAACCCATTTTTATGCTATAATCTATTCAAACAATTAACATATGGCTACTAAAATTTTTCTAGAGCGATAGCTAAACAAAAATAATAAAACTATTATTCATTTTAATTTCTTTTTTCTTATTATAATTGCTGATCATTATATATACTTTTTTAAATAATTATTTATTTTTTAGGATATATCTGTAACATCATACGTTCAACAGTATCAACAATACCTTGAATATTTGTATCAATTTCAACATTAACTGTATCACCTAATTTTTTATTTGTAATATTAGTACGAAAAATCGTTTCTGGAATCAGATGTACACAAAAATAATGATTTACTATTTCTCCTATTGTTAAACTCATACCATCAATTCCAATAAAACCTTTATGTAAAATATATTTCATTAAAAATGGATGTTGAACATTAAACCACATGGTTACGTTATTATCTAATTTAAGAATTTTACTAATTTCTACCGTACAAATAATATGTCCAGACATAATATGTCCACCAATTTCATCTCCATGTTTTATTGATCTTTCTAAATTAATTTTATCTCCTATGTTTAACTTACCTAAGTTTGTTACGTTTAACGTTTCTTGCATCAAATCAAATGCAACTTTATCTTCAAAAATTTGAGTAACAGATAAGCAACACCCATTGTTAGAAACAGATGCTCCTACTTCTAAATTTGGTAACAATTCTTTTGGAAATTTGACAATATGAATTCTAAAATTAACCTTTTCTTCTATAGAAACTAATGTTCCTATACCTTTCACTATACCTGTAAACATGCACTTCATTCCTAAATTTAATAAAAGATTAACTATAATTATTAAAAATGAAAACACAAGAACTCATAAACAACAAAAAACTAAGATAATAAATAAAATTTGATTTAATATATCTGATAAAAATAATAATTTTTAAATTATTTATGAATTATTTAAATATCAACTAAAATAACAACAAACTTGATAAAATCAAATTTATTATTTATTATGATAATATATTATTTAAATTATTAATTTCTTATTGCGTCTGTAGCTCAGTTTGGTTAGAGTACCACCTTGACATGGTGGACGTCGGTGGTTCAAATCCACTCAGACGCACAAAACATAATCTTTAGACTTTTGTGATTTTATTGTCTTAAAATATATAAACAAGATAATTAACAATAAATATCCGCAAGTTTTTATTATGATAGAAAATTTCTTAAATTTAAAATAAATGTCATGTATTAAAAATCTCGTAACCGCAAACCTAAAATAAATAAAGTACTGAAATAACTTATAGCAGTAATCAAAATTACCGAAAATAACCGAAAAATACGTGCCAGCATATTACCTTGTTCCCAAATTGGCATAAAATTTAATATGAGCAATAAGACAAATATCATGACAATTAAAGCTATCATTAATTTTAACAAAAATTTACCCCATCCGGCTAAAGGATAAAATAATTTTTTACGACGTAATTCTAAATAAAGCATTAAAGCATGAAAACATGACGATAAAGCCAGTGATAATGCTAATCCAACATGCTTTAAGAAATCCACAAAAATAAAATTCATTAATTGCGTTAAAATTAAAGTAATAACTGCAATCCTTAACGGAGTCTTAATATCTTTTCTAGAATAAAATCCAGGCGCTAAAACCTTAACTACAATTACTCCCATTAATCCGCTACAATAAGCAATTAAAGTATATTGTGTCATTATTGAATCATAAGAAGTAAAGTTACCATATTGAAAAAGTGAAACTGTTAACGGATGAGCTAAAATAGCAAGTGCTATCGAACAAGGTAATGCCAATAAAAAACAAAGTTTTAAACCTAAGTTTATTAAACGTTGGTATTCTTTTTCATCACCAATTGAAACGCTTTTCGCCAAAGCAGGTAACAAAATAGTACCTAATCCCACACCTAATACCCCATTAGGCAATTCCATTAATCTATCAGCATAATATATCCATGATACAGATCCTGCACGCAAAAAAGAAGCAAACATAGTATTCATAATTAAAGAAATTTGACTTATGGAAGCAGCAATCACCAATGGTCCCATTGACTTAATTACACGCCACATATCTCTATTTTTAAAAGAAATACAAGGTAATACCAACATATTTATTTTTTTTAAAAAAGGTAATTGATAAAATAATTGTAGTATACCTCCTATTAAAATTCCCCATCCTAGCGCTAAAATCGGAGGTTTACAATATGGCGCTAAAAACAACACTGCAATAATCATGCTAATATTAAGTAAAACAGGTGTAAAAGCAGGGACAGCAAAAAAACTCCAAGTATTTAAAATCGCACCAGTTAAAGATACTAAAGAAATAAAAAATATATAAGGAAAGATGATTTTTAACAAACAAAGAGTTAAATCAAATTTATTAGTTATCTCACTAACACTAGGTGTAATGAGATAAATAATCCAATGTGTACTAGATATACCAATTAATACAATCATTGCTAAAATTAACGTTAAAAAACCAGCAACATTAGCAATAAACATACGGGTTACATCATCAGATTTTTTATCTTTATATTCTGCTAATATAGGAACAAAAGCTTGAGAAAATGCACCTTCTGCAAAAATACGACGCAAAAGATTTGGTAATCTAAAAGCAATAACAAAAGCGTCTGTTTCTACACCAACACCAAAAAAACGTGCAATAATAGCATCACGAATAAATCCTAACATTCTAGAAAATATGGTCATGGAACTTATTGACGCTAATGTTCTTAATAAATTCATATAATATTTTTATTAAAAATCCACTGTAATAAATTTTATAAATTATAGCAGTTATCTTCAAATATATTATATTTATAACAACTATTTATTTTACAATTTTTAAATAAAAAAATCTATATTATAACTTTGGATCTACTCAGGTAAAACTATAAAATTATACTATCAGAAGATATGACAAAGAGAAAATATTTTTATATTGTTCTCTAACAACAACTATATTTATAACCTATAAATTTGGATTTTACTAAAATCAAAAATAAATACTTTTTGAATAATCTATAATCTCATTTTACTTAAAAAGTAATGTATACTATAATAGTAATTTCAATAAAAAACCTAAAATATAAATGATACATAAAAACATTTATTTGCATATTGATAACTAATCACATAAATTATATATAAGAAATAAAAATATTGATTTTTCATAAAACTATAACATGAGAATGAACCTATAAATTTCTCTCACACGGTGAGATGTCTGAGTGGCTTAAAGAACATGCCTGGAAAGTATGTATACATTAAATTGTATCAAGGGTTCGAATCCCTTTCTCACCGCCATAAAATAAAAACATTTTCATGATTATTAGCTGCTTTATAATAAAATTTATACAATAAATGTAAAATGATTCATAAAACTTGTTTCATGAAAAAAAATAATAAACTTTAAAAATATTTACAAAAAAAAATAAGCAACAAAAAATATTATTAATAGTAATGCTTAAAAAGCTAATTATAGACTAAAAAACTAAAAATAAATTTTACATATTTATTATAATTAACATTTTGAATTAATATTGTGAAATATTTTGTATTAATCCTTCTATATTTTTAAAATTTATGAAAATACGCATCTAGAAAAATAAGATTTTACCATTTTTCAGTATAAATCTATAAAAATAGATAAATTACAAACAATAAGTTTAATAAAAAATGAAAATTTATTACAATAGATTATATAATGTTATAAATAAAGTTTATAGCAATGAACTATGATTGCAATTACATTGCAATACAATTAACATAATATGCAAAACAATAGAAAATAAAATAAATTTTATTAAAAAATAGATGAAATTAATTTTACTAAAATTAACAAAATATCTAACATCAATTTTTTATTATGAAAATATAAAATATAGAAATTTTCTATCAAACATAGACTTACTGAAAAAATATCTCTAATACAAAAAAAGTTACAGTATATATAAAATTAGTAATAAAAATTTTCTTTAATATATAAAAATAAAATCCAATAGAGTATTATGTATTTTAATAGTTTTAATAGAATACACATCTCGTAAAAAAATAATAATTTTTATTTAAATACTAAAATTGATTTAATACAATTATTTTATAAAAATATTAATGAAATTTAAAAATATTTTTTATTAAAAAATTTATTAAATTTATATCTTATCAATTTAAATATTAATTTAAAATATCACATTCATTTGGAAAACTTTTTACTAAATCATCTATTGCTTTAATTTGTTCTAAAAAAGGAAATAATTTTAATAATGGCAATGCAGATGCTCCATCACATTTTGCCTTATCAGGGTCAGGGTGAGCTTCCACAAATAATCCAGCTAAACCTATCCCCATACCAGCTCTAGCTAATTCAAAAATTTGTTCCCGACGGCCACCAGAAAAAACACTAAATGGGTCACGACATTGTAATGCATGAGTAACATCAAAAATGATAGGAGAACCACCTGATATTTTCATCATTACATTAAAACCTAACATATCAACTACTAAATTATCATAACCAAAATTTACACCACGTTCACAAAGAATAATTCTCTCATTCCCAAATTGTTTAAATTTTTCTATAATATTTCCTATTTGTCCAGGACTCATAAATTGGGGTTTTTTAATATTAATAACTGAACCAGTTTTAGCTAAAGCTTCAATTAAATTTGTTTGACGACTTAAAAATGCTGGTAATTGAATAACATCGACAAGTTTTGAAACAGGGATTACTTGAGTCGGATCATGTACATCAGTCAAAATTTTAACACCAAAAATATTTTTTACTTCTTCTAAAATTTTTAATCCTTTCTCCAATCCAGGTCCACGATAGGAATAAAAAGAAGAACGGTTAGCTTTATCAAAAGATGCCTTAAAAATATAAGGAATATTAAGCTTATTTGTTACTTTTATATAATGTTCACAAACTCTCATTGCTAAATCACGTGATTCAAGTACATTTAAACCACCAAATAACACAAATGGTAAATTATTAGCTATATTAATATTATCAATACATATTATTTTATTTTGCATATATTTAATCTTTTATACATCTTGAAACAATCTAATAAAAATTTACATTTATTAATGTAATGTAACTTGCTGTCCTTCTATTGAATAAATTTGCATTTTTATCATTTCGGAGACAGGATCTTCTGGGCATTGCTCAACAAAATAATTTAAGTCAGAAATTGCTACATGATTACACTCAAGATGAGCAAAAATTAAACCCCTATCACGTATTTCATAAGGATCTTTCGGGTCAAAAATTAATAACGTTTCACAAACTTTTAATGCTTGTTCCATTTTTTTTTCTTCCATTAAAGCAGCTTTTATAGTATCAAACATTTTACGTATAATAATTTTATTTTCAGTTGCTTCTATATCTTTTCTAGTTAAATTTGAAAAAGGACTAATAGTTCCCTTAATCCATAAATCAAGCATCTGTTCAGTAAGTGTTTCACCATTTGTTGGGTTAATATACCATGCAGTACCATTATCAAGACGAATACACAAAATTAGCTGAGTTAAAAAAACAATAGGTATAACTGGCAATTCCAATTGATCTGCAACATGCAAAAAAATTGTACCTAATGAAACAGACGCTCCTTGTCTTTTTACTAAAACTTTATCCAACCAAAGTGCCTCCGAAAGCGAATAAATCCCAGCTACACCACTAAATAACCAATCTCGATAAAATAACTGTATTAAAATAGATACCTGTTTCTTTATATCATCATCATTTAATATTACTTTTTTTGCTTCTTCTACAAGAAATGCCAATTGATTATTAACCGCTTCAACAGGAAAATCTTTACGAATAATTTTAGAAACAAAAATAATACCTTCGATCAGCGGTTCTTTATTAAATTCATAATTAGCTATGCTTTTCATCATTTTTCCATTGACCTACTGTAACACGTTCATTACCACTATAATCCTTAAAAGTTATTATTTGTTGATAATTAAAACAGCAAAATAATTCCCTTACTTTTTTTCCTTGTAACCACCCGTGTTCTAGTAAAAGCCACCCTCTATTAACTAAATAATCATTAGATTTTTCAATTATACATTCCATATCAGCTAATCCATGATTGCCAGAAATCAATGCTGTTTTTGGTTCAAAACGAACATCACCATGCTTTAAACATGGATCATCTACATCAACATAAGGTGGATTACTGACAATCATATCAAATTTTTGAATAGGTAGTGAAGAAAACCAATTACTTTTTAAAAATTTTATATTTCTAATCGCTAAATTATATGCATTAAGTTTTGCAAGAGTAATTACTGAATCACTAATATCAACTCCTATTATCTGTAATTCTGGACGTTCTGATGCTAAAGCCAATGCTACAGAACCACTACCAGTTCCTAAATCTAATATCTTCGCTGATTTTTTATGACCTAATAACAACAAAGATTTTTCAACTAAACATTCTGTATCACAACGGGGTATCAAAGTAACAGGAGAAACCTTTATTGGCAAAGACCAAAATTCCTTTTCCTCTACTATATAAGCAATTGGTTCCCCCTTAATACGACGCGCTAATAAATACTCTAACTCTTCTTTTTGATAAGAAGTCAATTCTACTTCTCCAAATGCAAAAAAATCAGTATTCTTTTTTTTTGTTATATATTTTAATAAAACTTCAACATCTAATTTAGCATTATCACTATCAACTAATTTTTTAGATGCATAAAATAACCAATCTTTATAATTCATTTATTTCACTTCTGAAAAACAAGATAATTGATCTGTTTGATATTCATCAACAATAGGTTGAATTAATAAATCTAATTTTCCATTTATTACTTCATCTAAACGATAAAGTGTTAAATTAATTCTATGGTCACTAATACGACCTTGTGGAAAATTATATGTTCTTATTCTATCAGAACGGTCTCCAGAACCCAATAAATTATGACGTTCTGATGTTTCTGCTTCACGACGTTTTTGCATCTCTTTTGCTCGAATGCGAGAACCTAACACTGATAAAGCTTTAGCTTTATTTTTATGTTGTGAACGTTCATCTTGACACTCAACTACAATACCGGTAGGAATATGAGTAATACGAATGGCAGATTCAGTGGTATTAACGTGTTGTCCTCCAGCACCTGATGAACGAAAAGTATCAATTCTTAAATCATTGAGATTAATTTCAGATAATTCTTTTACTGGGATCTCAGCTAATATAGCAACCATACAAGACGAAGTATGAATGCGTCCTTGAGATTCTGTAGCTGGTATACGCTGAACACGATGTCCACCGGATTCAAACTTTAGACGCCCATATACAGAATCACCAGAAATTTTAATAATAATTTCTTTATATCCACCATGTTCTCCTTCAGTTAAATGCATCACTTCAAAACACCAACCTCGTGATTCTGAATATCGATTATACATCCTAAAAAGATCACCAGCAAATATTGCAGCTTCATCACCACCAGTACCTGCTCGAATTTCTAAAAAACAATTTTTTTCATCATCTGGATCCTTTGGAATCAGCAAAATCTGTAATTGTTTTTCAATTTTTTCATTACGTTTTTTAAATTTTATAAGTTCTTCATTAGCTATTTCATGTAATTCAGGATCATCTAGTAATATTTTAGTAGCAACAATTTCTTCTTGAAGAAGACGCCATGATTGAAAACATTTAATTAAATCAGTTAACTGAGAATATTCTTGATGCAATAATTTAAAACGTTCTTGATTATTAATAACTTCACTCTTACCTAAATATATCTGAATTTCTTCATAACGTCTTTCTAATAATTGTAGTTTTTTTATTATAGAAACCTTCATTTTTTTAAAACCTTACAGAATATTTTATTTTTGCTTCAATCCTAAACTATCTTTCAAAATATTAAAACGATTAATATCACCGTCTAAAACTGCTTGTTGAAGAGATTTAGTTGGTGCATGAATTAAACGATTCATTAACTGATAAGTTAATTTATTAATTACCACTTCACTATTTTCACCATTTTGCAATGAAGCAAGTGCTTTTCCTACCATTACAATTCTTATTCTTTCTGACTGTCTACGATAGTTACGAATGATGTTAATCAATGATTTAGAACATAACCACTGCATAAAATCAGCACTTTCTTTTTCAATAATACTTTCTGCTTGAATAGCAGCTATTTTTCTTTTTTTTATATTTTCTTGAATAATAAATTCTAAATCATCAATACTATAAAGATAAATATTATTTAATTTTTTAACATTTTGTTCAATATCTCGTGGAACAGCAATATCAATTAATAACATAAATTTATTGTGTCTAACTCTCATTGCACGTTTTACCATTACTTCATCTATTATAGGGACAGGACTTGCAGTAGAAGTAATAACAATATCAGCTTCAGGTAAACGAGTATCCAAATCACTTAAATTAATAAATTCAGCATTAATCATTTTAGCAATACGTAAAGCACGTTCAGGTGTTCGATTGGCTATAATTACATGTTTAACATGACATTCCAATAGATGACGTACAGTAAGTTCAATAGTTTCACCTGCACCTATTAATAAGATGTTTAATTCAGATAAAGATTTAAAAACTTGACATACTAATCTAAAAGCCACAAAAGCAATTGAAACAGCATTAGCACCAATTTGTGTTTCAGTACGAATACGTTTAGCTACAAAAAATGAATGTTGAAACAAACGTTCAAGTTCACTAGATATTTTTTTATGATTTTTAGATTTTAAAAATGCTTGTTTTACTTGACCTAAAATTTGCGGTTCACCCAATGCTAATGAATCTAATCCACTAGCAACACGCATTAAATGATGAACTACTTCATTATCTTGATACCAATATATACTTTGTCTAACATCATTGATATTTAAAGAATGGTAACTACAAAACCAATGCATCAATTTATCATGTAAAATATCTTGTAAATCAACAACTAAATATAGTTCAGTACGATTACATGTGGATAATACAACCCCACTATGAACAAATGATTGTTTTAATAAATTATCCAATACATGTTCAATTTTTTCTACTTCAATAATTAAACGTTCACGTAAAGCTATTGGGGCAGTTTTATGATTTATACCGAGTGCAAATAAAGTCATGTTCAGTCAATTTTAAATAATTAAATAACTTACAAATATTTTTGTTATGTCATAAAAACTAATAAACTTTCATAAATAAATTTTATAAAAATATTTTAGTGAGTTCACATAACTATATAATGAAACATATACATTAAATACACTAAATAAATATATAGATTTTCATTATATTTATCATTTTTTTTGATAACATTTTACTAAAAGTAATATATAAAGAATGTAGGAAATATTTATGATACTAAATAACAAACACTTTACAAGTCTATTTTGTTTTACTTATACAATCATTTTTTTATCTGCTATTTTACTAACTGCTTGCGCATTTAAATCAACATCAAACAAAAAAACAACCAATAAAACAACAAATACAGAATGGATAACTCATAAAAAAAAATTAATAAAATTAACAAAATTTAATACCAGAGGTTCTTTTAGTTATATTGATGGCAATAATAAAATCTACGCTAATTTTTTTTGGAAACAGAACAATTTTTTACATTACTATCTATTTTTAAATAATCCGTTAGGAACTACAGAATTCATAATTTATATAACACCAGATTTGACTACAATAACAGACAAAAAAGGTAAAAAATATACAAATCAAAATCCAGAAAAATTAATTCATCAATTAATTAATATAAAAATCCCTATAGAAAACTTCCCTTACTGGTTAGTTGGTTTACCAAATAATGCAACATCATTTACACTAAATAAAAATGGACTTCTAAAAACAATACAATACATACAAAATAAGGAAATATGGGACATAAGCTATCTTTCTTATTCAACAAAAAATAAAATTAAACTTCCAGATAATATTAAATTACAACAATCTGATAAACATATTAAACTAAAAATAAATAATTGGGATTTTTGATTAATGATTTTAAACTGGCCTTCACCAGCAAAACTTAACTTATTTCTTCATATTACTGGCTTAAGAAATGACGGTTACCATAATATTCAAACATTGTTTCAATTGCTGAATTATGGTGATGAAATCATAATTAAATCACGTAAAGATAATAAAATCCAATTAATGACACCATTTATAAATATAATAGAAAAAAATAATCTTATTATTAAAGCTGCCCGTCTATTACAAAATTACTGTATGCAAATGGGATTGTTACACAATTATCAAGGCGCAGATATTTATGTTAAGAAAAAATTACCTGTTGGCGGAGGTATAGGTGGCGGATCTTCTAATGCAGCAACAACATTAATTGCTTTAAATTTCCACTGGAAAACTAATATTCATGATATAATACTAATGAATCTTGCTAATCAACTTGGCGCAGATATTCCACTTTTTATAAAAGGTCGTTCGGCTTTTGCAGAAGGAATCGGAAATCAACTTTTTCCAATCAATTTAAAAGAAAAATGGTATTTAGTCGCTTATCCAGGAATAACAATTTCTACTCAAGAAGTGTTTTCTGAAATTGGATTAAAAAGAAATTCAGAAAAACTATCTTTAAAAAAATTATTAAAAAAAAAATACGTAAACGATTGTGAAGAAATTGTAAGAAAAAAATTTATTAAAGTTGAAGAATTGAGTTTATGGATGCAACAACATACAAAATCATCGCGTCTTACAGGTACAGGTTCTTGTGTTTTTGGTGAATTCAAAACTCAATCAGCTGCCTATAAAACATTAAATAGGGCCCCTAAATGGGTACAATGTTTTATTGCAAAAGGTATTAATCGTTCTCCCTTGCATATATTCCGCGCTAATATTAATCAATATTAAATATATGATTTATATATTTTTCTGATAAAATATCATAATATTTCTAAAAATTTAAAACTAAGGCTTGTCAATATGCCAGATATGAAGCTTTTTGCTGGTAACGCTATACCTATACTCGCTCAACGTGTTGCTAATCGTTTAGACACTGCTCTTGGAAATGCTGAGGTGGGCCGTTTTAGTGATGGTGAAGTTAGTGTAAAAATTAATGAAAATGTTCGTGGTGGTGATATTTTTATCATACAATCAACTTGTGCTCCAACAAATGATAATTTAATGGAACTAGTAGTAATGATTGATGCACTAAGAAGAGCATCTGCAGGACGCATTACTGCTGTAATTCCATACTTTGGTTATGCTCGTCAAGATAGGAGAGTTCGTTCAGCTCGGGTTCCCATTACTGCCAAAGTAGTAGCTGATTTTCTTTCTAGCGTTGGAGTCGATCGTGTTTTAACTGTCGATCTACATGCAGAACAAATTCAAGGATTTTTTGATGTTCCAGTAGATAACGTTTTTGGGAGTCCAATCTTATTAGAAGATATGCTACAAAAAAAATTAATAAACCCAATTGTAGTATCACCTGATATAGGCGGTGTTGTACGTGCACGAGCTATTGCAAAACTATTAAATGACAGCTATATGGCAATTATTGATAAAAGACGTCCAAGAACCAATGTTTCTCAAGTTATGCACATTATTGGAGACGTAGAAAATCGAGATTGTGTAATAGTTGATGATATGATTGATACTGGAAGTACCTTATGCAAAGCTGCAGAAGCACTTAAAGAACGAGGTGCCAAAAGAGTATTTTCTTATGCAACACATCCTATATTTTCAGGAGATGCAATAATAAATATTAATCAATCAGCAATTGATGAAATCATCGTTTGTGATACAATTCCTTTATCGTCTGATATTCAAAAACTAAAAAAAGTCCGTTCTTTAACATTAGCTGGGATGTTAGCCGAAGCAATTCGTAGAATTAGTAACGAAGAATCAATTGCTGCTATGTTCGAACACTAAAAATTACAGTTAAAACTACAACACTATACATCAATAAAAAAAATTTGCTAAATTTTAGGTATTAAATTATATTTTTAATATATATTTTTTTGTTAAAATATATATTTCTATTAAAATTTACGAAGAAACATTTTTAATAAATCAAGGATATTTAAAAACAATCCAATAAATTTATTGAAATTATTTTTCTAAAAAAATAAATATTATTTTTATATATAATAATTTATTAATTTATTAAACAATTTTTATTAACAAGATTACATATTTATAAAATGAATAACATAAATACAATATCATGAATAATATAAAATTAATTGTAGGATTAGCTAATCCAGGTATTAAATATGAACTAACCCGTCATAATGTAGGATCTTGGTATATAAAATTATTAGCAAAAAAATACAAACAAATTTTAAAATTAAACAATAATTTTTTTGGTTATACAGGAAAAATTAATCTATATGGAGATCCTATTTATTTATTAATTCCAACTACATATATGAACATAAATGGTAAAGCAGTCTTATCATTAGTTAAATCCTATCATATTCAACCAGAAAAAATTCTTATAGTTCATGATGAATTAAATTTAATTCCGGGACAAGCAAAAATAAAATTTGGTGGCACAAATAATGGACATAATGGGCTCAATGATATCCAAGAAAAACTCGGTAATAATCCTAATTTTTATCGCTTAAGAATTGGCATCGGTCATCCTGGAGATAAAAAAAAAGTTATCCAATTTTTATTAAATCCACCAACAATACAAGAACAGAAATTAATAAACATTACTATTCACGAAGCAATATTTTGTACTGAAATTTTATTATTTCAAGGAATGCATCAAGCAATAAATCGTTTACACAATTTTAAAGCATTTTATTAAAAAAATAATTATTATGTTCATACGCAACAAATATTAATATCTATCATTATTAATAAACATATTTCTTATATTTTATTTACTTATATATTTATAATCAAAAAAAATATCAACACAAGGTAACATTAATCATGGGTTTTAAATGTGGTATTATTGGCTTACCAAACGTCGGAAAATCAACATTTTTTAATGCACTTACTCAATCTAATATTAAAGCAGAAAATTTTCCATTTTGTACTATAAAACCTAACCATGCTGTTGTAGCCATTCCTGATCCCCGTCTTAATATATTAGGTAAAATTGTAAAACCAGAAAAAATATTGCCTACTAAAATAGAATTTGTTGATATTGCTGGATTAGTAAAAGGAGCATCTAAAGGAGAAGGTTTAGGTAATCAATTTTTAACCAATATTCGTGAAACTGAAGTTATGGTACATGTTGTTCGATGTTTTGATAATAATAACATTACACATGTTCATGAAAAAATTGATCCAATAATTGATATCAAAACAATTAATACTGAATTAATATTATCTGATTTAGACATTTGTGAGCAAGCAATTCATAGAATACAAAAAAAATATAACACTCAAAAAAAAGAAAATAAAATTACATTAAACGTTTTATTCAGATGTTATCAACATCTTGAAAAATCTTGTATGTTACGTAGTCTAAAATTAGAAAAAGAAGAAAAAAAATTAATAAAATATCTTGGTCTTTTAACTTTAAAACCAACAATATACATTGCAAATGTTAGTGAAAATAATTTTGTTAATAATACTTATTTAAATACTGTACAGTTAATAGCTAAAAAAGAAGATGCTGTCGTCATACCAATATGTGCTATTATCGAATCAGATATCAACAAACTAAAAAAAAATGAACGTAAAGAATTTATGATTGAATTTAATATGGCAATACCGGGATTTAATAAAGTATTACTAGCTGGTTATAGTTTACTAAATCTGCATACTTTTTTTACTGCTGGGCAAAAAGAAGTTCGTGCTTGGAGCATCCCTATTAATACTACTGCACCAGAAGCAGCTGGAAAAATTCATTCAGATTTTAAAAAAGGATTTATACGTGCACAAACAATTTCATTTTCTGATTTCATTAAATATAAAGGGGAAATAGGCGCAAAAAAAGCAGGAAAAATGCGGAATGAAGGAAAAAATTATATTATAAAAGATGGTGATATTATCTATTTCTTATTTCAGAAATAAGAAATATATTATATAATAATGAAGATATATAAATGCACAAAAAATATAGTCAAACTTATTTTGAAAAAAATTGCATGATATTTAAAATTAAATATTGATTTAAATATAAGCATTGCATTGCAAATGTGGATACAAATACAATTGTAAATAACTAATAAATCATTGCATAAGTTGAAATTACATTATAAAAAAAGTAAAAACATCCATAATTCTTAAAAAAGTTTTTCAGTTTAAATAGAAAATAAAAAACAATAAAATATTTTTATAAACTATGTTTGCTAAACACATTTAACTCTTTTTAAATTAATAATTCCATCGTAAACATGCGTTGCAGGACCAATCATAAACAAAGGATGACCTAATCCATTCCAAAAAACTTTTAAGATACCACCAGGTAAATCAACAGTAACATTTTTTTGTAGCAAACCTTGTTGAATACCAATAGCAACGGCAGCACAAGCACCGCTTCCACAAGCTTTTGTTTCTCCTACACCTCGTTCATATACACGTAAACGAATATTTTTATCATCGATAATTTGCATAAACCCAATATTAGCTCTCTCAGGAAAAAGTTCATGTTTTTCAAGTATGCCACCCATTGATAATACTTCAGTATTATCAATGTTTTCAACCTGTAAAACACAATGTGGATTACCTATCGAAACTACACCACATAATATTCTCTTTTTTTTAATTTTAATCTTATATTTTTTTTTAACTTTGAAAGCTTTAAACGGTACTTTATCTGGTTCAAATTGAGGTATACCCATTTTTACACAAACATCTTGATTTTTTAATATGCATAATGTTATTTTTCCTGATTTAGTGCTAACTTTTATTTTACGTTTGTAAATCAATTTTTTAAGACGAACAAAATGCGCAAAACAACGGGCACCATTACCACATTGAAAAACTTCCCTACCATCAGCATTAAAAATACGATAATGAAAATCAAGGTTTGGATCATAAGGTGCTTCAACTAATAAAAGCTGATCAAAACCAATTCCTTTATGACGATCTGATAAATGACAAATCAATTCAGAAGAAAAAAAAACATTTTGAGTAACTCCATCTACTACCATAAAATCATTGCCTAAACTATGCATTTTTGAAAATTGCATTTTCTACTCCATCATAATCAATAAATTACATTTTTAATTGATCGATAAATGATGATATTTTTTATCAATTATTTAGATATTATTTAATAATGAATTGATTTTCTTTGAATGTATTGCTTTTAACTACCTCAGAACTCAAATAAAGAACATCTTTTACACCACAAGCTGAAAGTAATTTCAATAAAACACTTATTACAAATATAAAAAAGATTTTTTTTCCTATACCCAATCTTTTCATAATTAATTTTTATCCTGATATAAATTTAAAATAAACAACAAAAAATAAAACTTTATTGATAATAAATACATAACTATTTAATAAATTAATACATTATATAAATATATAAAAAAATAATGATATATTATAAAAATATTTTTTTTCTAAAAAATACTCGAAATTTTTGTTAAAAAAGTTATTAACTAATAACATATCTTATTTATAAAAAACAAAAATTATTTTTGTGTAACATTGATATTTACTGTTATTAATATTTATATCTACTAAAATAAATTATTTTATTATTGTTAGCTGTATATTTAAAAATTTTTTAATCAAAAATAAAATCAATAAATCAGCAAAAAGTTATGAGACACACAACAAAAATTGTGTGTTATATTTCAATATATAAATAATAATTATCTAAATATTGTAAAAATATAAAAATACTTTTTAATATCATCCTTCATCAATTAATATAACAATAATTTTTATATAAATAATTAATACTTGGTTTTTTTAGCTTTATAAAAAGCTTGTTTTTTTGTTGAAAAAATTCTAAAAACATATTATAAAAAATTTTAATTTTACTTTAAAAGCATAAAATATGTAAAATTTACTGAATTATTAAAATTTAAAAACTAAAACATAAAACATCAAAAGAATTAGTATTTAGATATGAATATATATAAAAATATTAGTTTATTAAACTATAATGAAAATTATATAAATGATATCTTAGATAATATTAAAGTATATATTTTTTATAAAAAATATATTTCAAAGAAATATCTCTTAATTTCTTATTCAAAAAAATAAAAACATTATTTTTATAATAAATCCATCAATTAAAAACATCAAACAGTATATTTTATTGTAATTATCTAATAAAAAAGTATTTTTCTTTAAAAACCATGTTAAAAATATTTATTAATCTAAAAATGATTCTATGGCAATATCAATACATTAAAAATTATACACTTTTATGAAGATAAAAAATTTGATCTTTTTAATAATAAAATTTCTATAATTTTAAAAATTAATTACTTTTCTGGAGCATATGAATATTTTTTAAAGTTTCATTAACTCATAAAAATTACTCATGAAATAATTCTAAAAATATTTTTTTAATGTACTTTAAAATGCATTTTTTTAGAAAATTTTAATATTTTCAAAATTTCTAAAAAAATGGAAAAATTCGAGATTATCGATTTATTGAAATCTACCTAAAAATAAGCATATATTCTAAATATATGAAAATTGTATTACATAAGATAATAAATTAAATTAATTGTAACTTTTTTAGTTTAGTTCTATTTTATAGAAAAAATATCTAAAAAAATAAAATAATTTTCTTTGGTAAAAAATAACAAGTTTATGTTTTTATATAATTCTAATAAAATTATTACTGCTGTACTTCTAAAAATAGCATTTACAAATTCTGCAAAATAATATTTTATAAAAAACATAAATTCATGTAATATATATCACATAATTTTTTAACAAAAATGATGAAATTCTTTATATTTAAATACAAAAACATAACTTTAATTGAATTAAATAAACTATCTATATTAAACGAATAATTAAAATAGTTAAATTAAGAATCATAAATTAAAAATTTTACTACATTTAATAAAATGACTAATTTTGTATTTTATAATCATTTAATATTTTAACCATCTAAATAAATATTAGATATATGTAAAGACAAAAATAACACAAATGGTATTTTTATCTCTATTTTTAAAATAGTATGACCATTATTTATGTAAAATTATTGAAACCAATAAACACTATTCAATAATTTAACTAAAAATTAAAATGCTCTTTATTAAAAATTAATCAATCAGATACAATCTTTCCATATAAATTCTAATATTAAAATATCAAAATTACCTAAAATAATTTAATTGGTTACTTAATGTAATTAGAAGATAAAAAAAATATTTAAAAAAAATAATTGTTAAAATGATCTATTTTTCTATAAAACATTAAAAATTATTTATTAAAGATAAAATCTATAAATATTAGAATTATATATGTATTAATTAGAAATAAATAAAAATGTTGCAATTTTTAATAAATTTAATTACCTTGCTTGATAATTTAGATATAACGCTATCACCTTAATA
The DNA here is from genome assembly GCA_031446165.1 of Arsenophonus sp. Classification (GTDB taxonomy): domain Bacteria; phylum Pseudomonadota; class Gammaproteobacteria; order Enterobacterales; family Enterobacteriaceae; genus Arsenophonus. The sequence goes on along the minus strand of CP132905.1, from coordinate 313,140 downwards.
AGAAAAATTATAGTATGTCATTAAAAACGCTACGTATAGCAACCAGAAAAAGTCCATTAGCAATGTGGCAAGCTATTTTTGTAAAAAGAAAAATAGAAAAATATCACCCAAAATTAAAAGTTGAAATTATCCCAATAATCACTAAAGGTGATATTTTAATAGATGCTCCTCTATCAAAAATCGGTGGTAGGGGAGTATTTATCAAAGAACTAGAAAATGCATTACTCAATAAACAAGCTGATATTGCAGTGCATTCTATTAAAGATGTACCAATCAATTTTCCAGAAAATTTAGGGTTAATAACCATATGTAAAAGAGAAGATCCTCGTGATGCTTTTATATCTAATAAATATAATTCCATGGATTCATTAATTGTAGGAAGCATTATAGGGACATCAAGTTTACGTCGTCAATGCCAAATATCTCATTTCCACCCACACTTAGTTTTTAAAGATTTAAGAGGCAACATAGAAACACGATTAAATAAATTAGATCATGGTGAATACGATGCTTTAATTCTTGCTGTTGCTGGACTTAAAAGACTGGGCTTAGAAGCAAGAATACGCATGCCTATATCTCCAAACAAATTGTTACCTGCAGTTGGACAAGGTGCTATTGGCATAGAATGCCATCTTGAAGACTATTATGTACAATCTATTTTAAAACCATTACATCATTATAACACTGCTATTTGTATTCAAGCAGAACGCACAGTTAATTATTATTTAGAAGGTAATTGTCAAGTTCCAATTTGTAGTTATGCTATTTGGAAAAAAAAAAATATTTGGCTTAGAGCACTAGTGGGGTTACCAGATGGTAGTAAAATTATTCAGGGAGAAAAAGAATTTAAACCTGAAAAAGTCATAGAAGCAAGCATTGAACTTGCAGAAGAATTATTAAATAATGGAGCTAAAGAAATTATTAATGAAATACAATAAGAAAAAATTATTAACTTTATGAGTATATTAATTACAAAACCAAATCCAAGTGGGAAAAAACTTGTACAAATAATTAGATCAATAGGGATAACTACATTTCATACTCCATTAATAAAAATTATGCCAAGTAATAAAATTACGTTTTTACCAATCAAATTAAATCAATTAAATAACGCAGATTTAATTTTTTTTTCTCAAAAAACGCAGTAGAGTATGCCACTGCAACACTTTACTTAATGAAGAAAAAATGGCCTCATAATTTATTGTATTATGGTATAGGAAACTCAACAGCAGAAACGTTCAAAAAATTAACTAAATTACCAATCCAAGTTTCTCAGCTAGGAGAAAACAGTGAAAAATTACTTGCATTACCTTCCTTAAAATACTTAAAGGGAAAAAAATCTTTATTATTACGAGGGAACGGTGGACGTGAATTAATTGCAAAAACATTACAATTACGAGGGAGTGAAATTGATTATTGTGAGTGTTATCAACGTCAACCAATAAAATACGATACAAAATCATTTCAAGTACAATGTAAAAATGCAAATATTACAACAATTATTGTGACTAGTGGAGAAATGTTAAGTTTACTATTTAATTTAATCACAAACGATCATAAATCTTGGTTATTATCTCGTCATCTCATTATTGTTAGTGAACGTTTAGCTAACATAGCAAATCAATTAGGTTGGCAATCAATAAAAATAGCTAAAAGTGCCAATAATAGTGCTTTGGTTAAAGCATTATTATAACTTAATAATTTTAACATAACATTACATATTTTAAAAATATAATGATATAAAATTTTTATAATATCGAGATCTATTAATATTTTTTTTAAAAAATTATACTTTGTAAATAAAACGATAAATTTTTCAAAAAAATAAAGCAATTAGATGATCATATAATTATTTAGTTGTCAAAAGTTCTGACAAACACGTTTTTTTAATAAAACTCTTAAAAGAGTTACATAAATTCTCAATGTTATCATTATTTCATTTATTTAAAATAAGCAATAATGATATTTATTATAATAGTTATTCTTATAACTTCATTAAAAATAAGTATGAATAATTAAAGTTATAAATACATATTAAATATTCATTATATTAATAATTACTTTAAATTTCATAATAATCTATATAAATTATTATTAATAAATATCTTGCAACTTATTTTAATAATCTTTATTTTATTATATAAAATTAATGATTTTTCTTTATTTTTTGAAAAAATTATTAAATGGTTGATTTTACTAAAATCTTCTATTATCCCTACCTAATAGGGATAAATTTTTTAAAAAAATATGCTACAAATTTATTTTTTATGATATTTTCTTCAACAATATTATTGTTGTATCAAAATAAAAATTATCATACAAAATATAAAAAATATATCAGCAATAATATACATAAATATACTTTTTATATGAAAAAATTTTTGCAATAAAACGAAAAACAAGTACGATGTATTTTGTATTTTTTTTATTTTGATCGGCGAGAGAGGATTTGAACCTCCGACCCACTGGTCCCAAACCAGTTGCGCTACCAACCTGCGCTACTCGCCGAAAGAATGTTTTACTATTTTTGAGTATACATTTATTTTTAGTATACATTTATTTAGTAAAATAATTTATAATTTATGCGAAAGAGGGGATTTGAACCCCTACACCCATCAAAGAATACTAACATCTGAAGTTAGTGCGTCTACCAATTCCGCCACAATCGCAAAAATACAAAGACAAACATAAAGAACAAATTTATTGGGTGACTAATGGGATTCGAACCCATGACAACCGGAATCACAATCCGGAGCTCTACCAACTGAGCTATAGCCACCATAAAATAATTTGAATTTAAATAAAATGTAAAATTGTCAAAATATAAAATGTAAAATTATTAAAATATAAAATTCATGTTTATAAAATAAATATAAGAAAAAAATACATTAACCAGAACGCACCCGACAGGATTTGAACCTGAAACCTCTGCCTCCGGAGGGCAGCGCTCTATCCAAATTGAGCTACGGGTACACAACAGAAAATTCAATAAAATATTACTATTATTAAAATGAAGTTATAGTAAAGTCTTCATAAGAAGGTGTCCAGTACTTTCTAAATTAATTAAAATTTTATATACATTTCCCAAAAAAATATTATTACATGAAATCTAGTTAACATCAATTATTAAAATAAACTATATATAATTTACTAGAAAAACAATATTTCAAAAAATAAATTAGAAAATAAACATTTCAAATAAATCACCAAAAATTAAATACAAACAAGTTTCTTGATTAAAAATCTTCTTAATGAGTACACACAGAAAAACAATAATGTTTAAAAAATTATATAAGAACATAAAATTAATTGTAAAGTATTATCCTTAAAATATTCGTTTATGCATGTTTTAAAATAAAAAATAACTCGCTATGAGTATAAACCACGGTATCATACAAAGTTATAAATTCGTATTTTAAAAAAAATATTTTTAATTATAAATAGAAAAAAGCACTAGAGGCAATTCATTACAAAACTTTTTTTATAAATATATCATATAGATATACCATGCACTGTTGTTTTTTAAGAAATTTACAATTTTATCATTGCATACTAATATATATATCATACGACTAACACTATACATATCACTTTTACTTTCACAATCTAAGAATACCGCGATAAACAGAAAAAACTTATCATTGATGAAGAAGTAGCAGATATAAGATCTATATTACTGAGAATTTGCATAACAAAACTGCCATTAAAATTTGCTCCTTTTCAAGTGGATACAATAAAAAAATAAAATGGAACCTACATGAAAAATTAAAAATTTTAATAAAAAACTAATGGACTTTTTGAATGCAAAATTAGGTTTTTTAATTTCTTTAGCAATTACTTAAATAGTCCAAATTTTTGATAGAAAGTATTATAAAAGAAACAATAAAAAATATAGTAATTCATAAAAAACACTATTTTATGAGAAAGTTGCTTAAAATAATTTATTATATATACCAATCTACCAAAAAAAATAAATATAATTCAGTTAAAATTATACTAATAATTGCTGAAAATTTTAATTACAGAAAAGAGAAATTCTGCTTTAATATAAAAAAATGTAATCTAAAAATTAATAAAAGCAATAAATCTGATAGAAATTAGAAACATACAGTTAATTTAGAAAATTAAAAATATGCATATATCTTAATTGCTATGATTTCTTATATTTTTCCAGTAATTTTTACATAAGCTAATTCCAAAACTGTTAAAAACCCCAAATAAGGAGTTGATATATTTATAAGAAACAGAAATAAATGCTCCAAGTAAAGATTAAATGAATAATATTTCTTTAAATCGACGTACAATAAAAAAAATCATGCAACCAGTATATAAAAGATAACAATAAAAAACCTATATACTGCAAACTATAATATTAGCATCTCGAATAAATAAGACAACTCTAATTCTCTTAATTAATACGATAAAATTGAGATAACTTTTTTTTAATTTTATGATGAAATCATTTTTTATATTAATATCCTTAATTTTTGCAAAAAATAACATGTATTATAAATATATGTATTATTGTATTTTAAAAAATAAATCAATCTTATTAAAGATTTGCATACTATAAAAAATACTGTCCTATAATTCTTAATTATAAAAATTTTATGAAAAACTAAACAAAACATTTTAAATATATGCATATAATTTCAGAAATAAAAAACAATTCAATATTTTAAAAATATAGATTTTTGATATGAAATATTTTTAATAAAAAATTTAAAAAAATTTAAAGAACATATGTTAGCTTAATTTTTTTTAAAAAGTACTAAAAATATATAATTTTATTTTTTATATTTTTATTTTTTAATTAGTATTTATTTCAAAAAATTTACCAATAAATGTATTTTACATAAAAAATATTATTTATAATAAATAAAAATCATAGTTTGTCGTAAATATTAAATAATATTTAAATTATCTTTATTATAAATAAAGATAATTTAAATTTTTTGAAAAAAATTGTGTTATTTAATCTATTTAATATTTACGTTGTGTATTACTACATATATAAAAAATAAATTTAAATATTATTAAATAACTTTAATACAAAAAATAAATAATATTTTATTTTAAAAATTAAAAGAAAATCTATTAAATATTCGTTTAGAAAATATCTTTATATACAAAATATATACATTCAAAAATATACTTTAATTTATTAATTATCTCGGGTATTCCATAATTAATATTATTACAATAAATTTATTGCTTTAAAAAATCATTTTATACTCCAATAATAACGAAAATTTTAATTATTAAATTCTAATAAAATGCAATTTTATAAATAAAATGCGAATTGTTAAAAAACAAAAAACTCATATTCATTTTATTTAAATAAATCATTAATTGTAAATTGATTTAAGAACGTTTCATAAAATCAAAAAACTCATTATTAGTTTTTGTCATCGCTAGCTTATTAATCAAAAACTCCATTGCATCAATTTCACCCATCGGATGAATTATCTTACGCAAAATCCACATCTTTTGTAATTCATCCGGTAAAGTTAATAGTTCTTCTTTACGAGTACCAGATCGGTTGTAATCAATAGCTGGAAATACACGCTTTTCTGCTATTTTTCTTGATAAATTTAATTCCATATTTCCTGTACCCTTAAACTCTTCATATATTACTTCATCCATTTTAGATCCTGTATCAACCAAAGCTGTGGCAATAATTGTTAAACTACCACCTTCTTTTACATTACGAGCAGCTCCAAAAAAACGCTTTGGACGATGTAAAGCATTTGCATCAACTCCACCAGTCAATACTTTTCCAGAAGAAGGAATCACAGTATTATAGGCACGCGCGAGACGTGTAATGGAATCTAATAGAATAATAACATCTTTTTTATGTTCAACTAAACGTTTTGCTTTTTCTATAACCATTTCAGAAACTTGAACGTGACGAGATGCAGGTTCATCAAAAGTAGAAGCAATCACTTCACCTTTAACTAAACGTTGCATTTCTGTTACTTCTTCTGGTCTTTCATCAATCAACAAAACCATTAATACACAATCTAAATAATTATTTGCAATATTAGCGGCAATATTTTGCAATAACATAGTTTTACCTGCTTTTGGAGGAGCAACAATTAAACCACGTTGTCCACGTCCAATTGGAGCAGATAAATCTAAAACACGAGCAGTTAAATCTTCTGTAGATCCATTACCACGTTCCATACGCAAACGACTGTTGGCATGTAATGGTGTTAAGTTCTCAAATAAAATTTTACTACGAGCATTTTCAGGTTTATCAAAATTTACTTCATTAACTTTTAATAAAGCAAAATAACGTTCTCCTTCTTTCGGAGGGCGAATTTTTCCAGAAATAGTATCACCTGTTCGCAAATTAAAACGACGAATTTGGCTAGGAGAAACATAAATATCATCGGGCCCTGCTAAATAGGAACTATCAGCAGATCGCAGAAATCCAAATCCATCCTGTAAAATTTCTAACACGCCATCGCCAAAAATATCTTCTCCACTTTTAGCATGTTGCTTTAAAATAGAAAAAATAATATCCTGTTTTCTCATACGAGGTAAATTTTCTAATCCCATACCTTCGCCAATAGTAATCAATTCAGACACTGACGTATTTTTTAATTCGGTAAGATTCATAATGGTGGGTTCTTAAACTTGAGGTATATTTTTGAAAATTATGCACAATACATCACTAATGTATTATATAAGATCAATTATAAATTAACATTTACTAAAAATATTATTTATTAAAAATATTAATTTTATCATATTAAAATTTAATGCAAATTAAATGCAATTATAAAAAATTTTTGAAATCTTTTTTATATGTTCTATTTTTTCTGTATCTATTTTTTTTATTATACAAAGTGAACATAAAATATAAAAGTAAATAAAAATTTATTTGCACTAATAAAAATAATAATTATATACTGTACTGATATAATAAACTATTTAATTTTTAGCATTTTTCTTCATATTCATATAAATATTATACATTTATTTTTTGGGATCTTATAAAAATAGGCACCAAACAAAATGATGAATTTATATTATCTTCATTTTTAAACACCCCCATATTTCAGATATATGCTATTTTAAAAATATTTTTTATTGTTCAAAGATATGTAAATTTTTTATCTTTTTATAGGAAATTCGATATTTTCATCGATAAAACTTTGGAATTTATCTTGATATCATCATTCTACATAATATTGATCAATTTTTTAAACAAATTTTTTATACTTACAAACAAATACCATTTAGGTGTTACAATTTGATTATTTTTAATATTTAACTTTCTATTAATTTATTGCATATTACTCATTATCTGTTTATCTATAGATAAAAAATTTCTTTATAAGAAAACACTATTTAAAAAAATAATTAATATTTAACCGATCAATTAATGCTTAGTTATATTGTTCTTTATAGTGCTTTTTATAGTTTTTTAAAAATCTTCAGCAGAAAAAAATGAAGCAATGATTTTTTATGCATTTTTAATTGCTTCCGATATTAAACAATAAATATCATGTTATTTAAAAAATTTTTAAATACAGTATCTTTTCTGTTACTAATGTTTTTATAATGAAACTACATAAATAGCATTTATAAGAAAACTGAAAACATATCTTTATTATATTTTTATATTATCACATTAACATACATTAAAATATATATAATTATAATTCAAAATTATTATTAATAAATATGTAAAACATTTTCTAATAAAAATATTTTTTACCAAATAAATAATGGCATAAAAAGTTTGTAAATCTATCTTTATTATCTTTATTAAAAAAGTAAATATTAGAAATTATATACTTAATTGTATTATAGAAAAAATATGAAAGCAATAATTTTTCGATTTTTTTTAAAACGCTATTTGAAATGAATAATATAAAATTAATTATCATGTAATATTCTTTATATTTTTCTTATAAATTCATTTTTATCAAAATGCTTTATCTTTCAATCCCAAAAAATAATTTTTTTAAAAAACTAGAAAAATTATAATTGATAACAAAGATTAAAGTAATTCAATGTTAAATATGATTATTAAAATATAATTTTAATATAAAAAAATTAAACCAAACAACAAAATTTTTGCGCTTATATTTATAAATATATATATGAAATATATAAAATTATCTAAATAAGAATAAATATTTAATTATTGCATAAAAAAATTTTATTCATACATAATTAATTTTCTAAATTATCATACTAGAAATTGTCTATAACAAACATATTGTGTATAAATATTTCATATATAAAAACTATTTTTTAATAAAAATAATTATTATAAAAAATATAAAAATAATTAAATATTATGATTTATATAAAATATTTATATCTTTAATTTGTGTTGTATTTTAAAATCAGTTTTTTTGATTAAATTAAAAAAGTTAATAATATTCAAAATTATATGTACTTTCATAATTATATCAATATTTTTAAGAATAAAATTAAAATTTATAAAAATCAAAATACAACATAAAATTTACATAAAAAACTTAGTATACTCATTGAATGGCAACAATACTATTATCTTTTATATCTAATGTTATTATCTTCCCTGGTAATAATGTATTAGACAATACTTGCTCAGCTAACATATTTTCTATCTCATGTTGAATTGCACGTTTTAAAGGACGAGCACCAAATATCGGATCAAATCCTATCTCAGCTAACTTGTCTAAAGCGTTTGAAGTAATGGTTATTTTATAACCTTGTTCTTCTAACCGTTTATATAAACGTGATAATTGTATTTTTGCAATATTTTTAATTTGTATTGTATTTAATGGATGAAAGACAACAACTTCATCTATACGATTAATAAATTCTGGACGAAAACTACGACTGACCACTTTCATAACAATCTCTTTTATATTTTCGTAAGAAAAATTATTAAAACGTTCTTGAATCAAATCAGAACCTAAATTAGAGGTCATAATCACAACAGTATTGCGAAAATCTACAGTTTGCCCATGTCCATCTGTTAAACGCCCATCATCAAGAACTTGTAATAAAATATTAAAAACATCTGAATGTGCTTTTTCAATTTCATCAAGCAAAATAACAGAATAAGGACGCCGTCGTATTGCCTCTGTTAAATAACCACCTTCTTCATATCCTATATAACCTGGAGGTGCTCCAACCAATCTAGAAATAACATGTTTTTCCATAAATTCTGACATATCAATACGTACCATAGCATTATCACTATCAAATAAAAAATTTGCAAGTGCTTTACATAATTCAGTCTTACCAACACCAGTTGGACCTAAAAATAAAAAAGAACCAATAGGACGATTCGGATCTGATAAACCCGCTCGACTACGACGAATTGCATTTGATACGGCATTCACTGCTTCGTTTTGTCCAATAACACATTTATGAAGTTCTTCTTCCATATTTAATAATTTTTCACGTTCATTTTTTAACATTCTAATAACAGGAATACCAGTCCATCTTGCTACAATTTCCGCAATTTCAATATCAGTAACTTTATTACGTAATAACTTCATCGTTTGATTTTCAACACTAGTGGCCGCTGCAAGTTGTTTTTCTAATTCTGGAATTTCCCCATACTGTAATTTTGACATTTTAGCTAAATCAGTATTACGACGAGCTTGCTCTAAACTTATGCGTGCACTTTCTAATCTCGCTTTTATATCTTGGGTACCTGTTAGTTCTGCTTTTTCAGCATTCCATTTTTCCTCTAATACCAAATATTCTTTTTCTTTTTCTATTAATTCTTCTTGTAACATTTTTAAACGTTTTTGACTATCTTCATCCGATTCTTTTTTTAAAGCTTCTTTTTCCAGTTTTAATTGCATAACTCGACGTTCTAAACGGTCTAATAATTCTGGCTTAGAATCCATTTGCATTCGTAAACTTGCTCCAGCTTCATCAATTAAATCTATCGCTTTATCTGGCAACATGCGATCAGAAATATAACGATTAGATAAATTTGCTGCTGCAACAATAGCAGGATCTGTGATTTGCACATGATGATGCAATTCATAACGTTCTTTTAATCCTCTTAAAATTGCTATTGTATCTTCTACAGTTGGTTCAGTAATATAAACTTTTTGGAAACGACGTTCTAATGCTGCATCTTTTTCAATATATTGATGATATTCATTCAATGTTGTCGCACCAACACAATGTAATTCTCCTTTCGCTAATGCTGGTTTTAACATGTTACCGGCATCCATGGCACCTTCGGATTTACCTGCTCCTACCATAGTATGTAATTCATCAATAAATAAAATAACATTGCCTTCTTGCTTATTTAAATCATTTAAAACTGATTTCAAACGTTCTTCAAATTCACCGCGATATTTTGTGCCAGCAAGTAAAGTACCCATATCTAATGCAAACACACGTTTATTTTTTAAGCCTTCAGGTACTTCAGCATTAACAATTCTTTGAGCAAGTCCTTCAACAATAGCTGTTTTTCCTACCCCAGGTTCTCCTATTAAAACTGGATTATTTTTTGTTCTACGCTGAAGCACTTGTATAGTTCTTCGAATTTCTTCATCACGTCCAATAACAGGATCAAGTTTACCTTCTTCAGCTTTTTGAGTTAAATCTATTCCATATTTTTTAAGTGCATTACGTTGCTCTTCAGCACTTTGTTCATTAACATTATTTCCAGCACGCATTAATAAAATTGCCTTTTCCAGATTTTCTTTGCTTATTTTCATGCTTTTAAGTTTATCAGTAAGAAAAGTTTTTGCATCAAAAATTGCTAAAAGAAATATCTCTGATGAAATAAACTTATCACCTTTCTTTTGTGCTATTTTATCGCATAAATTCATATGGCGAATAAGATCATTTGATGGTTGAACATGACCAATAATGCCATGTACTTGTGGTAAAGCATTTAACATATCGTTTAATTGATTGCTTAAATGTTGTATATTAATATCTATTGCAGTCAAAAGAGACTTAATAATACTGCCTTCTTGCTTTAATAAAGTAACCAGTAGATGCACCGGTTCAATAAATTGATTATCTTTTTTAATAGCTAAAGATTGAGCATCAATTAATGCCTCTTGTAATTTATTTGTAAAACGTTCAAAACGCATAACATCTCCACCAAAAGATAATCAAAAAAATTTATAAAAATATACTAAAATATTACTATATATTTTTTATGAACAATATTTATTGTATATAAGTCTATGAATCTATAAAAAATGAATATTAATGTTTACATAAGTTTTTTAAAAAAATGGTTTTTAAAAAATATTTTTATAAATGACATATAAATTAATATTAAACAAAACATTATCAGCAATATATATTTTATCATAAAAAATATTTTTTTATAAACATAAATTACAATAATTTATTGATAATTATAAATTAAAATAATTTAAAATATAATATCTATTGCCAGTGTTTTAGTAATATTAGTTGTTAAAAATCATGATTATATTTATACAAATAAATAACATTTTTATTAAAATTAACAATAGAATTTTATAAAAACTGATAATATAAATGTTATCAAATATTGTTTATCAATTTTATAATTAATAAATTTTTAATAAAATTAGATTTTATATTATGTTATGCTATAACAATTTTTTTGTTTAACAAAAAATAAAATTTTTCTTATTCAAAAAAATATAATGATTAATATATTATTGTTTCTATTTTATCTATATTATAGTTGTTACTTTCATTACTGAATCTTTCTTTAAAATATCAATTAATGTAAGCATATCAGTAGGAAGACCTATACACCATTCCATCAAATCACCTGTTATAGGGTGATACAAACATAATTTTCTGGCATGAAGTGCCTGACGATTAAAATTTTTAAGCATTGTTATTAATGATTCAGAGAAACCTTTTAATGATCGTACCGATCCATAATATACAGGATCACCAACTACATGATGATTTATATGTGCCATATGAACACGAATTTGATGTGTTCTACCTGTTTCTAATCTTAATCTTACTCTGGTATGTCTACGAAATTTTTCTATTATTTTATAATAAGTAATCGCAGGTTTTCCAATCTTATTGATAGCCATACGTATACGATTATTTGGATGACGAGCCACTGGCTGATTAACTATCCCACTACATTGTATAAGACCATTTACTATAGCATCATATTCACGTATAACTTTCCTATTTTTTATAGCTTGACTTAAATATAAATGGGAACTGATTGTTTTTGCAACAACTATTAATCCTGTAGTACCTTTATCTAATCTATGAACAATGCCTGCTCGAGGAACATGAATAATTTCAGGATAATGAAATAAAAGTGTATTTAATAATGTCCCATTTGGATTATTAATACCTGGATGAACCACTAAATTGGAAGGTTTATTAATCACAAGTATGGCATTATCTTCATAAACAATATTTAAAGGAATATTTTCTGCTTCTGCACAGATATTGTTTTTAATCAGAAGATTAATTAAAACTTTTTCATTACCTGCCACTTTTTTTCTTGGACTATTTACATATTCACCATTAACCTGAACTCTATTATTTAAAATCCATTGTTTGATCTGTGATCTAGAATAATCAGGAAATAAAAAGACTAATGCTTGGTCTAAACGTTGAGAAATTTGGGATGGCAATATTTTTGCATTAAGCTGTAATTTTTCAGACATAAAATAAATTATAGAAAAGTTTATATTTTGTTCGAAATATCTATTGTTTAGTTAATATTTGGTTAAAATAAATAATTATTTTGCTATATGCAATATTTATTTCATAAAAACTAGAAACGTTATAAAAATATCTATAGGAAATAAAATCAATGAAAATAAAAATACAATATCTCTTTATACTTATTGTAATTAATTTATTAATTATTGGATGTTCTAGCAATACAAATATTATATCAGAAGATTCTCAAAATGATATTTATAAAAGTAGCCAAGAAAAATTAAAAAAACATAATTACAAAGGAGCTATAAAGCTATTAGAAAAATTATATAATAATTATCCATTGAATCTGCATAAAAAACAAGCTCAATTAGATTTAATTTATGCTTATTATAAATCATCAGAGTTATTATTAGCAATCAAAATGATTGATCAGTTTATTTTATCCAATCCAAATGATGCTAATATTGATTATGTTTTATATATGCGCGGATTAACTGCGCAAAAATTAGACCAAAACATATTACAAGATTTTTTTGGTATTGATTATTCTGATAAAGATCCTCAATATGCCACTGCAGCTTTTAAAAGCTTTACTCAACTTATTCGTTCTTATCCTAATAGTTTTTATGTTAAGGATTCGATAAAACGTTTATTTCTTATCAAAGAACGATTAGCAAAACATCAATTTTCTATTATTAAATATTACTATAAACATAGTGCTTATATTGCGATTATTAATCGCACTGAGAACATGTTAAAAAATTTTCCAGAAAGCAAATATACACAACATGCACTACAATACATGAAAATAGCATACGATAAATTAGGTTTAATAAATGAAAAAAATAAAGTGATGCAATTAACGAAAATGAATAATTTTAAAAACTAATTTTTTTTATTACGTACAATATAAAAATAAATGATATGCTTTTAACACTTTGTAATACAATAAATGCACATATTTCTTGATTTGCATCAAAGGATTATATTATCAAATAAATAATTTACCTTTTTTATTTTTCAATATATACATTGAATATTTTATATGTTGTAATATTATTTGTTACTCAACATAAATTATCGTTAATTATCAAAAAATCTAATAAAAAATTACTATTTTCGTAAAATATCACAATAAAATATTATACAAAACATAAAAAATATAACTATTAATAAAAATTGCACATTTGCAAATAATTCATTATCAAGTTTATTATTAATTTAACAAATTCGTATAAATTAATTTATGATATAGCTATTTGAAATCTTTTTGAAATCTGTTTAAAAAAATCATGAATTTATTAAGATTCAAATCTTGTTAATAAACTGTATTACTTTATACTTATATATACATAAAATGAATTTATTAAATTTAAATTTTTTAAATTTAATTTTATATAACTCATTTTTTAATTATATAACTTATTCTTTAATATTTTTTTAAAAAAATTTGCAAAAAATACTGCACAGTAAAATACTAAAAATAAAAAATAAATTCTTAACAATCAAATAGATAGATAATTAAATTTTCATAAATTAATTATTATCTCATATAATCTAACATTCCTTTATAAATGTTTAAGAATGTTTTTATCTGTTTTTATCTTTTAAAAGATTGCATCTAATATATCAAAAAATAAATACTTGCTTACTTACTATTATTAAATATTAGTAAATATTAATATCTTTTATTACTAAATGTTGATATTTTTTCTTAAAAAATTAAAAATAAAACACACGCACTTTAACTTTGTAATAAATATTACTACTTACTATATTAAATAACAAAAAAATCTTCAGAATAAATGATAATAAATTAATAAATACAATATTTTTTATTAAAGAAGTTCTTCGTAAAAAACAAAAATGCATATTTATCTTTTTTTCTTTTCATACTTATACGACTCAAATATAATACGACGTAAAATATCTTCGATTAAATCAGCTGAAATACCTATTTTTTTTGCTTCTTTACGTCGTAATTCTAATATTTTTTTTTCACGTTCTCGTATATAAATTGGCAATCCTTTTTTCCATTTAAACTCACCAATTTCTGTTACTAATTGCATTCTTTTTGCTAAAATTTTTAATAATAATGTATCGATTTTATCAATTTTTTTACGTAATTGTAATAATTCTACTAACATTTATTTACCTTATGTTAAAAAATTATATTAAAAAATACTTTCGCCGTTTCTTTATGATCATGTATTTATTAAAACTACACTAAATTGTATAAATATGAATTTAATTAATAAAATTAATTAATAAAAAACAAAAAACATCAATACTTTAAAATTGATTTATTTAAAATTTATGAATTATTTCGTAAAAGAATTTCTAAAAATAATAATAAAAAAGCTTAATAAATTATCTTTTATTATTTTAATTTTTTGAAAAAAACAAATAAATTACTTGGTATGAAGACGTTCTTTAATACGAGCTGTTTTACCAGAACGTTTTCTTAAATAATATAATTTAGCTCTGCGTACAACACCATACCGTTTTATAATAATGCTATCTATAACTGGTGAATAAGTCTGAAATACTCTTTCAATACCTTCCCCATTTGAGATTTTTCTTACAGTAAACGCAGATTGAAAACCGCGATTACGCATAGCAATAACCAACCCTTCAAATGCCTGTAACCGTCTTTTAGTACCTTCAACAACCCATACTTTAACTTCTATAGAATCACCTGGTCTAAATAATGGAAAACCGTTTTTCATTTGTTCTTTTTCAAATTCTTGAATAATATTATTCATAGTTACCTTTTTTAGAAAAAAGACTATATAAAACATGACATATAAAATTCTTTATTTATATTCCTTTTGAAATTCTAATAACAACATTTTCTGTTCTTCGGTTAATTGTACATTTATTAAAAGTTTAGGTCTTTTAAGCCAAGTGCGCCCTAATGCCTGTTTTTTTCTCCAACGATCAATTTCACCATGATTACCAGATAATAAAATATCTGGTACTGCCATATTTCCTAATAATTTAGGACGTGTATAATGAGGAGGATCTAATAATCCTGTCATAAAAGAGTCTTTTTCTGCCGATTGTTTATGACCTAAAACTCCTGGAATAAAGCGAGAAATAGCATCAATCATTACCATAGCAGGTAATTCTCCCCCAGTAAGAACATAATCACCTATTGACCATTCTTCATTAATGTCCGTTTCGATACTTCTTTGATCTATACCTTCATATCGCCCACATATTAAAATTAACTTTTTTTTTAGCAATAATTCAAAAATTCCTTTTTGATTTAATTTTTTACCTTGTGGTGAGAGATAAATTACTGTAACATCTTCACCCATAAAAGACCTGGCTGTATTAATTGCATCTCTAATAGGTTGAACCATCATTAGCATTCCTGGGCCACCACCATAAGGACGATCATCTACGGTACGTCTTTTATCATAAGCATAATCTCTTAAATCACAACAATCTATTTTTAATAATTTTTTTTTATTGCACGACTTGTTATGCCATAACCTGTTATTGCATTAAACATTTTTGGAAACAAACTAATAGTCCAAATCCACATATTTTCCTACTAAAAATATTAAATAAATTTTTAAAAACTTGGATCCCAGTCTACTTGAATTACTTTAGTGACTATATCAACCTTCTTGATAACTTTCTCATAAAGAAATGGTATTAGTCTTTCTATTATTCCAAATGAATCTATAAGATTTTGTGTTACTAATACATCATTTGCTCCTGTTGTGATTAAATTTGTCACATAACCAAAAAAATAATTTTGACTATTAAAAATTTGACAACCAATTAAATCCTTCCAATAGTATTCATTTTTTTTTAGAATAGGAAACTTTGCCGAATCTACCATAATTTCATAATTAGTTATTAAACTAGCCTGTTCTTTATTATAAAGATTTTTAAATTTTACAAAAATATTATTGTTATCATTTTTCCATTTTTTAATGTCTAATGGATACCATTTTCCTTTAAACCATTGAATAAACCATGGTTGATAATCAAAAATATCTTCAATATTTTCAGTAAATGAAAATATTTTCATCCAACCATTAATTCCATATGTTGCTCCTAATTTCCCTAATATAATAGGATTAGTTGGATTTAAATTATTTGAATTTATAAAAATATCTTTTTTTTTAACCATAGATAGAAAATTAAACTATTTTTTTATTTTTTTTAATTAACGTGACAACACGATCAGAAATTTGTGCACCTACAGAAATCCAATAATTAATACGCTCTAATTTTAGAGATATTTTTTTTGTTTTACCTGATGCAATGGGATTAAAAAAACCTATCTGTTCAATAAAACGACCATCACGTGCATTACGACTATCT
This sequence comes from Arsenophonus sp., assembly GCA_031446165.1. Taxonomy (GTDB): domain Bacteria; phylum Pseudomonadota; class Gammaproteobacteria; order Enterobacterales; family Enterobacteriaceae; genus Arsenophonus. The sequence continues at coordinate 296,157 of CP132905.1, read as the reverse complement.
GTCACAACTACTTGATAAAATGGACGTTTTTTTGCACCACGTCGAGCTAAACGAATCGTTACCATAAAATTCTCTTGTTGGTTCAAAAAAAACTACACTACTAAAATAATTTAAATAAAAATTAAAAATCTTATAAATAAAAAAAATATTTTATGCTTTTTATATCGAAATCAAGATGCTGATTTTATATATTCACCTATATATCATTAAAAATTAAGTTAACTAATATTTTTCTGCATTAAAAATATTTTTATTTTTTAACTTAAGGATTTTCTTATTTTAAATGATTCTTTATGCATTGTATAGACAAACTAGTTAAATAATTTTAATTATTTTGAAAAAATTTATACTATTACTAATTTACCATAATTTTTTGTATTATTTTTTTATAATATTTTTTTCCTGCAGAGTAATTCGAAATTATAATTTTTATATTACCAAAAAACCATTTCTCACAATTTCTTTATATAATTTCTTTACATATAAAATTCACAATGTAATTTAAGTGTTTTAAATATATTTATGAACACTGCTTATATTTTTCATGCAAATTAGTTATTTAAAATAAATAAGCAAAAATTGTTGTTTCATCAAAAAAATTCATAAAAAATTATTGATTAATATATAAATTTTTTATGATTTATAAATCATGATAATCTTAAAAACACATTAGTACTTAACAAATCATGAAATTTTAACTTTTAATACATATTTATGAAATATTACTATAAAATAAACAAATAAAATGGTTTCTAAAACTATTTTGTATCTTGAATTAAATATAACAAAAAATAATTCCTATCTATATTGCTAAATATACTTTCAAAATCTTGAATAAAAATATCAAAAAAAATAACACAAGCTTTGTTAGCATATAATTAGATGTACTTTACTTAATAAACTAAATCTGCTTAATAAAAATATTTTTTTAAAAATCTTAAAGATTGGAAATTAACTTAAAGAGTAAAAATTAAAATAATAAGCATAAATTTCTGATTATATTATATTTAATTAAAGATTTGACGCATAATAAAAAAATTATCAATTTTAACTTATCATAATATTTTTTATTGTTTTTTTATGCTTAAAAGAATATACATATATTAACAAAATTCTAAATTTTAATAAAATAAAGATGTTTTTCAAAAATATTATGTAAATTTTAAAAAATATCTTAATTTTTTATTTAATTCTTCTGTATTTGATTTAAAAATAAAAATTTAGATAAATATTTATTTAGAAATTATTTAAAATAACTTAGAAGTATTACACGTTTTTTAAAAACTGTTAATAACCTCAATTCAATTAAATGTTTTACAATAAAAAATTGTAGCCAATCTATAAATATTTGATATATTCATTTATTAACTCCAAACCACTTTTTTAGTATTACCTATTTTATAGGATATTCAAAAATATAACTACATTACTATCATTTATGGTTTTATAGTTTACTTTTAAAAAAGTAAACCAATTATTAATTATTAATTTATTTATTATTCCTTATATTATATTGATTTATCATCTTATATAGCATAATAAAAGGATATTTAAAAATGTTTTTTCTACCAAGAAAGACAAAAAATTGTATCAATTAAATTGAATTCCTATAAGTATATTGATCAGTAATATTATTATAATCTTTTGGATTGAAAGAGTATTAAAATAATACTTTTATTAATAAAAAACATTCTTTATTATTTTATTGACAATTCATAGTAATATTTATAGTAATTAAGAAATAGGATTTTTTTTAAAAATTATTTTCATTATGCTAAAAGTTAAACCTTTTTATATATAACAAAAACCAACCAATATTAACAAAACTCATAGATAGATTTTTTGTACAATAATCTTTATAAAATACGCATCTTTAAAAATGTAAAATCATTGTTTAATTTTCGTAAAATTTTTATAATTATCATAATTAATAAAATAGGAATCTTATTTTGGAGCAAGTCTCAACAAAAACTTTAATTATAATATTAATTATAATGATTGTTTTATCAGCTTACTTTTCTGCTTCAGAAACAGGAATGATGAGTTTAAATAGATATCGATTACGACATTTGGCTAAAACTGGTCACCCTTCTGCTCGTCGAGTAGAAGCATTACTGAAGCATCCAGATCGCTTAATAAGTCTTATCTTAATTTGGAATAATCTTATTAATATTTTAGCATCATCACTGGCTACTATTATCGGGATGAGACTCTATGGTCATATCGGCGTTGCTATTGCAACTGGTATTTTAACTTTTGCAATTTTACTGTTCGCTGAAGTTTTACCAAAAACAATGGCAACATTATATCCAGAAAAAATTGCGTTTACTAGTAGTATTTTTTTAAAACCTTTACAACAAATATTGTTACCAATTATCTGGTTATTTAATATAATTACTATAATATTTATGCATCTTTTTGGTATTAAATCACCTATTATCAATAATCATGCTATATCAAAAGATGAATTACGCACTATTGTAAATGAATCTAAAACTAAATTATCTCGTCAAAATCAAGATATGTTAATTTCAATTTTAGATTTAGAAAAAGTTACTGTCGGAGATATCATGGTTCCTCGCCATGAAATAATTGGTATCGATATTAATACAAATTGGAAATTAATTATTCGTCAATTAACTCATTCCCCACATGGAAGAATTGTTCTTTATCGAGATACTCTTGATGACATAATTGGTATGTTGCGTGTACGTGAAGCTTATAGACTCATGGTAGAAAAAAAAGAATTCAATAAACAAAACTTAATTCGAGCTGCCGATAAAATTTATTTTATTCCAAATAATACTTCATTAAATATACAATTAATAAAATTTCAAAGAAAAAATGAAAAAATAGGAATTATTGTCGATGAATATGGTGATATTCAAGGATTGATAACAGTGGAAGATATTCTTGAAGAAATTGTTGGAGACTTCACTACATCTATGTTTCCAAATTTATCTCGAGCAGTTTTACCACAACGAGATGGATCAATTTTAATTGATGGTGCTACCAATATAAGAGAAATTAATAAAACTTTTAAGTGGCATTTACCTGTTGAAGGTGCTAGAACCATTAACGGTTTATTATTGGAAGAACTTGGTGATATCCCAATTTTAAACACTAAAATTAAAATAGGAAACTATCACTTTGAAGTATTATCTATTAATGGTAATGTCATTAAAAAAGTAAGAGCAACATTCATCGATATGCGATCTTTTACAATATAAAAATTATAAAAATACATTACAAATATGCAATGCTTAAATATAAAATCTTTAAATTTTAATAATACATGATTTATTTTATTTGTATAAAATTTGAATTTTCTTTTTATAATATGACACTAACATTCCGCTATGAAATAAATCATAATTTATAAAAATTACTTAGTTTTAATTTTTTAACAATATATACAAAAAGAAATATTCTTGTTATTAATTATATAGTCAAAGATAATTTGACATTCATATACAATAAATTTTAAAAAAATAGAAATTCTTACAAAGAATAAAAAATAGCTTTCTATATTTCACAATATTAAAACAGCAAAAAAACATTTTAAAAATTATTCAGAATTTCATAGAAATATTAAAAAACTAAAAAATTTATAAAATTATCACATACAACACATTTAAAAAAAATATTATATGGATACTATTATATCTTTTGATTTTTTTAATATAGTATTTATTAATATCTCTATATTATTTTTTTATGCGAATTGATTATTACATTTGTTGTATATACAATATGGAAAATCCATTGAACCTAATTAAAAATAAATAATCTCTATTATAAATATTTTTATAACTTAATTTACATATAACATTATAGGATAAAATGCAAGTTGTAAAAAATAAATATTATTTGAATTAATGCTAGTTATGCCGATTTTTTAAAAAATAAGATATATGATAGTTTTTAGTAATTTATTTTTTAAAAAATTAATTAAAAGCAAAACTTATATGAAAAATACTATTTTTTTACTAATTTTTATATGTAAAAATTGCTTATTAAGATAAAATCAATTAAAGAAATAAAAATACTTTATAACTTTAAAAAAGGCTACAATACTTTATGGCAATGATAGGCATTTTTTTTGGTAGTGATACTGGCAATACAGAAAATGTTGCTAAAATAATTCAAAAAACTCTTGGTGGTTCAGATATCGCTAAAGTTTATGATATCGCAAACAGCAACAAAGAAGATATTGAAAAATTTAATATATTATTATTTGGTATACCCACATGGTATTATGGAGAAGCACAGTGCGATTGGGAAGATTTCTTCTCAACATTAAAAACCATTAATTTTCAAAATAAAAAAGTTGCTATTTTTGGTTGTGGTGATCAAGAAGATTATGCAGAATATTTTTGTGATGCTATGGGTATTCTTAAAGATATAATTGAACCTAATGGTGCAACTATTATTGGTAACTATTCAAGAAACGGGTATTATTTTGAAGCATCTAAAGGACTTGTTAATGAAAATTACTTTGTTGGTCTTCCTATTGATGAAGATAGACAGCATGAATTAACAAAAGAACGAATTAAAAGTTGGGTACAACAAATCTCAAAAGAGATTAGTTTAAATACAGATTTAAATTTAAATTAAACACTGATTCATGAAAATATTTAAAAAATATTTATATTTTTAAAAACTATATATAATAAAAGTTAATATAATTAGAGTTATTAAAAATATATTTTTTTAAAAAACTTGAAAATATCTTGTTTCCGTAAAATAATTATATATTTTTATCTTAGTAAAGATAATATGTCATATATAAAAAAATCATGAAATTATTTTTTAAAAACAAAATTGATTAACAAACATTAAAAATATCTGAAAACAAACATGAAAAATAAAAAAAATAATGTTTATTACTGCATTATTTATATTTTATATAAATATTATTTATATCACAAAATTATTTTTATTCAATGTCAATATTGATTTTTTTTGTAAAATGAATACTTTTTATAAAAAATTACATTTTAATTTTTATCCAAGTATCTTTTAATGATACAGTACGATTAAATACTAAATGCTCTTTACTATGACAATAAATATCACTACAAAAATAACCTTCTCTTTCAAATTGATAAACTGTTCCAGGTTTTGACATAATTAAAACTGGTTCAACAATACCTTCACATTTTACTAAAGAAAATGGATTAACTTTTTTCAAAAAATCCTTCTCTATATCTGGTGAAGAAACATTAAATAAATTATTGTACAATCGAATTTCTGCTGACACACCATGTAACGCACTAACCCAATGAATAACACCTTTTACTTTATGGGCACCAGGAAATTTATTTAAAGTATCAGGATAATAAGTGCAATAAATAGCAATAATGTTTCCTTTTGAATCTTTATCAATACGATTAGCTTTAATAACATAGGCATTTCGTAAACGCACTTTTTTATTTAACACTAAACGTTTATAGTCCTTATTATATTCTTCGCGAAAATCAGCTCGATCTATATAGAGTTCTCTACTAAATGGAACTTTTCTAATACCCATTTCAGGTTTATTTGGATGATTACCAATATTAAGTAATACCTCCTTACCAGTAGCCATATTTTCAATAACTACTTTAACAGGATTTAATACCGCCATTACACGTGGTGCTATTTTATCTAAATCATCACGTATACAAGATTCTAATAAAAACATTTCAACTCTGTTATCTTGTTTAGTAACACCAATACGACGACAAAATTCGCGTATAGAATTTGGAGTATAACCGCGGCGCCGTAACCCAGAAATAGTTGGCATTCTTGGATCATCCCAATTGTCTACAATATTATTTTCTACTAATTCTTTTAATTTACGTTTTGACATGACGGTATATGCAAGATTTAATCGAGAAAACTCATATTGTTGCGGATGATGATCAATAGTAATATTATTTAATATCCAATTATATAAACGTCGATTATCTTGAAATTCAAGCGTACAAAGCGAATGGGTAATACCCTCTAATGCATCAGAAATACAATGACTAAAATCATACATTGGATAAATACACCATTCAGTACCTAATTGATAATGCTCTACATATTTTATTCTATACAAAACAGGATCTCGCATAATAATAAATGGAGACGACATATCAATCTTAGCGCGCAAACAAGCATATCCTTCTTTAAATTCACCATATCGCATTTTCTGAAACAATTTTAAATTATCATTAATTTTTCTATCTCGATATGGGCTATTTTTACCAATTTTTTTTAAAGTACCACGATATTCACGAATTTCATCATGTGTTAATTCATCTACATACGCTAAACCTTTCTGAATAAGTTCTATTGCATATTGATATAATTTATAAAAATAATCTGAAGTATACTTAACATCATTACTCCAATGAAAACCTAACCATTGCAAATCTTTCTTAATGGAATTGACGTATTTAATATTCTCTTGAACAGGATTAGTATCATCAAAACGTAAATTACATTTACCATTATAATCTTCTGCAATGCCAAAATTTAAACAAATTGCTTTAGCATGACCAATATGTAAATACCCATTTGGTTCAGGTGAAAAACGAGTATGTATATGATTGTGTTTACCTGTAGCTAAATCTTTATCAATAATTTGCCGAATAAAATTCGTTGGGGTACTTTTTAGTATTTTCACTATAACTCCTGTCAAAAATACAAAAATATTACAACAGTTATAAAAATATAATAGTTAGTAACCAAGCATAATAACAACTATAATTAAAAAACTATCTTTTATCAAATTAAAAATATTAGTGTTATATAAATACAATTTTTGTATATTTAAATATATATCGATAAAAATTATAAAAATAAAAATGTATTTTTATGAAAAATATATTTTTGCTTTATTCAAAAAAAATGCTACCATATAATAATTGGTTTTAAAATTTTATTTATAAAGAACTTTGATATATCTATAATAAATATATTCAAAATATGTATCAACTTACCATTCTTTACTTTAGAAAAAATTTTAGTAATAAAAAATTCATTTATCATGAATACAAAACAAATGTACAATAAAAAATATACTGTATTAAAACTTTATATTTATATGCAAAATTTTTAAAAAAATAGTTGACGATTTTAGTCCATATGAGCATAATTTTATTTTAGTAATCTAAAAATATAAGTATAGTAAAAGGCTACGTAGCTCAAACTGGTTAGAGCACAGCACTCATAACGCTGGGGTTACAGGTTCAATTCCCGTCGTAGCCACACATGTTTTTTTTTACGGGAGTGGCGAAATCCGGTAGACGCACCAGATTTAGATTCTGGCACTGTAAGGTATGCGAGTTCAAATCTCGCCTCCCGTACAACATGCTACATATATTTAATGTTTTCATGGGGTATAGCCAAGCGGTAAGGCACCAGGTTTTGATCCTGGCATTCCCAGGTTCGAATCCTGGTACCCCAGCCATAATTTTTATTGTAGACGTTTTTTATTTTTATAATCATTTAACATTTAATCATAAAAATATTATTTTATATAATACTTACATATAATTTGTATATATCATATATTTTTATAAAATCTCAAAATTATATTCAAAAATTAATGCTGAGTAATACTTAGTTTACATTTTACAAAAAAAAATTATAAAAATTTTAAAATTGTTAAAATAATATTTTTATGAATTTTATATAACTAAAGATTTCTTTAAATAACAAGATTTTTTTAATCTTTCAAATGTTAAAAATCACATCACTAAAATGCGCTATATTAATTAAAAAATGATTTGCATTAAACAAAATAATCTACTAATATTTTATAATCCTAAAGCATATTTAATAATTTCTTTTTTAAGAAAATTTGTACGTTCTATAGACATAAGGAACAAATTTCTAAAAAATTTCACAGCCGGTAAATGTGAACAAAAAATACCATAAATAAGATCCATACTAAGCTGCATAAACATATTATCTAATATTCTATTTTTTTGATAACTTAATAAAGTTGCTTTTTCATAATATGGCAGTAAATATTTTTTCGTATTAATTAATACTTTTAATAAACTGGCGACATCGCGATAACCAAGATTTACTCCTTGACCTGCAAGTGGGTTGATTGTATGTGCTGCATCACCAATTAATACCACTCCATCTTGAATATAAGAATTAGCATGGTGACACATCAAAGAAAAAAAACCTCTTTTAACAACTTTTAGATATTTAAAACGAGGTGGAAAAGATAAAACAATTTCTTGCTGTAGTTCCCTAAATGACATATTTTGCAATTGTTTTATACGCGCATAACTATCATACCAAACTAAAGAAGCCCAATGGCCAAACAAAGGTAAAAAAGCTCTGGGACCAGATGGAAAAAATTGTTGCCAAGCAATATCTTGCTGTGATTCTTCTATCCTCACTGTAATTAACATACACGATTGACTATATTTCCAAATATTACTTCGAATGCCAGCATAAGAACGCACTTGTGAATTCGCACCATCAGCACCAATAATTAAATTTGTTGATACTTGATGACTATCATTTAAAGTAATTTTCCATTTTTTATTATAATATGTCATTCCTATTACTTTTGCTGGCGCCAATAAAGTCAGATTAGAATATTGTAAACATTTATTTAGTAAAGCAACTTGTAAAACATCATTTTCAATTATATAACCCAGTTCAGACAAACCAATACTTTTTGCTTCAAATATCACATTTGAATTTTTACTTTCCCAAACTTCTAATTTTCTATATGGAGCAGCACGAAAATTTAAAATATCCCTACATATATCGAGTCCTTTTAATAATTCCCATGATGTATAATTTATCGCCGAAATACGTAAACCAGGTTCATCTTGAATATTTAAAGATGTAGGCAGGATCCTTTTATCTAATAAAAGAATTTTCCAGCCTTCTTTTGCTAATCCAATAGAAATTGCTGCACCTGTCATACCAGCACCAACTACCACAATATCATATTTTTTATCTATTTTATTTAACATACTGCCCTTAAAGAACAAAAAAAAGACTGCAAACCATACTTTTAATCTATATCTAGTTATATATATAACATTAGCATAAATTATATCTAATATTATAACTTTATAATTCTCTACTATTATTCAATAAAAATTTTAAAATATTCAAAATACTGCATTAATATTATGCATACAATCATATTAACAGAAATAATCAATAACTATAAAAAACAACATACATAAAAATAACATCACTAAAAATAAAAAAATTACTTATTACATTTTCAAAAATCTTAATTTTTAATTACAATAATAATATAACAACATTAAATCTACGTAACATACTATTTTTATAAAATATTTTGCATGTCAATAAAAACAAATTTTAAAACATAAACTGGAAAATTTACATAAAAAATTTTTATATTATACATATAAAACATACATTTTTAAAAATAGCTTAGTTTGCCCTGTTTTATTATTATCTATCATGTTATTTTTACACAAAAAATAATACTTTTATTTTTTTTAAAATACATGATCTTTTATATAAAAATATATAATTTCTTTTACGTTTTTATTTTATAATTATAAATATATAAAATTATTTTTAAATAAAATAAATTATTTTATTAAATTAATACACTTTAATAAAATAAATTAATCTACTAAATTAATACACTTTAATAACATAGAATAAAACTTATCAAAAAAAATCATACATGGAACTTTATTTTTTTACGACTATTTATCATATAATAGTAAAAATTATTTTCAAATAAAAAATATAAAAAATAACATAAAAAATTATCTGTAATAATAAAAAATATTTTTTTATATTTATTACGTAATTATGCAAACAATAAATAAAAATTTACGCTATCTTTATTAAACAACATAAAAATTAAAAATAATAAATTTCTAGAATTTTTATTCTAATGATATTTTATATAATCTAATTTTGTCAAAAATTTTATCTTTTCTAAAAAATATGTCATTAAAAAATCAAAAAAGAAATTATTTTACAAACACAAACAAATACAAAAAAATTCAAAAAAAGAAAAAACATTGTCATCCATCAGTTATTCTTGATCTTCAAATTGCGTGCAATGATAATACCGGACTACCAAGTAAACATTTATTACAAAATTGGTTAGAAGCATTCTTACCGAACTTTCAATATAAAAGTGAAATTACAATCCGTATTGTAGATATCCTAGAAAGTCAAAATTTAAATTTTAAATATAGAGGTAAAAACAAAGCAACAAATATTTTATCTTTTCCATTCGAATCACCAAAGAACATTTTTTTACCATTACTAGGCGATCTAATTATTTGTCGACAAATAATTGAAAAAGAAACTTTTGAACAAAAAAAAACAATAAATGCTCACTGGTTACATATAATTATACATGGCTGTCTTCATTTATTAAGTTATAATCATATAAATAAATCTGAAGCTAAAAAAATGGAAACTCTAGAAATTAATATTATGAATAAGTTAGGTTATCCTAATCCTTATAAAATTAAAAATAAGTAACCATATTTTTTATATCATAATATTTATGATAAAATAAATTATTAACAAAAATTAATACGACACTATGACCGACGAACATTCCACAAATAATGATAATATTTCTATTAAAAAGAACTTTTTTAGTATCCTTAATCAATTATTTCAAGGTGAGCCAAAAAATCGCGATGATTTAGTTGAATTAATACGAGATTCAGAACAAAAAGATTTAATTGATCCTGACACAAGAGAAATGCTTGAAGGTGTCATGAACATTGCTAATGAACGCGTTAGAGATATCATGATTCCACGTTCTCAAATTATAACATTAAAACATAATCAATCTTTAGAAGAATGTCTTGACGTAATTATTGAATCGGCACATTCTCGTTTTCCAGTAATTAATGAAGATAAAGACCACATTGAAGGTCTATTAATAGCAAAAGATTTATTACCATTTATGCGAACAAATGCAGAACCGTTTAACATTAACAAAATATTACGTACTGCTGTTATTGTACCTGAAAGTAAACACGTCGACCTTTTGTTAAAAGAATTTCGCTCTAAACGTTATCATATGGCAATTGTAATAGATGAATTTGGTGGAGTATCAGGTTTAGTGACTATTGAAGATATTCTTGAATTAATTGTTGGAGAAATTGAAGATGAATATGACAATGAAGAAAAAATAAATATTCGTCAATTAAGTAAGCACGCATACTTTGTTCGTGCCTTAACACAAATTGATGATTTTAACAAAATCTTTAATACAAAATTCAATACCGAAGAAGTAGATACAATTGGCGGCTTAGTCATGCAAGCTTTTGGACATTTACCATCTCAAGGAGAGATTATAACAATTAATAATTACATCTTCAAAATAACCATGGCTGACAATAGAAAAATCATACAACTTCAAGTAAAAATTCCTGATAAAGCACCTACACCAAAACTTTTAGAAGAATAGTATTGTGTAATAATGAAAAAAATAATATTAGATAAAATTCTATGGTCACGAGTATTCATAAGTTTTATTTTTGGCCTTTTGGGAACACTAGCTTTTTCACCGTTTGATATTTGGTTAACAGCACTATTTTCACTTTTTGGCTTACAATTTTTAATTATAAATCTTTCAAAAAAGCAAGGTTTTTTAATTGGATTTTTTTGGGGGGTCGGTCTATTTTTTGGTAGCATTCATTGGATTTATAACAGCATTAGCAATTTTGGTGGCATGCCATTCATTATTAATGTGTGTTTAATAATATTATTGATTGTTTATTTATCATTTTATCCTGCATTATTTTCTTACATATTAAATCAATTCTTTCCAGATGCAAATATTTGCCGTTTTATTTTTGCTGCACCATCAATATGGCAATTAACAGAATATTTACGCTCCTCAATATTAACAGGTTTTCCTTGGTTACAATTTGGATACACACAAATTGATGGACCACTTAAAAACATTTCACCAATCTTTGGTGTTGAAATGATAACATTTCTATTAATCCTTATCAGCAATTTTTTTATATTTAGTATCATCACAAAAAAAATTATTCCATTGCTTTTTGGTATTCTTATATTATATTCACCAATAATGCTAAAAAATTATAATTGGGTGACACCAGTTATACAAAAAAAATCACAAATTGTTTTAGTTCAAGGAAACATAACTCAAAATTTAAAATGGAAAAAAGAATTTATTAAAAACATTATGAATATTTATTTTTCCTTATCAAAACCTTATATTGGAAATACAGATATTATAATTTGGCCAGAATCTGCAATCCCATCTTTAGAATCACATAACCAGATCTGGCTGTCATCATTAGATAACATATTACGTTCAAAAAAAACTCACTTAATTACTGGTATAGTTGATGCAAACAAAAACAGAAAAAACATAAAAAAATATTTTAATACTATTATTGTTCTAGGAGAAAAAAAACCTTATCAATATCCAACAAACAATCGTTACCAAAAACACCATTTAGTGCCTTTTGGTGAATTTGTTCCATTAGAAAAAGTCTTACGTCCAATTGCACCTTTATTTAATTTACCAATGTCAAATTTTAGTGCTGGTCATTATTACCAAAAACCATTAATTGTCGGTAAAATTCATCTAAATGCCGCTATTTGCTATGAAATTATTTTAGGCAAGCAAATACGAGATAATTTTCAAGCAAATGTGGATTTTTTATTAAGTATTGCAAATGATGCCTGGTTTGGAAATTCTATTGGACCATGGCAACATTTACAAATGGCACGTATGCGTGCACTTGAACTTGGAAGACCATTATTAAATGTAACAAATAATGGCGTTACAGCAGTCGTGACACCTTATGGAAATGTTCAATCACAACTTCCTCAATTCACTCGTTCAGTACTGCGTACTACAGTAACACCAATGACAGGCATGACACCTTATGCAGTTTGGAGTCACTGGCCTATGTGGGGGTTTGTTATTCTCTTTATTATATTAGCGTTTGTTTGTTAATAAAAACAATTTAATTTTTTTACATGGTAAAAAATCTATAACATATTTAATACTATTAATTTATATTGATTATTAAAATTAATTATCTATTTTATTGTTAATATTTTATTATAATTTTAAAAATTGATATATAAAATCTATAAGAAGGATACATTTTGATTTATTTAAACAATGTTTCCAAATGGTATGGAAAATTTCAAGTATTAATAAATTGCTCAATGTCTATTCAAAAAGGGGAAGTTGTAGTAATATGTGGTCCATCTGGTTCAGGAAAATCAACATTAATAAAAACGATAAATGGTCTAGAACCAATTCAAAATGGTGATATATTTATTAATGATATTCATGTTAATAATAAAAAAACAAATTTATCTGCACTGCGTTTAAAAATAGGAATGGTATTTCAACATTTTGAATTATTTCCTCATTTATCTATTATGGATAATTTAACATTAGCACAAACCAAAATTTTACATAGAAATAAAAAAATTGCTACACAAATAGCATTAAAATTATTAGAACGCGTTGGATTGATCAAACATTTTAATAAATTTCCTGCTCAATTATCTGGTGGACAACAACAAAGAATTGCAATTATTAGAGCACTTGCTATGGATCCAATTGCAATGTTATTTGATGAACCAACTTCAGCATTAGATCCAGAAATGATCAATGAAGTTCTTGATGTAATGATTAATCTTGCTAAAGAAGGCATGACAATGATAGTTGTTACCCACGAAATGAGATTTGCTAAAAAAGTTGCCAATCGAATAATTTTCATGAACAAAGGAAAAATTGTTGAAGATAGTCATAAAAAAGATTTTTTTTCTGCACCAAAATCACAACGAGCTCAAGAATTTCTTGAAAAGATAATATACTAATCTAATAGAAACTACACTTTATATTAACTTGTAAAAATAAAAAATTTTTAAAAAAATTAATTATTTTTTATCAAATAAAATTAAAAAATAATAAAATTTTTATTTATAAAATATGTTTATTAAAAATATATATATTGTATGAATTAAACATCTGTTTTTATTATACTATTAAAGATAGTATCTATTTATTTTTTATGAAAAATATTTTTAATAACAGAATAGATATTATTAAATTTTATATATTATATAGGACAACACTTGTTATGCACGAAAAATATCAACCAAAAGAAATAGAGGCATACGTACAGCGTCATTGGAAAAAAAAACAAACATTTAAAGTTACAGAAGATCATAATAAAGAAAAATACTATTGTCTATCAATGTTGCCTTACCCATCTGGTAAACTTCATATAGGACATGTTCGAAATTATACAATTGGTGATGTTATATCACGTTACCAACGTATGTTAGGAAAAAATGTTTTACAACCTATAGGTTGGGATGCTTTTGGTTTACCTGCTGAAAACGCAGCAATTCAAAATAATACTGATCCAGCATCTTGGACATATAGCAATATTACTGATATGAAAAAACAATTAAAAATGTTTGGGTTTTCTTATGATTGGAGTCGTGAATTAACAACTTGTAAACCAGAGTATTATCGATGGGAACAATGGTTTTTTACAAAACTTTATAAAAAGGGGTTAATTTATAAAAAACTGTCTGCTGTTAATTGGTGTCCAAATGATTCAACAGTATTAGCCAATGAACAAGTTATTAATGGTTGTTGTTGGCGTTGTGATACTGAAGTACAACGCCAAGAAATACCTCAGTGGTTTATAAAAATTACTAACTATGCTGAAGAACTACTTAATGATTTAAATAAATTAGCCGGCTGGCCAGAAAAAGTGAAAACAATGCAACGTAATTGGATTGCCCGTTCAGAAGGAGTTGAAATTACATTCAATGTAATGAACCATGACCAAAAATTAACTGCATATACTACTCGGCCTGATATTTTTATGGATGTAACTTATCTTACTATTTCACCTAATCATCCACTATCAAAAAATATAGCAAAAAATAACTCAAAATTACACTTTTTCATTAATGAATGTAAAAATACGAAAGTTGCTGAAATAGCAATAGCAACTAAAGAAAAAAAAGGTATAGCTAGTGGTTATTATGCAGTTCATCCTCTAAACAAAAAAAAAATTCCTATCTGGATAGTTAACTTTATAACCATGGAAAACAGTACAGGTGTTATGATGGGGGTTCCAGGACACAATAAAAATGATTGGGAATTTGCTACTAAATATCACTTACCAATTACAATACTTATAGCTAATAAAAAAAACAAAATTCCTGCTCTACACATGAGTTCTTTGATTCATAAAAATCCATTAATTAATTTCAATGAATGTAATGAAATAAAAAACAAAATGGCCGCAGATGTTATTATTAATGAATTAATCCTTCAAGGAAAAGCAAAACGTAAAGTAAATTATCGACTTCGTGATTGGGGTATTTCCAGACAACGTTATTGGGGCACACCAATTCCAATAGTAAATATGGAAGATGGTTCGATCATTCCAGTACCAAAAGAAGAATTGCCAGTAATTTTACCTGAAAAAATAACAATAAATGGAATTCATAATCCACTTACTAAAGATATAAGTTGGATGAAAACCACGATTAATGGGGTTCCAGCAATAAGAGAAACCGACACATTTGATACATTTATTGAATCATCTTGGTATTATGCACGTTATACTTGTCCTAAATATAAGAAGGGAATGCTTGATCCAGCTGCAGCTAATTATTGGTTACCAGTTGATCAATACATAGGAGGTATAGAACATGCTATCATGCATCTGCTATATTTTCGTTTTTTTCACAAACTTATGCGTGATGAAAAATTAATAACTTCTGATGAACCAGTAATACGTCTTTTATGTCAAGGGATGGTATTAGCCGATACTTTTTATTATCTGAATGAAAATGGACAACGCGTGTGGGTGCCACCTATTTCTGCAAAAGTCATACGAGATAAAACAGGAAAAATTATTAAAGCTATTGACAAGAATGGAAATACACTTTGTTATAATGGCATGAGCAAAATGTCTAAATCAAAAAATAATGGGATCGATCCAAAATACATAGTAGAAAAATATGGAGCTGATACAGTTCGCTTGTATTTAATGTTTGCTGCTCCACCAGAACTTACTTTAAAATGGCAAGAATCGAATGTAGAAGGTGCACATCGTTTTATTCATCGTCTTTGGCGCAGTGTTTTAATACATACAAAAAAAGGAAAAACTATTCCATTACAAAAAAATAATTTAACACAAGCACAAAAAAATCTGAGATGTGCTTTACATAAAACAATTATTAAAGTAACAGACGATATTAGTCGACGTTATGCATTTAATACTGCTATTGCTGCTATTATGACATTCATGAATAAACTTACTCAATCTCCGGAAGAAAATGAACAAGATAGAGCATTAATACAAGAATGTTTAGATGCAATAATACGTATGCTAGCTCCAATTATTCCACATGTATGTTTTATTATGTGGAAAAAACTTGGTCATCTTGATGATATTGATCACACACCATGGCCTGTTGCTGATAAAGAAGCAACCAAGGAAGATACTCAATTAATTGTTATCCAAATAAATGGCAAAACTCGTGGTCGAGTTACTACCCTTTTTAATACTTCAGAAGAAGAAACCTTAAAAATAGCCATTCAAGAATATAACATCAAAAAATATGTTAAAAATATGAATATACGTAAAATAATTTACATAAAAAATAAATTATTAAATATTATCGTTCATTAACGCGAGAATTTAGGTAAAATATGCATTATTATATTGCATTTGTAATGAATTTAACTGTATTGATTACAACCGGTTGCGGGTTTCATTTACAAATGCTCAATCACATGCCTAAAAAAGCAGTAAATTTAAGTATCGGCGATCCATATGGACCTTTAGGATTAGCAATAAAAAAAGAATTACATTTAAATAATATAGAATATATCAATACAAACTTAAAAAATACTATCACTTTAAAAATTATAAGTGCGTCTGAAAATACTAAAACTATATCTATCTATCAAAATGGTCAACGTGCAGAAAAACAATTAAATTTTTCGATTAATGCAGAAATTATTTTACAAAATAGTGTCGTATATCCTATTAATATAAATGTAGAACACATTTTTTTTGATATACCATTAGAAATGCTATCTGCAGATACAAAAAATACAATGATAAAAAATGAATTATATGCAAGAACAGCCCGTCAATTAATTCATAAATTATTGATTATTCAAAATAATATATAAGATAATAAAATGAATAATACGCATAAAAAGAGTATTAAAGTTTAAATGATCAAAATTTATCCAGAGGAACTAGAATTATATTTTATAAAAAATCTTCCACCATGTTTTTTTGTTGTTGGTAATGATGCTCTTTTATTACAAGAAAGTTTAGATAAAATTTATCAAATTGCAGAATTACAAGGTTTTACTGAACGTCACACTTATTTTCTTGAGCTAAATAGTGATTTAAATCGTATTTATTATTTTATTCAATCAACAAACTTATTTGGACAAAAAAAAATTCTTACTTTAAAATTATCTAAAAATTATTCTAATATAACTATATCTCAAAAAATATTAAAATTAACTGAATTATTACATGCTGATTTGTTACTTGTATTATACAGTAAAACATTAATCAAAAAAAAAGAAAATAGCCAATGGTTTAAAAAAATAAATAAAAATAGTATTTACATTAACTGTCAAACACCTACACATAAAAAATTACCCCAATGGATAACAAAACGAGCAAAAAACATCTCACTCACTTTAAATAAAGAAGCAAATCAAATGCTTTGTTACTATTATGATGGTAATTTATTTACTATTCATCAAATACTTAACCAATTATCAATCTTATATCCTAATAGTCATCTTACAGTATCACATATTAAAACAGCAATAAATATTACTGCGAACTTTACAGTTTATCATTGGATTGATGCAATCTTATTAGGTGAAATCAAAAGAAGTTGGCATATTTTACAACAACTACAAAAAGAAAAATATGAAGAAGCAATACTTTTACGAACAATTCAACGTGAATTAATATTTCTATTAAAATTAAAAGAAAACATAAAAAATCAAGAACTTAAAAAATCATCTAATAATGAAATATTTTTTAAAATGCATCACCCTCTAAGAATTTCTGTAATAAACCGTTTATCATTAAGACAATTACAATTAGCAATACATGTAATTACTAAGGCTGAATTATATTTAAAAAAAAATAATGATAAATCTATTTGGTCAAAATTAGAAATTTTATCTATATTACTATGCGGAGAAGTAATTTCAGAGAGTTTTATTAATGATTTTACAGAATAAAAAAAAATCTAATTTTCATAAAATTACTACTATATTTGGTGGTACTTTTGATCCAATTCATAATGGTCATTTAATACCTGTTACACAACTTGCAAAAAAAATTGGATTAAAAAAAATTATTTTAGTTCCTAATAATTTACCATCACATCGCCAAAAACCAGTGGCAAATATTCAACAAAGAATTGAAATGATAAAATTAGCAATTAAAAATAACCCATTATTTAGTATAGATTTTCGGGAAATAAATCAAATACCATCATATACTATTACAACATTAATTTCTTTTAGAAAAGAAATTGGTTGGAAAAAACCATTAATATTTATTCTTGGTGAAGATTCCTTATTATCAATACAGACTTGGTTTTGTTGGAAAAAAATTTTAACTTTATGCCACTTAATAGTTTGCGCTCGTTCAAATAGTAACATTTATTTTCAAAATAAAATAATGCAAAAATGGCTAAAAGAACACCAAATACATAATCCAAAAATACTAAATTATAAAGTTTCTAACAAAATTTATTTATTCAAAAATCCTTTATTAAATATTTCTGCAACAACAATACGTCAACGAAAAAACAAGAAAAAAAGTTGTCACAATATGTTACCAGAATCAGTTTCACTGTATATTGATAAAAATAATCTTTATCAAGATTATTTCTGATAAAAAATCAAAAATAATCTTTTTAAAAATATATATGATTTAATAACTAATCTTAACGAATTATTAAAAGTTTTTATGAATTAAATAAAATATAAAATTAATATTTTTGTATTTTTCAATAAAACAAAAATAAGCGCTTTTACAAAATAAAATTGTAGGATTTTTTATAAAAAAACTTTCATCTGATAAAGAAAGAGAGATATTATATTTAAATAAGATTAATTTTAATTAATAGTAATTATATAATATTTTCAAATAAAAACTCTAATAATCATATTCAATGTATCAAAAATCAATTAATAAAAATATAAAAAATTGATGAAAAATTATTTATTATTTAAAATAAAAATTTTACAAAAAAGCTTCTAAGAAACAGAATAGAATAATACATTACATAAGAAAAATTATATACAATTAAAAGTATTTGATATTAGATTAAAATTTATAATAAAAGAACATAACATAAAAAAATAAAATATATTTTTATTATTTAATGATTTTTTTATTCTAATATACAAACTTAAAATTAATAAAAATATATTTTAAAAAATTTTGTTACCATTATAGTAAAAAATACTTTATATAAAAAAATACTTGAAAATATTATTTTTTCAAATAAAAAATAATAAAAATAAAATAAATATCATATCAACTATTAACTTATTTAATATAAAATTTCAATTACTAAAATAATGACATAATAAAAGAAATAATATTTTTGATTTTTTTTAAATTTTGATATTTCATCACGATATATATATGTTATTAAAAAATATTAAACTTGCAATAATACATATTTTTGCGACTAAAAATAAAATATTCATATAGGTTATTACTGTGAATACTAATAAAAAAAAACGTAACCATTTACGTGATTATACAGCTGAATCCATATTGTTTATGCGCAGAGCATGTATATCTTTTATTATTATCATAATATTAATAATGATTTTAATTACTCATTTATATAATCTACAGGTCATAAAACATGATAACTATAAGACTCTCTCTAACGAGAATCGTATAAAACTAGTACCTATTCCACCTAATAGAGGAATTATTTATGATAGGAATGGCATTCCAATCGCAGTAAATCGTACTGTTTATCAATTAGAATTAATGCCTGAGAAAATAATTAATATAGAAACAATATTTAATGAATTACGCGATCTCATTAATCTAACAGATGAAGATATTACAAACTTCAAAAAAGAGCGCAAATACTCGCGAGCATTTACGTATATACCTTTAAAAACTTCACTAAATGAAATACAAGTAGCTCGTTTTTCAGTAAATCAATATCGATTTCCTGGTGTTGAAATAAAAAGTTATCAACGCCGCTATTATCCTTATGGTCCTACTCTTAGCCACATTATTGGTTATGTTGCTAAAATGAATGATAAAGATATAACACGTTTAGAAAATAATGGTTTAATAAAAAATTATACTGCTACCAATGATATTGGTAAACTGGGGATAGAACGTTACTATGAAAATATGTTACATGGAAAAACAGGTTATGAAGAAGTTGAAGTAAATAGCCACGGAAAAGTAATACGTCATATTCATGAAGAAGCTCCACATGCCGGTAAAGATATTTATTTAACAATTGACCTTAATTTACAAATAAAAATAGAAAAATTACTAAAAAACAGCCGCGCTGCTGTTGTTGTTATAGACCCACGCAATGCCGAAATACTCGCTCTTATATCAAAACCAAGTTATG
The DNA here is from genome assembly GCA_031446165.1 of Arsenophonus sp. Classification (GTDB taxonomy): domain Bacteria; phylum Pseudomonadota; class Gammaproteobacteria; order Enterobacterales; family Enterobacteriaceae; genus Arsenophonus. The sequence continues at coordinate 275,478 of CP132905.1, read as the reverse complement.
ACCCTAATTTATTTGTTAATGGTATTCCTAATAAAGATTACCAAGCTTTATTAAAGAATCCAAATCATCCATTGATTAATAGAACTACACAAGGATTATATCCACCTGCCTCAACTGTAAAACCATTTATAGCAGTTGCTGCATTAAGTGAAAATATTATCACTGCAAATTATACTATTATTGATCCTGGTTGGTGGCAATTACCAAACTCTGAAAAACGTTATAGAGATTGGAAAAAACGGGGACATGGTCAATTAAATGTTATTAGAGCTATCATTGAATCAGCAGATACTTTTTTTTATCAAATTTCTTATGATATGGGCATCGATCGTATATCAACTTGGATGCAAAAATTTGGTTATGGACATTATACTGGCATTGATCTTGCAGAAGAACGTTCAGGAATTATGCCAACACGTGAATGGAAACAAAAAAAATACCAAAAACCTTGGTATCAAGGAGATACAATTTCCATAGGGATTGGTCAAGGTTATTGGACAACAACACCAATTCAAATGGCAAAAGCATTGACGATTTTAATTAACAATGGAACTATCAAAATTCCACATCTTTTATATGGTACTAAACTGGGAGATCAAATGATACCATACAAAAATAAAAAATATTTAAAAATTAATAACATTCATACACCATTTTGGGAATTAGCAAAAGAAGGAATGTACGGTGTTGCTAATTCATCAAATGGTACAGCTTATAAATACTTCACAAATACTAGTTACAAAGCTGCTGTTAAAACAGGTACAGCACAAATATTTAGCTATGAAACATATAATACCCATAAACTTGCTGAGCATTTACGTGATCATAAACTAATGATTGGCTTTGCCCCTTATAAAAATCCAACAGTTTCTGTTGCGATTATTCTTGAAAATGGGGGTACCGGATCAGATATTGGCAATCTGGTTCGCAATATTTTTGATTACGTATTACTTGATAAAGATACCAATTAAAAAATCTCTAATAACATCTCTTTAGAAGAATAAAAAAACATATGAATGATAACTTACAGCAATTATCTATCTTTACACGTTTACATATCGATCTTTTAATGTTTTTAATTATTCTTACATTAATAATATATGGTATCCTTATTATGTGGAGTGCAAGTGGGCAAGATATACATATCATGCAAAATAAAATCATGCAAATTACAATTGGTTTCATTATCATGATTTTTATGGCACAAGTATCACCAAGGATATATGAAAAATTAGCACCTTATTTATACATATTTTGTTTGATATTACTAATTTTTGTGGATATATTTGGACAAATCAGTAAAGGAGCACAAAGATGGTTAGATCTTGGATTTCTTCGTTTTCAACCATCAGAAATAGCTAAAATTGCAGTTCCATTAATGGTAGATCGTTTTTTAAATAGGAATTTTTATCCTTTAACATTTAAAAATACAATTTTTGCCTTAATATTGATATTACTACCAACTTTACTTGTTGCCGCACAACCTGATCTTGGTACATCAATTTTAATCGCCGCTTCTGGATTATTTATTCTTTTTTTAGCTGGCATAAATTGGAAATTTATGATCATATCTATTAGTGGTATTCTTTTCTTTGTTCCTATTTTATGGTTTTTTTTAATGCATGACTATCAACGTAATCGTATTATGATATTACTAAATCCAGAAATGGACCCACTAGGTGCTGGATATCATATTATACAATCAAAAATTGCTATTGGTTCTGGAGGTTTATTTGGAAAAAACTGGTTACATGGGACACAATCACAGCTAGAATTTTTGCCAGAACGTCATACTGATTTTATTTTTGCAGTAATAGCAGAAGAACTTGGATTAATAGGGGTTATTATTTTACTTATACTATATTTACTATTAATAATACGTGGATTAATAATTGCAACAAATGCAAAAAACACTTTTGGTAGAATTATGGTTGGTGGGCTAATGTTGATTTTATTTGTCTATATCTTTGTCAATATAGGAATGGTGAGTGGCATTTTACCTGTAGTTGGTGTACCTTTGCCATTAATCAGTTATGGTGGGTCTTCATTCATTGTTTTGATGGCAGGCTTTGGTATCATTATGTCCATACATACACACAGAAAATTATTATCAAATAATTTATAACATTAACATTTAAATAACATAATATATTAAATATATTTAGTATACTTCTAAACTAAAATGTAGTTTAGAAAACTAACATAATAAAAATGATTAAATCATAAAAAATAATCTAGAATTGTATGATTATGATTACCATATTTTTAAAAATATATAATTTTTTTTATAATCCTAAAAGTCATGGAAGTATAATCATTGAATTAGTGAATTAGTAAAATTGTTTTTTGCTTTTTATTGTTTATAAAATAAAATATATCTTATTAAAATTATAGAAATATTGGTAATATGATCTATATATTTTTTTTATTATAAAATACTCTATTTAATGATTATTTATAATAAAAAATTAATACATTATACATGATTGCAAATTATATTATAATTAAAAAGCAATTAAATTCATATATTTATAAACTATATTTTAATATGTACAAAAAAAATTAAAAATTATTTTTTTATATCTAAATTATTTTAAACTTAATACAAATGTTGAAAACACATATTATTTATATGATCATTTTATTAATATAATAATTTATTAAATAAATAATGATTAATAGATAATTTGTAATTATACTTATATGTAAAAATATAAGTAAAATCAGATTTCATAAAAAATATTTTTTTATTTAATTTCTAAAAATTAAACTAAATAATAAAATATCAAATTCTTTATCTACAAGTATGAAAAATATAATTTTAACAGATTATTTTATTGTTTAAATTGAAATATAAATTTGAAAAATATAATCATATAAAATATAAAAAAAGTTTCAAAATACAAAATTTAAATCTAAACCATATTAGTATAATTAAAATATCAATGATATTAAAAATAAAATATTATTATTTAAATAAAAATAATAATATTTTTATCAACATTTTAATAAAACTAAGCATATTATAGCTTATGAAATATCAATTTTTTTTAAAATTTATAGGTTTAATAATATTAAATATTACTTTTATATTTCCAGCAATAACATTTGCTAACATAAAAAGTAGATCCCCAATAAATTTTATTTACTTAAAACATCCAAATATTAACGCTGCATCTTATATTCTTATTGATTATTTTTCAGGAAAAGTTTTATCTGAAAAAAATCCTGATCACCGTCGTAATCCAGCTAGTTTAACTAAATTAATGACCACTTACACCATTGGTCAAAAAATTAAAACTGGAAAAATCAGTATGAATGATATAGTTATTATAGATAAAAATTCATCGACAAATAATCCAATTTTTAAAGGTTCTTCACTCATGTTTTTAAAAAATGGCGATCAAGTTTCTATATCCCAATTAATGAGAGGTATTAATTTACAATCTGGTAATGATGCTTGTGTAGCTATAGCAAAACACATTGCTGGCAATGAAACAAATTTTATTAAATTAATGAATTATAATGTAAAAAAACTTGGATTAAAAAATACTCACTTTCTTACTGTACATGGATTAGATTTTTATGGACAATATAGTTCAGCGCGTGATATAGCACTAATCGCACAAGCTTTAATTCGTGAGATTCCACAATATTCCATTTACAAAGAAAAAGAATTTACTTTTAATAATATTCGCCAATTAAATCGAAATACTTTATTATGGAATAAAAATATCAATGTTGATGGCATTAAAACAGGATATACTAAATCTGCGGGATATAATTTAGCTGCTTCTGCTGTACAAGGAAATATGCGATTAATATCGGTTGTATTAGGCACGCGCAGCAAAAATATACGTAATATAGAAAGCAAAAAATTACTCACGTGGGGCTTTAATTTTTTTGAAACCATTAAATTATTAGAAAGCAAAACACAGCTAATTTCTTTACCTATTTTGTTTGGTGATAAACATGAAGTATCATTGGGAATTCATGAAAATCTTTATGTAACAATACTACGTAAGAATAAAAAAGATATAAAAATTAATTATAAATTCAATCATGAAATCTTAAGAGCACCTTTAGAAAAAAATAAAATTGTCGGATATGTTATAGTGGAATTGGATAAAAAAATTATTGAAAAAAAACCTTTAGTTGCATTAATAAAAATAAATAATGGTAATATTTTTAATAAAATTATCGATTATTTAAAATTATTTTTTTATCTCTTATTGAATTACAATATTTGATATTTTTAATCAAAAATTGTATTTTATATCTTAATTAAATTACATTTTAAATGACTAAAAATTATATTTATTGATTGTTAATGATATTACATAAATTCAAAAATTACATAAAAACATCAATTAAAAAATAACTTTAAATTATTTTATATATCAAAAAAATAAAAAAACAAATTAAAGTAATATAGATTAATCAGTAGTTTTACTATAAAATATATACTATAATTATAGTCATCATCTTTTTACTTTAACTGTAATAATTAAATTTTTTAAACAGTACACATAAAATTTTTTATTAAAAATAAATAAAATTTCCATAAATTAATGATCAAAATCATATATTTATTATAACTTAAAATAATTTTTTCTTGTATTGTGGTATTATAATAAAATACGTTTAGTAAAATAATTTTTAGTAATTATACTATCTTCATCTTTATTATTAAATTTAAAAATATCAAAAATAACATCATATTACGTCAATTAGGGCTTCATGCTTACCAATCTATTTTAGATGCTATGCATGAATTCACAAAACAAAGAACCATTAATACACCAGATGAAATTTGGCTTCTACAGCATTACCCTGTTTTTACACAGGGTCAAACTGGAAAAAAAGAACACTTACTAAAATCAAGTAATATTCCAGTAATTCAATCAGACCGTGGTGGACAAATAACCTATCATGGGCCTGGGCAACTGATAATGTATATTCTATTAGACTTAAAACGTAAAAAAATTAGCATAAAAAAATTAGTGCATACATTAGAAAATACGGTTATTAATACTTTAAACGAATTGGGGATTACAAGTCATTTAAAAAATAAATCTCCCGGTGTTTATATCAACAAAAAAAAAATTTGCTCTTTAGGATTGCGCATTAATAAAGGTTGCACCTTGCATGGATTAGCATTAAATGTTAATATGGACCTCACACCATTCCAGCAAATTAATCCTTGTGGTCATATTGGTATGAAAATGACTCAAATAAATACATTCATCCCAAATATTCAAATTAAAGATATAGAACCTTTAATAATAAAATACTTTTGTGATTTATTACAATTACAACCTCTGTATTTAATAAACCAAAGTTAATAACTAATTTTTATTATAATTTATCAATTATGATAAAAATCAATAATGAAAAATATCATATATTATTAATAATAAAATTAAATAGATTATTCGATATCAAATAAAATAGATAATAAAATGGATAATAAAAACATTATGAGTAAACATATTGAAAAAAAAAATAAGCAGCAAGATCTTGATTCTACTAACATATCATCAATCCCTATAAAAATTATCACAAAAGAGGAAAAAATATTAAATAAACCTAAATGGCTTAAAATAAAAATACCTAACGATTTTAGTCGTATAGAAAAAATAAAAAATGCGATGCGAAAAAATGGTTTACATTCAGTATGTGAAGAAGCGTCTTGTCCAAATCTTCCTGAATGTTTTAATAGAGGTACTGCCACTTTTATGATTTTAGGTGCTATTTGTACTAGACGTTGCCCATTTTGTGATGTTACCCATGGGCGTCCTAGTGCACCTGATCCAAATGAACCTATTAAGTTAGCGAAAACTATCAAAGATATGGGGTTAACTTATATTGTCATTACTTCTGTCAATCGTGATGATTTACATGATGGTGGAGCAAAACATTTCGCTGATTGTATCATGTCTATCAGACAAAAAAATCCAAACATAAAAATAGAAATACTTGTTCCTGATTTTCGTGGATGCACAACTCAAGCTTTAAGAATTTTATCTGAAGTACCGCCAGATGTTTTTAATCATAATATAGAAAATGTACCTCGTATATACAAAAAAATTCGCCCTGGAGCAAATTATCATAGATCATTAAAATTACTAGAAAAATTTAAAACAATACATCCAAAAATACCAACAAAATCAGGATTAATGGTTGGATTAGGCGAAACAAATGAAGAAATAAAAGATGTCATGTACGACTTAAGAAAACATGGTGTCACAATGCTTACTGTAGGACAATATCTTCAACCAAGCTCTAATCATTTATCTGTAGAACGATATGTTACTCCTGAAGAATTTCAAAAAATAAAAAAAGAAGCTATAGCAATAGGGTTTACAAATGTAGCATGTGGTCCACTAGTACGTTCATCTTATCATGCAGAGTTACAATCCAAAGGAATAAATATTCAATAAGTTTTTACTTGATTAAGTTAATACATAATCATTTTTATAAAAAACATCATGCCATATTTTATAAAAAACTGCATTTTCATTAAATTTGAATATCAAATAAAAATGGATTTCTATCTAACTAAAATAAATCATACAAAAAGTTGCTCAGTAATATCTATTTTAAAAAATGTTCAAATAATCCACTAAACAATGGATTATTATTGTAGAAAAAATAAAAATTTAATATATTTTTAATATATAGTTTTTACTTATCATAAAAATTTTTTTCAAAATAAATCATTTAGGGACAATATTGATATTTAGTGTAACTAAAACATCATTATGGAATTGTAAGATAACTTCATGCTTACCAATAGTACGTAATACACCATTGGGTAAACACACTTCATTTTTTGTAACCATAATACCTTTTTCAGTAACAGCTTCTGCAATGTCACGGCTACTAATTGAACCGAATAATTTTCCTTCATTTCCTACTTTGGATGCAATAGTAATAATTTTTAGTTCATTAATTTTTTCAGCACGTTTTTTAGCAATAGATAAAATATTAGCTAATTTAGCTTGCATTTCAGAATAACGCTTTTTAAAAAGAGAGATATTTTTTTTAGTGGCAGAAACCGCTTTTCCATAAGGAATTAAATAATTACGCGCATATCCTGGTTTAACATTGACTGTATCACCTAATTTACCTAAATTGTCTACTTTATCTAATAAAATTATTTGCATTATTTTATCCTGACTAAATTCATCATAACACTGGAAAAATCACTTATAAATCACTGATGATTATCTGTATATGGTAATAGAGATAAATAACGCGCTCGTTTAATTGCTTGAGCGAGCTGACGTTGATATTTCGCACTGGTTCCAGTAATACGACTAGGTACAATTTTACCACTTTCAGTGATATAATTTTTTAATGTTGTAATATCTTTATAATCAATTTCTTGAATACCTTCTGCTGTAAATCTACAGAACTTACGACGTCGAAAGTAACGTGGCATGTTTTATGTTCTCCAATAATTTATCTTTAAGTATTAAATATCATATACAAAAATTTTAAAAAAAACTAAAAAATGTAAATTTATTAGAAGAATGATATAACATAAAATATTTTTTATAATATACTGATTCAGTATAAAATTTTAGTTTTTATTATTTATTTTTTAAATACTAATTTTCATTATATTTATTATATGAGATTTAAAAATATGAAAATAACATTGCTACTAGCAATACATTATTAGGAAATAGGAATATACTATTTCTCATGCTATATGCTCTATTTTTTCTTTTTTCAATTTGCTTTAATTTTTAATGTTTCTTGATATTCATAAACAGAATCATGAGAAAGACGATTTTCTTTATTTTTAATCATCATAGGAGATGATTCTGTAATAACACGTTTAATTCTTATAATCATGCTACGAATAATAGCATCATTAAATCGAAAAATAGTTTCTAATTCGTCAATTGCTGCTTGTGGAGCTTCTACATTCATTAGTACATAATGTGCCTTATGTGATTTTTTTATCATATAAGCTAATTGACGTCTACCCCAATCTTCTAAACGATAAATGTTCCCTTTTGCATCAATAATCAATTTAGTATAACGTTCAATCATATTTGATACTGCATCGCTTTGATCTGGGTGCACCATGAAAACAATTTCGTAATGACGCATAAAAATTTTGCTCCTTATGGATTATCATGTCAACCTCCTTTTTATTAAAATCAACCGCATCAGATCGCGGAGGTAAGGAACTTCTTGTTTTATTGCGATTGAAAAAATATATTTTATTATACTGATTTTACAATAAAAATTCAAATAATAGATTAGGTATTTTACTAATATTAAGTGTTGTAAAAAATATTTATAAAACACTTAAACATGAATAAAACGTTGACGTACTATTTCAAATAAACATATCCCTGTTGCAACAGAAACATTTAAAGAATTAACTTTACCTAACATTGGAATGCGAACTAAATCATCACAGTTTTTCCTTGTTAAACGTCGCATACCCTTATTCTCTGTACCCATTACTAAAGCAATAGCTCCAGTTAACTTTTTATTATATAATGGCGTACAGTCACTTTCAGTCACTGTACCAATAATCTGAATATGATTTTTTTGTAATTTACGTAATGTTTGAGCAAGATTAGTAACTCGAATTAATGGTGTATTTTCAGCAGCACCACAAGCAACTTTTTTAGCTATAGAATTAAGATTGGCAGATTTATCTTTAGGTACGATAACCATATCAACACCAGCTGCATCTGCACTACGTAAACAGGCACCTAAATTATATGGATCTGTAATGCAATCTAGTATAAGTATAAAAGGAACTTTTATGTGAGAAAGCATAATTAATAAATCACTATCTTTATATGCTTTATCAGATTTAACTAGTGCGACAATACCTTGATGTACAGCGTTTTCTGTTTTGCGATCCATCCATTTACGATTTACTTTATGTGTAACAATACCTAAACAATTAAACTGATGAGTTAGTGACAATAAACGTTTGTTTTGATTGTCTTTAAGAATATATACTTCTTGAAAACGTAAATAATCTATTTCCAATATTTTTTGCACTGAATGAATACCATAAATTATTTTATTCATAAAATTATTATTACTTATAAATATAAAAAATTATATCAAAAAAATATTGTTGATAATACAAATTATCGTTTATAAAAAAGTTTATACATAATAAATATTTTATTATGTTAAAGAATTTTTTATCATGAAATTTCAAATTAATTAAAATATTAGCCGCATTATTAGTATATTTTTTATATTTAAAGTTTCTTATTGCAAGTTTTTTTAGAAGAAATTAATGTAAGAGTGATCTTACGATCATCTAAATTTACAGCTTCAACTTTGATCTCTACTTTATCACCAAGACGATATATAATTCCAAAAGATCGACCAATAAGACGTTGTCCTATATTATCAAAATAATAATAATCATTTTTTAATGAAGAAATATGAACAAGACCATCAATAAAAAGATCACTTAAACGAACAAAGAAACCAAAACTGGTAACATTTGTAATAATACCAGTAAATATATTGCCTACTTTGTTTTGCATAAAATCACATTTTAACCAATCAGAAACATCTCTAATGGCTTCTTCAGCACGTCTTTCTGTCATTGAACAATGTTCACCAAATACTGACATTTCATGCGGATCAAAATGCCAACCACCAGTTGTAATTTGATTATATTCATTATGCCGATGTTCTTTGGACAAAATATATTTAATTGAACGATGCAAAAGTAAATCGGGGTACCGACGAATAGGTGAAGTAAAATGTGTATAAGCTTTCAATGCTAATCCAAAATGTCCTCTATTTTCATAATGATAACAGGCTTGATTCATAGAGCGTAAAATCATGGTTTTTAATAATTCATGATCTGCACGTTCAGCAATGATATTCATAATTTTAGCATAATCAACTGATTGAGGCTTAATATCACCAGGTAAAATTAAACCAAATTCACTAAAAACAGCACGTAAATTTATTACACTTTCTTTTTTTGGTATATCATGAATACGATATAAAGATGGTTCTTGATTGCGTTCAATAAAATTTGCTGCTGCTATATTTGCTAAAATCATACATTCTTCAATTAATTTATGAGCATCATTACGTTCAATAGATTGAATATCTTTAATTCTTTGATCTTCATTAAAAATAAATTTTGCATCCTCTGATTCAAAAGAGATAGCACCTCTATTTATTCTTGCTATATCTAACGTTTTATATAATTGATAAAGTTGATCCAGATGTGGTACTATATTTTTATGTAACTTCCGCAGCTTTTTATCTCCCTGTAAAATTTTCCAGACTGTTGTATAAGTTAATCTTGCATGAGAACACATGACTCCTTCATAAAATTTTGAAGTAATGATTTCTCCTACGGTTGATAATTCTATTTCACATACCATACACAAACGATCCACTTGCGGAATTAAAGAACACAATTCGTTAGAAAGCACCTCAGGTAACATAGGAATCACACGTGAAGGAAAATAAATAGAATTTCCTCTATTCAAAGCCTCATCATCTAATGCCGTATTTGGTTGTACATAATAACTTACATCAGCAACTGCAACCCATAAAAACCATCCTCCTCCTTTTTTTGGCATACAATAAACCGCATCATCAAAATCTCTAGCATCTTCACCATCGATTGTAACCAAAGGCAAATGAGATAAATTTATGCGTCTCTCCTTTTCTAAAAAAGGAATCTCTTTTGAAAAATTGGCTATTTGCTTTTCAACTTCTTGTGGCCAAATATAAGGTATATCATAGGTTCTTAATGCAACATCTACCGCTATATTCGTACCCATGTTTTCACCTAATACTTCAATAATATTTCCTAATGCTTGGACATGATCAACAGGTCTTGTTATCATTTCCACTACGACTATATTACCTATTTTAAGATTACTACCATTAACATGCTTTTTAAGATTTAAAATTTCAAAAGATAATCGGCTATCATCAGGTATAACATATCCAATGTTGCTTTCTAAAAAATAGCGTCCTACAATATTTTTATTTCTTGGAATAAGAACTTTAACAACACGAACTCTTTTACGTCCTCTTCTTGTTTTTTTAATTGGATGAACAAGTACTACATCTCCGTGTAAAGTTTTTTTCATTTCTTGCAAAGAAAGATAAAAATCATTTTTATGACCATCTACACGTACAAAACCAAAACCATCACGATGACCAATAACTGTACCTTTAATTAAATTGACATATTTAGGTAAAATATAGCATTGATGCTCAAATATTAATTGTCCATCACGTTCCATTGCACGTAACCGACGATTTAAGGCATTTAACTCTTTTTCTTTTGTTAATTGTAATATTCTAGCAATTTTATGGCGACTCACTGGAGTAATAAACTGTGATAAAATTTCTAAGATATGTTCGCGACTTGCAATTGGTAAATGATATTTTTTTGCTTCGCGCTCTTTATAAGGATCTTTTGTCACCATCAAAATCCTCCACTAATTATCTTATTATTCATATAATATCTCAAATGAATATGATCTGTATTTCTTTCTTATGCATTTTTATAAAAAATAATAAAAATACTCATTATTTTCTATAATAATTTATGTAATTTTTTTGAAAAATAATTATATTTAATATAACTTTATTCAATAAAAGAATAACATAAGAAATGATATGAATCTTATTAATTATTAGCACTAAATAATTTTACTGATATAATCTTTTTTCTCATAATTAGTAATAAGTAAATCTTAAAATTGTCTACTAATCAAATAAAAATAAGTGATATAACACTTTAGCATATTAGTTAAATTACAAAACATAAATATCTTCACTATAAAATTATAATAAACAACGCCTGAGTATTCAGGCGTTGTTTATTATAATTTTTAGTACAAATATTATTAAATAATAAAATTATGAACTAAATAATATTATTAATTAAATGGATGAAATAATATAATTGTTTCAGCACGTTCTGGACCTGTAGAGATAATATTTATGGGGATTCCAGTTAATTCTTCAATACGTTTAATATAATTAATCGCTGCTTTAGGAAGCTGATCATATTCTTTTATCCCACATGTATTTTCGTGCCAACCTGGTAATATTTCATATATTGGTTCTAAATATTGCCACTCTTCTGTTACTAAAGGTGTGATATTTAATTTAGTACCATCTAATTTACGATAAGCTACGCAAATTTTAATTTCTTCTAAACCATCTAATATATCTAATTTAGTTAAACAAAAACTAGAAAGAGAATTAATCTGAACTGCACGATTAACAGCAACGATATCTAACCACCCAGTACGACGACACCGACCAGTAGTCGTACCAAATTCCTGTCCTTTATTCCTTAAATATTCACCGATATCGTCTGATAATTCAGTAGGAAAAAAACCAGCACCAACACGTGTAGAATAAGATTTTAATACACCTAAAACATAATTAATATGGAGAGGACCTATACCAGTTCCAGTAGATACTCCCCCTGCTATTGTATTTGATGAAGTAACATAAGGATAGGTACCATGATCAATATCTAATAACGTTCCTTGTGCACCTTCAAATAATATTGATGCTCCCTTTTTATAAGACTGATATAATAGATCAGCTACATCAATTGTCATGGACATCAAAATATCAGCAATCCTCATAATATCATCTAATGTTTTTTGATAATCTATTGCAGGAACATTATAATAGTTTATTAATTGAAAATTATGATAATCAGTAATTTCCTGTAGTTTAATGGCAAATATTTTTTCATTAAACAAATCACTAACACGTAATCCACGACGAGCAATTTTATCTTCATAAGCAGGACCAATCCCACGTCCTGTTGTACCTATAGCTTGTTCACCCCGAACTTTTTCGCGTAACTTATCTAAAGCAATATGATGTGGTAAAATCAATGGGCAATAAGCTGAAATTTTTAAACGTTGATTTACCTCTATTCCAAATTTTTCTAATACTTTTATTTCATTAATCAACGCATTAGGTTCTAATACTACACCATTACCAATAATGTTAATTACATTTTTATACAAAATACCTGATGGAATTAGATGGAGAACAGTTTTTTTTCCATTAACTAAAAGTGTATGTCCTGCGTTATGTCCACCTTGATAACGAACAACATATTGAACAAACTGAGTCAATAAATCAACTATTTTCCCTTTACCTTCATCACCCCATTGTGTGCCTAACACTACAACATTTTTACCCATCTTGATATAGACTCTTATTTTTTAAAAATATATTGATTCTTACCTAAAAATAATAAGTGATAATATTTAAATAAAATATATCCAATAAATATAAAATTATTTAATAAAATAACATTTTATGGATCAATTATCCAAATAACCATCACTTTGTTCTTCTGTTACTCTATATTTTTTTTGTAACTAGGTGCGTGCATATAACGAAAGAAATCAATATTAGGACTTAAAACCATGATATCATCATTATTTTTTCTAAAACTCTTCTCATATGCTCTTAAACTACGTATAAAAGCATAAAAATCTGGATCTTGATTAAAAACATCAGAAAATATTTTTATCACCATCGCATCTCCTTCACCACGTAATCTCAATGCAGTACGTTCCGCTTCAGCTAATGTTTCAGTTACTGTTTTATCTGCTGCAGCACGAATCTTAACCGCTTCCTCTTGACCTTGTGAACGATGTTGACGAGCTACAGCTTCTCTTTCAGCACGCATACGTTGATAAATAGCTTCTGAAACTTCGCTAGGTAATTCAATCCGCTTAATTCTTACATCTACAACTTCAATTCCCAAAGCTGCCATACTATTTGTATTCACAACATCTGTATTTTCGTTCTCTATTTCTGTTACAGAATAAACTTTGTTCATTACAATAGACTCTGGATTTTTTTTGCTGCTTTCAATATCTGATGCAGTACCTTTATTTAAAGTATCACGTACATCTACTGTTAAACGGCCACGAGAATCTGTGATAATATCTTTTACATTTAAACGTCCAAATTCTGAACGTAATCGATCACTAAATTTACGTTTTAATAAAATTTCAGCTTGATAAAAATCACCTCCACCGGTAGCCACATAGTAAGCACTAAAATCATTAATACGCCATTTTAAATAAGAATCTACCATTAAATCTTTGTTTTCTCTAGTCAAATAACGATCTGCTTGAACATCTAATGTTTGAATACGAGCATCTAAAATTTTTACAGTTTCAATGAATGGTATTTTAAAATGCAATCCAGCATCATAGACAACAGGTTTATTCTCACTATTACGAACAACCTTATCAAATCGTAAAATAATACCTCTTTCTGTTTCTTGAACTATAAAAATCGACATATAAAGTCCAAATAATATAGAAAAAACAATAATAAAATAGGATTTATTCATAATTATTATCTCCCAACACGATTTGAACTATTATCTGTAATATTATCTCTCGAACCATAATTATATACATAAGGTGCTGCAATTTCAGCAGAACTATCTTGTTCTTGTGCAATAGGTAAAGATTTTATTTTTTTTGTACTTGTTTTTGTATTTGTTGTATCATGTCTCATTTTTTTTTCTAATTGAAGCATTAATATATTATTATTTTTTTCATGCATAATAATTTTACGTGTATTACTTAAAACACGTTCCATCATTTCAATATATAAACGTTCTCTTGTAATTTTAGGTGAAGACCGATATTCAGGTAAAATTTTATCAAAACTAGCTACTTCACCTTCAGCTTTAAAAACAACACTTGATTTATAAGCCCTACCCTCTTCGATCAATTTTTGTGCATTTCCTTTAGCCAACGGTAAAACTTCATTACGATAAGCATGTGCTTCACGAATAGTTTTTTGTTCTTCTTCACGTGCTGCAATAACATCATCAAATGCAGCTTTAACAGCTTCTGGTGGACGAGCTACCTGAAAATTAACATCTAATATTAAGATTCCCATCTTATAAGGTCTTATCGTATTTTCTAATTCTTTTTGCGTTTCATCACGAATTAATGCACGTTTCGTAGTTAATACTTGTTCCATTTCTGATTGCCCAATAATACCCCTTACAGCACTGTCTGTTGCTTGTCTTAAACTATTATCAGGATTAGTAACATTAAATAAATATTGAGCGGGATTTATAACTCTATATTGAACATTCATTTCCACTTGAATAACATTTTCATCTGAAGTTAACATCATACCATTAGTAGCTTGTTCACGAATTGTTTCAATATTAACCGGAATCACTTTTTCTATAAAAGCAAACTTCCAATTCAAACCAGGCTTCACTATATGACTATATTTACCGAAACGACATACTACCCCACGATCACTTTCTTTGATTGTATAAAAACCACTTGCAATCCAAACAATAAGTATTATTCCAATAATTAATCCAACAAAAATAAAATTAATTTTCATATTATTTTTATTGTTTATATTATTGGTACCCCATCCACCAATCTTACGCATAATTTTGCAAAATAAATTATTAAAATTATATTTTTCTTTTCTAGGATGTCTTGCATTGCCATTAGAGCTATTTTTGTTGCTCCCCCATGGATCACTATCCCGTCTATTATTACCATGCTGATTCCACGGCATTTTAAAACCCCTTATTTATTTTTTTTTAATCTCGAAAGTTTTTTAGTTAGTAATCGCATTTTAATTATACATTAGTCTTATAATTTTTAAATTACTAAAATGCTTTTATAAAATAAAAATGTTTTTTATTTATTAAACCTTACGAAATAAACAATAACAATAATTTTAAAAAGCAATATTTATATTAAATATATATTTTTTTATATAATATTATCATTCTTTATATAATATTAAATAAAAAATTATCTGCGATTAATAATCGTTTATAATCAAAAAATATATTTCAACAACTATAATATAGTTATATCAATTAGCAATAATATTAAAAAATGAAAAATTAAAAAATACAAATTAAAATATTTTTATATCAAAAATACAGAAAATAAAA
Organism: Arsenophonus sp.; assembly: GCA_031446165.1. Taxonomy (GTDB): domain Bacteria; phylum Pseudomonadota; class Gammaproteobacteria; order Enterobacterales; family Enterobacteriaceae; genus Arsenophonus. The sequence goes on along the minus strand of CP132905.1, from coordinate 259,493 downwards.
AATATTTCTGTAAATTATATAATCAAAAAAAATATTTGCGTAATTTTAGTGATATTACTAACAGAAAAAATACACATAATTAATGGTATTTAAAAACTAATTTTAATTATTAAAAATATTAAATAAATTGTTTATTTTTAATGATTTTTAACAAATATTTAGCAAATAAATAAATAATTTTAGCAAATAAAATAAATAATACATCGCAAAAAAAATATATTTCAAGAAAATTAAAAAAATAACTTAAGGAAATAACCCTTTCTTTTTCGATTAAAGTAATAAAAACAAAAAAAATAAAAAATGATTCTTTATGAACTTAATTTATTAAACGATTTACTTTTATTTTATTTTCATTTTCTATAAAAATAAATATATCAGATTTTTAATAACTGATAATTAATATCATCAATTTTCTGCAAATTTTTTTACTTACAACAAATACATTTAATATCAATATTTTTCAATTAAAAATTGAGTAATACTGTTAAAAAATCTTACATATATTATTCGATCTAACGTTAAAAATATTCTTTTATATACTATACAAGAAAAGATAATATATTTTCTATATAATCAAATCCTTTTAATTTTATTTTTTGTATTTAGGATATCATCATAGAATGATATACTATTTATATATACAATCAGAAAAAAAGCTATTAGCGATCCTTATATATATTCATTTTATTAAATCTTAATTTTCTGTAGCAACTGATATATTGCCAACATTATACGTTAAACCGGTACTTCCACCTGTATGATTTTGATGAAAAATAGGACGTGAGGGTACTACAGTAGAAATCGCATGCTTATATATCATTTGACTAACTGTATTTTTTAATAAAATAACAAATTGATCGAATGATTCAATGTAACCTTGTAATTTAATCCCATTTATCAAATATATAGAAACCGAAACCTTTTCACGACGCAAGGCGTTCAGGAACGGATCTTGCAAAGATTGCCCCTTACTCATTTTCTTGACTTTCCTTATTTTTTATTTATGTTTTTAAAAATTTTATTAATCAAAAAAATAAATCAGAAAAATAACATTTATCTAATTCATTTTTCATAAATAGAATATTTATGTATAACATTTAATATTTTATTAAGAGCTCTATGAACATCATTGCTTTCAACTATATGTAAATTTTTCCATTTTTTTAACCATGTTATTTGATTTTTAGCTAATTGACGTGTTGCAGATATGCTACGATGAATCATTTCATTATATTCTATTTTGCCAGATAAATATAACCACATTTCATAATAACCAACAGAACGAAGAGCTGGTAAATTTTTACATAACTCATTGTTTTTACATAAAAATCTCACTTCATCTTCAAAACCTAAATTTAACATTTTAAAAAAACGATCTTTAATACGTTTATTAAGAATAACACGATTTTCTAACACAAGCGCAAATTGTAACACATTATAAGGTAATTCTGTTGCTCTAATTTTCTGCAATTCTGTAAAACTTTTTCCAGAAATTAAAAAAACTTCCAAAGCACGGGATAGTCGCTGATAATCATGAGGATGAATTCTAGTGGCTGATACAGGATCAATTTTTTTTAAACGTTCATACATTGCTTGCCACCCCAATAATTTCGCTTGCGCTGTAATTTCTTTTCGAATTTTCATGTTTGCTGGTGGTAAAGGTGACAAACCATATAACAAAATTTTAAAATAAAACATAGCTCCACCAACACACAAAGGGATACGTCCTAATGCAATAATTTTCTGTATTTCTAATAATGCATCACGTCTAAAATCTGACACAGAATACAATTGCGTTGGTTCTACAATATCAATTAATCGATGCGGTGCTAACATCTGCTCTTCTTTTGTGGGTTTAGCGCTTCCGATATCCATACCTTTATAAATCAAAACAGAATCCACACTAATTATTTCAACTGGTAATTTTTGACGTAATGCCATTACTAATTCTGTTTTTCCTGATGCTGTTGGCCCCATTATAAATATAACTGTTGGGTCTTTTACTTTTTTTTTAATCATTTTTTAATGTATTAATTATCGATTGTAAATCAATTAACTGTAACATTTTTTTTGGAGGTTTTCTCAGTAATTCCGGACAAATTAGTTCTAAATCATTTAATAATTGAATCCCTTCTGAAATAGTCCAAGTTTTTTGTAAATATAATAAATTATCCACTAACCAAATAACTAATTCATACAATTCACATAAAGTATTGTTAGAAAAATACTCTAATAGCCTTACAAACAATTTAGATAAATCTTGTGATTTTAATGGATAAGATACAGCTATAATAGTCGCTTGTGTATTAAAAATATTAATTTTAAAACCTAATTTACTAAATAATATTTTTTTTTTATTAAAAATTTTTAGATTATTTTCTGATAAATTTACGTGTATTGGTGTCAGTAAAGGTTGTGATTTTAATTTTCTACCAACAGGAATTAATTGCATTATTTGCAAATATCTATTAGCTTCTATCAATGACAATAAATATATTACACCTAAAGACGATTCAATTAATGCAAAATTATCAGCATAGATTGTCAATAGTTTACCAAATTTATTATTATTGTTTTCTATAAAAACTTTTTTTGGTAAGATTCTTCTAGATATCAAAAATTTTATTGTTGAAAACAATGCAATGTTTTCTTTGTTATTTTTATTTCTAAAATATTCCTGATATAATTTATTTTCTTTTTGATTAAAATTTTTATAAAAACTATTCATAAAATAGTCTTCTTTATTTTTGCATATTGAAACATCCTGATTATTCATATGTAATGTGAAATTATCTTTTTTTTTACTTAAAGGTTTTTCTTGGCTATCTAAAAAAACATCACTATTTATTTTTTTTTTAAATCCAAAAAAAACAGCAGTGGTGTTTTTTACTGCAAGTTCTTCTTTATAATTAAATACTTTTTGAGCATGTGATTGCTTCAATAGATTACTAATTGCTTGATAAATAAAATCATGTACTAATCTCATTTGATAAAATCTGACTTCATATTTTGATGGATGAACGTTAACATCAACCTGATAAGGATTAATATCTAAATAAAGTACATAAGATATTTGATGTTCTTTTTGTAACACATCAAAATAAGCTTGACGAATTGCATGATTAATTAATCGATTGCGAATAATACGTTTATTGACATAAAAATATTGTATTCCTGATAAATTACCAACAAGTGCATAACTAATCCAACCTTCAAGAACTAAATCAGTCGATTTAGAAAATAATTTAAGAAAATTATTAAAGATAGCATTACCAAAAATAGTAATTAACCGTTGTTCCTTGTCATTCTCAATATTTATTGCATGATATTGACGTATTAACTTACTATTATGATAAACTTTAATAGCAATATTAAAATGCACTAATGAAATTCTGCGAATAACTTCATCAATATGAAGAAATTCAGTTTTTTCTGTGCGCAAAAATTTACGACGAGCTGGGGTATTATAAAACAGATCTATAACTTCAACTGTCGTCCCTATTGGATGAGCAGCAGGTTTAAGGAAGATTTTCATATCATATCCACCTTCAGTATATGCCTGCCAAGCTGCTGCTTGTCTTTCAATACGTGAAGTCAATGTTAAACGCGAAACAGCACTAATGCTTGATAAAGCTTCCCCCCTAAATCCTAAACTTAAAATAGCTTCTAAATCTTCTAAAGCAGATATTTTACTGGTAGCATGTTTTGCTAGTGCTAACCTAAGATCTTCTTTAGCAATACCACTGCCATTGTCATAAACACGAATAAGTTTTAAACCACCACCTTCAATTGAAATATCAACACAATTTGCACCTGCATCGAGACTGTTTTCAATTAATTCTTTCACAACTGATGATGGGCGTTCCACAATTTCACCAGCAGAAATTTGACTAATTACTTCAGTAGAAAGAAAATGTATCACTGACATAAAATAAATACTAACCTAATTTTTTTATTTTAATTTACTGATAAAAATATTGTTTAAAAAACATATAATATAATTATTGTAAATAAAATATTATTAAACTTCTCCTATAAACTTTTTTGTAGTTCTTGTATTCCGTGATAATTGTAACAAAAAAGAGCAACACTATTACAATATTACCCAAAAATATCTATATTAAAGATCAACATTTTTAAAAATTAATCATATAAGAACATTCATATTTTCTAAATTATTTAGAAAATTTACTAATTTTATTTAAATTAAATCTTACAAGAATTTTATTATAAAAATTTAAGTTAAGATTTAAAAATAAAAAATATAAATTATAAATAGCTTGCTAAAATAAAAATATATGTATTATCATTTAATAAACATTAGCGAAATTACCATATGAATTTAGTTTTTAAGAATAAAAACTCTAAATCATTTTTTTTATATTTTTAATCAACTAAACAAAAAAATACTAATATGCTATAAGCTTTTTTATAAGTTATAGCATATTAGTAATATTTCAAAAATAATAATCTCTAAAGTCCAAAAAGAAAATTTAAAAAAATAATTTATTAATAAATTAAAATGATTTTTAAAAATCAAACCATTTATACTCATAGATATTTGGTATTTAGATTTTTTTATAAAAACTATTATTATTTTTATTTCTAAAATTTTTTATTTAAAATATTTTATAATTAACAATTCCAATAATTTTTTTTTACAAGCATTATGATATCTACTGTAAACTAATCATTACTTCATTACTCTCTACTCTCTTTCTTTATTAATATCGATTACTGTCATTTTATATAGAATATACATAGAATATATATAACATATATATAAAATATTATACTATGCTTAATATTCTATACTATAGCGAAAATGTACTACTTCAAGAACTCCATGCATAAAAAATTTTTTACCTATCTTATGAATAAACAATATTATTAATATAAATTAAATATATTCTTTAAATATTTATATTATTTAATAAGTATTTTTTTTAAGGAGCACCTATCTTAATAATTTATACATATTTATTCCATGAATATGTTTTATAAACTTTATTATTTATACAGTAGTAAAAAGTTTTATCAATCAATTGCTTGAAAATTTTTTATAAATTTATAAATTATCATCTTTAAATAAAGATTATTAGTATAAAACTATAGTATTCATTAAACTTGTTTTGTTTTCTTGTGAAATTAGAAAACATAAAACATATAATAGATTATATAAAATAATAAACTATACATATAAAAAATGATAACTCATGTATATCACAAAATAAATAAATATGATAATATAAATTAATAACCAAAATTACAATGATGTTACATATTATCTTTTTATAATTTTTTAATTCTTCAAAATATTAATAATGTTTATTTAATTGATTTTTTATTAATATTCATTAACATTATGAACCTAAATTTTATTAATTAATGTAATAAAAAAAAATATAAATTTGTTCAATAAACATGAAATTACACAATAAAATCACATTCTAAAAATATATAGTATTCCAAAATTAAAAATTGTATCTTTATAATAATCAACAAACAAAAAAATATACATCTTTTAGAGATTAATAAAATGCTTACGGTAATAAACCAATTCTGCAATAGATTCTTTTATATCTTCTAAAGCTCGATGGGTATTTTTCTTTTTAAAACCAATTGATATACTAGGTTTCCAACGAAACACCAATTCTTTTAAACTACTTATATCTAAACAACGATAATGAAAATACTTTTCTAAAGTAGGCATATATTTCCATAAGAAACGACGGTCTTGAGTAACACTATTACCACAAATTGGTGACACACCAACGGGCACCCACTTTTTCAAAAATGATATTGTAGCTAATTCAGCTTTGTTTTCATCATATTGACTACATTTTACTTGCTTAATTAATCCACTTTCATTATGAATTTTTTGATTCCATTGATTCATGAGCAATAATTGTTTTTCTGACTGTTTAATGCTAATTACAGGACCTTCCGCTAAAATATCTAGTTTAGAATTAGTTATAACTGTTGCAATCTCTATTATACGATTTGTTTCAGGATCTAAACCGGTCATTTCTAAATCTATCCAAATTAAATTATTTTTATTTAACATAGCATTTCTATTTTATTTATTTTTTATTTTATGTTTTTTATTTTATAACTTAAAGAAATACACAAACAAAACAACAATATACGTTTTCTTTTTTATTACTAATCATTAATAGATTTTTAGATCTAGAACACAAAAAAGCAAAAATTGTTCAAGTTAAAAATATCATCACAAAAATATATTTACAACGCAATATAAATTATTTTTTTACAAAAAACAATATTACAATACTTTTAAATCAAACATATCTTTTATTTTGATATATTTATATATACATTTTATATATTATACGTTTTTACATATAATAATTCAAAATTATTGCATACCTTTTCAAGACTATACCGTTATTTTTTAAAATTGAAATATCGCTAATAAAATATTCATAAAAATAAACATTACTTTAATTACTAAATAATTTTACTAATCATAAAAAATTAATAGTTGATTTTGTAGCATAAAATATTATGCTTAAAGTTAATACGTTTTAATAACGATGTAAAAATAAAAAATAAGTTTTACATTAAAAAAATATTTGCAGAAAATCTAAACAACGACATAAAAAATACAGATATTTATTTATTCATAAATAATATAACTCTGGAATTTATAAAAATCATAGGTATAATGAGATTAAATCTCTTAAACTAAACTCAAATAAAAATCGAAAACACAAAAATATCAGAGGTGTAATGTGATAGAAAAAATAAAAATAAAATTACAATATTTATTACCACAAGAAAAATTAACAAAATTAGCTGGATGGATAGCAAATAAAAAAAATACTAATCTCACACAATTCATGATTAAAATTTTTGCAAAATTTTATAAAATTAACATGGCAGAAGCACAAAAAAGTGACTTTTCTGCTTATACTACTTTTAATGAGTTTTTTACTCGTTCATTAAAGGAAAATATGCGACCTATTGTTTCTGGTACTCATCAACTTTCTCTGCCAGCAGACGGGGTAATCAGCCAAATAGGATCAATTGTAGAGGAGAAAATTCTACAAGCAAAGGGGCATTCTTATAAATTAACAGCACTATTAGCAGGAAATGATATATTAGTAAAAAAATTTATGAATGGCTTATTTATAACTATTTATTTATCTCCACGTGATTATCATCGTGTACATATGCCTTGTGATGGTTTGTTAACTGAAATGATTTATGTACCTGGTGCATTATTTTCTGTTAATAAAACTACTGAAAATAATATTCCCAACCTTTTTGCGCGTAATGAACGTTTAATTTGTATTTTTGAAACAGAATTTGGTAAAATGATTCAAATTTTGATAGGTGCCACAATTATCGGAAGTATAGAAACTATTTGGCATGGTTGTATAAATAATGAACGTGAAGGAATTATCAAACGTTGGACTTATCCAAAAAAAAATAATACAGGTGAAATTTTTTTAAAAAAAGGAGAAGAAATGGGTATATTTAAGTTAGGATCTACCGTTATTAATTTATTTGAACCTGCTAGTGGCATTCAACTTAATGCCGAACTAAAACCAGGTTCTATCAGTCGAGTAGGTGCACTACTAGGAGAAAAAAACATTTAAACATTAAAAAAATAATAATAATGTGAGTAATACAAAAAAATATTTATAATAAAAAACATTTTTAATAATATTTAATATCATAAAAAAATATATTTATTGTTTAAAAATTGATTAGATCACTAAGTTAATTATGTTTATAAATAACGTTTTTACAAAATTTTTTTTTCTATATAAAAAATAAAATTAATACATCATTTACAGATTTTTAATATCTTTTAAATAAACTAATAAACTATATAGATGCTTCTATTAAATAAATACATTAAATAAATTTAATGTAAAAATTTTTATAGCCAGTTCTTACGTTTAAAATAAAAATATGGGGCCAGTCCAGCAATGATCATCAATATAATTACTACTGGATAACTAAAATGCCATTTTAACTCGGGCATAAATTCAAAATTCATTCCATAACTAGATGCTACTAGTGTAGGAGGTAAAAAAACTACAGAAACAACAGAAAAAATTTTAATGATTCTACTCTGTTCAATATTAATAAAACCTATTGCTGCTTGCATGAGAAAATTAACTTTTTGAAACAATGATTCATTATGAGGTAATAAAGATTCTACATCACGTAAAACGTCTTTTGCTTGCTGTAACTGTTTTGAAGGTAATTTTGATCGACGAATCAAAAAATTTAATGCTCTTTGACTATCCATTAAACATAAACGTACTTTCCATCCAATATCTTCTTGCTCTGCTAAATAAGAAAGTGCATCATCAAGTGCATCACCTTGTTTTCTTTCTAAAATAATTCGGCTCAGTGATTCTAAAACATTATAAATGTTTTCTATTATATCAGCCAATTGTTCAATTTTGGTTTCAAATAAATCTAAAAATAACCCATAAGCGTTCACAGTAACAAGCTTTCTATTTCTTAAACGCATACGATATAAACGAAAAGCAGGTAAATCACGCTCTCTTAATGTATATAACCGATCATCACGAAAAGTAAACGCAACCGTAGAATTACCAATATGTTCATTGATATCTTCATAATAAAAAAAAGAATGAATATGCAAACCATTTTCATCTTCAAAAAACCGTGCTGAAGCTTCAATATCAGTTAATTCAGACGGAGTCACTAATAATTGTTGCAATTCTACTTGTACTTTTTCACGCTCTTTGTAAGTAGGTTCCATCAAATCAATCCATACAGCATTTGTCAAATGTTCACCTTTATCAAAGTCAAGACGAGATAAACAATAATTTTCTAATTTAAATGCTAATAGCATAACTATGCTACCTCCCTTCCCATAAAACAAAAAAACAAGCTCAGAAAAAGTTTTTTATAAAAAATCAATTCATTATAAGCTAAAAAAGCGATTTTATTCCTATTTTTCAGAAGAAATTTTCAGAGAAGAATAGTTAAAATTGTAATTTTTTATATCAATAATAATTTGTTCTTTAAATTTCATATGACACATAGATTGATTCATGATATGACTTTCTTTTTGTATAAGTCATATAACTACTTACAATTAATGTTCCATATTTAACAATACATATTTTTTTAGTTAAATATACCATTTTCGTTAAAAATACCTCCCCTCAATACATTTTTTTGCTAATTCCGTAATAAAAAAGAGAAGAAAAATAATATACCTTCTTAGTCACATATGATCTTTGCATATTGTTATATATAAAAAAATCAAAATTAATTTCTCATTGCCATGATTAATCTCATATACACCACCCTCTCAACGTTCTGCAACTAATCATTCAATGTTTTTTATACTCATATAATATGTTGGCACGCATATTTTTTCTATACCAACAATAGATAATTAGAAATTGTAAATCTGTTGGCTGCATGAAGTTTAATCAATGTTACTCTATAGTAACATATAGCTATATTTTTATTAAAGTGTAATAAAATTTTTATTAAAAAAACGACATTAACATGTCATATGAGTTTTCTACATTAATACACTTAATAAAACTTATTAGTGCTTGCAGATTGTCTATACATGTTTTAATTTTTTATAATCTTCTTTCTTATACATTGACTATACACCTGAATTATAAACTACTTTATATAGTTTGCAAATATGACAGTATTCCTAATATCTAATAAAAAATCTATCAATTAATATTAAAATAAAAAACGTTTAATAACTTTGAGTGCACCACTAACTAATATTTTTTTGATAAAAAATATTTATAATTACTCCATAAAGTTATTTTTTTATATAAAGTTTTATAAAAAAATCGGATATTTTTTATATCCCCCTACTTTTAGATAGTTATTATACATAAACATATATCAACATTACGATTAATAACTAAAAAATAAGAAAGTATATTTTTTAGTTATTAACATTTAAAAAATATTTTTTATCATAAACGAAAAATTATACAATATTAAAAACTATAATAATTCTTATTTAAATATATATGCTTGAAATTAGGATAAAGAATAACTTTGTTAAAAACACAATTTTTTATTATATTTATTAATATTATTTACAACATACTTTTTGCTTGATATAATTGATTACAAACACAATAAAATAAAATGATTTTTTCTCCATTTATCTATAATTTTTTAATCGATTACTATATATTTAGGATTAAAATATTATCTGACTTTAATTTGATATAATAATAATTCTGGTCTGGTTTAATAGTTTTTACTGTAAGAAAATCTTTTAAAAATTATTGTATATTTTTTACTTTTATGTGATACCGTTTATAAATTTATGCATTATCGTGACCAACTGTTATATCTTTACTAAGATCACGTATTAACAAACTTATCAAAACATACTGAACAATTATTAATATCTTTAAACTAATCAATCAAAATATTTGTAAATCAATTGTGAAATAATATTTTAATATATTAGACTTATACCAAAATAATTTATATACCCGTAAAAAGTTTTAAAAAATCAATTAATCTATTTCGCTTACATGCTTGATGAGATGATAAGACTCATAAACATGTAAAAAAATCTTTTTTTAATATTATATTAATTTATATATTTTTCGATGTAAGCATATATCTTTTTTTGTAGCTAATATACCCACGTTACTGAATTTACTAACTACATACTTTCATATAAACGAATTAATTTTATCATCACGTAATAATAGATATCAATTATTAGTATTTAAAATTCTATTTCTTGTAGAAAATTAGTATCTAAAGTGATGAATTTTTTAAAATTGATATACTAAAATATGAAAAGTTCCCCCAGATTTTATTTTAAATAGCATACTATCTACTACTAAATAAATTAATACTATAAAAAAAATTAAATGCCACTTTATTTCCTAAAGTTTACTGCAATAACTGCAAGAATAATATAAAAGAACCCGATTTTAGCAATAAACAGTAACGAACAAGAATATCTAAAAACAAGTACTTTTATTATATTATTCTAAAAACTAGTAAAAGTATTAACATATTAGTTTTTTGTGCAAAACTGCTTTAAGCTTTTGATTATGTAAATTTTCAAAAAATATGATTTTTTTTGACATAAAAATAAAAAAAATAACAATAAATAAATTAACAATTAATTCCTATTTTACTAAAAAATATTATATTTATATAATGCATATATTAAAATCGATGATTTATGATACCAATTCACGATATCAATATATAATAATTGATAAAAAATTATAAAAAATATAAAAATGATTTTTATTTATAATATAATTATTAATAATAAATTATAATTAGTGAAATATTTTTTCAATTTTTTTGTAGCATAGTTTCTCAAAAATGAAAAAATATTAATATAATATTATTATTTATAATTTTCTATAAAAAATATTTTAATTATTATTTATTAAAAATATATGAAACTACCATATTAAAATTAATATTAATAATGATATTATAATACTTCTCATAATTTATATAAAATATATATAAAATATTAAACATATCTTAAAATTTTAATTATAAATATTTATATGTCATCAAATATTATAAAAATAAATTTTATGAAACAATAACTATTTTTAATGTAAATAATGTTTTAAAGAAAATATATGATATATATATCACAAAATATAAAATTTACATAAAATAGCATTTAAAATACCAAAATAAAAACATACGTCAAAACTAATTATAAAATGTTTTTATTGGCATATGAAATAATTTTCTATACATATTTTAAATAAAATATATGATATTTATTGATTTAATTTCACAAAACATGATTATTCGATATAATATTGTTTTATTTAATTATTTGATAATATATTAGGAACATTTTTTAAGAACATCTATTCTCAGAAATATAAAAAATAATTTCATAAAAATATAAAAATAAAAATTATAATATTAAAAATTATCTACATATAACCATTATATGCAATTTTCATCTAAAAAATAATCTATAATATAGATAAAACTACTATAAAATAGTAAAAATAAAATTCAAGAAACACTAAAAAACAAACATAATCTATTAAAATGAATTAAAAAAAACAATAAAAACAAAGCAATACATTAATATTAAGAAAAATTATTAAAAAATATGGATAATAAAAATTTATATTTTTTATCATCTAAAATTCCATAATATTTTTTATTAAATACTAAAAATATTATAAAAAAAAATAAGTCTCAATTATATATTATATTAACTATTTTTATAAAAAATAAATTGGTTAACATAATTTAAAAAGAATGTATGAAAAAATTCAGTATATTTATTATATAAAAATGCAATAATATAAGAAATATTTTGATAAACTAATAGCTAATATTTTTGCATATATTTCATATTATACCAGTAATAATATGAAATATATTTTGTTTAGGAAAATATTTATGAACAATCGTGTAAATCAAGATTATTCCTTTTTACATGGTAGCCTTGTAGCAATGATAACACCAATGGATATAAAAGGAAAAATAGATAAACTTAGTCTAAAAAAACTAATTAATTACCACATTAATAATAAAACAAAAGCAATTGTATCAATCGGTACAACCGGAGAATCAGCAACACTGAATTATAATGAAAAATTAGATGTCGTTTTAAGAACATTAGAATATGCTGATGGTAGGATTCCTATTGTTGTTAGTACTGGTAATAATTCTACTAAAAAAGTTATTGAATTAAATAATTTTTTTGAAAAAACAGGCGTCATTGCCTGTTTAAGTGTAACACCTTATTACAATAATCCTTCACAAGAAGGAATGTATCAGCATTTTTATACTATTGCTAACCAAACATGCCTACCTCAAATTTTGTATAATATTCCTTCACGTACAGGATGTGATTTATTACCAAAAACAATTGCTAAATTAGCAAAATTAAATAACATCATTGCTATAAAGGAAGCTAGTGGGGATTTAAGACGTGTTACTAATATTCTTCGATTAACAAAAAAAAGTTTTTTCTTGTTAAGTGGAGATGATATAACTGCATTAGATTCTATAAAATTAGGCGGAAAGGGGGTAATTTCTGTTACAGCAAATATAGCACCCAAGTTAATGGCTGACATGTGTAATTTAGCATTAGCTGGTCAGTACAATGAGGCAGAAAAATTAAACTATCGTTTACATAAATTACAATATCAGTTGTTTAGAGAAACTAATCCTATTCCAATAAAATGGGCATGTCATTATTTAGGTCTTATTAAGACTCATAAATTGAGATTACCAATGACACCATTAACATTACCCAACCAAAAAATTCTTAAAAAAATATTAAATTTAGCAAAATTAGAAAAACAATAGTCAGAAATATATTATATAAAAAATATTAGAGATATTATAAAATTTTTATCACCTATTTTTTACTTGTAATAATCATTGCACAAAAAATATCAATAATGATTTTATATATCTAAAAAATAGATTATTTAAAAACATGAAACAATCTTAAAAAGATATTCCCTCCTTCTTTACAAAAGATAAATATTATATTACATTAACACACAAAAATAAAACAGTAGATCAAACACTATATGTTTCTCCTCTAAAATAAAATTGTAATAATGGTACAAGATATCAGATAGTCAAAAAATAGTCACTAATTACGTCATAATACAATAATACTATTATGAAAAGTAAAAATATTACTGTATAAAAACATACATAAAATTACTTATATGATACAATTTTATTTTTATTTAATTTTCTTTGAGAGATTTTACATGAATTTATAGAAAACACATTAAAAACAATTTTTAAACTAATATTTATATATATTTACATAATAAAAATACCAATATAACAATCATGATAATAAAAAATTTAAATGAACAATAAAACATTAAATTTTAAAAAAATAAAAACATATATATCTATTATCTAATCTTTTAATTTAATCTATATTTTTACTTTTAAAATGGTGCATATATATCTTTATATATCGACAAAATTTTATATAAAAATATAGCATTTAAATTTTAAATATAAATAAAAAATAATTTCAATAAAAAACTTTTAATAAATAATTATAATGTAATATTTTATATTTTTTACTATTTCTAGTAATAACATGATGTGATGTTTTTTAAGTCTTACAGCAATTTTTAATATAAAAATCATATCATAAAAACACATTTATTTGCATGATATAAAACATACAGATATTTTATATACATCAAAATTTTTATAATAAAGAAATAATATTTTTAATTTTTTCTAAAAAAATATTACTAATACATTAATTAGTTTTATACTAAAATTGCTATTCTATAAATTTTATTTAAAATACATTTATCTTTACATAAAAACTCTTAACAATATATATTGTATTTTATTTAAATATTAAAAATTTTTTTAATTTTAAGATAAGTATATTATTAAGCTTTACATTGTTTTTGTATTATACTTTTTTTAAAAAAAAATTTATCAATTTTAAAAAAAAGAATATATTAAATGATATTTCAAATCCATAGTATAATAAAATATTCACATACTTTATTAAAAGTAATAATTTTAATTATTTATTATATTAAAAAATAAAAATATTTAAAGTTATCTTAAAAAGAAGAAAAAATTTCAAAAAAATTAAAATATACATATTGAAATATTAAAAATACATATATTTATAATTTTAATATTGCTTCTTAACAATAACTGATAAATTTTATTTTACTAAATTTATTTTACTCCATTACATCTATTGTGTAATTAGCTGTAAAGCTTTATTTATATCATTTTATACTAATTTAATTACTCTTTATGGAATCTTGTATCTATTACAATTCTAGCTATATTAACATCAAAAAAATAGAGTGATACTGTACATGACTGAGAAAAGATTTTTGAAATCAATAATTGAACTACAATCATTAACAAAAAAATTTTATGGAAAAAATATTATTTCAAAATTAAATCTTAAAATTAATGATGGTGAATTCCTAACAATATTAGGTCCATCAGGTTGTGGAAAAACAACTATTTTAAGATTAATTGCTGGATTAGAAGATGCTGATTATGGCCGTATTTTTCTTGCAGGAACAGATATTACAAATATCCCCGCTGAACATCGTCATATAAACACTGTTTTTCAAAGTTATGCTTTATTTCCACATATGTCTGTATTTGATAACGTTGCATTTGGTTTACGCATGCAAAAAAAAAGCTATAAAGAAATAAAAAAAAGAGTTGCAGAGATGTTAAAAATGGTACAATTAGAAGATTTTTCGCAAAGAAAACCCCATCAATTATCAGGTGGACAACAACAAAGAGTAGCAATTGCAAGAGCAATTATTAATCAACCTAAAGTACTTTTATTAGATGAATCCTTGTCAGCATTAGATTACAATTTACGTAAAAAAATGCAAAATGAATTAAAAGCTTTACAAAGAAAATTAGGTATTACTTTTATTTATGTAACACATGATCAAGAAGAAGCATTAGCCATGTCAGATCGGATATTGGTCATGAGAGATGGTCAAATTGAACAAGATGCATCTCCTCGTGAAATATATGAAGATCCTAAAAATTTATTTGTTGCAAGTTTTATTGGAAAAATTAATATTTTTAATGCCATTGCTTTATACCGCATTAATAAACAACGTATTAGAGCCAATGTTGAAGGCTATGAATGTGATCTTCATACTCATTTATCGATATCTCAAGGACAACAATTAAAAGTTTTATTGCGCCCAGAAGATTTACGCGTTAAAGAAATAGATAAAAAACAAAATCCCATCGGATTAATCGGGTATGTACGTGAACGAAACTACAAAGGTATGATGCTTGATATTGAAGTAGAAATGAAAAATGGAAAACAAATCATGGTCAGTGAATTTTTTAACGAAAATGATCCTGATGTTGATCATTCATTGGCACAAAAAATTGCAGTAACGTGGGTAGAAAGTTGGGAGATTGTTCTATACGATGAAAAATAAGCATAAAATTTTTCAAAATATCATTGTTATAGGAGTCTTTTCATGGATTTTATTATTTAGTTTTTTGCCAAATGTTATGATTATTATCACAAGTTTTTTAACCCGTGATGATATAAATTTAGTTAACATAATCTTTACATTGAATAATTACATTAAACTTTTTGACTCTTTATATGCAAAATTAATGTTACATTCAGTAAATATGGCAATTATCGCAACTATATTTTGTTTAGCTATCGGCTATCCATTTGCATTTATTTTAACACAATTACCAAAAAAAATACAATCATTAATGCTATTTTTATTAATTTTACCTTTTTGGACTAATTCTCTTATTCGAATTTATGGCTTAAAATTTTTTTTAAGTCCTCGTGGTTATTTAAATAACTTTCTATTATGGATCGGTGTAATAGACACTCCAATTCGTATTATGTATACAGAAAAAGCTGTTATAATAGGATTGATATATATATTACTACCATTTATGATCATGCCTCTTTATTCAAGCATCGAAAAATTAGATAAATCTTGTCTTGAAGCAGCTAGAGATCTAGGCGCTAATAAATATCAAATATTTTTACGTATTATAATACCATTAACTATGCCTGGGATTATAGTCGGCTCTTTATTAGTTTTATTGCCGGCCATGGGTTTATTTTATGTCGCCGATTTAATGGGCGGTGCAAAAAATTTGTTAATTGGTAATGTTATTAAAAGTCAAATTTTAAATTTACGTGACTGGCCTTTCGGGGCAGCCATTAGTATTGTACTGACAATACTAATGGGGCTATTACTTTATATTTATTATCGTGTAGTAACTTTATTAAACAAAAGGTTGGATTTAGTATGATTAAATGGTTTTTACAAATTAGCTTCTTAATCATTATTTATGCCTATTTGTACATTTCAATTATCATTTTAATTATAAATTCTTTTAATAATTCACGATTTGGTAATGTATGGTCAGGTTTTACAATAGATTGGTATAATATATTATGGAATAATGATAGCTTACTACAAGCCGCATGGCATTCATTAAGTATAGCAATGATTTCTGCAACTTGTGCTACTTTTATTGGTTCATTAACAGCAGTAGCTTTATTTCGTTATCAATTTAAAGGAAAATCATTTATCGGAGGTATCTTATTTGTTGTAATGATGTCTCCAGATATTGTTATGGCAATTTCATTATTATTACTGTTTATATCACTGGGCATCTCTTTAGGTTTTTTATCTTTGCTTTTTTCTCATATCACATTTTCTTTACCTTTTGTGGTTATTAATGTTTATGCAAGATTAAAAGATTTTGATGTAAAAATGTTAGAAGCTGCTAGAGATTTAGGAGCTAATGAAGTTATAATTCTAAAACATGTTATTTTACCATTAATATTACCAGCTGTTATTTCTGCTTGGTTATTAAGTTTTACGCTTTCTATGGATGATGTCATTATATCTTCTTTTGTTACCGGACCTAACTATGAAATTCTACCGTTAAAAATTTATTCAATGGTAAAAATAGGTATTTCACCAGAAATTAATGCATTGGCAACAATTTTATTGTTATTTTCTTTACTACTCGTGCTTTTCAGCAAATGGATTTTTAAAAATATCAACAAAAATATATTCATTCAATCAACTTAAATAGTACTACAAACAAATTATTTTAATATCTTTGCAGAATTCTATTGAACAATTATATTTTCCTATATGAACTTCTATCTTTAAAAGAGATGGCTGAATTCAAAACACCTTTAAAAATAAAATATACTAACTATATATTTATATTCTTAGTATTTGTATTCTTTACCCAATCTTAAGTGCTATATATAATACTTATTTAAAATATTTAAAATACACAATCAAAAAATTAGATTTTAATGAATCATTTTATAAAGAAATCATATATGAAACAATATTTATTATGGATACAAACATGGATTATAGTCATAACTATTACCTCAGCAGTAGCTTTTAATAACAAAACACTATATTTTTATAATTGGTCAGAATATGTTCCCTCTGGATTACTGCATCAATTTACTAAAGAAACTGGAATAAAAGTAATTTATTCTACTTATGAATCTAATGAAAGTATGTACATAAAATTAAAAACTTACACTGATAATGCATATGATTTAATAGTACCTTCAACCTATTTTATAGCAAAAATGAGTAAAGAAGGTATGCTACAAAAAATTGATAAAACAAAATTAAGTCAATTTAAAAATCTTGATCCAAATTTATTAAATAAATCATTTGATCCTAATAATGATTACTCCATTCCTTATATCTGGGGAGCAACAGGGATCGGTATAAACAGCGATGTTATTGATCCAAAAAAAATTTCATCTTGGTCTGATTTATGGAAACCAGAATACAAAAATAAAGTATTATTAACTGATGATGCACGAGAAGTATTTCAAATGGCATTATTAAAATTGGGTTATTCAGGTAATACAAAAGACCCAAAATTAATAAAAGCAGCATATGAAGAATTAAAAAAATTAATGCCAAATATTATGGCATTTAATTCAGATAATCCTGCTAATCCTTTTCTTCAAGGTGAAATTGATTTAGGAATGCTATGGAATGGTTCTGCTTATGTAGCACGCCAATCTGGTGCCCCGATACAATTTATTTGGACTAAAGAAGGCGGAATTTTTTGGATGGACAGTCTAGCTATTCCATATAATGCAAAAAATGTCGAAGGAGCAATTAAATTAATTGATTTTTTGTTAAGACCAGATATTGCTGCTAAAGTTGCTAAAAAAATTGGTTATCCTACACCAAATTTGGTAGCAAAGCAACAATTACCAATAGAAGTTATCACAGATAACACTTTGTATCCTAACGCAGAAATATTAAAAAATGGAGAATGGCAAGATGATGTAGGTGATTCTCACATATTATATGAAAGTTATTTTCAACAATTAAAATCTGGTCGTTAAAATATATTTTTTATCATACTATTTAAAAATACCTAAAAAATTTTTCATATCATTTTATTCTCTTATAAATTTAATAATATGAAAAAATATACTTACAATATACAATATATATTGTATATCAAAATTTATCTTAAAAATACTAAAAAATGTTTAGATTTAAGAATTTTTTTTACTAAATTTTAAATTTATCTATATTTTTAAAATCTTAAAGATATTGTATCTTTAATTTTATTAAAATAAATTATATAAACAAAGGTGTTTTTAAAAAGTATTGAATATTATAAATAAAAAATTTTTTACAAAATAAAAATTAAAAATCATAAATTATATATTACTAAAAATATAAAATTTAATAGTTTTGGTAATACAAAAAGATATTTATTTATAATTTTTTTTAGAATCTTTAAATAAATAAGGTTTTTCTGGCAAAGATATTTAAGATATTATTTAATATATATTTAAACTACAAAATAGTAAATCAAAAAAAATAAATATATGCTTTATTGAAAATAATAATATTGTTATTATAGAATTACATTGATAAGTAATAATCAATTAATAAAAAATATGTTTGATAATCTAGATCTAAAATTCATAATACATGAATATTATACTTAGAAATAAATATTTTAAATTTTTAAAATATTCATAAATTTTAAAGATTTTATTCATACGCAAATATTATCAATGTATCTTAAAATAATATTATTTATTTTTATAATAATTATATGAATTATTGTTTATAATTTTTGTAAAAAAATATAGCGCTATTTTATCATAAGTATCACTTATTTAGATTTATGAATAATGCAATATTTTTATAATACATCAATGATTGCTTTACATAAAGGAACTATATTTTCTAATATTAACCCAGAAACATTAATACGTCCTGAATGAACCATATAAATCGCATATTTTTCACGTAATTTTATTACTTGCGATTCAGTAAGACCACTAAATGAAAACATACCATTTTGTTTACTAATAAAACTAAAATCTTTTTTAGCACCTTTTTCCAATAATGTATTTACTAATAATTGTCTCATACGTTGAATCCTTTGACGCATAATTGTTAATTCTTCAATCCACTCGTTCTTTAAAGTTTCATTTGATAAAATAGATGTCACAATAGCAGCTCCATGAAAAGGAGGATTCGAATAATTACATCTAACAATTGATTGCATTTGACTTAAAATATAATCTGCTTGATTACTATCACTAGCAATAATAGTACAAGCACCAACACGTTCATTATATAAACTAAAATTTTTAGAATAAGAAGTAGCAATAATCATTTCAGGATTTTTATTACTGAAAATACGTAAACCTTCTACATCTTCTTCAACACTTTTAGCAAAACCTTGATATGCAAAATCAAAAATAGGTAAAACTTTTTTTTCTGCAGAAAGTTTTGATAAAATTTCCCATTGCTCTATACTAGGATCAATACCAGTAGGATTATGACAACAACCATGCAGCAATAAAACATCACTTGATTGTAAATTACTTAAACTATTTAACATTCCAGAAAAATCAAGATTATTTTTATTACTATCATAATAATCATAATAACATGTTTTTAGACCAACACTTTTAAATATATTATCATGATTTGGCCAAGTAGGCTTACTCAACCAAATTCTTTTACACGATGTTTTTTTAGCAAGAAATTCAGCAGCAAGGTGCAGTGCACCTGTTCCACCTAATGCTTGTATAGTACGGGCTCTATTTTCAATAATTACAGGATGATTACTTGTAAATAATAATACTTGAGTAAGAATCGCAAATTTTTTACTTCCACTCATAGATAAATAATTTTTAGTAACTTCTTTGTCTAATAAATATTCTTCTGCTTTTTTAACAGCACGTAATATAGGTGTATTTCCAGCTTGATCTTTATAAACACCGATACCTAAATTTATTTTTTTTTTACGTAAATCAGAATTAAAACTTTCTACTAATCCTAAAATAGGATCTTTAGGCGCACCTATAATATTTTCTAACATAGAATGATTCCAATCGTACAAATATATGAATATAAAGTTGATCATTAAAAAACTAAAAAATCTTAAATAAATTTTAATCAAAATAACATTTTTAAATATTTATTAAAAGTATCTTAAATATTAACATACTAATTTTATAAAAATAAAACCATGCTTCATTTTATTTTATTAATAATAAAGCAGCGCGTTTGCGCTGCTTTATTATATATCATTGTTCTATATATATTGTGTTTTAAACTAAAACTTATAAACTAAACCTAAACCAACAACATTATCTTTATTGATACCATATTTTTTTGTAAAATCATTGCTATGCATTAAGTTAATTTTATAATCAACAACTGCTGTTAAATTTTTGTTGAAATAATAAAAAGCACCTAAAGAAAGATATTTTGTCAAATCTTCTTTTTCAACATCATTAACATTAATGAAATCTTTTCCTTTAGACTGTACATAAGCAATAGATGGTTTTAAAGCAATATCATCAAATAAATATTGAGCTACAACTTCAATATTTTCGGTTGCATTAGCTCTTTGTGTTATGTTAGCAGTATCTAATATTCTAGAAGAAGATTTAGTCATGTTATGAGTTTCACCATAAAGCGCTGCTAAATAAATATTATTTGCATCATATTTTAAACCAATATTCCAACCTTCAACATCATGATTAACATCATGCTTAATATTAGAATTATTAATATTAATATTAGCAGAATTATCAGTTTTTTGTTTAACTTCTTCTGCATTTGCATTATTGTTTACTAAAGCTTCCTTACCATTTTTGTCATTTGATACCTTTGATACATCAACTTTATTCATATTCATATTGGTAGAAGTGTCATTGGTAGAAGTGTTTGCTGTCAAATTATCAACAACAGAAGCAGCAGCAGCAGAAGTGTCTACTTGAAGTATTTCATTTGATTCATTAAAATGAATTCCTGGATTAGATTTCGTATAACCACCACCTAATACAACCCCCCATCCAAGATTATAATTAGCTGATATACCAAAACCATCACCATTATTTTTTAAAACATTCGCAACACCTGATTTATTATTTTCGGTATTTTTTCCATGATACTGTAAAGCAAAATTTAATCCATCAACTAAACCAAAAAAATCATTGCTACGGTAAGTTAATAAATTTCGATTACGACTAGTCATATAACTGTCAACCTGATACATAGCATTTCCACCATGTAACGGGAGCACTTCTGTCCATGCTTTTATATCATGCAGCACACCATAATTACGACCATAATCTAATGAACCAAAATCAGAAAACTTTAAACCAGCATAAGCTATAAGATTTCTATTTTTATTATCATCTTCAATTTTATTTGTTTTTGCATCCCATTCAAAACGACCAAAACCAGATAATTTATCAGAGATTTGAGTTTCACCTTTTATACCAATATGAACACGCGAATCATCACCTTCTTCACTAGTAGTATTTTTTGAACCTTCTTCATTAGTACTATTTTTTGAATATAAGTGACGGACGTCTACTTTACCATATATATCCAGTGTATCTCCATCTTTATTATAGATTTCAGCTGCGTGTACTGTTCCAGTTAATAACACTGGAATTACTATTGCAAGAATATTGCGCTTCATCATTATTATTACCCTCACTGGTGTTATTTAGACATGTATTACTAGCATAAACATATTCTTATTACATATTCTTATTATTAATTCAATTACTATTAAATTCAAAATTCAATTACTCTTATACTCCATTAAAAAATATCTATTTTAAAAATAAAAAATATATTTTTTCAATAAAAAATAAATAATATATTTCAAAATTTAAATAATTTTTTTTACTTTTTTTGTTATAAACATTATAAACAATCTATAACTTAATAAACATTATAAACAATTTATAACTTATATAACTTATAAATAATAACAAAAATAAAAAAACATTATCATATACTTTTATTATATTATTTATTGTATTATTTATAAACATCTAACTAACAATTTTTAAAAATTAAAAATTTGCATTACGTGGTATACGTGGAAACGCGATAGTATCACGAATATTATTTACACCAGTAACATAAGCAATTAAACGTTCTAACCCGAGCCCAAATCCGGAATGGGGTACAGTTCCATAACGACGTAAATCACGATACCAATAATAATCTTTTTGCTTTAATCCAATTTCTTTCATGCGCACATCAAGTTTATCAAGACGTTCTTCACGTTGAGAACCACCAATAATTTCCCCCACACCAGGAACCAATACATCCATAGCTGCAACTGTCTTATTGTCATTATTAAGACGCATATAGAATGCTTTAATATCTTTTGGATAATTTTTTACTATTACCGGCATTCTGAAATATTCTTCTGCTAAATATCGTTCATGTTCAGCAGAGAAATCTATACCCCAAACTACTGGATGTGTAAATTTCTTATTACATTTTTCAAGCACTTTAATTGCATCCGTATAATCAATTTTCTTAAAGTCAGCAATAACAATATTTTCCAATCTTTTTATCACATTTTTATCTACCCGTTTAACAAAAAACATCAAATCATCATTTCTTTCTATTAAGACTTTTTTGAAAAGATACTTCAACATCTTTTCAGCAAGCACTAAAATATCATTTAAATCAGCAAAAGCAACCTCGGGTTCTATCATCCAAAATTCCGCTAAATGCCTACTAGTATTAGAGTTTTCTGCGCGAAAAATTGGACCGAATGTATAAATTTTACTTAATGCACAAGCATAAGCTTCAGCATTTAATTGTCCAGATACTGTTAGAAATGCTTCACTACCAAAAAAATCTTTAGAAAAATCAACTTCATGTTTATTAGTTTTAGGAATATTATGGAAATCTAACGTAGAAACACGAAACATTTCACCAACACCTTCTGTATTTGAAGTAGTAATAATTGGTGTTGATATCCAAATATATCCTTCATTATAAAAAAAATTATGAATCGCATGAGTTAATGTATTGCGAATACGTGCAATTGCACCAATGAGATTGCTGCGAGGTCGCAAATGTGCAACTTCACGTAGATACTCAACACTATGACGTTTTGCCGCTAATGGATATTTATTTGGATTTTCTACTAAACCTATTACAATAACCTGCATAGCCAATAATTCATAATGTTGTTGTTTACCTTTAGATGGCTTCACAACACCTATTATTTTAACAGAACAACCAGTTGTTAAACTTAACACTTCATGCTTATAATTAGATAATTGATTTGTAATAATAACTTGTAATGAATTAAAGCAAGAACCATCATAAACAGCAAGAAATGAGAATCCCCCTTTTGAATCTCTTCTTGTACGAACCCAACCACAAATAGTTATTGTTTCATCTATTGCTGTACGACCTTGTACTACTTCTAGTATAGTCGTTTTTTTCATAAAATTCTCTTATAATATTAAAGTTTTAAAAATTATAAAATTTTATTTAATATTTTTTATTTATTTCTATACAACTTATTCATTGATAAAATTTAAATTAAAATCATTTATCAAAAAATAAAATAATCTATTATCATAATTATAAGATTCTTTTTTAAATTAATCAACGAGTTTACATGTTATATTTCAAATATATAAACTATTAAAATAAATTATCAATAAAATTTATTTATTGCAATTTATTTATTCTAATTAATACAATAATTTATACTTTTTAATTTACAATTTTTAAAATAAAATTATTTTTTATCTATTCAGAATACTGCACTTCAAAATTCAATTGAAATATTGAAATATTGCAACAACAATTTCTTTGTAAATGTAATATAAAAAACATATACCTACTAATGACTTGTAATTTATTTATTCATATTACTTATTACTTTATTCACAAATTTTCATAAAAAATAAAAATTTTCCAGTAATTTCTATAAAACTATGCTTAATAACTCATGCAAACTCATGTATTAATCTTATGATTAGCAGTAATCATAAACAATATTTTATATTTCATGCTTTTAAAAATATTATTTTAATTATTTATTTTTCTTATTTTTTGATATTTTTTAATATATATTCTAGTCAGAATCTTTATATTCTATGATCTTATTCTATGATAAAAAGTTTATCCGTATATATTTTAATAACTGCTAATAATTGATAAAATATTATTC
Source organism: Arsenophonus sp. (assembly GCA_031446165.1). Classification (GTDB taxonomy): domain Bacteria; phylum Pseudomonadota; class Gammaproteobacteria; order Enterobacterales; family Enterobacteriaceae; genus Arsenophonus. Next base: position 234,434 of record CP132905.1, on the reverse strand, counting down.
GTAAGACATATAAATGAAATTTTATGTCAATATTTTTTTAAAAAATCCAAATATAAAAAATTCAAATTAATTTATAAATCAATGTAATTCATAGATAGTAAAATCAATGTAATTCATAATAGTAATTCTTATAACTTGCAATATTTTTTTGAATTACAATAATATAATAAATAAAATAAAAATTGATAAAAATAAGTTATAAAATAAGACTGATTTAGCATATAATATATATTAATCTACTAAATATCAACATAAATTCAAAAAAATATAAAAGTAAAGTTATTATAATCATTGAATGGCTTTTAATCCTATTAAAAAATTATAGTATATACATTTTTTATGTTTTCAAGAAATTTCTATAAAATTGAAATTTTAAATTTATTTCTTTTTACAAATAAAAACAAAAATTTTAATTTTATTTCTTTTTACAAATAAAAATAAATAAAATATAAAAAATAAATATACTTAGCAGATCAGCCGTTAATCAGTATTATTTAGTTCATAAAAACATGATACAATTAAATATTAAACACATAAATTAAAATTTTTATTTAAAATTATCATTATTTTTTTATATCATTTAATGAAAACTGATGATAATACACATATCAAAACTAAATTATCGTAAAAATTTATTTTTTAAGAAGAAAAATAAATATAAAATATTTTTTATAATACACTGAATTTAAGTCAATTAAAAATTTATTTATTTTTATACTAATAATTTTTAAAATCTTAAAAAATAAGTCAATATTTAACTCAGAAATAAATATTTATTTTTAGAAGAATCATGCAATATATTATAAAATAAATATATAAATATATAGATATAATGCATAAACATAATATCACTGTTATTTATGTTATTTATATATATAAAATAAATTTTATAAAATATCCAATCATTTTTTACTTGAAATACTTTTAGCAAAAATATAACATTATTAACATGTAAATAAAAATAAAAAATAATGAAAATATATGAAAAAAATAATAATGCCATTAAAAACCGGTGATAAAGCTCCTTTATTTAATCTTCCTAATCAATATGCACAAATGATTCATTCATCTGATTTTCTCGGAAAACGTATGTTGCTATATTTTTATCCAAAAGCAATGACTCCAGGTTGTACACTTCAAGCTTGTGGATTACGTGATAACATACTTTTTTTAAAAAAAAAAATATTGAAATATTGGGAATTAGCGCAGATACACCAGAAAAACTATTAAATTTTACAGAAAAGGAAGGACTAAATTTTACATTACTATCGGACACAAATCATGAAGTAGCAGAAAAATTTGGAGTATTGGAGGAAAAACAAATTGCAGGAAAAAACTTTCAAAGTATTCATAGAATTACTTTTCTTATAAACACAAAAGGTTTAATCGAACATGTTTTTAAAAGATTTACAACAAATGAGCATCACAAAATTTTATTAAAATATCTTACGACTTATGAATGATACTTTATTATCATTCATCATAAATATTATTTTTATAAATATAACATCATATAACATATTTGTCTTTTGTCTAAATCTAACTTTTATAAATAGATATTAAATTTATTTTTTTAAAAAATTATTTTTTTATGAAAGTATGTTATAATTATACATTAAATAAAAACTTAAATCTACTAAAAAAGATAGTAAGACCAATTAATTTCTATAAGTTTTACATTGTTTATACATAAAAAATGATATTTTTTAATAGTTATAGTTCATAATTTTTTTAATTTTAGCATGTATTGTATTATTAAAAAATTTTTATATTAAATAAGATTTTTGTCTTAAATAAGATAGATTTGCAATAATATTAAATATTACATAAAAAAAATAATGTAATAATCATTTTCTATGAAAAATATCAAACAGTATTATAATACAGAAACGTATAAAAGTTTATAAAAACTATTTTTATTTAGATGAAATATTTATTTAAAATTCTTTTTAATGATTAAAATTATTTTAAATAATTATTTCACCTTAAAAAATAATATAATTTATGTTTTTTTATAATATAAAAAAAAGTATTTTTTAAGACATATACATATATTAAATAAAAATCAAACCATTTATTTTTAATAATTTATAATTGCAATTATGTTTCATAAAAAACAAACAACAAAAAATAAGAAAATAATTGATATATCTAAATTAGATTTCAATAGAATTCCAAATAAATTCCAAATATAATAAATAAATGTTGTACCAATTCAAAAAAAACTCATTAAGGAATAATTAAAAAACTTGAAAATTATCATACAAATAAGGTTTTTAATGCTAACAAATTTATATCATAAAAATGTTATTTTTTAATAAAAATTTTATAAATTATAAAAAAAATTTGTATATTTGATTCTTAAATTTATATTGAAAAAATATTTTTCTTTTTTGAAATGCATGAAATTAATCCCTTTACTTTTATTAATTCATAAACATACATTTATTTTTTTAAAAAAATCTAAGAAACATTGAAGATAATAACCAATATAGAGCTAATTTTTTTCATGGCAAACATCAGAATTTTATAAGTTTTTACATTTTATGAACAACACTATTTTAAATGTAATACTAATGTAACAATAATTTTGATGCTTCTTAAAAACCTTATTTCTAATAATCTACATTAAAGATAAATAATTTTTTAACACTTTCACATAAACCATAAAACATGTTACTTAATACTTTTTTATTAACACTTTTACTTGCCTAAGAAAATAGGTAATTATAAAATATTGCATTATAACATATTAATTTTTTTAAAATAATTACAAATTTTTTATATATTTATTAAATATCCTGAGTTAAATCAAAAATGGGGCAATCACCAATAGAATTAAAAGGTAGCAGTTTCACACTTACTGTACTATATATTTATGAAGGAAATCCTATAACTATTAAAAAAGCCATTCAAGAAAAAATCAATCAAGCACCTGATTTTTTTAAAAATGCTCCTGTTGTTTTTAATATTACCAGTTTACTAAAAGCTAGTACAATTTTATCATATTATAAAATCATCAGTGAAACAGGTTTAAAAATAGTTGGCATTACTGGATGTACTAATATTAAATTACGTAAAGCTATCTCTAATGCTGGCCTACCTTTACTTACCGAAGGCCATCAAAAGCAAATAAATAATAATAAAAAAAACACTAATATCGTTAATCATCTACATGGAAAAACTCGTATTATTACAACCCATGTTCGTTCAGGACAATGTATTTATGTAACTAATTGTGATTTAATTGTTAATGCCAATGTTAGTGCTGGCGCTGAATTGATCGCTGATGGCAATATACATATTTATGGTATGATGCGTGGAAGAGTACTTGCTGGCGCATCTGGAGATCATGATTCTCAAATTTATTGCACACACTTAAAAGCCGAATTAATTTCTATCGCTGGTCAATTTTGGATAAGTGAGCAAATTCCTAAAAATTTTATTGGAAAAGCAGCTAAAATTTGTTTGGTAAATAATGCATTAACAATTGATAATATTATTAAGTTTTAAACTACAGGGATAACTTCATGACACGCATTATTGTGATAACTTCAGGTAAAGGAGGAGCAGGAAAAACCACTTCTAGTGCTTCTATTGCTACTGGCCTGGCTCAAAGGGGAGAAAAAACTGTTGTAATCGACTTTGATATTGGTCTACGTAATCTTGATCTAATCATGGGATGCGAACGTCGTGTGGTGTATGACTTTGTTAATGTAATTCAAGGTGAAGCCACAATAAATCAGGCATTAATTAAAGATAAAAAAACTAAAAATCTACATATACTTCCTGCTTCACAAACACGTGATAAAGATGCACTAACAAGAGATGGAGTTGGAAAAGTATTGCACCAATTAAAAAAACTAAATTTTACATTTATTATTTGCGATTCACCAGCAGGTATAGAACGTGGTGCATTAATGGCACTTTATTTTGCCGATGAAGCTATCATTACTACTAACCCAGAAGTCTCTTCTGTGCGTGATTCTGATCGAATTTTAGGGATTATAGCTGCAAAATCACGTCGTGCAGAAAAAGGAATTGAACCAATTAAAGAACACTTATTACTTACTAGATATAATCCTATGCGCGTTGTTAACGGTGAAATGTTAAGCACTAAAGATGTACTTGAAATTCTATGTATTCCATTAATTGGTGTAATTCCAGAAGATCAAGCTGTTTTGCGTGCATCTAACCAAGGAGAACCAATTATTCTTGATGTTAAATCTGATGCAGGTAAAGCATACAGCGATTGTGTTGATCGAATTTTAGGTAAAACATGTCCTATTCGTTTTATGGAAGAGGAAAAAAAAAGCTTTCTTAAACGTTGGTTTGGAGGATAAAACATGGCTTTATTAGATTTTTTTCTTTCGAAAAAAAAATCAACAGCTAATATCGCCAAAGAGCGATTACAAATTATTATTGCAGAAAGAAAACGCAATGACTGCAGACCTACTTATTTAGATGAAATGAAACGTGATATATTAAAAGTAATTTGCAAATATGTAAAAATTAATCCAGAAATGCTTTCTATACAATTTGAACAAAAAGATGATGATATTTCTGTTTTAGAACTTAATGTCACCTTACCAGACATAGATGCAAACCAAATAAAAAATTATATCAAACAATGAAATACTTGATATTTAATATCTATTTATAAAAATAAAGCATCTTTTACATAAAATACAAATTAATAATTTTATATACAAAACCTAAGAGTTAATATTTTAATAAATTTTTGCTATAAAACAAAATTTATGAAAATTCTTTTTTAAAAATATTCATATTCAAGTATTTTTTTTCCAATAAAATTTATTGCATAAATAAATAGGTTTTGCCTCCTCCGGTTGAATAGTGTTACCTTGTTCCAAATTTTTTAATGCCAAAGGTAACATATATTGAGCATCTGGTAAATAAATACTACTCTCTACTAAATTTATATTAGCCATTTTTAGCAATGGATAAGTACACCAACCACTTCCAGCAATAGTCCACTTACCATGCAATCTATCAATTTTAGAGAAAAATTGTTCAGGCTTAAGTATTGCTTCAGTCTCTTCACCTTCCCAAATACCATTAAATTTAAGTTGATAACAAGCAGCATAAATTTTCTCCATACCAGCATTAATAGCTACCAGTATTTTTTTTCTCCCCAATTGATGATAAGCTCCCTGAGCAAGGGTTAAAAGAGAAGAAATACCTATCATCGGTAAATTACAAGCAAATGCTAATCCTTGAGCAATACCAACTCCAATTCGAACACCAGTAAAACTACCTGGACCTCTTCCAAAAGCTAATATATCCAAGTTTTTTAAATTAAAACTAGCTTCTAAAAGACATTGATTTACCATTAATAATATTTTTTTTGTATGTTCTTTTGGTGAAATTACAAATTTAGTAAAAAGTTTTTTATTATACATAAGCGCAACAGAACAAGCTTTATTTGTAGAATCTATTGCTAAAATATTAGCAGTCATATGTTACAAATCCTTTTTATAAAATTTCAGTTATTTGATAATCATTTAGCATTTAATATCTCTAGTAAAAAATTTCTACTTGATGTTTATTATATTATGATTAAGCTATGCTTTTCATAGTTAAGTGATGTTTTTCAATTATTAATATAAATAATTTAACATTAAAAAATAAACTTTAAATTTTTAGTATGTTCATTAAATAATTATATAAAAATACTGATAAAAAATATAAAATTATCTCAACAATAATTGCAATACATTAAAATTAATTACTATTATTCGCTTTAAAATTAAGCAAATCAGTAATAGAACCTTCGAATATTTTTGCTGCATTACCAATTGATTCATATAATGTTGGATGAGCATGAATAGTTAATGCTATGTCTTCTGCATCAGACCCCATTTCAATTGCTAAACTAATCTCCCCAAGCAATTCACCAGCATTAGCACCAACAACAGAGCCACCGATAATACGATGTGTTTTTTTATCAAAAATAAGTTTTGTTATACCTTGCGCACAATTAGAAGAAACAGCACGACCAGATGCAATCCATGGAAAAATAGATACTTCATAATCAATTAATTTTTTCTCAGCTTCTTTTTCTGTTAATCCTGTCCATGCAACCTCAGGGTCAGTGTAAGCAATTGCAGGTATAACTTGAGGATCAAAATAATGTTTTAGTCCAGAAATAACTTCTGCAGCAATATGTCCTTCATAAATACCTTTATGAGCTAACATCGGTTGTCCAACAATATCACCAATTGCATAAACATGCGGTACATTAGTACACATCTGTTTATTGGTATGAATAAAACCGAATTCATCGACTTTAACACCAGCTCTATCAGCATCAATCAATTTACCATTTGGTAACCGACCAATTGCTACTAAAATTACATCATAATGACTTATATTTGTTGTTCCATCTTTCTGTTCCATTGTAACATATATGGCATCTTTTTTAGCTTCTACTTTTATTACTTTGGTATTTAACATTAAATTAAATTTATTACTGATCTGTTTAGTAAAGAAATTAACAACATCTTTATCTGCTTTTGGGATAACTTGATCAGACATTTCTACAACATCAATAATTGATCCTAATGCGTGATACAATGTACCCATTTCTAATCCAACAATACCACCACCCAATATTAACATGCGTTTAGGTATTACTGTTAATTGCAATGCATCACTAGAATCCCATATACGCGGATCTTCATTAGGAATAAATGGAAGTTTTATTGAAGAGGAGCCTGCTGCAATAATTGCATTATCAAAACTTATTTCTGTTATTTTTTCTTTGTTATTAATTACCAAAGTATTGCTACCAGAAAATGCGCCTATTCCATGTACAACTTTAACATTGCGTCTTTTTGCCATTTCTGTTAAACCATTGCTTAATTCTTCTATAACTTTTTCTTTCCATTTTTTTAATTTATTGGTATCTATATTAAAATCAGAAGATGTAATGCCATGTTTTGATAAAACATTCATTTCTTGAATAATTTTTGCAACATGTAATAATGCTTTAGAAGGAATGCATCCAACATTAAGGCAAACACCTCCTAATTTCGCATAACGTTCCACCAAAATTGTTTTTAAACCTAAATCTGAACACCGAAAAGCTGCTGAATATCCTGCAGGGCCCGCACCTAGAACTGCTACTTGTGTTTTAACTTTAATTTTCATTGTAATACCTCTTACTTATCTTTATACGCAGAGTGCACTAAAATTAATATTAATTAATGAATTAATATTAATTATTACAATATCATATAATCTTTAACAATTATGTGCATCTATTAAATGGTTATTTAAGAAATAATTCATTTTATGCAATAAAAAATATTTACTAGAATAAAAAATTATGTTTTTTAAATATAAAAAATTACATTATCAAAAGACGAATATCACTTATTAATTGTGAAATACGGTTTATAAAACGCACCCCATCTGCACCATCCACAACACGATGATCAAAAGAAAGTGATATAGGCAAAATTAAACGTGCAATGAAAGAAGTGCCATTCCAAATTGGTTTCATATATGCACGTGACAAACCAATAATAGCAACCTCAGGTGCATTAACAATTGGTGTAAAACTTTTTGTACCAAGAGCACCTAAACTAGAAATTGTAAAACTACCACCTTGCATATCATAATTAGTCAAATGATTTTTTCGTGCTTTATCAGATATTTCTATCAATTCTTTTGCAAGTTCTAAAATACCTTTATTATTAACATCACGGATAACAGGAACAACCAAACCATTTAATGTATCAACAGCAATACCTATATGAATATATTTTTTTAAAATTAATTTTTGACCATCTTCAGAAATAGAACTATTAAATCGAGGCATTTCTTCTAATGTACGCGCAACTGCTTTCATAACAAAAACTAATGGAGTAATTTTTATTGATGATTTTTCTATTTCTTTATTTTTTTGTTTACGAAATGCATCCATATCAGTAATATCAGCATCTTCCATTATTGTTACATGAGGAATCATTACCCAATTACGGCTTAAATTAGCATTAGATATCTTTTGAATTCGCGTAAATTCTACTTCTTCTACTGCACCAAACTTACTGAAATCTATTTTTGGCCAAGGTTGTATGTTAAGTAATTGTTTCGCACTCAATTTTTTAACTTCTAATCTCTCTATCATTTCTTTTATATAATTTTGAACATCTTCATACAAAATACGATTTTTACGACCTGTTCCTTTTATATTAGTAAGTTGCACACCAAATTTACGTGCTAGACGACGAATAAGTGGTGATGCATATACATATTTTTTTTTGTCAACAAACTTATCGTTATCTTGAGAAGTAAAATCTATTTCTTGATTTGATGATATTGAATTTAAGACAAAAGATTGAGATTCTAATGGTTCAAAATTATTATTTTCATTTTTTATATCAAAAAAAGTCTCTGTTACTTTAAAAACCATAATCAATGAACCAGTTTTAACCATATCACCTTCAGTAATTTTAATATCGTAAACTTCTCCAGGAAAAGGTGCAGATATTTCCATTAATTTACTTTGGTACATTACAATTATAATTGGTTGTTGCATAGATATAGCATCACCAATATTCACTATAACACGCTTAACTTTAAAAGTTTTTTTACCAAAATCTGGCATAAAAACGTTTTTTAATTCACTATTTAGTAAATTTTTATTTTTATCATCTAAAAAATTAAAATTTGTTTTTTTTTCAGCACTAAAATTTTTAATAGTTTTAACTTCATCAAAAATCATTATTAATTTGCCAGTCGAAATCTTATCACCGACAGAAACTTTGATTTCTTTGACTATTCCAGTATGTGGTGATGGAATCTCAATTAATGCTTTTTCATCTTCTACAGTAAGTAAAGATTGATCAATGTTAATCAGTTCTCCAACCTTGACCAAAATTTCGGTAACTTCAACTTCATTTTCACCAATATCAGGAACGTTAATTTTAATAAACATTGATTTTCCCTCTTATGCTAAACGTGGATTAATTTTTTCTGCATGAATATGATATTTTTTTATAGCTGCTTTTACACATTTGAAATCAATTTCACCACGTTTGGCTAATTCATATAATGCTGCCACGACTACATATGAAGTATTAACTTCAAAATAGTTACGAAGATTTTCACGACTATCAGAACGACCAAACCCATCTGTTCCTAAAACATGATAATCATTTGTTGGAATATAAGACGAAATTTGCTCGGCAAATAATTTAATATAATCTGTGGATGCTATTACAGGAGCATCATTCATAATTTGACTAACATATGGTATACGAGGTACATCAGTTGGATTTAACAGATTCCAACGCTTACAATCTTGACCATCTCGCGCTAGTTCAGTAAATGATGTTACACTATACACATCAGAACTAATATTATAATCCATCAGCAAAATCTTTGCTGCATCACGTACGTGTCGCATCATAGCACCAGAACCTAATAATTGAACTTTGCTTTCTTTACCTTTTAATGATTCAATCTTATAAATACCTTTAATAATGCCATCTTCTACACCAACAGGCATTTCTGGCATATGATATTGTTCATTTAATGTAGTAATATAATAGTAAATATTTTCTTGTTTTTCACCATACATACGTACCAAACCATCATGAATGATAACAGCAATTTCATAGGCATACGCTGGATCATAAGAAACACAATTGGGAATTGTTAGCGAATAAAGATGACTATGTCCATCCTCATGTTGAAGACCCTCACCATTTAATGTAGTACGTCCAGATGTCCCACCTATCAAAAATCCACGTGCCTGCTGATCTCCTGCAGCCCACAATAAATCACCAATACGCTGAAAGCCAAACATGGAATAATAAATATAAAATGGTATCATAGGTAGATTGTTAGTGCTATATGATGTAGCCGCAGCTAACCACGAAGCACCGGCACCTAATTCATTAATACCTTCTTGAAGAATTTGACCTTTTTTATCTTCTTTATAGTAAGCGACTTGTTCGTGATCTTGAGGAATATATTGTTGACCATTAGAATTATAAATTCCAATTTTACGAAATAATCCTTCCATTCCAAAAGTACGAGCTTCATCAGCAATAATTGGCACTAAACGATCTTTAAGTGAATTATTCTTCAACATAATGTTCAAAACACGTACAAATGCAATTGTAGTCGATATCTTTTTATTCTGTTCTTTTAATAATGGACTAAAATCTTCTAATTTAGAAATATTTAATTTTTCATCAAAAGTAGGATTTCGTTTAGGTAAATATCCTCCTAATCTTTTACGACACGCATGCAAATACTTATATTCATCAGAATCCTTTGAAAAAGTAACAAAAGGTAATGATGATAATTCATCATCGGATACTTGTATATTAAAGCGATTACGAAAATAACGTACTCCTTCTAAATCAATATTTTTTACTTGATGAGCAATATTTTTACCTTCTGCAGAATTACCCAACCCATAACCTTTAATCGTTTGAGCTAAAATTACTGTCGGCTTATCTTTAGTTTGTTGTGCTTCTTTAAAAGCAGCATAAAGTTTTTTTGAATCATGTCCACCACGATTTAAAGACCAAATCTCATCATCACTCATATCTTTTACTAAAGCACTAGTTTCTGGATAACGATCAAAAAAATTTTCCCGAATATAACTACCATCTTTAGATTTGAAAGTTTGATAATCACCATCTAATGTTTCATTCATTAATTGAATTAATTTACCAGAAGTATCTTTACGAAATAATTTATCCCATAGTCCTCCCCAAAGAACTTTAATAACTTTCCAATGGGCACCATTAAATATATCTTCTAATTCATTAATAATTTTACCATTTCCATTGACAGGTCCATCGAGTCTCTGTAAATTACAATTAATTACAAAAATAAGATTATCTAACTTTTCACGAGTAGCAATTGTAATCGCACCTTTAGATTCCGGTTCATCCATTTCACCATCGCCAAGAAAAACATAAACAGTTTGATTTCGTGTATCTTTTAAACCTCTATGATATAAATATTTTAAAAATTTTGCTTGATAAATAGCACTAATTGGGCCTAATCCCATAGAAACAGTGGGAAATTGCCAAAATTCAGGCATTAATTTAGGATGAGGATATGAGGAAAGACCTTTTCCATTAATCTCTTGCCGAAAATTATTTAATTGTTCTTCAGTAATGCGACCTTCTAAAAATGCACGGGCATATATACCAGGAGCAATATGCCCTTGAAAATATACCAAATCTCCATGATGTTCGCTATTTTTTGCGTGAAAAAAATGATTAAAACATACTTCATATAATGTAGCAGAAGACTGAAAAGAAGCTATATGACCTCCCAAATCTAATTTTTTTTTAGAAGCCCGTAAAACTAACATTGCAGCATTCCACCGAATAACCGCACAAATTCGTCGCTCTAAATCTATATTACCTGGATAAAGCGGTTCATTTTCTACAGAAATAGTATTAATATAATCAGCACTTATTTTGTGATCTTCTATCTTGACTCCACTATTCCTCGCTTGTTGCAGTACTATATTAAGCAAATATTGAGCACGATCAATACCTTCTTCATGGATAACTGATTGAATTGCCTGTAACCAATCACGAGTTTCAATCGGATCCACATCATTTGCGTAAAAATTTGACATGGGCTATTCCTTATCTGTATCGTTTTTATTTTACTATTAGCTTAAATATTTTTTATACTATTTAATTAACCTAATCTATAAAAAGAACAAAAGATAACTGATACTCTTAAAATAATTTTATAAATCAAGCATCATACACATAAAACTTAAGCGTATATAATCAATTTTCTTTAACACAAAAAAATAAAAATCCACAAACTATATGATAAATTTTAAATTATAACATTTTGAAAATTTTTGTATCTTAGAGGTTAAAACATTAAAAATTCAAAATTTGATATCTATTTAATATAATTTTGATATACTTTTCCTATTATATGTATTTTCACTATTCCTATCTAGTTTTGCATATATAACAATATTTATTTTTCAGTAAAAAAATTGCACAAAGATTTTTAAAAAAACAATTTTGCTTATAAAGCTAGCGGTTATAAATATTAAGTTATTTACACAAATTGAATTTATGAAATAAAGATTTTGAAAAAATATACTTGGTGTATAATATAACCTTATTTTTTCTAAACTATTAAGGTAATCGATAAATTTTTTAGAGATTGTGATATAAATATATGTATTTGTAATCGCTTATCATTTAATAAAAAAATACCATATAAATTTAAAATTTATATTTTTTATAATCATGAAAATTTATTTAAATGAAAAAATTTTAAGAATTTTAATAAAAAAAACATATAATTCTTAATTAAAAAATGATTTTTTATTGAAAATACATGCAATATGCAGTATTTTTTAATAATCGTTATAAAAATTAGGATTTAAAAAAAATATTTTATCAAAATATAATACTCAATAAAATATTAGTTATGATATGTAAAATACTTAAAACCTTAATAACTTAATATAAAACACCATTTATTGATAACATCAATAAAATATTAAATATCATGTTTTAAAAAAAATAATTAATTATCAATACAATACTAATTTATTAATTATTAATGAAAATATAAATTTGAATAAAATTTTTTATTATTTTTACTTATATAATAATCAATAATTTTATATAAAATTAATATCATTAAAAATGCAATTCTAATTAATAACATTACAATAATAAAATATGTATATAAATACTTTATTTTTTTAAAAAAATAGCAATTAAATAACATCAAAAAATTTTTATATTAGTAATATTAAATCATCACTATATTTATGATCATTTTTCTATTATAAAAATTGACATAAATGATTAATTATATAACACACATTAAGAAATTAATTACTAATACTTAATACAGATATTTAAGTGATTTTTTGTAAAAATCAATACAACCAAAAAAACAAATAACAACTAGAATTAATGATTTCATAAATTTATCAGTTCTATCGATAACATCCAGTAAGATAAATATTTTAAAAAAATTTTTTCTTAATAAGAAACACATATAAATAGTTCATATTCCACATAACATAAATATAATATATATAAATAACAATGCTATTGTAAAAACAAAAATCACTATTGCTTCTATATTATTAAATACTAAAAACACTATTATTATAGCAATATAAATACTTTTAATATATAGTAAAAAATATTTTTTAAATTATTGTTCTTTATAAAAAAATAAAAAATTTTATTATCTGGAAAAATATTTGTACATCAATTAATTATTTTTGTAAGATAGCAACATTATAAAAATATTTATTAATATCATATAAGAAAATTGCCAATTACCAATAAAAAAATTAAAAAACATATCACTTAAACTATAAAAAATGGCTTTTAGAAAAAACTATAAATTAATAATTAAATTATATAATAGTACCGATTTTCTTTAGAAAAAAAATAAAATTATTCTTGCATTCTGTTTTTAGTATCTCATAATAAACATTATAAAATTAATAAAAGCTAAATGTTTTCAAAACAAAAAATAGATTAAAATATCATAAAAATACTAATAAAAATTTATTCTCATTAAAGAATTGTAAATTAAGATACAACTTAAAAATAAGGTTTTTAAATTTATTTTTTTAAATATTAATAATACTTTAAGTAAATATTTCATAATACAATTGTTTTATGTTTTATTTATACATATAAAATTTATACATATAAAATAGTTTATCTATATTAATATAATATAGTTCATATATAATAAAAAATTATCCGTATTTTTATAAAATATCTTAAAATATATTGATAAATAAAAAAATCCCATTTTTTAAAAAATTATAAATAAACTATAATTTTAAAAATAAATAAACAATCAGAATCTTTACCAATACCAATTATTTTTTACAAAATAGTCAATAACAATTTTATCCATATTTTTTATATATAAATAATTTTTAATATTTTTTTTGAAAAAATTTTTAATAAATTTCTCTAAAAACAGAACATAGATCTTTTAAATAAATTAAAATCTATTAATTTATTTAATTATCTGCTATTAAAGTTAAATAACTACTTTCATAGGTAAAATTTGTCATGAACAATAAGTTCATATCCAACAAATGGGCTTAATTTTTATGCTATATTTATTTACTGGTTTAGATTTATACACTACATTACTATTAATTTTAGCACTATTGTTTGTTTTATTTTATGAAGCAATTAATGGTTTTCATGATACTGCAAATGCAGTGACAACTATTATTTATACTAAGGCAATGCGCGCTCAATTTGCAGTTATCATGTCCGGTATTTTTAATTTTTTAGGAGTGATCCTAGGTGGACTTAGTGTTGCCTACGCTATTGTGCATTTATTGCCAACAGAACTATTATTAAATGTTACTACTAGCCATGGGCTAACAATGATTTTTTCTATGTTGTTGTCAGCTATAATTTGGAATTTAGGTACCTGGTATTTTGGATTACCGGCTTCCAGTTCTCATACATTAATAGGAGCAATTATTGGTGTTGCATTAATTAATGCATTAATTACTGATACTTCTATAATCGAAGCATTAAACATTTCAAAAGTAACGGAAATTTTTCTTTCTCTTATTCTTTCTCCTATTGTTGGTTTTATTATAGCAGGATTTTTAATTTTCTTTTTACGTCGTTTTTGGAGTAATACAAAAAAACGACGTCGTATTCATTTAACACCAATGGAAAGAGAAAAAAAAGATGGCAAAAAAAAACCTCCTTTCTGGACTAGAGCTGCACTAATCTTATCTGCAGTTGGCGTTAGTTTTTTTCATGGTGCCAATGATGGGCAAAAAGGTATTGGTCTAATCATGTTGGTCTTAATCAGTATTTCACCAGCAGGTGTTCTCAATATGAACGCAAGTGATTATGATATAACGCGCACCCATGACGCTATCATACATTTACAACATTATTATGAAGAATATCAATCTGTAGTTGAACATATTGTCAACAAAGCCAAAAAATACTCAAAATCAAAAATTCATGATAAAAAATTTCACTGTGATAATTCACATCCTATTAATATATTAAAATATGCTTCATTAATTTTAACTAACGTCCAAAATTATTCAACAGTAAAACCTGAACAACGTAGTCAAATACGCAGATTATTAATGTGTTTATCTGATACAGCATTAGATGTAGCTAAATTACCAGAAACGAAAGTTGATGATGCACGATTTTTACGTAATTTAAGCAATGACTTGCTTAATACAGTGGAATATGCACCACTGTGGATTATTATTGCAGTTGCCATATCACTTTCTTTGGGCACTATGATTGGTTGGAAACGTGTATCCGTCACAATAGGTAAAAAAATTGGGAAAAAAGGTATGACCTATGCGCAAGGTGTGTCAGCTCAAATTACTGCTGCTCTTTCTATTGGTATTGCAAGTTATACGGGGATGCCTGTATCAACAACACAAGTTCTCTCTTCTGCCATAGCAGGAACTATGATTATTGATGGTTCTGGTTTGCAAGCTAAAACCATTAAAAATATATTATTAGTTTGGTTGTTTACACTACCTATTTCTCTTATTTTATCTGGTTTTTTATACTGGATATCATTGAAAATAATTTTTATAAAATAATTTTTTATCCAAAAAAAATTACATTATTATTCATTACTTAATCAAATTTTAAATTTGAAAATATAAGCAATTAATATTCACATATCTTTAAAAAGATATTTTTAAATATATTATTTATTAATTATTATTTACTAAAATATATATCTTTTAATAAGTACTAAAAAATATATTTTCAAAATAAAAAAATTACAGATATGATATTTTAGAAATCAAAATTTTATATATAAATTCCTAATTTTTAATGTTTTGTTTTCTTTAAAAAACTATATAAAAATCTTCAATTAAATATCAAAAAAGAATATATTTAAAATATATTAAAAATAAAAAATATAAATTTCATACTATTCTTAAAAAATATTTTAAGTTCAATATAAACTTTAATTTAAAATTATAACTATCTACTAATATAAAAATATGAATACCATAAAAATATTTTAATTAAGAAAATATTTATATCATTTTAGCCTAGTCATATTTTTTTTAATAAACAAAAAATTCAAAATTATATACTTTAATAATTGATTTAAATGATATAATTTAACGTGTAAATAAAAAAATTTAATTAAATATATTTATAAATATAACAAAAATTTTTTGATATTTTAAAAAAATGCATAAAACAAAAAATAATACATCACTTTTTTTAAAAAAATCATACCAAGGAATATATTCATATACAAAATTTTTTAAGATTAATGTAAATGCTCATCTAAAAAATATTCATAATTAATAATGTAAAGCTATAAATATATTATGCAATATATTTATATTGATAAATTAAAAGTTTTGATTTTTTAAAAAAAAATAAAAAATTCCATTTTTTATAAATATATATTTAAAAACTCTTGTTCTATCATCAAAATTTAAAATTTTTACAAAACAATTTTTCTAAAAAATAAAAATATTAATAATTTTTGATATAATTTTTGTCATAAAAATTCTCATTATCATAAATATTTATATATAATAAAAAGATATTATTTCTATTTTAAATATATAATATTAATTATTTCGAGATGAATAAATATCAAAACGATGCTTTCTTGTTTTTATAGTACCTTTTGGGCTTTCTTTTATTATTC
Organism: Arsenophonus sp.; assembly: GCA_031446165.1. Classification (GTDB taxonomy): domain Bacteria; phylum Pseudomonadota; class Gammaproteobacteria; order Enterobacterales; family Enterobacteriaceae; genus Arsenophonus. Next base: position 217,724 of record CP132905.1, on the reverse strand, counting down.
CTTCTTTTATTATTAAAGAAGTAGCATAATTAGGTCGTTTAACAATCACCCGATATTTAGCAATTTTCATTGCAGAAATTACAAGATCAGTAACATCTTCATTAGAAGCACCCAACAAACATTGCAGTAAACGCATGTTTTTTTTATTAAAACACTTTTTTTTTCTATATGGATACATTGGATCAAGATAAATCACATCAGGCATAAAAGAAAGATCAGATAATATAGAATCACTTAAAACATTTAACAAAATCATCCTATCTTTTAAAAGATATCCTATTTCAGAATCTAGATAAGCACGTTGTAATCCATTCTCAAGAAGTGCGGCTATTACAGGATTTCTTTCAAACATAAATACTTTGCAACCTAATGAAGCAAGAATAAATGCATCAGTTCCAAAACCTGCAGTAGCATCAACAATAGTCGGAAAATAATCTTTTCTTATACCAACAGCTTTTGCAATAGCTTCATTTTTATAACTCGCTATTTTTCTCCGAAATCGCAACTTAGGAGAAAGAAAATCAACGTGCACGCTACCTAATTTAGGTTCATTAATTTTCCTTAATTGCAAATATTTTGACGTTAAAACTAAAGCCATTAATGCATGTGGTGTATGTTTAATTTTCCATTTATTGGCTATAATGTATAAAGAATTTTCAGAAACTCCTGGTTCACAAATTAATTGAACTGGCATAATTATATTTTATTCAATACCATAACTTTCTAACATTGCATATATTGTAGGAGGTCTACCACGGAAACGCTCAAAAAGCAAAATTGGTGCTTCTGAACCACCCCGACTTAAAATATTTTCTAAAAAAGATAAACCGGTATTGCGATTAAAAATACCTTCATTAATAAATCGTGAAAATGCATCAGCAGCCAATACATCAGCCCATAAATAACTATAATAACCAGCAGCATAATCACCTGAAAAAATATGACTAAATGTATGTGGAATACGTAACCATTTAGGTGATGATATTACAGAGAATTGTTTTTTTACAAATTTTAAAATTGATAAAATTTTTCCACTTTTTGGAGATAAATACTCAAGATGCAAATAACCATCAAATAATCCTAATTCTAATTGACGCAAAATACACATTGCTGCTTGATAATTTTTGCTTGCTACAATTTTGTCTATTATAAATTTTGATAATGGTTGACCGGTTTTATAATGACCTGATATCAATTTAAGAGCTTCAGGTTCCCAACACCAAAATTCCATCATTTGACTAGGTAATTCAATAGCATCCCATGGTACACCATTAATTCCAGAAACATCGACTACATCAATTTTTGTTAACAAATGATGTAAAACATGACCAAATTCATGGAATAAAGTAATTACTTCTTCATGAGTAAATAAAGCAGGTTTATCGCCTGTAGGTTTATTAAAATTACATGTTAAATAAGCTACAGGTTTTTGATAAGTTCCATCAGTATGTTTTAACCTATCAGCACAAGTATTCATCCAAGCTCCACTTTGTTTATTCTCCCTAACATATAAATCTAAATAAAAACTCCCACACAAATTAGAATATTCATCATATAATTCAAAAAAACGTACATCAGCATGCCATTTTTTTATATCAAAGCGTTCTTTAACTGTTATAGCAAAAACTCTATAAATGATTTTAAAAAGCCCTTTAAGAACAATTGATTCTGGAAAATAAGAACGTATTTCTTCATGATTAATATTAAATTTATTTTGTTTTGCTTTCTCACTGTAATAACTTATATCCCAAGGTTCAAGTGTTTTAAGACCATAATGTTTGTTAACAAAATTTTTTAATTCACAGAACTCTTTTTTACCCTGATGGTATACTTTATTGCCAATATCTACCAAAAAATCTAAAACCTGTTTAGGTGACTTTGCCATTTTAGTTACTAAAGATTGCTCAAAAAAATTATTAAAACCAAGTAATCGTGCTAATTCATTACGTAAAGCTAAAATTTCATACATAATGCCAGTGTTATCCCATTTTCCTGCATGTGGTCCTTGATCAGAAGCTCTAGTATTATAAGCATAATACATTTCTTGACGCAATTCATGATTATCAGCATATCTCATCACAGATAAATAATATGGTATATCTAATGTAAATAACCACCCATCTTCACCTTTGGATGCAGCCAATTCTTTTGCAATTAAAAGCACACTTTCTGGTATACCTGAAAGAAATTGAATATCTTTTACTAATTTTTTCCATCCCATAGTTGCATCTAAAACATTATTGCTAAACTGATTTTTTAATTCAGACATACGAATAGATATTTCTCCATATCGCTGCTTTTTTTTAGCAGATAAATGAATACCAGATAATTTAAAATCACGTAATCTATTATCAACAGATGTTCTTTGTGCTAAATCCAGCATATCAAATTCAGTACTATTTTTTAATATTTGATATGCTTTATACAAACCTGCATGATGTCCTATCCAAGTATTAAATTCTGATAAAATAGGAAGGCAACTATTATAAACTTTACGTAATTCAAAATTATTTTTAACTGCATGTAAATGAGCAATTGATGACCAAACACGAACAAGTTGATCATTCATATTTTCCAATGGTTGGCATAAATTATTCCAATTAAAACTGCTATTTTCTTTAAGAATTATATGAACATTTTTTTTATATTCTTTCAAAATATAAGTTATTGCTGGAAAAATATCTTTAGGGCTTATTTCAGAAAAATTTGGCAATGAAGATTTTGTTAGCAATGGATTATTCATAATAAAATATATCCTATTATTAATAATTGTTATAAAACAAGAAATTTAATATTAATATGAATATTATTCTCTTTCTATCTAATTTTAGGAATTATTTATATTATATTACTATTGATATACTTTTATACTTCTATGAAGTTTTAATAAAAGCGCTGATATATCAAAAAATGTTTCATTATAAAATAAAAAGCATCATTATATTTTTTAGTAATTAAAAAATATGGATTTTAAGAAAATTATTTTTTATAAAAATTGCATAAAATAGAAATACGAAAACGAACACCAAATAAAAACAATCAAATATTATTTTTTTGTATCAATTATTGAATATTTCATATAACAATTTTTACCGCTAAAAAATACAAATACATAGGAATTAACATTCAGCCAAAAGACTGAGGTATATAATTATTAAAACATAACAATATCAAAAATAAATATTGGTGAATTGTTAAAAAATCTTACTATACGTTACATGAAATCTATATTACCAAAATAAAAATCCAGCTTTTATTTTTTAATAATTTTAAATATATTATTACATATCACTGACAATTAATTAATATTTTAATGATTTATGATTTTATCTATAATTATAATTATAATTCTATAAATTAATTATATATAGATATATATTCTATGAGATATTAATTACACTGTAATACTACAGTTTCATAAAATCGTAATAAAAAATACTAAAATTTTTTACAAATGTAAACAAAAATAATTTTAAAAATATAATTCTATGTTTAAGGAAAAATAAAATATAAAAATTTAATATACATAATAAACATAAAAAATAAATCATGTAATGAAATTACAATATTAATATTTATAATAATAAATTAATTATGTAATCATAAATTAATTATATATAATATTTAATATTGTAAATATGCAATTTTTATTTAAAAAAGTATATTTTTAATACTTAAAATCAAAAATCAATGAAAACTTTATTTATATATAATTTTATACATAAAACTTGTAAAAAAAATATTTGTATGATGTTTTATGAGCAGTGATATTTACAAATTTTATATATACGGTAGAATATTAAAATTACTTAACAAAATGTAATTTTTTATATACTTAACTAAAATTAAGTATTATACTTTTTATGCAATAAAATAAATCAATGTAATCATTAAAAAACAAAAATAAAATTCATGTATACAAAATTTATGAAATTATAAAATATGAACATATATATCATAATTTAAATATAAAATATCACCATACAAAATATATTTTTTATAAAAACCTAGATAATCTTTTAATAAATTTTATCAATATTTTTACAAAAAACAACTATAAAATTTATACAAAAATTATGAATATTATTTTTCGAATTTAAAAGAAAATATAGTAACTAATCATTATTTCTTATAATATAGGAATCACAACGAAATATTTTATTATTTTAAATCAACATAATTTTTTATAGATTTTACAAGTAAAAGTACATAAATTTAATTACAAAACTTGGGTATTAAAATATACTATTTATGTATAATAATATCTTGTAATTTTTTTGATTTTTACTTTAATATTCTTAACATTCTGCAAAATTGATTTAATAAATAACAAAAATATATTGCTAATATATTCATCGAATGTCCAATCGATAAATATTTAACTTAAAATAATCATAGATAAAAAATACTCAATATTCATTAATTATATATTATAGATAAAAATATTTAAAAATAAATCTGTTAAAAAATACTTTTTATAAGTAAGGAGGCTAGCAGATCATTTAAATAAAATAAACAACTGAAAATACATAACATTGCTACTCTTGTATATATCAGAAAAAATTAATACTCATATATAGTCTTAATTATAAAGTCCCGTTACTAATTTTATTGGTTAATCGGGTTTATCATGAACGTATAATCTTATTAATACCAGAAAAATGGCAGAAAAACGCAATATCTTTCTAGTTGGACCTATGGGAGCTGGAAAAAGTACCATTGGTCGACAACTAGCACAGCAACTGAATATGGATTTTTTTGATTCTGATCAAGAAATTGAAAAACGTACTGGTGCTGATGTAAGTTGGGTATTTGATCTAGAAGGTGAAGGGGGTTTCCGAGCACGTGAAGAAAAGATCATTAGTGAACTTACAAAAAAACAAGGCATTATATTAGCAACAGGAGGAGGATCAATAAAATCCAAAAAAACACGCAATCGATTATATACACGTGGCACAGTTATTTATCTTAATACTACAATTGCAAAACAAATAGAAAGAACGCAACGTGATAAAAAAAGACCTCTATTGCAATCAGAACAGCCTACTCAAGAAATTTTAGAAAAACTTGCAGATGAACGTAGTCCTTTTTATAGAGAAATTGCAGATATCACTATTCATACCGATAATCAAAGTATAAAAGTAGTTGCTAATAAAATTATCGAATTATTAGAAAATATTAAATTGTAATTAATAATATTAAAAGGTAAAATTAACATGGAAACAATAAAGGTATTATTTGCTGAACACAGTTACTCTATTACTATCTCCTATGGTTTACTTCATTCATACAATGCATATTCACCTCTTAAGAGTGGTGAATATGCAATGATTGTAACAAATAAAAAACTATATCCTCTTTATGCTAAAAGAGTACACTCTGCTCTTATAAAAATAGGAGTAAAAATTGATAAAATCGTTTTACCAGATGGGGAAAAATATAAATCATTAACTATTGTTAATACTATTTTTACAGCTTTATTAAAAAACAATCATCCAAAAACTACTACTATAATTGCCATAGGTGGAGGAGTTATTAGTGATTTAGCAGGATTTGCTGCAACTTGCTATAAAAGAGGTGTTCGCTTAATCCAAGTACCAACAACACTTTTATCTCAAGTTGATGCATCAATTGGAGGTAAAACGGCTATAAATCATCCTTTAGGTAAAAATATCATTGGTACTTTTTATCAACCTATATCGGTTATTATTGATTTAAATACTCTGAAAACACTGCCAAAACGCCAATTTTCTTCAGGGTTAGCCGAAATCATAAAATATGGTATTGTATTAGATAATATATTTTTTTCTTGGCTAGAAAAAAATATGCAAGGTATTTTAAAAAATGAGAAAGAAACAATTACTTATTGCATACAACATTGTTGCAAATTAAAAGCAAAAATTGTTGCTGAAGATGAAAAAGAAATAAATGGAAAACGTATATTATTAAATTTAGGACACACTTTTGGTCATGCTATTGAACTTGCATTAGGTTATGGCGTTTGGTTACATGGTGAAGCAATTTCTGTAGGTATTGTTATGGCAGCAAAAACTGCAGAATTTATTGGTCAATTAAGTAATTATAATACTAAACGTATCATAAACTTACTACACCAAGCAAATCTTCCGACTCAGGGGCCTGCAAGAATAAATCCTGAAGTTTACCTTCATTACATGATGCAAGATAAAAAAATATTGGATAATACAATAAACCTAGTGTTGCCTCAATATATTGGTAAAGCAAAATTATATTCTAATATTAACAATAAAATTATTTTACAAGCAATAAAAGCATGTCTTAAGAAAAATTAGACTTTACAAAAAAAATTATAAAAACAAAATTTTTTCTACACCAATTATAAAAATATAAATTTATACAAAAAAATATTTAACTTTTTCAAAAAAATATAAAAATAATTTTAATAATTCTTGCAATTTCATACTAAAAACTAAAAATCATATAAAAATCAAAAATTGCGTTAGTAAATATAACTATAAATAATATTTTATTTATTTTTCTTTAAAAATCATATAATATTTTTTAAATATTATATATAATATCAATAATTTTAATTACTTAAAATTATAAAAAAATTCTAATGTAGAATATCATATAATAAAAAATTACATATTATATAAAAATTTAAAAAATAATTAATAAAAGAAAAAATAATTAAAAATACTCATAATATTAACAGAATATTAAATAGTAATCAATTATAAAAATTTTTATATTTTTTTAATGTAGTTTGTATTCTATTTTTTCTTAGCTATAAAAATATTTTCAATTATTTTAATATGACAGCATAAGTGTGTAATAATAAATTATTTTATTCAAAAAAATAAAAAAGAATTCATTCTGTTTAAAAAATAAAAAAATAACAATTCAATAAAATTTAATTAAAGAATATAAAGTGTTTTCTAAAATTAGCTACAGGTAAATATTTAATAATAAAAATAATCAAAAAATATCTAAAAAAATGGTCTTTCAATAAAAAATTTCAGTCAAAGTGTATTTTTTTAAATACAAGTTATTTTTTTAAATACAAGTTATAATAGTTATATTCACTGATATTAAAAATTATTATATCAATCTAAATAATATAGTAAAAAAAATCTCTAACTAATAATTTTATACAACATACCATAATCTATTACTTTACTTAATTATAAACATTTAATATAAATAAATTTATCATTTATATACTAAATTCAATTTATTTAAAAATTCTCAAAATTTTAAAATGAATAATTTTCATATTTTATATCGTAATTGTTATATATAAATGGTCTTTGCCATTACAATTCCCAAAGAGAATTTTACTTTTCTATTGTGATCTTATTCAAAAATATTTTTCTTACAAAGAAACATAAAATTTAGAAAAATTATCTCTTTTTTATCATTGATAAAGTGGGCATCTATTTTAATATCAAATCATGATACTCTCATAATAAGAGCATGGTATCATCAGATAACATTAAATTTTATCCCAATTAAAAGAAAAATTCATAATATCAACTTTATTCATAAAAACAAATAAATGCTGAGAAATCGATGATATAAGTCAAAAAAATTACACGATAAAAAACGGAGATAATAATGAAAAAATTTATAATTGCTCCTTCTATTCTATCTGCAAATTTTGCATGTTTAGGTGAAGATGCTAAAAAAGTTGTTAAAGCTGGAGCAGATATTCTGCATTTTGATGTCATGGATAATCATTATGTTCCTAATTTAACATTTGGTCCAATAATATGCAAAGCATTACGAGATTATGGGATCAAAATCCCAATTGATGTTCATTTAATGGTAAAATCAGTAGATAGACTTATTACTGAGTTTGCTAAAGCAGGTGCCACTTATATTACTTTTCATGCTGAAGCTATTAAGCATATTGATCGAACATTACAATTAATTAAAGATAATGGATGTAAAACAGGCTTGGCTTTTAACCCAGCAACACCATTAAATTATTTAGATTATGTAATAGACAAACTAGATATGATTTTAATTATGTCTGTAAATCCAGGTTTTAGCGGACAAACTTTTATTCCAGGAACATTAAATAAGTTGCGTCATGTTCGAAAAATAATTAATAATAGTAATTATAATATTTACTTAAGTGTTGACGGTGGAATAAATATTGACAATATCGCTCATGTTGCAAATGCAGGAGCTAATACTTTTATTGCAGGTTCTGCCATTTTTAATCAACCAAATTATAAATTTGTTATTGATTCTATGCGTAATAAATTAGCTGCATTAATGAAACATTCACATATAAAACAATACAAAAATTAATTTTCATGACATTATAGTTTTTTTAAATAAAAATTTTCAAAAATCATTAGAAGGTGTTTCATATCTTTAAAAGAAACAAAAAACAATGTTTATATTTTATTAAATTGGTTAAAACCATACTATAATTTTTTATTATATTTCATAAACAACTATTGAATAATTAATATGAATATACCTATATCAGTTATACAAAAAAAAACTAATATCAAAAAACCTATAATATTTAGTGGAACTCAACCGTCCGGAGAATTGACTATTGGCAATTATATTGGAGCAATCAGACAATGGGTTCAAGCCCAAAATGATTATGAATGCATTTATTGTATTGTTGATCAACACGCAATTACAATTCGTCAAGATCCAAAAGAACTGCGAAAACGTACATTAGATACATTAGCTTTATACTTAGCTTGCGGCGTTGATCCTAAAAAAAGTATTATTTTTTTACAATCTCACGTTCCTGAACATAGTCAACTGAGTTGGATTCTTAATTGCTACACTTATTGTGGTGAACTAAAAAGAATGACACAGTTTAAAAATAAATCCATGCATTATGCCAAAAATATTAGCGCTGGCTTATTAAATTATCCAATATTAATGGCAGCAGATATTTTACTTTATCAAACAAACAAAGTACCAGTTGGCATTGATCAAAAACAACATTTAGAACTAAGCCGTAATATTGCTAAACGCTTTAATAAAATATATGGAAAAATATTTACTATACCAGATCCTTTTATGCATACAACAGGCGCTAAAATTATGGCACTACAGGAACCAACAAAAAAGATGTCAAAATCAGATCATAATCCTAATAATATTATAATTTTATTAGAAAACCCTAAATGCGCCATTAAAAAAATAAAAAAAGCTATTACGGATTCTGAAGAACCACCAAAAATTTATCATAACTTAGAAAAAAAACCAGGTATTTCCAATCTCATAGAAATTTTATCTGGCATTACAAATAATTCTATTGCAGATATAGAAGAAAAATTTTCTGGAAAACTTTATGGGGAATTTAAAAATAATATAGCTATAGCTATTAATGATTTTTTAAAAAAAATACAAAATCGCTTTCATGAATTTCGTAATAATGAAAAAATATTAAATAATATTTTACTGGAAGGAGCTATAAAAGCAAAAAACAAAGCACGAATCACTTTAAATAAAGTTTATGAAGTAATCGGTTTTTTAAATTTTACAAAAAAATAAAAATAGTATTTTTTCGGATCACTAAACAAAAATTTACTTTTTTTACAAAATGCCAATATAAATATATTACAGTTTTTAAAAAAATTAACCACATATACATCAACGTTAACATCAAAATAAACAGTATAGAAAATTATATTTTAATCGATAAATTTATAATAACCATACGCATATCTTTCAAAGATCTAAGAACTTATAAAATATTTAAAATCTTTATTTTTAATAATAAAGAAATTTAAATATTTTTTACGCAAAAACTTTTAAAAAAGTAACTTTTAGAAAAAAATTTCACGACCTATGGCTATTATTATAAGTTTTTTTGCAAGAATCACAGATTTTTTATATTATTATGCTTCTCATTAGATTCATTTAATAAATGTAATGTTATTTGAAATAAAAAATTACTATTTATTAATTCATCAGATAACAAAAATTATAAAAAATTAGAGTTTATTTATTCTTTTTGTAAAACGTTTTTCAGCTTCATCCCAATTAATTACTGACCAAAAAGCTTTGATGTACTCCGCACGTCGATTTTGATATTTAAGATAATAAGCATGTTCCCAAACATCAAGACACAAAATTGGAAAACCAATAGTACCAGAAACTGCATCATCCATTAATGGATTATCTTGATTAGCTGTTGAAACAACTTCTAATTTTGCATTTAACTTTAATATTAACCATGCCCACCCAGATCCAAAACGACTCAATGCAGATTTTACAAAAATATCTTGAAAATTTTCTAGACTACCAAAATCACGTTCAATTGCATATTTCAAGTTCCCTTGAAGTATAGTCCCTATTTTTAATCCTTTCCAAAAAATACTATGATTGGCATGTCCACCAGCATTATTTCTTAAAAAAACACGCTTATTTAGTGATATTTTATTTAAATTTTGTATTAAATCATCAATATCCATCTTAGCTAATTCAGGAAAATCTCTTAATGTATCATTTGTATTATCAATGTAAGTTTGGTGGTGTTTTTGATGATGAATCCTCATTGTGTTTTCATCAAAATATGGTTCAAGTGCAGAATATTTATATGGTAAGTCAGGTAATGTATATTTCATAAATCATCACTCCTATTTTTTCTATAATATAATAACTATTTTAAATCCAGATATTTACATCCAAATAATTGATCATATAATAAAAATGTTATTATTTTCTATAAATTTATTAATAATAATTTATTAATAATAAATATTTGGTAAATACTGGACAATCAAATAAGCTTAAATCATTTTTTTAAGAAAATTCTATTGTTTTATAAAAGTAAATAAGTATAATTATAAATTATTTTAATGTAATACACTTTCTTATTTTTTTAAAGAAAAAATACCAGAAAAATAAAAATAAAAACTTAAGTAAGATTACTGCATACAAATCAGATTTAGAATCAATCAAAGTAATAATTCCCTTCTAATTAATAAAATACATTTTAATAAATATTGATCATATTTTTAGCAATATATACAAGCACATCATTAATAACTTATTATATAAGTACTAATATAATCTATTATTTATAATTTACATTGTTTATTAAAAACTTCAAAAAATATTTTATTAACAATAAAATTACCATTTTTAATATTTTTTATATTTGTAAAAAAATTAAAAATTCCATACTATTTAAAATTAGGTTTTTTATATTATAAAATATATTGTCTTCTTTTTTATATTTTTTAAATATTTCAGTAAATATTCATTAAGATAAAATTCAATATTTTTTGCAGGGGCAGAGAGACTTGAACTCCCAACCGCCGGTTTTGGAGACCGGAGCTCTACCAATTGAACTATGCCCCCATATATAAAATAACATTTATATTAAAAAATAAATATATCAAAATTTAAATAAACAATATTAATTATAAGAATAATTTTATAAACTACAGTTTTTTTTATACTTGTTTATATAATATCAATGATACAATTTTATATATTAATAAAAAATGTCAAAAATAGAAATTAATGTTACCAAAAAATAATATAATAATTTATGAATATAATTGCTATAAAAAATATATTTTGTAGATTTATGAAACATATAAAATTGTTTTTATAAAAAACACTATTAAACAATAAAAATATTAAAAAATTGTGATCACTATTAAAATTTAATTTTTACTACATAATTATAAAAAATCATAATAAACTTTAATGTTATAATAACTTATACATCACCCCACTGCATTATATAAAAATAAAACTTTGTTCTTTTTTTCATTTTATAAAAATACTTTTATTTAACAAAACATCTTTAATCAAATTAATATTTACAAGTAATATTTACACGTATAAATAATCCATAAAAACACCAATGAAAATGTTTGTATAAACGTAGAATTAATGTTGTTTTTTAATACAATCTTTTATGTAGCATATAACAAAAAATTTTAAAAAAACTATAATTTTTAAAAAAAATAAACATTTTTTAAATAAAAATAAATTCAATTAATAATTAAAAAATATTAAAAATAAAATATTTTGCATCAATTAATGAAAAATAATTAAGAATAATTTTAAGTTATTAAATCATAAAAAACATAATAATATATCAAAATATCAATAATTTTAACAAAATACAAATAAAAAATATTTTAACTATAATTTATTGAATTTATTCGCAAAATCTTCTACTTTTTTCCAATCTGTATATTCAATATTTTTTTTAAAATCAATTTTTTCATTGCTAATGCGCATGATAAACTGAATCATAATACGATCAAACCATTTATAATTAGAGTAACAAAGCGCACCTGCAAATACAGCAGTTATAGTCGGTTTCCAAAAAATTTTTGATAAAAAATTGACCATATAAACATTTGTTTCAGTTTTATCTTTACCTTTTTTTCTTGCTGTTAAATTTATTCCACAAAATGCAGTTGGCATAATATTTAATTGTTTTTGATACTTATTAACAAAATTAAAAACAGCAGGATTAAAACGACCATAATATATTGAAGCGCCAATTAATACTTTTAAATACCCAGAAAAATTGCATTGTTCTATAATATTCAAATCTTTTACATCACATGATTTATCTACTTTTTTTAAATATTCAGAAATTTTAAATATTATTTTTTTAGTATGACCATATTTCCCTGAATACATCAACAAATAACTCATAATATTACCTATTTTAAGCAATAACTATTCCTGCCAAAATGTTGGAGTAAAAAGCACAAGTAAGGTGAAAACTTCTAATCTTCCAAATAACATAGTAAAAATCAAAATCCATTTTCCCATTAAATTCATACTAGTAAAATTTTCAGCTACTATCCCTAATCCCGGTCCTAAATTATTTAATGTTGAAGCAATTGCTGAAAAAGCAGAAAATTCATCTACTCCAGTTGCTATCAATAATAGTAAACTAATCACAAAAACTAAAGCATAAGCAGAGAAAAAACCCCAAACTGCTTCAATAATACATTCTGGTAATATTCTAAAACCTAACTTAATCTTATAAACAGCATTTGGATGAACTAAACGCTTTAACTCACGTAAACCTTGTAAAAATAACAACAAAATTCTAATAACTTTTAAACCACCTCCAGTTGATCCAGCACACCCACCAACAAAAGAAGCATAAAGTAATAATATCGGTAAAAAAATTGGCCAATTTGAAAAACCATCTGTACTAAAACCTGCTGTTGTTGCTATAGAAACGACTTGGAAAAATGCTTGATTAAATGTTTCGAATAAAGATTCGTAAACTGAATAATACAAAAGTACTGAAATACAAATAATAATCAAAACTAATTGGAAACCCATAAAAACTCTAAATTCTGGATCATGCCAATAAATTTTAAAACTACGACCAGATAAAAAAATAAAATGGAGTCCAAAATTACAACCTGAAATTAATAAAAAAATTGCAATAATCATATTAATGGAAGCATTATTAAAATAACCAATACTTTCATCATGTGTAGAAAATCCACCAATAGCTATAGTAGAAAAACTATGCGCAATAGCATCAAAAATATCCATCCCACTAATCCATAATGCCAATGTACATATTATAGTTAATAAAACATATATTAACCAAAGTGTTTTCGCAGTTTCTGCAATTCTTGGACGCATTTTATTATCTTTCACTGGACCAGGCATTTCTGCTCGATACAATTGCATACCACCTATACCCAATAAAGGTAATACCGCTACTGCCAAAACAATAATTCCCATCCCTCCGAACCACTGTAACATCTGTCTATAAAAAAGTATTGCTTTAGGCAATCTATCCAATCCAATTAATGTTGTTGCTCCAGTAGTCGTTAAACCAGAAAAAGATTCAAAAAAAGCATCTGTGATAGAAAGATTAGGTTTATCTGAAAAAATAAAAGGTAAAGCACCTACACTGCCTAATACTGTCCAAAATAATACAACAATCAAAAAACCTTCTTTAGATTTTAAATTATATTTACTGTCTCTATTGGGTATCCACAACAATGCACCTATACTTAATGCTAAAAAAAAAGTTTGAGTAAAAGCACCTCCTGCACCATCTTTATAAATTAATGATACTATTCCTGGAATAATCATTGTAAAAGAAAATAAGATCACCAATAATCCAACAATTCTAATAATAGATCGAAAATGCATAGAGGATTCCTTTAGAATCCAGATTTAATATTCATATTCATCTTATGAAATTCCAATAAAAATTTTATTTTCAATAACAATCACTGAAAATACTTACTTGTATAATTAAAAATATATTTTAATTTATTAAATTTATTAAAATAATATACAATTTTATAATCTAAAAACAGATAATAAAATTTTTGTTCATTACATTGACTTCAATAATATTTATTTGAAAATATCAATGACTAAATTTACATTAATATTAAATGAACCTTTAATTCCAAATTTATTAATTAAAAAATTTTGATAATTTTATTGTTTTCTATGACTTGATGAATACTTAAATAATAGATTTAATGAGATGGATATGTTATGGTACGTTTAAATGATAGATAAATTTTTTATATAAAAAATTTCTGTATAAGATTCAGAAAACAAATAAAAAAACTATATAACATAAACTATAAATTAATTTTTATTTAATCTTGATGCAATTCATACATTTTTTATATTTTTCACGCTATTTATCATATTAAAAATAAATAAAAAATATTTTGAAATTCATGGAATATTTTTAATAATAAATAAGAACATTAATATTTACATATAAATTTTATGATCATTATACATGATTTTCATACATTATCAAAAAATAATATTTTATACGTTATAAAATAATATTATTTTATATAGATATAAAACTGAAAATGTTAAAAAATTAGATCTTAAAAATTATAAAAAATCGTATCTTAGTTGATATATTTAGTAAATATTAAAATTAAAAACATGCAACAATCCATAGAATCATTAAAAATAATTAATCAAAAAATAAACTCCTCAATCCTCAAGAAAAATATTTTCATATCAATAAATATCGCATAAATTATAATAATCAAAATTATATAAAAAATACACTTAAAAATCTTAATGATTATATAAAAAAATCTTACTGTTGAGACAATTTCGATTAAAACTCAAAAAATATAAAAAATTATTCTATTATATTACTTAAGTTACTATTTTAAATATATAAAATAATTACTATAAAATAAATAAAAAATCACATGCGGCATATGTTATTCAATATTTTTTCTGTGTTTTTATGTGTTCATGATATAAAATATTTTAATATTACATGCTATATTATTATTTTCTCTACAAATAGGAGTAACAAACTTAGTTCAATGATACTTTAAGATAATTTTAAGTATTTAATTTATAATTATTAAAATTTATAATTTAATTTATAATATTTATTCCATATTCCATAAAAGAGATACAAAAATATTTTTCTCTGAAAAAATCTTCATTTTTTAAATATTTGATATATACAAATAAATATAGGAATTCCACATGAATATTTACTTATTAAACACAATGATTGGGTTTTTTACAGGAATATTTTTTAGTAGTATTTCACTCCTTTTATATACAAGAAAAAAAATTAACAAAAAAAAAATAGAATTACAAGATCTATATAATATGTATAAGACAAATTACAAAGAAAAATTTTTTAATGCAGAACAATGGAAAATTAAATATGACAACTTAACTCAGGAATTAAAATCACAACAAAAAATTAATTATAATCAAGCAATAAAATTACAAGAAGTCATGACTAGACTTGAAGAAACACGATTAGCTTTTGCAGAAAAACAACGTTTATTATTGAATAATGAAGAACGTTTAAACATCCAATTTGAAAATTTAGCACATCGGATTTTTGAAAAAAATGAACGCAGAGTTTCTGAGCAACATCATCAAAATTTGGTGACACTATTAACACCATTTCGTGAACAATTAGAAACCTTTCGGAATCAAATAAATAATAGTTTTAGTAAGGAAGAAAGAGAACGTTATACACTTATACATGAAATTCATCAACTTCAAAAACTAAATGTAGAAATAACAAAAGAAACAAGCAATCTCACTAAAGCTCTTAAAGGTGATAATAAAATACAAGGAAATTGGGGTGAAACAATTCTTTCTAGAATATTAGAAGATTCAGGTTTACGAGAAGGACATGAATTTCAAACTCAAGTCAGGATAAACAACAATACAAATAATCATCAACCAGATGTCATTATTCATTTACCACAAAATAAAGATATTATTATAGATGCTAAAATGTCACTAACCGCTTATGAACGTTATTTTAATAGTGAAAATGAAAAAGAAAGAAAAATTGCATTGCGAGAACATATCCTTTCAGTTAAAAATCATATCAAAGAACTAGGAAAAAAAGAGTACCATGAATTAAATGGATTAAAAACACTAGATTATGTTCTAATGTTTATTCCATTAGAACCTGCTTATTTAATTACTTTACGTAAAGCACCTGAACTAATTGATGAAGGTTTAAAAAACAATATTTTACTTGTCTGCCCTTCAACTTTATTGGTAGCTGTACGCACTATCAATAATTTATGGCGTTATGAAAAACAATGTCAAAATGCTCAACTAATCGCAGATCGTGCTGCAAAAATGTATGACAAAATAAGATTATTTATTAATGATATGCAAATTATAGGTCAAAGCTTAACAAAAGCACAAATTCATTATCAATCAGCTATTAAAAAATTAACAGAAGGAAAGGGTAATTTAATTCATCAAGCAGAAACTTTAAAAGAATTGGGCATAAAAGTTAAACGTCCAATCGAAGCGACGTTTAATGAATAAATAAAATATTTATAAAATAACAATCCTTCATAAAAAATATTAATAATCATTATAAAATAATTAACAGATAATACAGAAAATTCCATGAAGAAAAAAAAATACCTTAATTTTCACAAAAATTATAAAAATAACATAGTAGAAGCTGTTTTTCATTCGGTAGCAAGTAAATATGATTTAATGAATGATTTAATGTCATTTGGTATACATAGAATTTGGAAAAATTTTACAATAAAAACAAGTGGAGCATGTCAGGGACAATGTATTTTAGACCTGGCTGGTGGCACTGGAGATTTAACAGCTAAATTTTCAAAAATAATTGGTCAAAAAGGAAAGATTATTTTAGCAGATATTAATACTTCTATGTTAGAAGTAGGGCGCAAGAAATTACGTAATATGGGTATAATTGGTAATGTTTATTATATTCAGGCTAATGCTGAAGCATTACCTTTTCCTGATAACTACTTTGATTGTATTAGTATTTCTTTTGGTCTTCGTAACATTACTAACAAAGAAAAAGCTCTTCAATCTATGTTTAGAGTATTAAAATTTGGAGGTCGTTTATTAGTACTTGAATTTTCAAAACCTATTTCTCCATTTGTACAAAAAATTTTTGATCTTTATTCTTTTAATATTTTGCCGTATCTAGGGAAAATAATCACAAAAGATGCTGATAGCTATCATTATTTAGCAGAATCGATTCGTATGCATCCAGATCAAAAAACAATAAAAAAAATGATGGAATTCATTGGATTTAAAAAAGTGTCATATACTAATATGACAGGAGGTATTGTTACCTTACATAGAGGATTTAAATTTAAAAATCAAGATATGCATTATAAGTAAAAATTAAATAAAATTTTGCTTGTATGAAACATACTTTTATTAAACTATATAAATAATATTTCATTAAAACATAAAACAAATATTTTCATATTTTTATAAAAATTCTTAAAAACAAAATTAACTGAAAGTTACAAACAATAGATTCGAAAATATTTGTAATATTAACATTATTTTAAAAAATTAAAAAAATATCACATATGTTTATATCATACAAACCAAAAACAGTGTAAATCTTTTAATTTATTTTTTATATACACATATATTTAAAAAAAATATATCAAACAATTTTAAATTGATTCAAAAAAATATTTTATAAAAATTTTACAGTCTTTAATACACTTGTAGTAAATAATATTTTTTATTGATTTTTTCTTCTTTTCTTTATGATATTTATTCTGAAATATAGCAGATACATAAAAAAATAAATAAAAAAATGAACATTATTAATATCAATTTTTCAATAAAAAATCTTATAAAATTTATTAATATAAAAATATAAAAGAATATCCTGATAAAAAATGAATCATTATACAATATACAACAAAAAAAATTAACAAAAACACTACCAATAAAAAAAGGTTCAGCAAATTGGAGAAAAAACAACATGAAACCGGGAAACATACAACGGTTTTACTTTATTATACGTATATTTTTAAATTATGGTTTAGATGAACTTTTTCCAAAAATAAAATATAATTTACCAATAAAATTAATATCTTATTGTTTTTTTTGGTTATCTAACAAACACAAAGATAAATCATTTGGTGAAAGGTTACGTCTAGCTTTACAAGATTTAGGGCCAATTTGGATTAAATTTGGTCAAATGTTATCTACTAGACGTGATCTTTTTTCAAACAATATTTCTGATCAATTGGCGCTTTTACAAAATAATGTCGTTAGTTTTAATGGTCAATTAGCACGTCAACATATTGAAAAATCTTTAGGTGGCTCCATTGAAAATTGGTTTGAAGATTTTAATGAAATTCCATTAGCTGCAGCATCTATAGCTCAAGTACATACAGCAAAATTAAAAAAAAATAAAAAAAAAATTATCATTAAAATAATAAGACCAGATATATTATTAAGCATTAAAGCCGATATTTATTTAATGTATAAATTATCTACTTGGATATCGCTTATATCCAGTAGTAAAAATTTACGAGCAACAGAAATTGTTAAAGAATACGAAAAAACAATCATTAATGAATTAAATTTATTACGTGAAGCATTTAATACTATTCAATTAAAACGTAATTTTAAAAATAGTTCTATGCTTTACATACCAAAAGTATATTTAGATTTTTGCAGTAAAAACATTATGGTTATGGAACGCATTTACGGTATTCCTATTTCTGATATTCATGGATTAAAAAAACAAAAAATCAATCTGAAAATCTTAGCTGAAAGAGGAGTGAACATTTTTTTTACCCAAGTTTTTCGTGATAGTTTTTTTCATGCTGATATGCACCCTGGAAATATTTTTATTAGCAAAAAAAATCCAAAAAATCCACAATATATAGGAATTGACTGTGGCATTGTAGGTTCATTAAATCAAGAAGATAAATTTTACTTAGCAGAAAATTTCATTGCTTTTTTTAATCGTGATTATCGAAAAATAACTGAATTACACATTAATTCAGGATGGATTCCACATAATACCGATATTCATGATTTTGAATTTGCTATTAAAGAAATTTGTGAACCTATCTTTAAGAAACCATTAGCAGAAATTTCATTTGGGCATATTTTACTACATTTATTTAAAATAACACGGCATTTTAATATGCAAATTCAACCGCAATTAATCTTGTTTCAAAAAACTTTGTTATATGTTGAAGGTTTAGGGAAACAATTATATCCAAAATTAGATCTTTGGAAAACTGCAAAACCATTCCTAAAAACATGGATTCAAAAAGAAATAGGATTAGTAGCTATCATTAATTCATTTAAAAAACAAACACCTAATTTTTATACAAACAAAATACCAGAAATTCCTCAATTATTGTACAAAGTATTAAACCAACATAGATATTTACAAGATAATTTTGAAAATTATCATTTTCAATTTAGAAAACAGAATAACAAAAAAATTGAAAAATATTATTTATTTAGTATAGGTGCAACTTCTTTATTATGTGGGACTATATTAAAAATTTTTAATTTTAAAATCAGTGCTGTTATTTTAATATTTTTTAGCATACTTTCATGGAGTATAGGATTATATAAAATACAAAAAATAAATTAATTTTAAAAAACATATTTATAATTTTTTTTTATTACAAAAAACTATAGTTTATAATTCCTCTACATGATTTGATAATACAATTTGATAATTGTCACTTTTAATTTCCAATAAACTTCAATAAAATTAAAATATGATTATACACCTTTATCTAATAGTTTTCAAAAATAAAATTTAAAGAATACATATGAAAATATCAAAATGATACATAAAAATACCAACAAATAACAAATACAGGATACATATTTTATATTTAAGATTTCTTGTTAATAACAAAAAATACCACTTTTTTATGATCAATCTATTCTATAACTTTATTCTATAAAAAATTTTTTTATATCATGTTATATCATTAAAATATCAAAAAAAAGCAAAATATTGATTTTATCATAATACTTTAACAAAATTTATAAAAATATCATCAAAATGATAATTTTATAAATTTTTATATATAAAAATCAAAAAAAAATGAAATATCATACTATATTATAAGTTTATACAAAAATATCGTTTCTATATTAAATATAGAAATAAAAGATACATTATCATCTATGCTAATAAATCGTATTTCTATATCTAAAAATCTCCATAAAAAAATAGTAAAATTTAATATCAAATAATATGATATCATATGCTTCATCTGTATAAAACATAATGTATAAATTATAAAAAATCATCAACAATAAAGATTTACAATTTATGCTCATATTTTTAAAATGTATTAATTAATAGAGATAATCTTACATTATGATTTAAAAACATAATCATAAAAATCATGCTTTAATATATAACTACTCTTTAATTAATCTACTTCCAACTATAGGTTTTTATAGAAAAAATACTAAAAAACATTAAACGTTATGCACAAGAATTTTTCTTATAACATATAACTAAACATATTCAAAAAAACTCTTATAAATGTAAAACTAAAAAATACAATGAAATACAATGACTTACGAGATTTTTTATTAATATTAGAACAAAAAAAAGAATTAAAACGTATTACTTATACTGTCGATCCTTATTTAGAAATGACAGAAATAGCAGATCGTACTTTACGAGCAGGTGGACCTGCATTATTATTTGAAAATCCAAAAGGTTTTACTATGCCTGTACTTTGCAATTTATTTGGCACTACCCATAGAGTTGCAATGGGAATGGGAAAAAAAAATACTAAATTATTAAATGAAATCGGTCAATTATTAGCTTTTTTAAAAGAACCAGAACCTCCAAAAAAAATTATTGATTTTATTAAGAAATTGTCTCAATTTAGCAAAATTTTTTATATGCCTAGTAAAAAATTACGGGCAGGCAGCTGCCAAGAAAAAATTTTACAAGGTAATGACGTTGATCTTTTCCGTATTCCAATTATGCATTGTTGGCCAGATGATATAGCTCCACTTATAACATGGGGGATCACTATTACTAAAGGACCACATAAAACACGTCAAAATCTAGGTATATATAGACAACAATTATTAAGTAAAAATAAATTAATTATGCGTTGGTTATCCAACCGCGGTGGTGCATTAGATTTTCAGGAATGGTGCAAAAAATATCCAGACAAATATTTTCCTGTAGCAGTTGCTTTAGGCGCCGATCCTGCAACTATTTTAGCAGCAGTCACCCCAATTCCAGATACGCTTTCTGAATATGCATTTGCCGGATTATTACGTGGATATCGTTCAAAAATTGTAAAATGTATTTCTCATGAACTTGAAGTACCAGCAAATGCAGAAATAATCTTAGAGGGATATATAAACCCTACAGAATCAGCACCAGAGGGACCTCACGGTGATCATACAGGATATTACAACGAAATAAACACATTTCCTGTATTTACAGTTACACATATCACACAACGTTTTCAACCAATTTATCATTCAACTTATACAGGTCGCCCTCCTGATGAACCTACTATATTAAGCACTGCACTCAATGAGATTTTTATTCCAATATTACAAAAAAAATTTCCAGAAATTATTGATTTTTATTTACCTCCTGAAGCATGTTCTTATCGATTAGCCATTATAACAATAAACAAAAAATATATTGGACATCCTAAACATATTATGATGGGTATCTGGTCTTATTTACGTCAATTTATGTACACCAAGTTTATTATTATTTGTGATGCAGATATTAACGCTCGTAATTGGGATGATGTCATTTGGGCAATGACAACTAGAATGGATCCTGCAAGAGATACACTTATAATAGAAAATACTCCTATAGATTATCTTGACTTTGCATCACCAATCTCTGGTTTAGGATCAAAAATCGGATTTGATGCAACTAATAAATGGCTAGGAGAAACACAAAGAACATGGGGACGTCCAATTTTCATGACAGAAAAAATAAAAAAAAGAATAGATAAAATTTGGAATGAATTAAATATTTTTGCATTTAAAGAGACTATAGATGACTAAATTAAAATCTAAAGTTGTATCTATACAATCTATTAATAATACCATATATCGTGTTTTATTATTACCTCAAGGTCAATTTTCATTTCGTGCTGGTCAATATTTGATGCTTATTATAAATAAATATCAACAAAGACCATTTTCAATAGCCTCTATCCCTTCAGAAAAGAAAACTATTGAATTACACATAAGTACATCAAAATTTCATCTATATGGAATAAAAGTAATGCAATTAATGCATAAAAAAAATAGTATCAATATCGATATACCGTATGGTCATGCTTGGTTTCGTGAAGGCAGCAAAAAACCTATGATTATTATTACAGGAGGAACAGGATTTTCGTACACTCAATCTATTTTACATGCTGCATTAAAAGAAAATCCTAATAGAGACATTACTTTTTATTGGGGCAGTCGAAGGTTAGAAAATTTATATTTTTTGCATGAATTAAAATATCTCTCAAAAAGATATCCTAATGTAAAAATTATTTTTGTAATTGAAGAATTCATATCGCATTGGGATGGCCGTAGAGGCACAATATTAAATGCTGTACTCAATGACTTTAATCAACTGACTCAACATGAAATTTATATTGCAGGTCCATTTAAAATGGCTAAAACTGCTAGAGAATGTTTATGCAATCAAAAAGGAGCAAATCCTGAATATTGTTATGGTGATGCATTTGAATCTCTACTTAATTAAATTAAAAATAAACAATTTGCATAATTATCCTTCTTCTATATTCAAAATATCAAAAAAAGTTTTTTTATAAAAAATAATAAAAAATATAGAATTTTGTAAATATAATGTAAAAATGATATTTTATTTAATATCAGATAACACTATGATTTTAAAAATTTTTTTAATAAAAAATAAATAACATAAAAAATCATAAAAAATATTTATACCAATACATTAAAATAAATCTATGGTTCTTATGTAAAATTTTAAAAAACATAATAACTTTATTTAACCATATTTTTATTTTTATATATAGTATAATCATATATAAATACAATAGTATCTACAAATAAAATATATCTCTAAATAAGATAAAATATTGCTGCTTAATTAAAAAACTATTAAGAAAAAAAATAAAAAATGATTTTATGTAATATATTTATATTTTTAATAAATATGTAAAAATAAAAAACTTTTTTGATATTAAAATTGTAATTTTTATATCAAAAATATTTATTTATTTTTATGCAATTACAAGAATTTAGAGAATAAAAAAATATCATAATATATATTTTTAAGATATATTTTCATATAAAAAATCTGATCTTCTGTAAAAAAAATAAAAAATTATTTACCCTAATTTTTTCAAGTATTAAATATAAAAATATATTGAAATATTTACATAGATTTTTTAAATCATGATATAATTTAACTTAAAAGTTTAAAGATAAAATACAGATAAAAACAATACAATTTTTTTCTTAATAACAAATAATTTTGAAAATCTAAATATAACTAAAAATTATAGAAAATTATAAGATACTTTAAACATTAAAAAACTAAATTTTTATATTCAATACTTAAAAAATAAAACTACAAATTTATTACAAGGAGTATATACATAATGAGTAATAGAGGTATCAATAAAGTTATATTAATCGGTAATCTAGGACAAGATCCAGAAATTCGTTACATGCCAAATGGAGGCATGGTTGCAAATTTGACATTAGCAACGTCAGAAAGTTGGCGTGATAAACAAACTGGAAATATACGCGAAAAAACAGAGTGGCACCGTATAGTAATTTTTGGTAAACTCGCAGAAATAGCAAATGAATATTTACGTAAAGGTTCACAAGTTTATATAGAAGGCTCATTACAAACTCGAAAATGGCAAGATCAACATGGACAAGATCGCTATACTACTGAAGTAGTAGTAAACATCACAGGTACTTTTCAAATGTTGGGTACTCGTATGAATCTAACTTCAGAAGAAAACGTACAAAATAATACAATTGACACTTGGAAACAAACAAAAGAGCCACAGTCTAAAGAAATAAATGATCAAGAAATAA
Organism: Arsenophonus sp.; assembly: GCA_031446165.1. Lineage (GTDB taxonomy): Bacteria > Pseudomonadota > Gammaproteobacteria > Enterobacterales > Enterobacteriaceae > Arsenophonus. The sequence goes on along the minus strand of CP132905.1, from coordinate 193,385 downwards.
AACCTATCGTGCCATCTACAAGTAAATCAAGTGATACAGAAAACAATACAGAAAAATTAATAGATTTTGATGATGATATTCCATTTTAAATACTCTTTGAAATGCTTTGTATTGTATTTTTTATACTTTTTAAAAGCACAATCATCAATTACATATTTAAATGAATATTTAAAAAAGATTTTTATAACAATTAATATGAAAAACAAAAATATATTATTAAATATATGCTATAAAAGATAAAAAAAATATAGATTAAAAAATTATACTGTAAATAGAATTAAATTCTAAAGAATTTTGCTATCTTAATTTATTAATTTAAATATTCTATTTTAATACGAGCAGTTAATTTTGTTAATAATTCATAATTACTAAGGTGAACATATGACGCTATTTCTTCAACAGGCAATAAATCTCCCCATATAAGAACCTCATCACCCACTTTATCATTAACATTTTTTCCTAAATCTACTAATATCATATCCATGGAAACCTTACCAACAATAGGTACTTTACGTCCATTAATTAAAACCGGGGTCCCTGAAGGAGCATTTCCTGGGTACCCATCACCGTAACCAATAGCCACTACTCCAAGAGTAGTATCATAATTACTAACCCAAATACCATCATAACCTACTATTTCTCCCGCGTGATGCTTACGAATAGCAATTAAATTAGATTTGAGTGTCATCACAGGTAATAAACCAAAATCTTTACCTTTCTTACCTTTCTGCGGTGAAGATCCATACATTATTATACCAACCCGTACCCAATCAAAATATGATTCAGGCCAAAATAAAATGCCAGCAGAAGCAGCAATAGATTTTTCACCAGGTTTATCTTTTATAAAAGAATTAAAACAAGCTAATTGTTGATTTGTCGCCATAGAAAATTCAGGATGACCTGCTTGATAAAAATGACTGATTATATTAATAGGTTTTTTAATATGACGACATCTCATTAAACGGTCATAAAACATTGCTGCTTCTTCTGGCCTAACTCCTAACCGATGCATACCAGTATCTAATTTCATCCAAACTTTTAGAATATTTCTAATATCATATTTTTTAAATATATCAAGTTGTTCTATGCTTTTAAGTTGTTCTATAGTATGTATCACAATATCAATATTATTTTTAATGACCGTAAATAATTCTGAGTGACCAAAAAAACCCTCTAATAATAGAATAGGTTTATTTATCCCATATTCACGTAATGCTATTGCTTCATTAATTCGAGCAACACCAAAACAATCTATAAATTTTTCTATTGTAACAGCAGTTTCTAATAAACCATGTCCATAAGCATTAGCTTTAACTATAGCCATAAAACGACTATTAGGAACAATTTTTCGTACTTGTTTTATATTATAACACAAAGCAGAACGACTAATAATAGCAGTTGCTAATTTCATTAAACTCATCTTCATGAAATATGATATATAAATTATTTATCATAATAAAATGATTCTGCATAATTATCAAAACGTGACCATTGTCCGTTAAAAGTAAGACGTATCGTTCCTATTGGTCCATTACGTTGTTTTCCAATAATAATTTCTGCAATTCCTTTAAGATCTGAATCATTATTATAAACTTCATCTCTATATATAAACATAATTAAATCAGCATCTTGTTCGATAGATCCAGATTCTCGCAAATCTGAATTAACTGGTTTTTTATCTGCTCGTTGTTCTAAACCACGATTAAGCTGCGACAATGCAATAACAGGTATTTGTAGTTCTTTTGCTAATGATTTTAAGGAACGTGAAATCTCAGCAATTTCCAGCGTTCTATGTTCAGACATAGAGGGAATACGCATCAACTGAAGATAATCAATCATAATTAAACTTAAACCACCATTTTCTCTATAAATACGACGAGCACGTGAACGAACTGCTGTTGGCGTTAATGCTGACGAATCATCAATATACACATTGCGTTTTTTCATTAAAATACTCATCGTACTAGATATACGAGCCCAATCTTCATCACTAAGTTGACCAGTTCGAATGCGGGTTTGATCAACCCGAGAAAGAGAGGCCAACATACGCATCATAATTTGATTAGCTGGCATTTCCAAACTAAAAATTAATACTGGTTTTTCTTCTGTCATCGCAGCATGTTCACATAAATTCATGGCAAAAGTAGTCTTACCCATTGAAGGGCGTGCAGCAACAATAATTAAATCAGAATTTTGTAACCCTGCAGTTTTTTTATCAAGATCCTGATAACCAGTAGATATACCTGTCACACCATCATGTGGTTGTTGATAAAGTTTTTCAATTTTTTCTACAGTTTCAGATAAAATTTTTTCAATTCCTTTAGGACCATCATTTTTATTAGCCCGACTTTCAGCAATCTGAAAAACCAATGATTCGGCTAAATCTAATAATTCTTCACTACTTTTACCTTGAGAATTATAACCTGCATCAGCAATTTCATTTGCTACCGCAATCATCTCGCGAACAATAGCACGCTCACGTACAATATCAGCATAAGCATTAATATTGGCTACACTAGGGGTATTTTTAGCTAATTCAGCTAAATATCCAAAACCTCCTATTGCATCCAATTTTCCTTTTTGTTCTAAAGATTCAGATAAAGTAATCAGATCTATTGGTTGATTTTGTTCTAGAAGGCATTGCATTTCAGAAAAAATAATACGATGTAAACGACTAAAGAAATCTGTATGTGTTAAACGATCAGATACATTTTCCCACCGTTCATTATCTAACATAAGACCACCTAATACAGATTGCTCAGCTTCCAAAGAATATGGTGGTACTTTTAATCCTTCTATTTGTTGACGATCATTTTGACCAATAAACATAGTTTTTTCAGAATACTTTTTTATCATAGCATTTTTTTTTTACCTATTAATCAATACAGTTTCTCACTAGAAATATGTAAATTTTGCTATTATTTTTATGAAATAAAATAGTATTTTAATATTTTAAATACGTATTTAAATACGCAATATAATAAAATATTAATAATAAATCTTAACTTTTAAAAAATTATTCATAAATTTTTTATAATCATTCGAATAAAAAGCAACTAATCTAATCATAGCAAAGAATTTCATAACAATAATTGATAACATTTCTAAGTTTATCTTAATATATAATTCAATCGTGAATAAGATTTTCACATAACTTGGATTTTATAAGTGTATGAGCCATGAGAAAATATCTTCTTACTTTAACTACAAAAATTATATATCAAGAAAAAATAGATTTTTTATTAATTTCTAAAAAAGAAAAATAGTTTTTTTAAAAAAAGAAAGATTATGGTTTTTTTTAAATATTATTTAGTAAATACTTAATTATATTGTTTAATTCAAAAACCGATATTTTATATTTTAAAGAAAACATCAATTTAAAGTAAACATAATAGTAAAAATTATTAAATATATTGAATATATAATTATCATTAAAATTTTAAAAATTTTAATATATTTTTTAGATATTAAGTAATTTACATAAGAAAATATATTATTTTTAATCAATAAAACTATTATAAAGAGGTTTACTTTAAAATTTTTGCCTTTTTAATTTATATATATGCGTAATTATTTTGTCTATAATAAGTTTTGTTAAAAAATATCATATGTTATGATATTAATTCATATACTAATAAAAGCATGCATAGTATTCTTTTGATTATTTTTACAAGCAGTGTTTAATTACTAAATAATACTTGCTTTCTACTAATTTCATATTTTTTAAAAAAATATAAATAATATTATATATAAAAATATATATTTATAGTTTTATTTAAAAATCAAAAAAGTAAAATAAAAATTAATTAAATTTTTAATTGTAGAATATATGTTATAATACTTTATGATATATTAATCATGACATACAACTAATTTTAAAATTATAAAAATGACATAAAAGAAGAAAAACTTATTTTTAAATAAAAAATGAATACTGTTATTAATTTATATTTTAATTTTATCTTAAAAATGATCATACGATATATAATATATAAATAATAAACTAATTTTTGTAAAATTGAACCTAAAAACTTGTTAGCATTATAAATACTATTTAAATACCATTTATTAATAAATAATTAGAATAAAAATAACATTTTTTAAACTTAAAAAAATAACAAACTTACATAAACATTAATAAAAATATTCATAAAAATTATTAAAATGATACAATTATAAAAAATATTTTATCATTAAACAAGAATAAAAAAAGTACAAATCTTATTTCTTTTCTTACAAAAAATTTTAAAAACAAACATATATAGAATAACATTAAATTCTTTATAAGAGAATACATTAAAATAATGTTAATATATAAAAAAGTTAAAAATATGATACATCCAAAAATATGGGATTCAATCTTATGCAAATTTATCTTGTTGGAGGTGCTGTTAGAGATGAATTATTAGGATTGCCAATTTCTGATCGTGATTGGGTTGTAGTCGGTGCTACTCCAGATGATTTAATTAAACTAGGTTTCATACAAGTAGGAAAAAACTTTCCAGTTTTTTTGCATCCTAAAACACATGAAGCATATGCCTTAGCTCGCACAGAAAAAAAAATAGGAAAAGGCTACACTGGTTTTTCTTTTTATACTCAACCAAACATTAGTATAGAAGATGATTTATTACGCAGAGATCTAAGTATTAATGCCATTGCCAAAAATAAAAATGGAGAACTTATTGATCCATATCATGGTGAACAAGATATAAAAAATCGTTTATTACGACATGTTTCCGATGCTTTTATAGAAGATCCCTTAAGGATACTTAGGGTAGCACGTTTTGCAGCTAAACTAGCCAAAAAAAAATTCAAAATAGCAGATGAAACTAAAGAATTAATGCAAAAAATGGTGAATAAAAATGAATTAGAAACACTAAGTGCTGAAAGAGTATGGTCAGAAACAAAAAAAGCATTACAAACATCTTCTCCTGATATTTATTTTCAAGTACTTTATAATTGTGGTGCTTTAGCTATTCTTTTTCCAGAAATTAACAGACTTTTTTCTATAACAGAAGAAAAAAATTCATCTAGTGAAATAAATGTTGGAATACACACACTCACTACTTTAAAAGTAACATCACTATTAACTGATAATGTGGAAATTCGATTTGCTGCACTCTGTCATGATTTCGGAAAAACATTCATTCAAGAAAAACAATTATTGCATAAAACTTTTGATTATGGAGTTCAAGGGATACCTCTTATAGAAACCATGTGTAATAGATTACGTATTCCAAACAAAATTAAAAAATTAGCAAAATTGGTCGCAGAATTTCATCAACATATTCATCACATTTATCAATTAGAACCTGCAAATGTTATTAATTTATTTGATAAAATAAATAGTTGGAAAAAACCAGAACGTGTTAATCAACTTGCCGTTATATGTGAAGCTGATTCTTATAAAGAAACAGAAAAAAATAATGTTATTTATTTACAAAAAAAATTTTTTTTTGAAGCATTTCAAATAGCTAAAACAACATCTTCACAAAAAATTATTGAAAAAAATATCACAGGTGCTGCATTTAAAGATAAAATTACTCAACAACGTATTAAAAAATTAACAACTTGGTGGAACAAACAAAAAATTATAACACATTAAACTAGAACTTACCATCATAACAAAATTATTTCTTTTTACGTTGAATAATTACCCCAACCCGTTTAGCTTTTGGTAGTGCACTAAATTTTACTACTTGAATATAAACCCAACAAATATCAAATTGATTCAAAAGAATATCAGCAACATCTTCTGCAACACGCTCTATTAGTTTAAATTTTTTTGTTTCTATATATCGAATAACTATTTTAGCAATTTCATTATAATCTAAATAACATTCTATAGCATCACTTTTATTGACATATTGATGATCATACCCAATTTTAATATCTATCAATAATTTCTGCTTAATTGTTTGTTCCCAATCATAAACACCAATCGTTGTAAACACTGTTAATGCTTCAATAAATATAATATCCATTAATTTTTCTCATTTTAAAAATTATTAAATTTATTTTTTTTAAAATATTATCAATATAATTCATAAAATATAACTAAAACCTATAATTTATACAAAAATGTAATCATAGAAAATATAATGTTGTTTAAAAAACAAAAACATAAAAACCCATGACACAACAATAAAATGTAGCTCACCAATGAAATATGACATATAACTATATATAATTATAACTAACTATATATAATTATAACATATCATTTATTTATATTATAAAACATTAAAAGATATTATTTTTCTTATAAATAAGAAATAGCATCTAATTTGTTATTTATTTTAATTTATAAAAAAAAATATAAAATAGTAAAAAACCACTGTATTGTCACATAAAGTATATGTATATTTCTATGTTAAATAATTAATCTATAAAACTTAAATAATTCAGCATACAATTTAAACAATGCATCCACAAAAATATAACATGCAAAAAAATGTTTTTCGTTATTATCATTGTTATAAATTTTCTATAAAGTATACAAAAATAAATTTATACAAATTATCAGTCTATATAATCAATTAATAATTTTTTAAGTAATATAAATTATCGTAAAAATGATATTAATATCAATATTATTGATTTTTATAGCAATTTATAAAAATATTTAATATTTATAAAAAATCTTTATTAAATATCTACTTTATATTTTAATAATTTCTTAATTAATTTTAAAAAAAAATAACAAAAATATATAAAAAATACTTATATCTTTAATAAAAATAAAACACATCTACAATCTTCAAACTAATGGAAATAATTCGGTAATAGGCCACCGAGGTTTTACAGTAATATCCATAGCATCATTATACATACAATTTTTAAAACGTAGCATCCCAGTTAACGCTATCATTGCACCATTATCAGTACAAAATTCTGGACTAGAATAAAAAACTTCTCCACCAATATTTTTTATAGATTCCGTCATTCTTATTCGTAAAGTATTATTTGCACTAACACCACCAGCCATGACTAAACGTTTAAAACCAGTAACTTCTAAAGCTCTCTTAGATTTTATTATCAATGTATCAACAATTGCATTTTCAAATTCATAAGCAATATCAGCAATTGTTTGCTCATCTAAAATAGTATTACGAATTGTATTAGCCACAAAAGTTTTTAAACCGGAAAAACTAAAATCTAATCCAGGACGATTTGTCATAGGACGAGGAAAAAAAAACCGACCAGGTTTTCCTTTTTTAGCTACTAATGAAAGTGCTGGACCACCTGGATAATCTAACCCTAATAATTTTGCTGTTTTATCAAAAGCTTCACCAGAAGCATCATCAATTGATTCACCTAATAACTTATATTGACCAATACCTGTTACATTAATTAATTGAGTATGACCACCAGATGCTAACAATGCCACAAATGGGAACTGAGGACTATTATTTTCTAACATTGTCGACAATAAATGTCCTTCCATATGGTTTACTGGGATAACAGGCACTCCCCATGCAAATGCCAATGAACATCCTATTGTCGCTCCAACTAACAAAGCACTAATTAAACCTGGACCTGCAGTATAAGCAATACCATTGATATCAGTTCCAACCAAAGATGCTTCTTTTAATGCGGCTTTAATCAAAGGAATTATTTTTCGAAGATGATCCCTAGAAGCAAGCTCAGGAACCACTCCCCCATAATCAGAATGTAATTTTTGGCTGTATAATCGATTAGCTAACAAACCTAAACTATCATCATAAATTGCAACACCAGTATCATCACAAGATGTTTCTATACCCAAAATACGCATTTTATTAACCATATTTTTATTATTTTATATCTAAATATAATCTAACAAACATTATGCATAATGCAAAAAAAAATAGATTTTATAATAATAATTAATTATAAATTATATTTAATTATATTTAAAAATATTTTTTATGTAATTATATTTAAAAATATTTTTTTATTCATTATTTAAATGTTTTTAAAATATATTTTATTATCTTTATTTTTCTTATGAATATTCTTCTTTACAAAATCTTTTTTATTGCAGTAAAATCACAAAAAATGTAAACTTTATTCTAAAAACTTAGTATAATAAAAAACAAATTATTTAAGGTAAAAATAAATGCCAATCATTAAAGTTAGAGAAAATGAACCATTTGATGTAGCATTACGGAGATTTAAGCGTTCTTGTGAAAAAGCGGGTATATTAGCTGAAGTTCGTCGCCGTGAATTTTATGAAAAAGCAACCACTGTACGTAAACGCGAAAAGTCATCAGCAATAAAACGTCACGTAAAAAAAATAGCACGTGAAAATGCACGTCGTATTCGTTTGTATTAATTATACTCCATATTTCTTAATACAGCTTTTTAAAAAGAGTTATCGTTTTAAAAAACAATACATATTATGTGATATCTCTTACAAAAAACTCTGCACCTACTAAAAAAGATGCAGATTTTCATTGCTTATTAATGATAACATTTATGGAACGAAAAATACCAAATACATTTATCAATAACTTATTAGCAAAAACTAATATCATTGATCTCATTAACAGTAAAATTCAATTAAAAAAACAAGGTAAAAATCATTATGCATGTTGCCCATTTCATAATGAGAAAAAACCTTCATTCACTGTTAATAAAAATAAACAATTTTATTATTGTTTTGGCTGTGGAGCACACGGTAATGCTATTGATTTTTTAATGAATTATCACAAATTTAATTTTGTTGAAAGTATTGAAGAATTGGCTTCCATTAATCAATTAGATATTCAATACGAAAAAAAAAATAATGCATACCAAATAGAACAAGAAAACCGACAAAATATTTATAAATTAATGAAAAATATTAATCAATTTTATAAAAACTCATTAAATACATCATCAAATGTCTATCACGCAAAAAAATATCTAATAAAACGCGGATTAACTGATGAAATTATTGATCGATTTTCTATCGGTTTTGCACCACATGGTTGGAATAATATCATTGAATATTTAAAAAAAAATCACAATAACTTTGAAAAAATAAAAATAACAGAAACAGGTATGTTGATTAATAAGAAGGGTCATAACTACGATCTTTTTCGTCATCGTATTACATTTCCAATCAGAGATCATAGAGGCCGTATTATTGCGTTTGGTGGCCGTGCTGTAGATGATCAATTACCAAAATATTTAAATTCACTAGAAACTAAAATTTTTCATAAAAATCGTCAATTATATGGTTTATATGAAGCATTAAAAGACAATATAAAACTTTCTCAATTATTAGTTGTTGAAGGTTATATGGATGTTATATCTTTAACTCAATTTGGAATTCAATACGCCGTAGCTTCATTAGGCACAACAATAACCAAAGAACATATTCAATTACTATTTAGAAATACTAATACAATAATCTTTTGTTATGATGGCGATTTAGCAGGCTATAAAGCTGCATGGAGAACACTAGAAATAGGGATAAATTACTTGCAAGATGGTTATCAACTAAAATTCATTTTTTTGCCACATGGTGAAGATCCTGACTCAATAATACGTAAAGAAGGCAAACAAAAATTTGAAAAACGCATAATAAAAGCACATTCATTCTCAAAATTTTTATTTGATACATTAATACAAAAAATAAATTTACAGACTCATGAAGGTAAGGCAAAATTTAAGCAACTTGTAGTATCTTTCATTAAAAAAATACCTGGTGATATTATAAGATTACATTTAGCAGAAAAACTGGGGCAGTTTATTAATATTCCAGATACTACATATATTCTTTTTATGATTCAAAAAGAACTACCAGAAAAAAAATATCAAATACCAAAAATAAAAGTAACTACAATGCGAATACTAATTGCATTATTACTACAAAACCCACATTTCGTTCACTTTATAAGTAATATCAATGAAATACAAGATTCAAATCTACCAGGATTAACATTATTTTTAGAACTAATAAATCTTTGTAAATCTAATAATGGTATAAATACTGGTCAATTATTAGAATACTATCGTAATAATAAATTTATTAAACAACTTGAAAAACTTGCAACATGGACCGATATACAACACAAAAAATCAGAAAAAATATTTAAAGATGCATTAAAAAATTTATCTATTAGAGTGCTTGATGAAAAATTAGAATTCTTCATTGCGAAAGCAAGAACACAGGGTTTAACCAATGAAGAACGTGAAAAAGTATCTGTTATGACGATTTCAAAAATAAATCATCTAATTAAAATGTAATGCATGATATACATTACATTTCAATTGCTATGATATAAAGGACATAGCATGTAAAAAACGAAAATATCCTTTAATGTCATTGTTGGTTATTTTTACTAACAATTATTAATCACAATATGAAGTATGGATACCATCTTATGGAGCAAAACCCGCAATCACAACTTAAACTACTAGTGACTAAAGGCAAAGAACAAGGCTACTTGACTTATGCTGAAGTCAACGACCATCTTCCAGAAGAAATAGTAGATTCAGACCAAATTGAAGATATTGTTCAAATGATTAATGACATGGGCATTCAAGTTATGGAAGAGGCACCAGATGCTGATGACCTTATTTTAGCTGAAACCACTACAGATACCGATGAAGATGCTGCTGAGGCTGCGGCTCAAGTATTATCCAGTGTTGAACACGAAATAGGACGCACAACAGATCCAGTACGGATGTATATGCGTGAAATGGGTACAGTAGAATTATTAACCCGTGAGGGAGAAATTGATATTGCTAAACGTATCGAAGATGGTATTAATGAAGTACAATGTGCCGTTGCTGAATATCCAGAATCTATCGCTTATTTATTGAATCAATATACACGTGTTGAAAAATGTGAAATTCGATTATCTGATATCATTACTGGTTTTATTGACCAAAATATTGAAGAAGAAATAGGAAAAAACATCACCAATATTGGTTCACTATTATTAGAAGATACGATAAATGACGAAGAAGAGGAAAAAGAGGAAAACACTAATACTGATGAAAATGATGACACCAACATTGATCCAGAATTTGCTAAACAAAAATTCTTAGAATTACGTACACAGTATGAAAATGTAGATAATATAATAAAAAAAAATGGTCGCAATTATAGTACTTCAATATCAGAAATTGCAGAATTATCAGAAATTTTTAAAAAATTTCGTTTAGTACCAAAACAATTTGATTATTTAGTAAATAAAATGCGCCATATGATGGAACGCATTCGTTTTCAAGAAAGAATTATAATGAAACTATGTATTGAGGAATGTAAAATACCAAAAAAAATTTTTATTCTTCTATTTTCTGGTAATGAAACTAATACAAAATGGTTACTTAAAGCAAAAAACATAAATAAAAACTGGCATGAAAAATTAGTTCATGTCGAAGAAGAAATAAAACGCTCTTTAAAAAAATTAGAAAAAATTGAAATTGAAACTGGTTTAACTATTGAACAAGTAAAAGATATTAATCGTCGTATGTCTATTGGTGAAGCAAAAGCTAGACGTGCTAAAAAAGAAATGGTTGAAGCCAACTTACGTTTAGTTATTTCCATAGCAAAAAAATATACTAATAGAGGATTACAATTTTTAGACCTTATTCAAGAAGGTAATATTGGACTAATGAAAGCAGTGGATAAATTTGAATATCGTCGTGGCTATAAATTTTCTACTTATGCCACTTGGTGGATTAGACAAGCAATTACTCGTTCAATAGCTGATCAAGCACGTACCATTCGTATACCGGTACACATGATTGAAACCATCAATAAATTAAATCGTATTTCTCGGCAAATATTACAAGAAATTGGCCGTGAACCGTCGCCTGAAGAATTAGCAGAACGCATGTTAATACCTGAAGATAAAATCCGAAAAGTATTAAAAATTTCTAAAGAACCTATTTCAATGGAAACACCTATTGGAGATGATGAAGATTCACATTTAGGTGATTTTATCGAAGATACTGCAGTAGAATTACCATTAGATTCTGCTACATCGGATAGTTTGCGTTCTGCTACTTATACAGTTCTTTCTGGGTTAACAACACGTGAAGCAAAAGTATTGCGTATGCGTTTTGGTATTGATATGAATACAGATCACACTTTAGAAGAAGTAGGCAAACAATTTGATGTAACAAGAGAGAGAATTCGACAAATTGAAGCAAAAGCTTTACGTAAACTTAGACATCCCAGTCGTTCAGAAATACTACGTAGTTTTTTAGATGAATAAAAATATTTTTTGATAATCAATAAAAAATATTAAAAATATTTATCGTGCTCTTTTGCTACATATATTATTTATACATATTATTAATAGTATTCATAACTATATTTAAAAATAGTATTAAGATATAATATTTTTTAAAATTAACTTTAATATTTATATTATATGATAAACAACAATATTTTTATTAAAATAATATTGAATAAACATTCTATAAATTTAATTCATATAAGTAATATCTATATTATTTTTAAATAAATCTTATATCAATCTATTTAGTATTGAATATGCATTTTTTTATAAAAAATATAACAAAATATCTTCTTTTAATAAAGAATACAATATATAATCTAATTTTATTAAAGGCCCCTTAGCTCAGTTGGTCAAGAGCAGGCGACTCATAATCGCTTGGTCGCTGGTTCAAATCCAGCAGGGGCCACACTATTTTAAAAAAAAATTATGGTTGACAGAATAAAAAATTAATTTATATAATTTCTCAATAAATAAATGTGTTATTAATCAACTCAAAAAATCTATTAATACGAGTATTATTATTTATTAACTAAATTACCACAAGATAATAAAAATTCAGATAAATTATTTATTTTTTTCCATATAAATATAAAAAAAGAATAGCAAAAAAAAATATATATAAAACAAAATCAGATTTTAATATAAAATATTTTCTAAAAAAATGTTCGAGATAAGTAGAACTATAAATTTAATTTTCAAAAACATTATTTAAATTTTTCTTTCAAAAATACTTATTTTTATATTTAATTTTGACCACTTTCTATAAAAAACCTACAATAATTTGCATTATCTTCTATTGTATTCATACTAAAAAACTGCTTAAATATTTATATTAAATATTTTATAATAAAATAGCAGATACCTGTTATAAAATTATAAAATTATTACCAATTATATAAAACATAAATATCTATAGTACAAAAATTACAAGAATTTAATTATTGATCTGAAGTTTAAACGATAAATATTAAATTATTATGTAATATGTTAATACTTTTCATTTATATAGCATATTATACGTCTCATTTTTTGCAATCATTAAAAATTTTATTTTATAATTAATAAAATGAATTACGAGTAAACATCCATGAAAATCAATGATTATATATCATATATAAACATATTTTTCTTAAAAAATAATATGCACCCAATCGTATTATTTTCTATTTTATTTATCATAGCAATGAGTAAATCTACTATCTTTTTATCTTCTTTTTTACCACCTGCATCTATTATGTTGATAACTATGATTAGTATAAGTCTTCCAAATCTGGATATCAATTTAATTTTATTAGCAATTACTTTAGGAGGAAGTACAGGTTCTGTTTTTTCCTATTATATAGGTCGTACAATAACAAAAAAAAAATTTTTTAATAAATTTTTAAATCGGTATCAATTAATTCTTAACAATTCCTATAACCAATTAATAAAACATGGGATATTAATATTATTTGCATCACGTTTTATCGCTATATTAAGATATACTATCCCATTAGCTGCAGGAATGTTATTAATGAAAAAAACAAAAGTATGCATAACTGTTTTTTTATCTGCTTGGTGTTGGGCAATATTATATATATTAATTGTCAACGGCACATTATCTATCATACAATCAAAAATTTTTGTATAACATCATATATTATCCTCATAATTTTTTGATAAAAAAAATAAAAAACATCAAATAAAAATAAAAAATAAAAATTAATGTACAATATTTTATAAAAAATATTCAAATAAAAAGAACATAGTTATAAAAATATTTTCATAAAAAATAAATCTTATTTGCTATGATCTACATTTCATTTTTAATAATTTTAGAATAAAATTATTAAAAACATATAAATACATTATTAAAGTAATATTCAAATAATATTTATTCTATTAATATAATATAGAATATAAAAATTAAGTTCTAAAAATTAATAAACCATAAAAATAGCTACTTTTATCCACTATTCTACAAATTTATTACATAAGATAGATATGATGCGATTAATTTTAGTATTAAATACTAATTAAAAATATTTATAAAAATAATATATTTTAAATACGTAATTAATTGATGCTGTCATATATAAATCCCTTTCCTTTTTATTGTTATACGCAATCCATTAAATTTATTTTTATAAACATTTAAAATAAAATATTCTTCTTTCTACAGAAAAACAATATTTTTATCACAAAAAAAATATAAAGAATATAATAACAATTAAAATCATATTTATAAATTTTGAATATTAAATCCTTCATTTTAAAAAATTTAAAAAATAGAATATTATATAGTATATGTTTACCACACAGGAAATTAAAACAATACTATTATGATTAATCAAAAAAAAAATAAATTAGCTATTTATACTCCGATAATGCAACAATATCTTAAAACAAAAGAAAAATATCCTGATATTTTAGTATTTTATCAAATAGGTGATTTTTATGAATTATTTTTTGAAGATGCAAAAAAAGCAGCATACCTGCTTGATATTACATTAACAAAACGCGGATTTTATGCTGGAAAACCAATCCCTATGGCTGGAGTACCAATTCATGTAGCAGAAAATTATCTAAAAAAATTAGTACAATTAGGTGAATCAATTGCCATATGTGAACAAACAGGCAATAATAATATTACTAATAAACTTGTTGAACGAAAAGTTGTGCGAATTGTTACACCAGGAACAGTTAGTGATACTGCTTTCTTAAAAGAAAAAGACGATAACTTATTAGCTGCAATTTTGCAAAAAGATCATTGTTATGGTTATGCAACTTTAGATATAACTTCAGGACGTTTTATTATTATTGAAACTGGTGATGAACATGCTATACATGCTGAATTAGAACGTACCCAACCGATCGAAATACTTTATCCAGAACATTTTACCAATATCTCATTATTATCAAACATTAAATGGAAACGTCGTCGTCCATTATGGGAATTTGATTTAGATACTGCTAAACAACAATTGAATCTCCAATTCAGAACACAAGAATTAACTGGTTTTGGTGTCGAAAACGCTAAATTGGCATTACAAGCAGCTGGTTGTCTTATACAATATGTTAAAAAAACTCAATGTATAGCATTACCTCATATCCGTAATATTATACTAAGACAAGAAAAAGAAAGCATTATTCTTGATGCAGCTACAAGACGTAATCTTGAATTAACTAAAAATTTATCTAATGATGACACCAAAAATACTTTAATTTCAATTCTTGATCAATGCGTTACCCCAATGGGCAGTCGTATGCTAAAACGTTGGTTACATAATCCTATAAAAAATATTGATATATTACTTAATCGCCAAAAAACAATTATGCAATTACAAATCTATTTTCCTGAATTGCAACTTTTCTTAAAGAAAATAGGAGATTTAGAACGCATACTTGCTCGTTTATCACTGCGTTCTGCAAAGCCAAATGATCTAATCAAAATGCGTTATGCTTTTCAACAATTTACAAAAATTCATACTATTTTAAATAAAATAAAACTTCCATATTTAAAAACCTTACAATCCAGAATTAATTCTTTTGAAAATTTGCAAAAATTATTAAACAAAGCAATTGTTATTACACCATCATCTACAATACGTGATGGGGGAGTAATAGCTGCAGGATATAATAAAGAACTAGATAAATGGAGACAATTAGCCAATAGCAGCCATGATTATTTAAAAGATCTTGAACAACAACAAAAAATGGAGCTAGGAACAGATAGTTTAAAAATTGGATTCAATACAATTCATGGTTACTACCTGCAAATTAGTCGAAAAGAAATTCATTTAGTACCTGTTCACTATATTCGTTGTCAAACATTAAAACATGTTGAACGATTTACTATTACTGAATTAAAAGAATATGAGAAAAATATTTTTATCTCTAAAAATAAAACATTAATAATTGAAAAAGAACTTTATAATGAATTATTTGATTTACTATTACCACATTTAAAAACTTTACAAAATAGCGCAGAAGCTTTAGCAGAATTAGATGTACTTAATAATTTAGCAGAAAGAGCAAAAACTTTAAATTATAATTGCCCTACATTTCATAAAAAAAATGGGATACAAATCATAGAAGGACGCCACCCAATTATTGAACAAGTACTTAATAAACCATTTATCACAAATACACTATATTTATCACCACAAAGACGTTTGTTAATTATTACTGGCCCTAACATGGGCGGAAAAAGCACTTATATGCGTCAAACAGCATTGATTACATTACTTGCTTATATTGGTAGTTTTGTTCCAGCAAAGAAAGCAATTATTGGCCCAATTGATAGAATATTTACACGTATCGGAGCTTCAGACAATCTTACAGCTGGTCGATCAACTTTTATGGTAGAAATGATAGAAACAGCAAACATACTACATAATGCAACTACAGAAAGCTTAGTATTAATTGATGAAATTGGTCGGGGTACATCAACATATGATGGTCTTTCATTAGCTTGGGCATGTGCAGAATATTTATTAAATCATATTAAAGCAATAACATTATTTTCTACACATTATGTTGAATTAACTTATTTAGCTAAAAAAAAAGGTGTAGTTAATGTTCATCTAGATGCAATAGAGCACAATAATACTATTATTTTTATGTATAAAATCAAAGAGGGAGCAGTAAAAAAAAGCTACGGATTAGCAGTAGCATCTTTAGCAGGAATACCTAAAAAAGTGATGAAAATAGCAGAAAAAAAATTGTTTGAATTAAAAAAAGCATCTTCTTTCCAAAAGGAAGAGCTTACTAGTAATTTATCATTAAAACAAAAAAAACATAAAAATATTTCATCGGTGCTAAAAATAGTAGAAAAAATAAATCCTAATGATTTAAACCCTCATGAAGCATTAAATGTAGTATACCGATTGAAAAAATTATTAAATAATTAAACATTTATAATAGCATGATTGATAAATTTATTTTAATTATCATTGATTGATTTATTTTAATTAATTATTATTTGTTAGAATTTAATATAATTATAAGAGAAGCTATTAAAATTATATTAAATTCTAACAAATAAACTTAAAAAAATAAAACATCATCTTAAACATAGCTCATTTTTTGAAAATTATTATTGTGACAAATAATGCAATGGGTTAACTGATTTTCCCTTATATCGGATTTCAAAATGTAATCTTACTGAATTAGTGCCAGTACTCCCCATAGTAGCAATTTTTTCTCCTTGTTTTACTTCATATTGATCATCAACTAATATAGTATCATTATGCGCATAAGCACTTAAATAATCATTGTCATGTTTAATAATTATGAGATTTCCATATCCACGTAATGCATTACCTACATAAACAACTTTTCCGGCTGCAGTCGCAAAAATAGGTTGACCAAATGAACCTACAATATCAATACCTTTATTCCCACCTTGTATTCCAGAAAAATATTGAATAATTTTTCCTTTAGTTGGCCAATACCATTTACCTATTGTATTTGATACATTTTTATTTTTATTAACACCAGAAGATACAGTTATTTTAGAGTTTTTAGAAACATGCAAATTATTAGATATTATTGATAATCTTTTTTCATCTTTTGCATTTTTATTTGAACGAAGATGTACAATTATTTTTTTAGGAGAAATAGAGTTATTATCAATCATAAGTATTTGTCCAATCTTTAAATGATAAGGTGGGAGTATTTTGTTACGTCTTGCTAAATCATAATAATTATTACCTGTTATCCAAGCAATATAAAATAAAGTATCACCTTTCTCAACAACATAAGTATTTTTGTTATAAACTCCTTTTTTAATATTACTATAATTTCTATTATATTTTATAAAATTATTATTTGCAGAATCAGAGGTTGAATTTAATGTTTTATATATCGAAGCGTTTATAATATTTGTATCATGCTTACTAGGAAGATTTTCAGTATATGTAGGAATATCTTCAGTATTCAATACTACTTCGTTAGAAGAAGTATCAGTTTTATTCTTAATATCATAAATATTACTAATAGGCACAAAAGATTGATAAGATTTTTTAGAACAACCTATTAAAAAGTAACTACTGATTATATAAAAAATGACCAATCTAATTATATATTTTTGGCTATTAAAATTCATACTTTTTCTCCAAGAAAAATTTTTAATTTTTTTAAAATATTTAAAATACGAATCACCATAAATAATAATAGCCACAAAAATTATTTTTTTATAAAAAATAATTATATGTTAAACTGTCTATTTCCAATATAATATTGATATTATAAAAAAGACAAATATGTAAAAATTCATGACAGATACTATATATAAAATCTTCATATAAACAACTTATTAAATTATTAATAATATATCATTTATATATCAAAATTTCTGTAAATATTATTGTTTATTATAGAAATAAGAAACCAGAAAATTACAAAATATCATATAAAAAACCTTATAAAAGTTTCATATTAATAACCTATTAAGTTCTAAATATATTTAAATAATATTTTATTTTTTAGCATCATATTTTTTTTAGTTTATTATAGATATATTGTTTACTACAACAATAATATAAAAAAATAAAATACACTTAAATATAACATATATTTTTTTTACAAAAAAAATGTTTTTGCGAAAAGATATATAATATCAACAACATTTTAATAAATATTTAATAAATAAAGGGATTCATATAAGCTAAAAAAATATTAATTTGATTCACTTGTTTTTGCTTTTATTAACCAATCTTTCAAAATTTTTTTAACTTTATAAGCAGTTAAATCTACTTGTAACGGGGTAATAGATACATATCCAGATTTTACTGCAGCAAAATCTGTATCTGGAGCTGCATCAGATATTTTCCCAACAGGTCCTAACCAATAAACTATATCCCCTCGTGGATCTTCTAAAGAATAAACATTTTGAGAAGCATGTCGACTTCCACATCGTGTTACTTTATATCCTTGAATGTCAGAAAATGGTATATCAGGAACATTAATATTTAAAATATTTCCTGCACTTAATGGTGTCTTTTGTAATAATTTTAATACATAACAAGTTACTTCTGCTGCTGTTTGATAATATTTATCACCATTTAATGAAATTGCCAATGCAGGTAATCTAAGATGACGACCTTCTGTCGCTGCTGCTACCGTGCCAGAATAAATTATATCATCACCTAAATTTGGACCACAATTAATCCCTGCAATTACTATTTCTGGATATGGTGAAATAAGCTGATTAACACCTAAATACACACAATCCGATGGAGTACCTTGTACTGAAATATCTCCATTTTTTAATCGAATTATTCTTAACGGTTTATGCAGTGTTAATGCATTTGATGCTCCACTTTGATTTCTATCAGGTGCAATCACCTGAACAAAATAATATTCACGTAACATAGTAGAAAGAATTTGAATCCCAGGGGCTGTTACACCATCATCATTACTTAGCAATATCCTTAGCATTATAATATCTCATTAACTTAAATTTAAAAAACATAAAAATTATACCACTTGATGGAATT
The DNA here is from genome assembly GCA_031446165.1 of Arsenophonus sp. Taxonomy (GTDB): domain Bacteria; phylum Pseudomonadota; class Gammaproteobacteria; order Enterobacterales; family Enterobacteriaceae; genus Arsenophonus. The sequence continues at coordinate 173,677 of CP132905.1, read as the reverse complement.
GCAATATCCAATATTAATAATAAATTTAAAATAAAACTATAATATTTTTTATCAAACAATTATTGATTAATAATGATAAATATATGTAATTATAAAAATAAAAAAATTTATTAATAAAATCAATATACTTAAAAATATTTATTTTTTATATGATTTAAAAATTATATAAAATCACATAAATAATTAAATTTTTAGTAAAAATATATAAAAATTAATATATCTAAAAATACTTAATAATACGTTCAATACAAGTTAAATTATAAATAAATAAAACATCAAATATTAATACATTATTGAAATAAAAATTTAATTAAACACATAAATATATAATAATTAATAAAATTAGTATTCGTGTATTTATTTTAAAATAAAATGATATAAATATATTTTAAAACATTTTATAAGTTTTTAAAAAAAATAAATTTATATAAAAATTTTGTAAAATCACTTTTAAGTAAATAAAAAATTATATCATTAATATACATGAGCAATAATAAAAATTATTTTTATCTACAAGAAAGAATACTTAAAAATACAATAAAATAAAATTTATTTTATATATAGTATATTATTTTTTTAATAAAATTTAATATTATGATATAAATATTATAAATTCATAAATTAAAATTTAAAAATCTATTTATTTTTGATTATATATAAAGTCATAGAAATAATTATTTAATTGTAATTTTTTATTAAAAATCAAAACACTTCACTTATTATTTATGTTTTTAGGAAATTTTATATTACAGTTAATTTTCAACTATTTACATATACTCTTATAATGAATATTGCTTTTTATTAATACCAAGACTTCACAAGCAATACCTTCTTTTCGACCTATAAAGCCTAGTTTTTCAGTAGTAGTACTTTTAATGCTTATGTTTTTAATATCAGAACACAAATCATGTGCTATATTTTTCCGCATATCTTGAATATATGGTAACATTTTAGGAACTTGCGCAATAATGGTAATATCTACATTACTAATAAGATATCCATTTTTTACTACTTTATCATAAGCTACTCGTAATAAACGACGACTATCTATATCTTTAAAATTAGGATTTTTATCAGAAAACAAAAAACCAATATCTCCTAATGCTACTGCACCAAGTAAAGCATCAATTAATGCATGCAATAAAACATCACCATCTGAATGAGCAATTAATCCTTTTCTATAAATAATTTTAACTCCCCCAAGTATAATAGGACCATTACCACCAAATCTATGCACATCAAATCCGTGCCCAATCCGCATGCAAGAATTACTCCTGAATCAAAAAACTTTTTAAGAAAATATTTTTATTCATTACGATGAGAAAGATAAAATTCAAGCAATAATAAATCTTCTGGTTGAGTGACTTTTAAATTATCACTTCTACCTTCCAGTAATTGCGGGTGATAACCACAATATTCCAATGCTGAAGCATCATCTGTAATAATTGCTTTTTGTTTTAAAGCTTGAATTAAACAATTAGTAATCAAAGTTAACGGAAAAAATTGAGGTGTCAATGCATGCCACAGCTCGCTCCGTTCAAGAGTATAATCAATATTGATTGTTCCTTTAATTGAACATTTTATAGTATCTCTTACTGGTATAGCTAAAATACCACCATCAGAAGACTGATGAGTATCAATAAAATGAATAATATTATCTAAATCAGAATGATGTAAACACGGACGTACTGCATCATGAACTAATACCCAACAAGAATCTAATAATACGTTATTTGATAAATAATGTAATCCAGCTAAAACAGAATAAGATCTTTGAGAACCACCAATAACTGTTTTAATAATCGAATGTTTTGAAATAGCTAATTCATAAAAAAAAATATCGTTTTCACGCAATAATACAATAATTTTCGAAATTCTTGAATTCTGTAGTAAAGTTGATAATGTATATTCAATAATTGTTTTTCCTGCTATTTTTAAATATTGTTTAGGACAATTTACTTGCATTCTCCTACCAATACCAGCAGCAGGTACTAATGCAACAATTTTTGTTTTGTGATGATATATACGGCGGTTATACATTATTTTTAATAATTGATTTATTATAAAATTTACAATGTTGTAAGTATTATATTATCGCACAGAAAAAAAATTATTTTTTAATTAAATATTACTATTTTTTTTATTAGAAATAGAAGTTTAATTTATAATACGATAAAAAGATTCGCCAGGTTTAATCATAATAAGTTCATACCGAGCTCTTTCTTCAATAACTTCAGCTCCTTCTATATTCAAATCATTTACTTCAGAAAATAAATACTTATTACGTGATTTTAGCATCATATTAAAACTTTTTAAGGATACAATTTCATTTTTAACGCGAATATAATCATAAACACCATTTTTACCTAACCATAGAGAATACTGTAACCAAAAAAAAACTATTATTAAAATAATTATAAATATACGCATGTAAAATCCATAAATTTTTAGTCATCACTCTACACTGACTTGAATAATGTTATTCATAAAAACATCATGCATAAATATTAAATTTTCATGTATATGACATTTATTTTTTTTGCTATAAAAAATATATTTTTATATTTTCATCTTAAAAATTTTATTTATAATTTTCATAAAGAAAAATATGTTTCATTAAACATTAAATATCATCTTCAAACTAAAAAATATTATTAAATAATTCTACAATATAATTGTTATATTTATAAAATAATTATTTTAAGTAATCAAAATACCGACTAATTAATATTTCTTTAGTTTTATGAAAAAATAATTTTTAATAATTATTTTAGTAATATCATATATTCATATATTTGAACTATAAAAACATAATAATATATTGATATTTTTTTAAAATTAATCTTTCATTAAGAACAATCTCACAAATTAATTAAAAATACCTATTTATATATTAAATTTATTGAAAAATATGATTTATAAAATCAAAATAAAGTATTTTTATACCAAAAATAAAAAAATCAATCATCTTATTTTTTAAATATATTTTTTAATTTAAGTATTTTTTATTACTTTCATAAAAGAAAACACACCTAAAAATCATTTTAAAAACATTACATATTAATTAAAATCAAAATGTAATGAATACTAAACATTCACCATTAACAAAAAACACACAATGTCAATAATATATAAATACATGAATACAGATACAAACATACATCGTGCAAACACGAGTAAAAAATCTTGAACAATTTTTTTAGGTATTTAATGTATCTATATCATTTTCTTAAAAATCAATATTTTTTACTTAGTAAAATACTGTTTTAAATTTTAAAATTAATGTATAAAACCAATTTTTCAATATATTAAATACATTGTATTAAAAAAACATCTTGATGAAAAAATAGAAAATATCAAATAAAAAAATAACAAATGACTAAAATTTTAGATTATTTTAAAATAAAATTTATAATTCAATTATAAATTTTATCATTTTTTAAAAAATAAAAAATACAATTCTATGAATCTTTATTTTTTTATAATAAAAAATTATCTATTATACAACAATATAATTATTTATAAATTTTGATGTTTTTAATTTTATTTTTTAATTTTTGTCCTGCTCTAAAAGTAACTACTCGTCGAGCATCAATTGGGATATTTTCACCAGTTTTTGGATTTCTACCTGGACGTTTAGTTTTGTTACGTAAAGAAAAATTGCCAAATCCTGAGAGTTTTACTGGTTCGCCATTTTCTAATGAATAACAAATTTGTTGAAAAAATAAATCCACAATACTTTTTGCATCACATTTTCTTATTTTTAATTTTTTAAATAAATTTTCTGATATTTTAGCTTTTGTAAGTGCCATATTACTCCCTCAAATATACTTGAAATCGTCGTTTTAACGCAGCAACACATTTATTAACAGTAGCCACAATATCTTTTTCCTCTAAAGTACGCACTGTATCTTGCAAAATTAGGCTAATAGCAAGACTTTTATAACCTTCTGCCACACCTGGACCACAGTACACATCAAATAAATTTACATCAACTACATACTGTATTTTACTTTTTTTACATTCCGCCAAAACATCTGCTGCAGGTACTTTCTTAGATACAAGAATAGAAATATCTCTTCGATTGGAAGGAAAACGAGGGATCCTATTATGTACTGAAGGAGTAGTACAATCTTTAAATGCATTCCATAGTAATTCAAAAAAAAATGTCTTATTATATAACTTTAATTTATTTTCAATACTGGGATGAATAGCTCCAACATGTCCAATGAAATTATCATTCAAATAAATACTAGAACTTTGTCCAGGATGGAATACCGAAGAAAAATGATTCTTAAAAACAAAATTATCTAAATTTCCTGTAAGTGATAAAATTACTTCAAGATCACCTTTTATATCAAAAAAATCAACAAACCGTTTTTCTTGTGACCAATGTTCTTCATAACGATAACCAGTAATAATTCCAGCTAACATCAATTCTTGACGAACACCATACTCTGCATTTACATCTGGCACAAATCGCAATCCCGTTTCAAATATACGAATACGATTTTGTTGGCGATTTTGATTATAAACAACTGTTGTTAATAACCCTGGCAGTAAAGATAGACGCATTACAGACATATTAACAGATATAGGATGAAGTAAAATCATTGCATTTTCTTGTGGATGCAACAATGCTTGAATTTTAGGATCAACAAAACTATAAGTAATTACTTCATTATAACCACGATTTATTAACAAGGTTTTTACTCTTTTTAAAGAAATCTGTGCATTAAAATTATGAGCAGGAATCACTAAATCTAGATTTAACGGTATATTTGGGATATTATTATACCCATAAATACGAACAATCTCTTCAATTAAATCTTCTTCAATCTGAATATCAAATCTCCAAGATGGAACAGTAACTTTCCAAGCGTTCTTTTGATTTAATACTTGAAAACCTAAACGTCTAAGAATTTTAGTGACTTGAATATTTTTAATATTATAACCAATTAACCGATTGATTTTTTCTTGAGTCAAAAAAATGTTGATTTTTTTAGGTAAATCTTTTTGAGAAGTAACATTGATAATATCACCAGCTCTTCCCCCACAAATGTCAATTATTAATTTACTAGTTCTTTCCATGGCTTTATATTGTAACTGTGGATCTACGCCTCGTTCAAAACGATGAGAAGCTTCAGTATACAAACCATAATTTCGAGCACGTCCAATAATAGATAATGGATCAAAAAAAGCTGATTCTAAAAAAATATTAACAGTATATTCATTAATCCCAGAATATTTCCCACCAAAAATGCCAGCAATTCCTAAAATATTTTTTTCATCAGCAATTACTACAGTATCTTGATTTAAAATTATCTTACGATTATCTAACAAAACTAAACTTTCATTAAATTTAGCCATTCTAACAATTAAACTTCCATTTAATTGATCAATATCATAAACATGTAAAGGTTGCCCTATTTCTAATAATACATAATTAGTAATATCAACAATAGGATTAATACTACGAATACCGCTGCGGTGCAATCTTTCTTTCATCCAAATAGGAATTTGAGTCTTAAGATTAATTCCTTTTATTACTCTACCCAAAAAACGTGGACAAGCGCTCGGAACTGCAATATGAATTGGAAAAACAATATTTTCAGTAACCTTTACTGGTTTAATTTTCTTTGCTTTAAATCTAATATTATTAATAGCACCAACATCACGAGCAATACCTAAAATACTCAAACAATCAGCACGATTAGGTGTCAAACTTAATTCAAAAATATAATCATCAAGTTGCAAATATTTCCGAATATTCATACCAATAGGAGCATCATAAGGCAAATGAATAAAATCACTATAATTATTAAAAATTCCTAATGTAGAATAAGAACAAAGAACCCCTTCAGAGGCTTTACCTCCTATTACTTTAGCTTTTACTATAACATTGTTAGGCAATAAAGCACCAACCATAGCAACAACTACTTTTAATCCTTTATAACAACTTTTTACGTTATCATGGATAATATCTAAAAAATGATTTTCAGCAATCTTGATTTTTATCAATAAAAAACTATTTATATTAGGATGTTGATTACATTCAACTATTTCACCAATTACTACACCTTGAAATTTACTTGCAACAGGTTTTACTTCCTTGATTTCTAAACCAGCCAACGTCATTTGATTTGATAATTCTTGAGTATTAATTTCTGGATTTATCCATTCACGTAACCAATATTCACTGAACTTCATTTAATAATCCTATCTTATCGAAATTGCTTAAGAAAACGAATATCATTTTCAAAAAACATGCGCGCATCAGTTATCTTATAACGTAACATTGTTAAACGCTCTATCCCCATACCAAAAGCAAAACCTGTATATATATTATGATTAAGATTAACATTACGTAATACCTTAGGATGTACCATACCACAACCTAATACTTCCAACCATTTTCCATCACTTCCCATCACATCAACTTCGGCAGAAGGTTCAGTAAATGGAAAATATGAAGATCGAAAACGTACTTTAATTTTTTTTTCAAAAAAATAATTTAAAAAAGCATGTAATATGTCTTTTAAATTACCAAAATTAACATTCTTGTCAATAATCAAGCCTTCTGTTTGATGAAACATTGGAGTATGTGTTTGATCATAATCATTACGATACACACGACCAGATGTGATAATACGAATAGGGGGGGTTTTTCTTTTCATAGTCCGAATTTGTATACCAGAAGTTTGTGTTCGCAACAAAAGCGTATCATTAAACCAAAAAGTATCATGTGAAATACGAACAGGATGATAAATTGGAATATTTAAAGCATCAAAATTATGATAATCATCTTCTATTTCAAAACCAGAAACCACCGAAAAACCAAGTGCAGAAAACCATTCTTCAATAATTTCAATTGTTTGATTTACTGGATGTAGACTCCCATTTTCAGTAAAACGACCAGGTAATGACACATCTATTTTTTCAAAAACTAATTGCTTATTTAGAATATTATTTTCTAACTGCTTTTTTCGAACCCTTAACAAATTTTTAATTTCATTTTTTATCTGATGAATTTTTATAGTTATTAAGAATTTCTCTTCTTCAGACAAGTTCTGCAATCCCAATAATTTTGATGCAAAAATACCTTTTTTTCCTAAAAATTCAACACGCACTAAATCTAATGCAGCAAAATTTTGAGTTTTTTTTATCGCTTTTTTTGCCTGTGCGAGCAAATTAATCAGTTGTAACATTATTTCCTCATACTATGAATATTTTTATTCATATGATTTTTAAGTAAAATAACAAGTTATGCTTTATAAAAAATATATAAAATATATATTAATATAATATATGAAATAATTTTTTATTTAATACACTAAATCAATTATTTGTATAATATTTTCTGCCCGTAAATTTCACTCATGAAGTGCAGTATTTTAGTTAAATACTTTTCAGAATGACTTATCTGCATTAAATTATTTTTATATTGAAAATTATCAAATTTCTATTTAATATATATATAACCACAAAATTCATATAAAAAATTAATAAACCGTTTTATTTTTATTAAAAATACTATAAATAAATAACAATATAAAAATACGTCTATATTCTTTATCTATAAAAAATTTATGCATTTACATTTTAAAATATTTAATATTATAAATATTTTTAATTAAAACATTAAAATAATTTTATGATAGCTTTTATTTTCTAAATAAATGATGTTTTTATATCAAAAAGAATCTTCTTGGTAAGAATGTATAATTCTGCATGAGAAAAATTTATTAAATATTTTATGCACTAATTTAAATGAATGTTTAAAGTAAAGAATAAAAAATTAAACTTGAAAAATTATTAAAATTTCATTTAAACATATAACTTTTAAGAAATTTAGCAATGATTTTTATGTATAATAAAACTAAATTAGACTAAATATTACTTTTTATAAAAATTATATAAAAATATAAGCTATTGAAACGAATAAAATTTAAAATTTTAAAAATATTTAAATTTTAAAAGTATTTAAAAACATAAACATCTTTGCGATTTATTTCAGGAAATAAAAAGTTAAAAATATTACTTTTTTGTAATTTTTTTTATTTCATATTCTCAAATTTTATTTATAAATCGTATTTATTCAGCAGATTTTATAAAACAAAAATATCATTAAAATACTTTTTGTTATATTTATATCATTAAATTTTTATTTAACATTACTCTTTTTATGAACACATATCATATGTATAATTTTTTCTTTTTTAAAAAACTACAATCCATAGTTTTCATAAAAACTAATATGAAATTTTAAAAATAAAAAATATAAGTGATTTTAAAAAAATTATGCTAATAAAGTTTAAAATTATAAATTTTATTTATAACTAAAAAATAAGTATTAAAAAATAAGTATTATAACTTTCTGATGTTCTGATGTATTATAATTAACTTTATTTTTTTAAAAACAATTTTTATTTTTAATTATATTCTCATACCACTTATCTTTTTAAAAGATCACTCATAATATTTTTCTAATATTAATCATAATATTAGAACTTATAAAAAAATAACATTTTTTAAGAATTGTATTTTGGATATACCAAATAAAATAATAACAAAGAATAGTAATTCATATATTATTTCATGATATTAAAAATAACTTTTTCAAATTCAATAAAAGCTACAAAAATAAAAAACACTAAATATTGTTTATTTCTCCTCCTAATGCAATTTTTGCTTTTGTAATTAATTCTAAAAATCCTATTTTATCAAAAATAGCAATATCAGACAATATCTTACGATCAATTACAACAGAAGCTCTTTTTAAACCATTCATAAAACAACTGTAAGATAAACCGTGCTGTCTTGCAGCAGCATTAATACGAACGATCCATAACTTACGAAACTGTCGCTTGCGCTGACGACGATCACGATAAGCATATTGCCCTGCTTTGATTACTGCCTGAAAAGCAACTCGATAAACACGTGATCGAAGACCATAATAACCTTTTGCTTGCTTTAATATTTTTTTATGACGGGCTCGAACTACTACGCCTCGTTTTACATGTGCCATTTTAATTTTCCTAATATACTTTTGAAATTTAATAAATTTAAAGCTAACAATAAAAAATTATGCATATGGCAAAGAAGTGATTATCAAATTTAAATCACCTTTTGATACCATGGTTTTCGCTCGTAAATGACGTTTACGTTTAGTTGATTTTTTTGTCAAAATATGACGAAGATTAGCTTGCTTATGTTTAAAATTATTACCTTTTGCAGTTTTTTTAAAACGTTTTGCTACGCTACGCACTGTTTTTATTTTTGGCATTTTAACATCCATTACGCGTAATTAATTACATCAACATATGACTTTATTTAGTAAAATTCATGCAAGAAAAAATTATTTTTTCGGGACTAATACCATAATCATTTGACGAGATTCTATTTTTGTTGAAAAAAATTCAACAACTGAAAGTGTATTTAAATCATTTTTAATACGATTTAACATATTAATACCAATTTGTTGATGAACAATTTCTCGCCCACGAAAACGTAAGGTAATTTTTACTTTATCACCACTTTCTAAAAATCGAATAAGATTACGTAACTTCACTTGATAATCAGCTTCATCTGTTCCAGGACGAAACTTAATTTCTTTTAATTGAATTACTTTTTGTTTTTTTCTCTGCTCTTTCAGCAATTTACTTTTTTCATAAAGAAATTTACCATAATCCATAATACGACAAACTGGTGGATCAGCATTTGGACTAATTTCTACTAAATCAAAACCAGCTTGATCGGCTTTTAAGAGAGCTTCTTTTAAACTAAACAAACCAAGTTGTTCACCGTTAACATCAGTCAAACGAACTAAAGGAGCTCTAATCTCCGTATTGATACGATTTTGACGAATCGCCTGAATTCTTCTTCCAACTTTAATATTTTATTTCCTCCTATTAATACATACTGCGATTTTTAATTTCATTAAGAATTTTTTTTATAAATTCTGCAATAGTAAGTGTTCCTAAATTTTTTCCAGTACAAGTTCGAACAGATACTGTTTCTAATTTTACTTCTTTATCACCACAGATTAGCATATAAGGTACACGACGCAAAGTATGCTCACGAATTTTAAAAGCTATTTTTTCATTTCTTAAATCTGCTTTTACACGAATACCAATATTGCATAATTTTTTTAGTATTTTTTTCACAAAATTAATCTGTTTATCTGTAATATTAATTATAATAGTTTGTAATGGTGCTAACCATGTTGGATAAAAACCACCATATTGTTCGGTTAGAATACCAATAAACCTTTCAAGCGAACCTAAAACGGCACGATGAATCATTACAGGAATTTTTCGTTCATTATTTTCGTCAATATAAAAAGCATTTAAAGAACTAGGTAATGAAAAATCAAGTTGCACAGTGCCACATTGCCATGCTCGATCTAGACAATCATAAAGAGTAAATTCAATTTTAGGTCCATAAAATGCACCTTCACCTTTTTCATAATTGAATGGGATGTTTTCTAATGCTGTAGCAAGATCTGATTCTGCCCGATCCCATTGTATATCAGTCCCTATACGTTTTGTTGGTCTAGTGGATAGTTTAACTGTAATTTTTTTAAATCCAAATACTGAATAAATATCATAAATCATTTTAATACAATTTTTTACTTCACTTACAATTTGTTTTTCAGTACAAAAAATATGAGCATCATCTTGAGTAAAACCACGAACTCGCATAAGACCATGTAAAGCACCTGATGGCTCATTACGATGACAACTTCCAAATTCTGCCATACGCAATGGTAAATCACGATAGGATTTTAATCCTTGATTAAAGATTTGTACATGTTCTGGGCAATTCATTGGTTTTATACAATATTCACGATTTTCAGAGGAAGTTACAAACATATTTTCTTTATAATTTTCCCAATGACCTGTTTTTTCCCAAAGTATACGATCCATCATTAATGGAGTTTTAACTTCTTCATATTGATACTCATATAATTTACTGCGAATCATTTTTTTTAATTCAAGAAATATAATCCAACCATTATTATGCCAAAATGTCATACCTGGCGCTTCATCTTGCATATGGTATAAATCAAGTGCTTTAGCAATCGTACGATGATCTCTTTTTTTTGCTTCTTTCAAAGATAACAGATAAAAATCTAATTGTTTTTTATTAGACCAAACTGTTCCATAAATCCTTTGTAACATTTTATTATTACTATCACCATACCAATAAGCTCCAGCAACTTTTTGTAATTTAAAATAACTACAAAAGCGTATATTAGGTATATTTGGACCATAAGAAATATCGATATATTCTTGATAATAAGAAACTTCTAAATAATCTTTTTTACTAAAGTTTTTTTCTAATAATTCAATTTTATAATTCTCATTTCTAGCTAAAAAAATTTTTTTTGCTTCTTGCCAACTAACTTTTTTCTTAATAATATTAAATTTTTTTTTTACCAACTCATGCATTCTTTGCTCAATTTTTTCTAAATCCTCTTCTTTTAAAGAATGTTCAAGATCGACATCATAATAAAAACCATTTTCTATAACATTATAACTTGCCATCTTAATACTAGGCCATAATTGTTTTATAGCCTGTCCAAACAAAAAAATACATGACTGACGGATAATCTTTAATCCTTGTTGATCTTTATAGGTAACAATCAATACTTTAGCATTTTTATTGATAACATAACTACTATCAACAAGTTCACCATTCACAAAACCAGCAATACACTCTTTTGAAAGAACCAGACTGATATCATTAGCAATGTCCATTACTGAAAGAGAATCTTTATATTCACGTTGATTACCATTAGGAAAAGTGATAATTGGCATGGAAAATCCTTGATTTATAATAATGACTCATACAGTGATTGATAATTTATTTTTTAAAAAAAAAATATAAAATACATACCATTTTCTATATTCATAGTTTTATGCATATAACTTTATAATAGTAAAGCTTATATTATTTTTTATTTTCATAATTTTATCATATTTTTTTTCATATATTAAAAAATTTATAGTGATAAATTTTATTTTCTTATATAAAAACAATCTTTAATAATATCTTTATAGATTTGTATTTAAAGATTTGTATTTAAAGTACTCTATTTTTTATTTTGAAAATACTATATAAAAATATTATAAAGTACTTTTTGTTTGATATAATATTTTAAAATTTAAAAACTCAATTCATATTCTAGTAAAATATTTTATGAATATGATATATATAAAAATATATCACTAATATTGTTTTTTTATTGTATGTATTATTCTTCAATACACTCAAATAAATAAAATAAAAAAATTTAAAAAATCTAATATTATTTTCTTTTCATATTTACTGTTATTATGATCACATTCATCAGAAGAATTACTAAAAAATATTTTACATTAATTATTTTTTGTATAAATTATAAATAAAGTTTATCAAAAGATTTTAAAAATCATAAAAAGGATTTTTTTTGAAAACATTTATAAAAATTACTTATAAAAAATATTATATAATAATTTAAAAAATAATAAATAATTTAAAATAAAATTACTTGTTTAATAAAAAATATCGATTTTATCTACACATAAAAATATTTTTTTGTTTTATTTTTCATAAAAAAATAAACAAAAAATACAAATTATTACAGTAATTTTTTACAGTAAGAGTAAGTAAGAACATTAGTAAGAAAAGTAAAAATATTAGTATCAACTTAAATTATTAATGTAAATAACATTATAATTTATAAAATATTTTGAGCATTTATAAATTATAAATGTCTTACATTAAAATCAACAGTCAATTTAAGATTAATAATTAATAAAAAATATCCTATATATTATACATTTTTTTTAAAATTCATAATATTCTTTAATTTCTGAATTTCATAAAATAAATATAATTATCAATTGAAGAAATAAAAAACAAATAACACATACTTCATAAAGATAAAAATACTTTATTGATATTTTTAATGTTTAAAAATATAAAAAATATCATTTTTCAATATATTCAAATACTCATAGTAAAAATGCACCATTATTCTTAATAATCAAAATTAACGAATAAAAATAGTATACTGAAAATAATTTTTATATTCACTCAACTAAACAAGCGATTAAATAAAAAATTAAATGTAATTTTTTATATAAAATAATGTATACTTTATTAAAAGCACCAATAATATAAAACACCAATATATATAATTTTTATAACTAAAATTTATTTTTTAAATTTAAAAACATCTATGAAACAAAAATCTAACAGTTTATTTAAAAAAATAATTATCAGCTTATTGATGTTTATTACAATATTTTTTTCAAATACAATAGTAAATGCAAAAAAATTCACTGTCGTAACTACCTTTACCATTATTCAGGATATTGCAAAAAATATAGCAGGTGATGCAGCGAATATTTATTCTATCACAAAACCTGGAGCGGAAATTCATGAATATCAACCAACTCCAAAAGATATTTTAAAAGCACATAATGCTGATTTAATCTTATGGAATGGATTAGGACTTGAAAAATGGTTTTATCGTTTTTTTGAAAATTTACATGATATTCCTGCTATTACTGTTACCAAAGGAGTAAAATTAATGCCCATCAGAGAAGGAGGACACAAAGGTAATCCGAATCCTCATGCTTGGATGTCTCCTAAAAATGCATTAATATATATAGAAAATATTCGCGAAGCATTTGTAAAATATGATCCTAAAAATATAAAAATATATAACAATAATGCAAAAATATATGCTAATAAGATAAAAAAAATTGATGCACCATTGCGCAAAAGACTTGCAAAAATTCCTAAAGAAAAACGTTGGTTAATCACCAGTGAGGGTGCTTTTAGTTATCTTGCTCATGATTATAATTTTAAAGAAGCTTATTTATGGCCAATTAATGCTGAAGAACAAACTTCTCCACAACAAGTTCGTAAAGTTATTAATATTGTAAAAAAATATAATATTCCTGTAGTATTTAGTGAGAGTACCGTCTCTGACAAACCAGCAAAACAACTGAGCAAAGAAACAAACGCTCAATACGGAGGTATACTATATGTAGATTCTTTATCTAAAAGTGATGGTCCAGTGCCAACATATATAGAACTATTGAACACAACTGTTGATACAATTGCAAAAGGTTTTGGCAAATAATTATGCATTACGATAAACCTCATTTAACTATAGATAACATTACTGTCAAATACAATAATGAACATGTTGCTATTTATGATGCCAACCTTAATATAACTGGCGGTTCAATTTATGCATTAGTAGGAATCAACGGCAGCGGAAAATCAACACTATTTAAAACAATCATGGGTTTAATAAAACCAACAAAAGGATCGGTAAAATTAAACAATAACGAAATAAAAAAAGCCCTTAAAAAAAATATTATTGCTTATGTTCCACAAACTGAAGAAATTGATTGGAATTTTCCTATTTTAGTATCAGATGTAGTCATGATGGGCAGATACGGAAAAATGGGGATATTAAAAATACCAACTAAAAAAGATAAACAAATTGTAGCTCATTCATTAAATCGGATCGGTTTAACCGGTTTAGAAAAAAGACAAATAGGTGAACTCTCTGGAGGGCAAAAAAAAAGAGTTTTTCTTGCGAGAGCGCTTGCTCAACAAGGAAAAGTATTACTGCTTGATGAACCATTTACTGGGGTAGATATAAATACAGAAAATTCAATTATTGATCTTTTACGTGTATTACGCAACAATGGCTATTTAATTTTAGTCTCTACTCATAATTTAGGAAGCGTCCCTGAATTTTGTGATCAAGTTATTTTAGTAAACCGCACAATATTAGCTAGTGGACCGATTGAAACTACGTTTACACAAAAAAATCTTCAAATCGCCTTTGGTGGTGTGTTACGTCATATTCACCTTTCTGGTACAGAACTTCATGATGATGACGATCCTCGTTCATTGACTGTAATTACTGATAATGAAAAAGCAGCAGTTTTTTATGGACATCATGAAGAAATATCTATTATAAAAAAAAAACCATAGGAAAATATAAAGCATGGTAAATTTATTACTGCAACCTTTTGAATATAACTACATGATCAAAGCAATTTTAATCAGTGGTATCGTTGGAGTAGTCTGTGCTTTTCTTTCTGCTTATCTAATGTTAAAGGGATGGTCTTTAATGGGAGATGCTCTTTCTCATTCAGTTGTACCTGGTATTGCTGGAGCTTATGCTCTTTCTCTTCCATATTCTATAGGTGCATTTTTTAGCAGTATTATTGCTGCACTAGCAATAACATTAATACGTCATATCTCTAATCTTAAAGAAGATGCAATTATCGGTTTTATTTTTTCTACCTTTTTTGCGTTAGGATTACTAATTCTTTCATTAAATCCTACATCAATAAATGTACAAAGTATTGTTTTCGGTAATATTTTGGGAATTGCTAATGAAGATATAATACAAATTGGGATTATTACAATTGTCTCATTTGTTATATTAATTTTTATATGGAAAAATTTATTAGTTGTATTTTTTGATGAAAATCATGCTCGTTCTATTGGATTAAATCCATTAAAATTAAAAATTATCTTTTTTATATTATTAACTGCATGTACGGTTACGGCTTTACAAACAGTAGGATCCATACTTGTTATTGCAATGGTAATTACACCTGGCGCAACAGCTTACTTACTTACTGATCAATTTAATAGATTACTATTGATTGCAACAATTATTGGATTTATATCTAGTAGTATTGGTGCCTATATCAGTTATTTTATAAATGGAGCTACAGGTGGAATCATTGTCATAATACAAACTATAATGTTTCTTTTTGCTTTCTTTTTTGCACCAAAATATGGTTTATTTGTTAGATATATAAAAAGAAATAAAAAAATTCTGAATTTTATAAAATATACAAAAAGTGAATTGCAGTGAATGAATTTATAGAATTATTAATAACACCTTTTACTTTTTCTTTTATGCAAAAAGCTATTATTAGTGCAGTAATTACTGGATCAGTATGCGCTATACTTTCCTGCTTTTTAATCTTAAAGGGGTGGTCTCTAATGGGAGATGCCATCTCTCATGCTGTATTACCTGGAATAATTCTTGCTTTTTTAGTAGGTCTCCCTTTATCTTTAGGGGCTTTTTTATCAGGATTTTTTTGTTCTTATGCAACTGGTTATTTGAAAAATAATAGCCGTATTAAAGAAGATACCATAATGGGTATAGTATTTTCTGGTATGTTTGCTCTAGGATTAGTACTCTTTACACATATTGATACAGATCAACATCTTACGCATATTCTTTTTGGTAATATATTAGGTATTAATGAGATTGAATTTAAACAAATACTTTGGATAGCAGGACTAAGCACTGTAATTATTTTATTAAAACGCAAAGATTTTTTAATTTATTGCTTTGATCCTAATCAAGCAAAAATTGTTGGTTTATCTGTTGAAGTTTTACATTATTGGTTTCTTTCTTTATTATCGCTAATTATTGTTGCATCTTTACAAGCAGTTGGTATTATTGTTGTTATTGCTATGCTGATTTCTCCTGGTATCATTGCTTTTACCCTATGCAAAAATTTTAACAAAATGATAATTATAGCAATTATTGCTTCTATTACCTCTTCTTTTTTAGGTACTATTATTAGTTTTTATATTGACGGAGCTACAGGACCTTGTATCGTAATTATTCAAGCTATATATTTTATAATTTCATTAATATTTAATTATATAAAAAAATATTTTATATTTTATTTTAAATAAAAAATCTTTTAACTATTTATAACTATTTATTATATATATTTAAATATTTATATATAAAATTTGATTTGATGAATCTTATAAATATTATTAGATTTTTTTAGAATATCTAAAAGTTACAAAATTATTAAAACACAATCTAATAAAATTTTTGATTTTTTTATAAAAAAATCATCTTCTAAATATTATTATTCGTTTACCAATAACCTAATTGTTTCCACCATAAACCACCAATCACAATCCATATGAAAAGATTAACGACACTTAATATAAAACCTATTTTCCACCATTCAGATAAAGTGGCATAACCTGAACCAAAAATAATTGGTGCACTACCTGTAGCATAATGTGTTAATGACATCATTAATGATGAAGAAAAAGCTAGAATTAAACCTAACAACATAGGAGGGGCACCCAACGTCAACCCTGCAGTAAAAAATGCTGCTAACATGGCCATAATATGAGCTGTAGTACTTGCAAAGAAGTAATGAGAATACACATATATTAATACTAACAATAAAGTTCCTAAAATCCAATTGAGCCCCATATGACTGATAACACTACCGACTGTTTGCGAAAACCAATGAATCAATCCAAGTTTACTTAAAAAAGTAGCCATCATAACTAATGCAGCAAACCAAGTAATTGTATCCCAAGCTCCTTTAGTTTTTAAAATATCATCCCACTCTAACACACCGGTACAAAGTAAAATAGAGATCCCAATTAATGCAGCCGCTGTTGGATTAATACTAAACGCATGACCAAAAATAAAACCAGGTATATCAGCCCACATTAGCAATAATACAAAAAATATTGCTAAAGTTGTTATTTCTGATCTTGAGATTACTCCTAACTGTTGTAATTTTTTTTTAGCAAAAATTTGAGCATCTGGTGTTACTTTAATTTCAGGAGGATAAATCCAATAAATAATTAATGGCATTATTAATAATGAAATAATACCTGGAACAAAAGCAGCTGTAGCCCACATCCCCCAAGTAATTTCAAATCTTGGAATAGTATTTGCCATAATTAAGCTTACAATCAAAGGATTAGGAGCCGTTGCAGTAATAAACATAGCTGATGTAATAGGATTAATATTAAAATTAGTCAATGCAAGATAACGTCCAATTTTTTTTGAAGTAATTGATTTTGGTTTAGAACCAAAGCTATCTGCAATAGAACACATAATTGGATGTATTATTCCACCACCACGTGCTGTATTACTTGGTGTCACAGGCGCTAATATTGTTTCTGCAATTACTAAAGAATAAGCAATACCTAAAGTTTTTTTACCAAATAAAGAAATAAAATAATAACCAATACGCGCACCTAATCCTGTTTTATTTAGACTAACAGAAATCATAATAGAAATACCGATTAACCAAATCAATTGATTAGAAAATCCACTTAAAGCATCATTAATTGCTTGGGTTGCATTATTTTCACTAGTTACACCAGTTATAGCAATTAAAGTAATAGATATAATTGAAATAGCTCCTATTGGCAATATCTTAAGTATAATAGATAGTATAGTACCAATGAAGAGAGCAAATAATTGCCATGCATGAATATCTACCCCTTTAGGAGCAGGGATAATAAACCAAATTAAAAAAATAACTCCAATAACAATAAAAGTTGGTAAAAGTGTTCGCGGTATAAGTCTACACATATTTTTTATCCAATCAAAATTAATAAAATAATACATAATTTTAATATATCTTAATTTATGAGTTAATCACATACAATGTAATACA
Source organism: Arsenophonus sp. (assembly GCA_031446165.1). Taxonomy (GTDB): domain Bacteria; phylum Pseudomonadota; class Gammaproteobacteria; order Enterobacterales; family Enterobacteriaceae; genus Arsenophonus. Next base: position 155,180 of record CP132905.1, on the reverse strand, counting down.
ATGAATAATATATTTTAGTATAATTTTTATTTTTTTTGTTTTTTATATTTTTTACATTATGAGTACAAAAATAAATTATTTCTATATAAGATTAAGATGATTATATAAAAAATTAACTAAAATTAATAAATAATTATTGCTTTGCGTGTCATTTTTTATCTATTTTATTTTTTTTGAAAATTAAATAATTAAGTATAAAAAATAATATTAATGTTTTAATATTAAACTAAAATAATACGTTTTTTAAAAACTTATAGCATATCAAAAAAAAAGAATTAAAATTTTATTATTGAGATATAGTATTGTTATATCCATTCTGTGTGCATAGTAGTTTTCTTTTCCGTATGAAAATAAGTATGGGCACCAAAATAATCACGTTGTGCTTGAATTAAATTAGCTGTTAAAAAAGAAGTACGATAACTATCATAATATGCAACAGCTGCTGTTAATGTTGGTATGGGTATACCATATTTTATAGCAACACACACAACATCACGCAATGATCCCTGATATTTATCAATAATATTGCTAAAATAAGGAGATAACATCAAATTCACCAAAAATGGGTTTTGACAATAAGCATTGGTGATTTTTTGTAAAAAATGTGCTCTAATAATACAACCAGAACGAAAATTTTTTGCAATATCAGCATAATTTAATTGCCATTTATATTTATCTGACGCTACTTTTAGTTGATAAAATCCTTGTGAATAAGCAATAATTTTCCCTACATAAAGTGCTTTACGAATTTTTTCAATAAAAGTTTCTTTATTGCCTGTAAATGTCACATTAAATGGGCCAGTTAATATTTTTGCTGCTACTAATCTCTGTTCTTTTAAACAAGAAATATAACGCGCAAATAGTGATTCCGAAACAAGAGTAGAAGGAATTTCTAATTCTAAAGCATTTTGACTAGACCATTTCCCTGTTCCTTTACTAACTGCAACATCTAAAATTAAATCTATTAGAGAGATACCATTTGAATCTTTTTTTCGAAAAATATCAGCTGTAATTTGAATTAAATAACTATTTAATTCACCTGTATTCCATTCACTAAAAACATCAGCTAATTCTTCATTATTTAAATTTAAAACATTTTTTAATATTGCATATACTTCTGCAATAATTTGCATATCGCAATACTCTATAGCATTATGCACCATTTTTACATAATGACCAGCACCATCAGACCCAATATAACTTAAACATGCCTCACCATTTACTTTAGCTGCAATTTTTTTAAAAATAGGCTCTATTACATCAAAAACTTTTTTTTGGCCTCCGACCATAATAGATGGACCTTTTAATGCACCATCATGACCTCCAGAAATTCCCATACCGACAAAATGAATTCCTTTCTGAAAAAGCTCTTGATTACGACGAATGGTATCTTTAAAATAAGAATTCCCTCCATCTATTAAAATATCATTTTTATCTAAATAAGGAATTAACGAAATAATCATTTCATCAGTAATATTACCAGCTTTTAACATCAACAGAATGTAACGTGGTTTTTTTAATGAAAAAACTAGCTCATTAATCTGATAGCAAGGGATCAATTGTTTGCACATGTTTTCTTTAATAATTTTATCAGTTTTTTCCCTAGATCGATTAAAAATCGATACAGAATAACCGTGATTCACCAGATTAAGTGCTAAATTACAGCCCATCACACCCATACCAATTAAACCTATTTGTTGCTTTACCATAAAATAAACTCATCTTAATTACAAACGATATAAAATAAACTTTTAAGTCCATACATCATGATAAAATTTTTATTTTTTTATATCTACCAATTTTTTATCTACAAGAGTTAAGGGCTAAAGGTCTATACATATAATATTGTAAGATATTTTTTAATATATTAAATATATTATTCTTACAAAACTAAAAACTTAAAAATTATTAAAAAAGTTAAAAAATATTTATAACTGAAAATTTTTTTTATTAATCTTTAATTTTATTGTTGATGAAAAAAAATATATTTTTAATGTTAATTCATTAAATTAAAGAAAAATATTATATATGCCTTTTATTTTTAAAAATAACTGCCGGGCAACTAGCTTTTATTTTTTTAATAAATTTGTAATATTCAATATATGAAATAATATAAAGTAAAAATAAAAATTTACAAAAAATATTTTTTATACCTTTTTTCTGTTATTCTAAATGTAAATAACAATATTATTTTTGTGTTATAAAAAATGTAGCGTTATACATTAAATTATAATATTTATAAAAAAATAACACACATTTAAGCATTTAATACAAACAATTAATATATTTATATATTATTTGTATATTATGCACAAATAAATATTATGCACAAATAAATAAAAATATTTTTTATTGTTTTATTGTAGTAATATAGATAAGTAATATAAATATTTAAAATAAACCGCTATATTTAATATTGGCATCTATAAAAAACATTTTATAAACTTAAAAAGTATAAAATATATAATATCACATTAATATAATTTATAAAATTGTATATTCGTGTAAATCATATCAAAATTAAAAATTTTAATTTCACTTATGTAAGTACTCACTTATACTATAAACAAATCTTATGAAAATTAACAAAAACAATAAATTCTATTTAAAAACTATTATCATTATTCAAACTTTAATTAAAATTAACTAATATTTTCTTTATTCATTTTGTTTATATACATAGAATTTTATATTATTTAATTAATCTCATAATCTATGCCACGTACACAGCAGCAACAACACAATCTTTTCAAGATTATTAACATCATTAATACATTGTAACAATTTATTTTAATAATGCATATTATATGAAATGTATTAAAAATATATTTTTTGTTATTCAAAAATGCAATTATTTTTAAAAAAAAATGCTGCACATATCATAATACACATCTTATAATATAAAATATAAAACTAAATTAATAATTTTAAAGTTATGAAAAATTATTAATATCTTTTTCATCTTCATTAATTTTGCTTCCTACAGCGCTTTTTTGATTCTTATATTTTGCATTTGGTTGACGATGATATGGGCGTTCAGCAAAACCTGATAAACATTCAAAGCTCAATGCACCAATAATCATCCCTGGTCTTAGTGCTAATGGCAATTTACCTGAATTATAAAATTCTAGTACAAGATTACCAGACCAACCTGGGTCAACACGATGTGCAGTGACATGAACCATCAATCCTAAACGAGCGAGCGAAGAGCGACCATCCAACCAACCAACAACATTGTCAGGTAAACAAATTTTTTCTAAAGTAACGGCCAATGCTAATTCAGTAGGATGTAAAAAAAATGCATTATCATGTTTTAATATAATTTCGTTACTCATAATGTCATTTAACACAGCATTCACTTCATTTTTTTCACCACTAAGATCGATATAAGGAACTTTATATCCTTTGAATACTCGAAATTTGTTTCCTAGACAAATATCTACAGTTGCTCCATTGATACGTTTAATCGATGGCATGGGTTCAATAATTATTTTTTTATTATTCAGCCAATTAACTATATCGCGATCACAAAGGCGCATCTTTTATCCTTTTAAGTTAAGTAAAGTTTTAAACTTTAAGTAAGATATTACATTTAGAAATAAATAATTATTGACAAAACTCTCCTATTTTAGCTTTTAAAATATCAATAGCTACTCGATTTTTTCCTCCCCTAGGAATAATAATATCTGCATATTGTTTTGATGGTTCAATAAATTGAAGAAACATTGGACGTACTGTCTGTGTGTATTGTTTTAAAATAGAATCTAATGTTCTTCCTCTTTCATTAACATCTCTTTTAATTCTTCTGACTAAACAAATATCTAAAGGTGTATCTACATAAATTGCAAAATCTAGTTCATTACGCAAACGTTTATCAGTTAATAACAAAATACCTTCAAGAATAATTACTTTTTTAAAGTAAAAAAAAATTTTGTTTTTTTACGTGTATGTTTAGTATAATCATACTGTGGTAAATAAATTCCTTTACCTATTTTTAATAACTGTAAATGATGAAATAGAAGATCATGATCTAAAGAATTAGGATGATCATAATTTACTTTGCTTTTTTCTTCCATAGTCATTTCATCTTGACTTTTATAATAACAATCCTCATCAATTATACCAATATTCTTATCACCAACTTGATTACACAATTCATTGTAAATAGTTTTTGCAATAAGACTTTTTCCAGATGCTGAAGCACCTGATATTCCTACAATAGTGCAACGATGTACTACTTTAGACATTTTAAAAAACCTTTTTCCAAAAAAGTAGAATATAATTTTACAAAATTGAAATTATAAAAAATCTTTTTGCTATCATCTTTTTAAAAGCAATATTATTTATTTAGATATACATTACATACACATAATAATACATAACAAGATAAAATTTTAATATTATAAAAAAAGCTTAATATTATGAAATAATATGCTACCAATTATAATAACTTGTATAAAAATTTTAAATAAAAATCAACTTTAAATAAAAATAAACAATGTATATATATTATTTGCAAATATTAATAATATTCACATAACAAAAAGTAGTTGACAGTAATAGATAACTTAGTAAGTTATAATCTATGTAATATGTAATAAAAATTTCTTAAACATTAAAAATGTTATATATAAAATATTTTTAAATATTTCTTAAACATAATATATTTATAATTTTTATTGAAAAAATACTAAAAAAATAAAAATCCACATCTAAAAAAAATCTATATTATCTCCCTATTGTAATTATATAAAAGTATTTTTATAGTTTTTTAAATATTTTTTATACTTTTTTAAATATTTTTATGCTTTTTTAAATATTTTTATGCTTTTTTAAATATTATAATATTTATAATAACTTTCAAAAAAAATAATAATTTTATTGATAATAAGCAAATTATTGTGTATAATGCACCTTTTAAGTATTTTTACTATTAACTAAGCTATTTTTATGAACAAAAATATTTTTATAAATCAAATATACATAAAAATAAAGTATTATTTATTTTTTATACACTAACCAGTACTTGTATGTAAACTTGAAAAAAATATTTCATATAAAATTATATTATAATATCATGTAAATATATTTTATATATATATCTGCTTCACTTTAAATAAATTTTCCTGAATTGATATTAATAAAAAAGCAAACATAACTGATCTATTATCTTCATATTTTCTGCTTAAAAAACTTTAACATAAACAATAAAGAAAAAATATACCAACAAAAATTAAATTCTACTATGTCTAAAATCGCTCAAAAACTTCTGGTTACTTGTGCTTTGCCTTATGCTAATGGTGCAATTCATCTTGGTCATCTTTTAGAACATATTCAAGCAGATATTTGGGTACGTTACCATCGTATGCGTGGAAAAGAAGTCTATTTTATCTGCGCTGATGACGCACATGGTACTCCAATCATGCTTAAAGCTCAACAATTAAAAATAAAACCAGAAGTCATGATTAATAAAATAAAAAAGGAACACGAAAAAGATCTCGCAGATTTTTTTATTAGTTATGATAATTACCATTCAACTCATAGTATAGAAAACAGGAAATTCTCAGAAAAAATTTTTTTAATTTTAAAAAAAAATGGTTACATAAAAAGCAAAATAATTGCACAGCCTTATGACCCTATACAAGGTCTTTTCCTTCCAGATAGATTTATTAAAGGAACCTGTCCAAAATGTTCTGCAACTCATCAATATGGTGATAATTGTGAGTTATGTGGTGCAACTTATAATTCAACAAAGCTTATAAATCCATATTCCACTATTTCTGGTATTACCCCTGAAATACGTAATACCAAACATTTTTTCTTTGATTTACCAGCATTCAGCCATATATTAGAAAATTGGATAAAATCAGAAACTTTACATAAACACGTACGCAATAAAACACAAGAATGGTTTAAGTGCGGATTAGAACCATGGGATATTACACGGGATGCCCCTTACTTTGGTTTTCAAATACCGAACGAAACAAAAAAATATTTTTATGTTTGGTTAGATGCACCTATTTGCTATATAAGTACATTTAAAAATTTATGTAACAAAAAAAGAAATATTGATTTTAATAGTTATTGGGAAAAAAACGGAAATAACACCGATCTTTATCATTTTATTGGTAAAGATATCATCTACTTTCATACTTTATTTTGGCCAGCAATATTAGAAGGCATAAATTATCGTAAACCTACAAATATACTAGTTCACGGTTATTTAACAATAAATGGAACTAAAATGTCAAAATCACGTGGTACTTTTATTACTGCACGCTCTTATTTAGAACACTTAGATCCTGATTGTTTACGATATTATTATGCAGCTAAATTATCATCAGGAATTAATGATATTGATCTAAATTTAATTGATTTAGTCCGTAACATAAACAGTTATATAGTGAATAAAGTTGTTAATATTGCAGCACGAAATGCGGGATTTATTACTAAACGATTTCATGGTAAATTATCACCTCGTCTTGCAGAACCAGGTATTTATGCAAGATTTATTTCAGCAGAAAAAAAAATTGGACAAGCGTTTTCTGATCGTGAATATAACAAAGTAATTCATGAAATTATGCTACTTGCTGATTTAGCTAATCAATACACTGATAATCAAGCACCTTGGATACTTGCAAAAAAAGAAAACAAAGAAGAAAACTTGCACGATATATGTTCTATGGGTATTAATTTATTCCGTGTCTTAATGACTTATTTAAAACCTGTATTACCAGGATTAAGTAGTCGTACAGAAAAATTTCTAAATATTTCACTTCATTGGGAAGATATAAAAAATCCTTTGCTAAACCATAAAATAACTCCGTTTAAAAAATTATTTCAACGTCTTGAAATACATCAAGTAACTGCAATACTAGAAAAATCTTCAAATAAAATAAATTAATATTTGATATTTATATTAAAAATACTATAAAATTTAATGATCCTCTGAAAGAGCCCTTTTTCTTATTGGATGTATAAAATATTTTATACTTATTAGATATATAAAATATCTTATAGTTAAAAAATAAAAATATTTAAACAATATTTGAGTATTAGCATAAATAACACTTAAAATAACAATATTTTTTAAATATTATGAATATTAAAAAAATTTTAAATAAAAATATATTTAAAAATATAAATTTACTTATTATATTTTTATTAATCATGCATGTAATGCAATCATTTATTTGAAATTCTAAAAATTATTTTAAATAAGATTAAATATATATGATTTTAATAAATAAAAAATATATAACTTTAATTTTTAATAAACAAGAGAAATATAAAAATATTCAGTATATAATAAAAAATAATTATAATAACAATAATAAACATTAATGTTTTATCTTTTAATTTTATATAAATAACACTTGCTAATATGCAATTATTTACAATATTTTATTTAATTTAATGTAAAAATCATATCAATTTGATTTATTAATATATATACAATATAATTATTCTATAGAGAGATAAAATAAATAATTATATAAAGATGCCTCATCAATACAAAAAATAATTACAATTACTAAATCAGTATTTTATAATCATTTAAATAATATTCATTCATAAATACTTGAATGGAATTAATGGTATTTTTAAAAGAAAAATAACGCATATATTTTTATATTAAAAATATTATTTTTATAAAATTATTATATAATAGTAACTGAAAATTTCATAAAAATATATTATATACAATATTTGTTGTATAATATAAAAATATTTGAGAAATATTTTTTATACATACTTTCATTAAAGTATATAATATTTAAAAAACTTTATATAAAAAATACTTAAATACATAAAAACTAATATAAAACATATTCTATAAAAAAATAGCAATATTTTTATAAAATTATTCAGGTTATTTTTATACAAAAAATATTATTTTTATTAAAATTTTGATTTAATTAATTACGTAAACGAGACACATTGCGTAAAAATTCTTGACGAGTATCTTGACTAGATTTAAATAAACCACCAAGAGATGTGGTCATAGTACTACTAGTCATATCATGGATACCTCTAGCTTTAACACAATAATGAATAGCATCAATAGAAACAGCAACGTTAATAGTCTTTAATAATGTCTGCAATGCAATTAATATTTGTTGAGTCAAACGCTCTTGTACTTGTGGTCTTTTAGAAAAAAACTGAACGATACGATTAATTTTTGATAATCCAATTAACTTATCTTTTGGAAGATAAGCCACAGTTGCCGTTCCATCAATTGTAATAAAATGATGTTCACAAAAACTAGTAAGTGTGATATAACGCACAGTAATCATTTCATCAACATCCATTTTGTTTTCAATTAAAGTAATTTTAGGAAAATTATTATAATTTAACCCTAAAAAAATTTCATCAATATACATTTTAGCAACACGTTCTGGTGTCTTAACCAAACTATCATTTTTTAAATCAAGATTTAGTAAACACATAATTCTATGCATATATTTTTTAATTTTTTGTTTACGTTGATGCTCAAACACTAATTGACTATGAAAAGGCGTTTCAATACCAGAATTTTCTAATGCTTTACGAACAAGATCCGCTTCTTCAGTTAAAGACGACATATTTTTCTCCAAAGTAAATTTTTTAATTAAAAGTACAAAACTGTATTTTTACAACTGAAATTTCATAAATTTTTTAAAAATATTTTTTTATAATCAATATTTTAAATATTTTTTTATACTTATACATACTTTAAAAAATATTTGCAGCATATTTTTTAATATTACATGCATCAACACCATTAAATAAAAAATAAACAATTAAAAAAATTAAAAAATAATTTAAATATTATATATATTGAATAATAAATAATACATATTGTTAATTCAAGACAAGAAATAAAAACAAAATATAAAAAATTTAGTAAAATACAATAATAAAATATATTAATAAATAACAAGCAAAATTTTTAATATAGTAATAAATAATAAAAAGTATTTTTATATGTAAATAAAATTAAACTACAAAAATATATAAAATAAAAATATTTTTATGTATAAATATTTTCTAAAAACTTTTAATTTATATTAAACTTCATGTTAAACTTCATTAAAAATCAAAATGTTAATTTTAACATAATTTATATAAAAATTATACTTACTATATTTAGTGAATATATTGGTATTATATTTTTAATAAAAAACTATTTATTATATATATCATTATTTTACAGTTAATAGAAAAATTCATAATATATAAAAATAATAATTAATGTTTTAATATATAATGATTAAAATTATTTACACTAATAAATATATTTTTTTTAAATACAAATAATATCATTAAATTTTCTATTTCCATTTATACCAATAAAAACATTATAAATAATATAATATTATAATAATTATATTATGAATATTACTTTAATAAAATATTAAAATAAATAACTTTTATCTTTAACTACATTATTAATAATAAAAAAGACTGTATTATCAAAAATCTCTATATGTTTTTTAAGTCATGAATTTTATATAAAATAAATATTATTTTTTATAAAAAATTACTATTTATATATCAATAAAATTAATTTTAGCAAAAAACTTTTAATTTTTATATTCTAAAAAAAATAAAAAATTATATTATATGATGGATGTAATATTAGATAATAAAATTTCTTAAATACATGAATATAACAAAACAATTTATATGCGTCATATTAAAATATTTTTAAAATTTTCAATAAATCATCATATATATATTATATTACATATTAACATAAAAATAAAAAATATAAATATTATTTATCACTATAAAATAATTAATAAGTCAATCTCCTATAAAAATTTAAAAAAAATACTATTTTAGTATAAAACAAATAAAATTAACAAAATAAAACTGAATTACTAAAAAAAATAAATAACCATATCATTTTTAGTAAAAAAAACCTATATTCTTTTATCAAAATACAATTTAAATGTAAAATACATACATTTTATTATATCAATTACTTATTTATATAATTAAAATTATAAATAAATAGAAAAATTAACACAACTAATAAAGTAATTCAGGATCCATAAAAATTATATTTGTTAGTAATTAAAATATTTAAAATATGATCATTAAATTATATTAAAAACAAATCACTTAAATAACTATAGAAATAGATCATAATAATATCTATTTTTATTAAAATCTTAACTTAATTCTAAAAAATATTTAAAAAAAATATCAATTAAAATAAAATTTTTTCTAATATGATTGAATAATTTTATAATAAAATTATTTATGAAAATATCAATATATTCATTAATAAAAATTAAAAAGAATATTTGTTTATATTTTTTTATGTAATAATTATTTATAGCATTAAGTAAAAATGTTATTACTAAATTTACATTTAATTTTATATAATTTTTAAATTTATTGAGGATATATTTAATGTTGTTTTTCTTACATCATAAACCAAAAGCACTTTTACCAATATTATTATTACTTTTAGCCATGATATCCATACAAAGTGGTGCTTCATTAGCTAAAAGTTTATTTCCAAGTATTAGTGCACTTGGCGTAACAACACTTCGATTATTTTTAGCAACAATAATTTTATTTGTTATCTTCAAACCTTGGCGAAAAAAAATACGTAGAAATTTGCTAAAAGATTTAGTAATTTATGGAATATCTTTAGGTTTAATGAATTTTTTATTTTATTTATCTCTAGAGAGGATACCATTAGGTATTGTAGTTGCATTAGAATTTACAGGACCATTAGCTGTTGCAATGTTTTCTTCAAGACGTCTAATTGATTTTCTTTGGATATCAATGATTATTGTTGGACTAGCATTTTTATTTCCTAGAGGAAATAACATTAATAATTTAGATATAATTGGAATATTATATGCTTTATCTGCAGGTGTTTGCTGGGGTATGTATATCATTTTTGGACAACGTGCTGGAGCGGGATACGGAACAGAAACTGTAGCCTTGGGTTCATTTATCTCTACATTAATTTTTTTTCCTATTAGTTTATGTACAGTTGGTATAAAACAATTACTGGATTTCTCAATTCTTCCTATTGCACTTGCTGTGGCTATTTTATCAACTGCATTTCCCTATACTATTGAAATGTTCGCATTAACAAGAATTCCAACAAAAACCTTTGGTTCTTTAATGAGTTTAGAACCTGCAATGGGTGCTTTTATGGGTATGATTTTTCTTAATGAAAAATTATTTTTTACTCAATGGTTAGCATTATTTTGTATAATCGGGGCATCAATTGGTTCAACATTAAGCATAAAAAAATAAAAACTATCATAAGTTTATAGTAAAAAATTTAAAATATAATGAATAATTATAACTGATAAATACTATTTTAGTGTTTTTTATTTTATTTTACTATATTTTAATATATTTTTGTTATAAAAAAATATATTTTTTCGAGAATATCTAATACATCTTTAATTAAAAAAGAAAATATTTTTATATTAAAAAATATTTTCATTACAAAAAAAACTAAAAAAATAATAAAATATAAAATTCTTAAGATCATCAATAACTATATAATAACGCTTTTTAAAAAATCAAAAAGAACATATGTTATATATATAATTAATAAAATATAGATTTTCATGCAAATATTTTTAACTTTAACAAAGCATTTATTAAAGTATTTATTAAATTTTAATAATTTAATCTTAAAATATTAATAATAATTAATTAAAAATATATCAAAAATACAAAATAAAAATTTTTGATTTTTACTCAATAGGTAAATTATTATTTTTTCCCCATTCAGCCCAAGATCCATCATAAAGTTTTACTTGATTATTCCCTAAAATTACTAGTGCAAGTAATACCACTGCAGCTGTCATGCCTGATCCGCAACTAGTTATAGTAGCCATTCTAATATCAACACCTTGTTTATAAAAAATAGCATTTAACTTTTTTGTTTTTTTATAACAACCTTTATTAACTAACCAAAACCAGGGTACATTTTTACTACCAGGAATATGTCCCATTCTTAATCCTGGGCGTGGTTCTGGCTTTTTTGCATCAAAACGTGCAGTTGCACGAGCATCAATAAATTGAATATTTGGTTTCCATAAAAGAGATAAAACTTCTTCTTTTGATAATACATAATCACTAACATATCTAACAATAAAACGTTGTTTTTTTCTTAAAATAGAAATCCCAGATTTTATAAAATAACCAGCTTTTTCCCACCCACTTAATCCACCAGATAGAATTTTAACATGATTGCATCCAAATATTTTAAAGTTCCACCATGCTCTAGGAGCAGAAAATAAATCACCTTGATCATAAATAATAACTTGATGAGTATTGCTAATACCCAATTCTTCAACCATATTACTAAAAGTTACTTTATCTGGCAACATATGCGGTAAATGGGTATATTTATCAAATATATCTAAATTAAAAAATTGTGCACTTGGAATATGTTTTTTATAAAATAAATGTTGATAATTTATTTTTTCTAATGGCTTTTTCGTAGAAACATCAAGAATAACAACGTTTTTATCTGTTATATGATCATAAAGCCATTTTGGGGTAACAAAAAATCTTTTATACATAATACTTCATTTTATGAATTAATGACTATTATAGTAGTATCATTTAAAAAATAACATTTAATTGATAAAATTTTAATCCAAAGCAAATTTGGAATTAAAAATATTATTTAATATACTAAATATTAAAATAAATTCAATAAATAATACAAACGTATGAAACTTTACTAAAATATATTTTTATAATTATCATGAATTATTGAATACAGTTATTAAATATAAAATATAAATCAATATAATATAGATAAATAATCTCAATATATACTAGCATTAATAAAATAAAAAAAAATTATTCATATCTTCATGTTATAATTTTTTTTAATATTCCTAATTAATGTATCCCTACCCTATTACTTGCTATAAAAAAAGAAAAAATAAAATAACCCAGTAATGCTGCTGGGTTATTTTAAAAGAAGTAAACTTTTTGTATTTAAAAATTAACGCCTATCGGCAACAATGCGTAATAACATTAAAAACAAATTAATAAAATCTAAATAGAGTGTCAATGCACCAACGATGGCGTATTTGCGCATATTATCCTGATCTGAGGAATCAATTTGACTACCCATATTTTTTAGTTTTTGAGTATCATAAGCAGTTAAAGCAGAAAATATTAATACGGCAAAATAACTGATTATTAACATTAAACCAGCACTTCTTAGCCAAATATTTACTAATGAAGCAACAATTATACCTATGATCGCCATAAACAAAAAAATGCTCATACTACTTAAATTACGTTTTGTACTATATCCATACAAACTAAGAGAACCAAACATAGCTGCTGTTATAAAAAAAGTACTAACAATAGAAGCACCTGTATAAGAAATTAAAACTAAAGAAGTCGTTATTCCTGTTAACATCGAATACAACATAAACATTGCCGTTGCTGCACTTGCACTTAATCTAGGCAATAAAAAAGACAAGCCTATTACTAATCCAATTTCAGTAATAATAAGTCCTATCAACATCCAACTATGCATTGCTAAATACGTAATAATATTACCATTATTAATAGCATACCAAGAAACAAAAGTTGTTAACAATAAACCTACTGTCATCCAACCATATACTTGAGACATATAAGTTTGAATTCCTGCTCCAGCACGCTGGATGATTGAATCATTTCTATGATCAAATAAATCCATAATGATTATCCTTATCACTGTAGTTAAAGATAAAGCTATTTAAAAGAATAAATAACTCAGTAAACTTAAAAAAAGAATATCATATTTTTTTTAAAAAGTCATTAATTAATATCAAGTAATTGAAATTTTATAAACATATCGTCAAAAAAGACCATAAACATTACTTTGCAAGTATACATGCTTTAATTAAATATAATAAAAATTATTGAATAAAAATATTTATCAAAAAATGTTTTATTATTTGTTTATTTTTAAATACTAAAAAATATTAAAAAATCATAACATTTTTAAAAAAATGTTTAGAAAAATAACCATTTAATATCATTAAAATTGTGATAGAATGTTTATATTTAAATAATTTTCTTAAAAAATGTTTTTATTAAAAAAGATCCTTTTCCACAAAACATCTAAAATTTTAATCACCTAAATAAATTTTATTTATTTTTCTAAAATAAATAATGAAAAATTTTTATATATAACTATAATTATTATTTGTAAATTTATGATTTACAATATTAAATCATATACGACTTAAAAAAATATTTACAAAAAATTTGAATACACGAAATTTAAGCAATCAAACTCATGATTTATAAAAAAGATTTCATTGTCATGATAAAATATAAAATATTTTATGTGATCATTAAATATAAGAATTTTACTTGAAAACAATAATTTTTAAGACCAATCTAAAAACTAACTCGATCTAATATTTCAGAAAAATTTATAAATTTACCGATAAAATTAGATTCCCAATGAGGAAAATATGGGATCACCCCTAAACATGGTACAGATAATTTATTTTGTAATGTTAATAAATAATCTGCTTCATCCTTTTTTGAAGGAACGATTTTATTAGCAATCCATCCAACTAAAAATAAACCGCTATTTTCAATAGCTTGCGAAGTTAATAGGGCATGATTAATACATCCTAATTTTATCCCTACAGTTAATATAACTGGTAATTTTTGTTCTATCACCCAATCAGCAAAAGTTTTTTCAATTGAAAATGGTGTATACCACCCCCCAGCTCCTTCAACAATAATCCAATCAGCACAATCTTTTAATTTTTCTAATCCTTGAGTCATTCTTTTAAAATCTATAACTCTTCCTGCTTTCTGAGCAGCTATATTTGGTGATGTAGCATCTAAAAAAACAATAGGATTAACATCATCATAACTAAGATTTACAGTGCTATTTTTTCTTAAAAGCTCAGCATCTAAATTTCTTAAACCAAAAACTGATTCTTTACTACCTGCAGCTATAGGTTTATAACCTGCTGTTTTATAACCCCTATATGATGCAGCTTGCAATAACGCACAACCAACAACAGTTTTTCCAATATCTGTATCAGTTCCAGTCAAGAAAAAATATTTACTCACAATACAATATTCCAAAAACAACCTGATAAGTTAATGGGAATTGATGACCATTATTCGGATAATGATTAACAAGTTCAGTTAATCTTTTTTTTGTCATTAAGCCATGATCTTGTCGTCTCTTTACCAAATAAGTAGCACCAATACCTTTTAAAGATTTTAGCAAACATCCAAATGAAGGATATGTTAACTGCCACGATTGTTGTTCTAAACTATGCGGCCAATACTTACAAGTCATTTTAATTTGGTTAAAAGTCATAAAAGAATTAATATGAGAATTATTATCAACTTTTTTCCAAGATTGTTTTAATTCTTTTAAAGAACCATCTACTAAAGTAGAAAATGCAACTATTCCGCCTCTTTTTGTAATACGATATAATTCACTTAATGGAGTGTATAAATTACTGCACCATTGAATAGCAAGATGGCTAAAACATAAATCAACACTTTTGTCTTTTAATGGTAAATATTCCATATCTCCTTGTATATAAGTTATAGCAGTTTGTTTTTGTTGTGCAATAGATAACATAGATTCTGAAATATCCAAAGCAATAACATATTTCCCTGCTAACTGCCATTGATCACTAAAATAACCAGTACCACACCCAGCATCTAAAACAATATCACCAGACCTTTCAGACACACAATCAAAGAGATGTTGACCACTTTGTTGTTGAAAAATTGCGATATTATCATAATTTTTAGCTGCACGACCAAAAGCGCGAGCAATAGCTTTTTTATTCATCTTGATTATTTTTAAAGAATTCATGTAAAGTTTCCACTAACTTTGCAATATCGTCTAAATGATGATTAGCCGTTATAGTGATCCTTAATCTTGCCGTACCATTAGGTACAGTTGGCGGACGAATAGCATGCACCCAAAATCCTTTATGACGTAAAAATACAGATAATTCTAAACAACGTTGATTATTTCCAACAATTAATGGTTGAATTGCTGTATTAGACTTTAATAATGTAAAATTATATTTAGCAGCTAAATCACGAAAATAAAAAATATTACGTTGTAAATTTTCTCTTAATTGATCTGCTTGACGAACTTGAATAATTGCTTCAGATAATGCTACAGCTTGTGCGGGTGGCATAGAAGTAGTATACATTAGATGCCGTCCATATTGCAAAAAATATTCTGCAACATTTTCATCACACAGTAAAGCCGCTCCACTTAAACCAAATGCTTTACTAAAAGTTATTACTAGGAGTTGAGGTTTTATTTTATGAAACTCGGAACTACCTTTACCTTCAGAACCTATTACACCAATACCATGTGCATCATCTACTAATAACCATGCTTTTCTTTTTTGTGTTACAATTTGTAATTGTAATAAAGGACTAGTATCACCGTCCATACTAAATACTCCTTCAGTTACAACTAATGTTTTTCCTTGATGAGTAGTTTTTAAAAATTTTTCTAAATTATTGATTTGATTATGTGCAAATCGTTTTAATGTTGCTGGAGACAAAATTGCTGCATCCAATAAGGACGCATGAGTTAACCTATCAGCAAAAATATAATCAGATTTATGCATCAAAGTAATAATAACAGTCTGGTTTAATGCATAACCAGAAATAAATAACAAAGCTTTAGGGTATCCTAACCAATTAGCTAATTGTTTTTCTAATGCTGCATGCGCATTAGTATAACCTATAATATGACCAGAACTACCACTACCTACTCCATATTTATTCAATCCGATTTTCCAAGCATTAATAATTGCATTATTATGACTTAATCCTAAATAATCATTACTTGAAAAATTAATATATTTTCGCTGATTGAATATTACAGTACGTCCATTATTTTTTTCAATGATATTACGTTGTCGCCATAATGCTTCTTTTCTACGCACATTAAGATGAGTACTTAAAAAACATTCCCAATTCATCATATTGCCGCATTATAAAATTTTTCTGTATCAACAACTTTCCTTAAAGAATCTTCTGACTTCTTCACCTCTTCTGGATAATTTACATCAATACTTCTTTTTTCAGTATTAATATTTAACTTTTTAAATAATTGCTGATCTTTATCCTCCGTTGGATTGCCAGCTGTTAATAATTTACAACCATAAAAAATAGAATTAGCTCCTGCCATAAAACACAGTGCTTGCGTTTGTTCACTCATTTTTTCACGACCAGCAGATAACCTTACATAAGACGTTGGCATCATAATACGAGCAATAGCAATTGTACGGATTAAATCAAATGGATCAATATCTTGATTACTTTCAAATGGTGTACCTTTTACTTTAATTAACATATTAATTGGTACACTTTCTGGTGCTTTTGGTAAATTTGCTAACTGCACTAATAATGCTGCTCGATCAATAATATTTTCACCTAAACCTACAATACCACCAGAACATACTTTCATACCTGCTTGACGCACTTTATCCAAAGTATCAAGACGTTCTTGATAAGTACGTGTTGTAACAACATGGCCATAAAATTCTGGTGAAGTATCTAAATTATGATTATAGTAATCTAGTCCAGCATCTGCTAAACGACGTGCTTGATCATTATTCAATGTACCTAATGTCATACAAGTTTCCATACCTAACGCTTTTACTGCTTTTACCATAGCCTCCAAATATGGCATGTCTCTCTCGCGAGGATTTTTCCATGCAGCCCCCATACAAAAACGAGTTGAGCCAGCTTTTTTTGCTTGTTTTGCTGATTCAATAACTTTTTTTACTTCCAATAGTTTCTCAGCCTTTAATCCAGTTTTATAACGCGCACTCTGTGGGCAATATTTACAATCCTCAGGGCAAGCACCAGTCTTAATTGAAAGTAAAGTGCTGACTTGTATCTTTTGAGGATCAAAATATAAACGATGAACCTGCTGTGCTTGAAAAAGCAATTCAAAAAAAGGTAAATCAAACAATGCTTGTGCTTGACGAAGCGTCCATGATTTTTCCATCTTCACCATCCTTATTTAATGAAATAAAAAAGTATTGCCAGTTTAAATAATAGCGTTATCATGTCAACAAAAATAAATAAAATAAACAAAATTACTTCAAAAAAATATAATTAGTTGAGTAAATATTATGAAATTAGAAGATCTTAATTTTGATATCAAGCATATTTGGCATCCATATACTTCTATGATTAATCCAATACCTTCTTATCCTGTTGTTACTGCATCAGGTGTTGAACTTAAATTAGCGGATGGAAGGAAATTAATTGATGGTATGTCTTCTTGGTGGGCAGCTATTTACGGTTATAATCACCCAATACTAAATCAGGCAGCTATAAAACAATTAAATAAAATGTCACATGTTATGTTTGGTGGGATCACACATCCATCAGCTGTTGCTTTATGCCGACAATTAATAGATATTACTGATGAAAAATTAGAATGTATTTTTCTTGCTGATTCTGGCTCTGTAGCAATAGAAGTTGCATTAAAAATGGCATTACAATATTGGCATGCAAAAGGAGAAAAACGTCATAAATTTATTGCTTTAGAAAACGGATATCACGGTGATACTTTTGGTGCTATGTCAGTTTGTGATCCAAAAAATTCTATGCATAACCTTTATGAAGGTTATCTTCCCCCTCACTTTTTTGTCCCAGCTCCAAAATACGGTTTTTATGACAAATGGAATGCAGAAGATACAGAAAATTTAGAAAAAACACTCACAAAATATGCTAATAAAATTGCAGCTGTTATCCTTGAACCAATTGTACAAGGAGCAGGTGGAATGCGTATTTATCATCCTGATTATCTGAAAACAGTAAGAAAATTATGCGATCACCATCGCATCCTATTAATTATAGATGAAATAGCAACAGGATTTGGCCGAACTGGAAGATTGTTTGCTTATGAATATAGTTCTATTGTACCTGATATTTTATGTTTAGGAAAAGCAATGACCGCTGGTTATCTTACACTCTCAGCTACATTAACCACTCGTCATATCGCAGAAACAATTAGTAATAAAGAACCAGGTTGTTTTATGCATGGACCAACTTTTATGGGTAATCCATTAGCTTGTGCCATTGCTGATGCAAATTTAACATTATTAAAAAATAGTCCATGGAAAATATGGGTAAAAAATATCGAAAATCAATTATTTTCTGAACTTTATATGCTTAAAGATCATCCAAAAATTTTTGATATAAGAATTTTAGGTGCAATTGGAGTTATTGAAATGAAAGAATATTTTAATATAAGTGAATTACAACGTCAATTTGTGAATGAAGGAGTATGGATTCGACCATTCGGTAAATTAATTTATTTAATGCCACCTTATATTATTAAACCTGAACAATTAACTAAATTAACAAACGCAATCAAAAAAATAATCTTAAAGAGCAAACTATTTAAATAATTTCATTTTTATTTATAAAAGTTGGTGGACTGCAATCCACATTGGACCTTTTCCTACTGAATAACGTTCAATAAACTTTAAAAAACCAGTAATAGGGTTTATTCTATAAATAGAAACATGAGCAGATTTTTGACCAACTACAAGTAAAAAATTACCAGTTTTATCAATATTAAAACCACGTGGCTGCATTTCTGTTGCATATGATTCTATTGGTAATAATTCTAAACCATCACTTATTACTTGAAAATGTCGAATAATATTTGTAGAACGCTCACTAGCATAAAGATGGTAACCATTTGGAGTAATATGTATATCTGCTGCCCAAGGTTTATTCTTTAAACCAACTGGTATGATATCATATTGTTTGACTTGTCGATAATTCCTTAAAAAATCATAAACATCGATAGTTGCATCTAATTCATTTACACAATAAAAAATATTTTTATAAGGATGAAAAACAAAATGTCTTGGTCCTGCACCTTTTTTAGTAGAAATATACTCAGACTTATCTTCTTTAAGAGGACATTTATTATAGCTAATCATAAACGTTCTAATTTTATCTTCTCCTAAACAAGGAACCAATAAATATTTTTTATTAAAACTTATACCAACAGCATGAGGATGTTGTAAATTATCAATAATTTGAACAACTGAATGAATAATACCTGATTCATCAATTGGTAATACCATTAATTGATTTCCGTGATAAGAAGCAATAAACAACCATTCATTGTGATGATCTGTCACCATATAAGTTGGTGCAGATGGAATATTTATGATGGCTTTTTTGGTAAGTGTACCTTTACTTGAAATAAGATAAGTTATAATAGAATACTCATAACGAACACCAAGATAAAGATATTTTCCATCATGACTAATTTGTATTGTTTGTCCTGGATTAGGTAATATTAATTCTTGCAATAAGGTTAAGTGACCTGTATCATTTAACAACCAAACATGAAGTTGTTTACTTTCTGGACTTAAAACATATACAACTTGTTTCACAATTAAAACCCCTTCCAATACCAGAAACCTTATTTTTAATTATAAAAAACATGAACAATACAAATAATATTCGATTAAAAAAAAGATAAATTTAAAATTAATAAAAATTTTTAAAAATTTTACATACTGATTTAAAAAAACAAACTGAATAAAAATCATAATTAATCATTATTTTTTTATTATTCTTTTGATTTTTAAAAAAAAACGTATATTTATATAATATTACTATATTCTCATGTTTATTTAAAATAATCTAAATCTTTAAAACTAAATATTTAGAAGA
Organism: Arsenophonus sp.; assembly: GCA_031446165.1. Lineage (GTDB taxonomy): Bacteria > Pseudomonadota > Gammaproteobacteria > Enterobacterales > Enterobacteriaceae > Arsenophonus. The sequence goes on along the minus strand of CP132905.1, from coordinate 134,462 downwards.
TTAAACAATATAATGAAAGTATATAAAATAAAAACATATATTTAACAAAAATTTAAAAATAAAAGTTACAAAATACCAAAAATTGGTTGTAAATTATATTAATTTTTATAAAAATATTTATCTATATACATCATTTTATATATTATATCATATTTATATAATAATAAATTATGCTAATAGAATAATACTAATATCGATAATTTTAAAAATTTAAAATTATGTAAATTTGTTTTTCTATATTAATTTTATTTATGAATTATTTATTTGTATATTTTTTATGAAAATTTATTAAAAAATTAAATAAAAATTTTTATATTTACAAAAAGTAATCAATATTTTTTATATGTAACTTTATAATACAAAAATAATTTTATTAATAAAATTTAATACAAATTCAAAAAAACATTAGTCAAAAATAAATCTGCATATAATAACTTACAAATATGTTTTAAATTTGTAATTTTTCATACTTGCATATCAATTTTTAAATTTATCACTTGTTAGGTTTTTCATATGGGTATATGGGCGATACCAGACTTGAACTGATGACCCTCTCCTTGTAAGGGAGATGCTCTACCAAACTGAGCTAATCGCCCATCTCATAAATAAAATGATATTAGATTTTATCTATAATGCTTGAAGTCAATTTTTTATAACATATTTTTTCATAGTATTCAAATATAAAATTGCCTAAAATATATTAAGTTATATTTAAACTACATTTATAGTACATATAGTTCATCAGATAGTGCATCAGACATCTGTATTTTATATAAAATTAAAAAAGCAATAATGAATTATAAAAACATTGATATCACACAAAAAATAAATAACACTTAATTACTAATACTAAAAATATAAAAATGTTTTTTTAATAAGTTTCAGTATAAAATTTTAAAAACATATCTATTTTATAATAACCAGATACTACAAAATATTTTAGGTTTTTTTATGAAAACAATAAAAACCCGTTTTGCACCAAGTCCGACAGGTTTTTTGCATGTCGGTAGCGCTCGTACTGCACTTTATTCATGGCTTTATAGTCGAAACAAAAACGGAAAATTCATATTACGTATTGAAGACACAGATATTGCGCGTTCGACAAAAAACAGTGTTAATGCTATTATTGATGGAATGCATTGGTTAAATTTGAATTGGGATGAAGGTCCTTATTACCAAACCAAACGTTTCAATCGCTATCATGCAGTAATAAATCACATGCTCGATACAGGAAAAGCATACCGTTGTTATTGTCTTCAAACTAGATTAAATGATTTACGAAAAAATCAAATTTCTAACGGTCAAAAACCACGTTATGATGGATATTGTAGAAATTATAAAAATAATCATCAAATCAATAAACCTCACGTAGTGCGTTTTTGCAATCCAACAAAAGGTTCAGTTATTTTTGAAGATAAAATTCGTGGGTGGATTAAATTTAGTAATCTTGAATTAGATGATTTAATCATACGTCGAAGCGACGGTACTCCAACTTATAATTTTTGTGTAGTCATTGATGATTGGGATATGGAAATCACCCATGTAATACGTGGTGAAGATCATATTAATAACACTCCAAGACAGATAAATATATTAAAATCACTTAATGCACCAATACCTCAATATGCACATGTTTCAATGATATTAGGTAACGATGGTAAAAAATTATCTAAACGTCATGGAGCTATTAATATTATGGAATACAGAGACGAAGGTTACTTACCAGAATCATTGTTAAACTATTTAGTTCGTCTAGGATGGTCTTATGGTGATAAAGAAATTTTTAATATAAATGAAATGATCGATCATTTTTCTTTCAAAACTATTAGTAAATCAGCCAGCACATTTAATATCAAAAAATTATTATGGCTTAATCATTATTATATTAACTCATTGCCACCAAAATATGTTGCAAAACATTTAAAATGGCATATGGAACAACAAGGTCTTAATATACAATCTGGGCCTACTTTAGAAAATTTAATAAAACTTTTAGGAAAAAATTCAAAAACTTTAAAAGAAATTGCTAAATCATCTCACTATTTCTATCAAGATTTTGATTTATATGAAATTGAGGCAGCAAAAAAATATTTATGCACGAATGCCATTTTACCTTTAAAAACAGTCAAAAAAAAACTAGAAGAGATAAATACTTGGGAACAAAAAAATATTCATGATATTATACAATTAACTGCATCAAAATTAGAAGTGAGCATGAAAAACATTTGTATGCCGTTACGTGTTGCTTTAACCGGAACAATGCATTCACCAAGCATTGATGCAACTTTATATGCTATAGGAAAAAAACGTGTATTAAAACGTATTGATAATGCTTTACTTTACATTCATAAATACAAAAACATAATTTCAATATAAATATTAAGATATTAATATAAATAAGATAATTTAAAATTATATACATCTACAATCATTTTTGTAAATTTAGTTAAATTAGTCAAAATAAAATTTTTAAAATCGAGATTTAATAAATTAACTTTCATAAAGTTTTAACGACTTTTTAACCTAAAAAATTCTGGGGCTATAGCTTAAAAGGAAGAGCACTTGCATGGCATGCAAGAGGGAGGCGGTTCGAGCCCGCTTAGCTCCACAAAAATTATAACATATATTTAACTATGATAATTTAATCTAGAAGATTATTATTTATAATAAATTTTAATGCTTTTTGAACGATACTAATATCCGCACCTTTTTTATATGCATTTTCACTTAAATAACGTCGCCATTGACGAGATCCTGAAACTCCTGAAAATATTCCTAACATAGGACGAACAATATGACCTAAAAAAGCACCATTATTTACTTCCTTATGGATATAAGGATACATTCCTTTTATTATTGAAATTTTATCAAAAATTAAATTACAATTTTCTTCAAATATTTTGCAATCAACCTGCATTAACAAACAAGGATTTCTGTATACTTCTCTTCCTATCATAACACCATCAAGATATTGTAAATGCTTTTTAGCTTCATTAATAGTTTTAATTCCACCATTAAGTACAATAATTAAATGAGGAAAATATTTTTTTAATTGATAAACGCGTTTATAATTTAAAGGGGGTATCTCTCTATTTTGTTTTGGTGTTAATCCAGATAACCATGCTTTACGAGCATGAATAATAAATAAACGACATGGACTATTAGTAATAATTGTATCAATAAAATTTACCAGAAAATCATAACTATCATCATTATCAATTCCGATACGAGTTTTAATTGTAATAGGAATAGTTACTGCATCCTGCATTACTTTTATACAATCTGCTACCAAAGAAGCTTCCCTCATCAAAGAAGCACCAAAACACCCATTTTTCACTCGATTAGATGGACAACCAATATTTAAATTAATTTCATCATAATTATATTTTTGAGCTATTTTCGCACAATAAGCTAATTCTTTAGGTTTATTTCCACCTAATTGCAAAGCTAGCGGATGTTCTTCTGCGTTATAAGCTAATACTTTTTTTATATTTCCATAAATAATAGAACTAGTTGTCACCATTTCTGTATAAAGCAAAGTTTTTTTAGTTAATAATCTATAAAAATAACGACAATGACGATCTGTCCGATCAAGCATTGGAGCTACACTAAAACGATTTATATTATGATAATTTTTAATGTTCATACATTAATAAGTAATTTTTATTTTTTATTAGTTTTTCTAATTTTGTCAAAATTTTTTTAATGAATTACTTTTTAATAAAATTGAATATTATTTTCATTAAAATTTTTAATGACACTGATTATTAAAAATTAATTAACAATACTCCTGCTCATTTAACACAAATATAAAAATATGTGGAATCTTAAAACTAATACAACATGTATATTTAAAGATTTAATGTATTTTTTAATATTAGTTTTATATGTTATTAAAATTTCGTCATAAAAACAAAAGTTTTTTACAAAACTATAAAAAATATAAAATCTTTTTTATAATCTTAAAAAACTATTATTTATCTGTATAAATCCATTTAATATTTAAAATATACTAAAGTATTTTTTTTTAAAATCTTCGCTTTTATTGTTAACCATTTAAGAAATGTAAAACATTTACTAAAATATTATTTTTTAATATATAATATTTTCATATACAATTATTAATTTTTCATAATAACAACTTACTGGAAAATATAAAATATGTTTTTTATGATATATCACAGTATTTGTTACATTATTTGTAGAATAATCTTGATTATTATATGTTTATTATTTATATAAATATTTAAATAGTATAATAATTTATTTTAAAATTTATAGAATACATGATTTTAAATGCAATAATATATACATTATAATTGAATTAAAAGTAATTATATATATTTAAAAACAAACAAAAAATACACAAATTATTCATGTAAATGACATATATTAATTGCTTTATAAAAATATATACTTTTCATTTTTATAAAAACTGCATCTAATAATCTTTATATTAATAATTTCATATCTGATTTTTATTTTTAAATAAATATTTTAAAATAAATAACGTATTATAAAATAATACAAATATTAAATAATAAATTTTAAAAAATACCTAAATATTGATAGTTTTATCTTTTATAGTGGTATATCATTTAAAAATGATTTTATAATATTAAATGAATTTATAAAAAAATTTTTTAATTTTTTAACATTTACTTGGTCAATAAAAATGATTGAAAATATATGGTCATAATCTTAATGATAACAAAACTTCATAAAATATTAAAAATATATTAATTCTTATAATAATTTAAATAAAATATGATATCTTTACCATAAAGAAATATGAAAAAATTAATATAAAACATTCAAGCAATAAAAAATAAATAAAAATAAATATTAATATAAAAAATATTATTTACATATTACATTATATAATATAAAAAATATCAAGATCCATGCATAAAATCATATAATACAAATATATTTAAAAATATTATGACTACTCATGATAGGAAAAAAATGCAATATACAAAAAATATTCAACGTTTAAGAAGATTGCGTCAAACAAACTTTCGGCGAACTTTATTTCAAGAAACAAATTTAAGCATCAATGATTTAATATTACCTATATTTATTGAAGAAAATATTCAAGATTATCAATCTATTATAACTATGCCTGGTATATTTCGGATCCCTGAAAATAAATTACCTTATGAAATTGAACGTATTGCTAAATCTGGCCTCAAATCAGTTATGTTATTTGGTATTTCTCATAATCAAGATGAAATAGGAAGTGATACTTGGAACGAAAATGGATTAATCGCTCGCATGTCAAAAATTTGTAAAAATACAGTACCAGAAATCATAGTAATTTCTGATACTTGCTTTTGTCAATATACTTCTCATGGGCATTGCGGTATTTTACACAAAAATACTGTTGATAATGACAAAACATTATTAAATCTACAAAAACAAGCGATTACTGCTGCAAATGCTGGCGCTGATTTTATTGCACCTTCTGCAGCCATGGATGGACAAGTTTTTGCAATCCGGCATGCATTAAACAAAGCTGGTTTTACACATACCGGTATTATGTCGTACTCCACTAAATTTGCTTCCAGTCTTTATAATTCTTTTCGTGAAGCTATTAAATCTTCTTTAATTGGTGACAGAAAAAGTTATCAAATCAATACAATGAACCGTAATGAAGCTATTAGAGAGTCGTTAATAGATGAACAAGAAGGTGCTGATATTTTAATGATAAAACCAGCAGGTACTTCTCTTGATATTATACGTGATATCCGTGAAAGAACCACATTACCAGTGGCCGCTTATCAAGTCAGCGGAGAGTTTTCTCAAATAAAATTTGCTGCTAAAGCTGGTGCAATTAAAGAAATTGATGTTGTTTTAGAAACATTGAGTGTCATCAAACGTGCTGGAGCTACACTAATCTTGAGTTATTTTTCATTAGATTTAGCAGAAAAAAAACTAATTTAATCAAATTCATATTATTAATACATATAAAAACCAATAAAATTAATGTTATAAATTAAAATATAAAAATATATAAATAATATTTTTTTTATTATTCAAATAGATTTTATTTAAATAAATTTATTCAAGAAAATTAAAAAAATTAAAAATCTATTTAATAAATAATACAGCTATTTTTTAAGAAAACTAAAAAAAATAGATTTTTTAAAAAATCAATAAAAAATACGGTTTTTATATATAAATGAAAAAATACCGCTCAAAAAAAAATAAATAATAAATTATTTATATAATGTATTTTAATAAAAAATCCTAAATAATTTTCTTATTAAAAATAATTTAAAATCCAATATATATTTTACTTGGTTTATAAAAACATATGCGATATCTTAGTTAAGAGAAAAATTCTAATCTATTAATATAAAAATCTGATAAACCATATTAAAAATTAATCGGTTTTTTAATAATAAATAAACTGAATATTGTGTTTTTTAATGTATGTGCTAATTACTAAACATAACAATATAAATCAATTTTTAGAAAAAATTGTTTTTAATTTATATAATTAAATTATAAAAATAATTATTTATTCCCAATAAATTAAACAGTAATTTTTTTTACCACGTTTTATTAAAGAATAGCGTTCAAATAAACGATCTTTTTCAGTAAAAATATAGGAAGGATCAGAACATTTTTTACCATTAATCATCACTGAATTAGATTGAATCATTTTTCTAGATTGTCCACGTGAAAATACGAACTCTGCCTCAATTAATGCTTGCTGTAAATTTGCTCCTACATGTAATTTTATCATCGGTACTCCATCTTGTCCTAATTGTACAAAATCTTTTACTGATAATTGGTTTATATCATTACGAAATAAATTCTCGGTAATTCGCTTAGCTGCTTGTAAACTTTCATTGCCATGTACGAATTGAGTAATTTTTTCTGCTAATAAATATTGAGCTTTAAGTTTTTTTTGACTATTTTTTTCTTCTTTTTGTAATATCTCTATTTCATCAATTGGCATAAAAGTAAAAATTTTTAAAAAACGATAAACATCTACATCTGCAGTATTAATCCAAAATTGATAAAATTTGTACGGACTAGTTTTTTGTGGATCTAACCAAATAACATTATCTTCTGTTTTTCCAAACTTAGTACCATCGGATTTAATAATCAGAGGTACAGTCAAACCAAAGACTTTTTTTTGATACAAACGACGTGTTAAATCAATACCAGAAATAATGTTACCCCATTGATCAGATCCACCTACCTGCAATTCAACATTATATTTATTAAAAAGATGAGCAAAATCATAAGATTGAAGCAAACTATAAAAAAATTCAGTAAAAGAAATGCCATGATTATCACGTTCAATACGTTTTTTGACTGCTTCTTTATGAATCATTTTATTCACAGAAAAATGTTTCCCAACGTCACGTAAAAAGGTTAATAAATCTATTTTACTAATCCAATCATAATTATTGATAATTTTTGCACTATTTTTACCAGCATCAAAATCTAAAAATGGTAGAATTTGTTGACTGATTTTACTTGCCCATGCAGATACCATTTCAAAATTTTGTAATTTACGTCTATGAGATCTAAAACTTGGATCACCAATCAAAGCCGTCCCACCACCAATTAAAATAATTGGTGTATGTCCCATCTTTTGAAAATGTTTTAAAGATAATAAAGGAAGTAAATGACCTACATGCAAACTATCAGCAGTTGGATCGAAACCGCAATAAAGATTAATTGATTTTTTTAAAAGCTTCTCATTTAATGTTCTTTTGTCTGTTAATTGATTAATTAAACTCCTATTTTTTAAAAATTGCAGCACATTTTGATTAAACATGAAGATCTCTCCGTCAATTATATCGTTTATATTACATACATGACATATAACTCTCAACCTTTAAAAAAATAAAATATCTATTTAAAAACACCATAAAAATACATTTTTCATTAAGGTGCTAACCGATTAATTTCCCAATGATTAGATTTCCATATATATATAAATCTATCATGCAATCTCTTATTGCCACCTTGCCAAAATTCTACACTATTAAACTTAATACGATATCCTCCCCAAAAGCTAGGCACGGGGATTTTATTATTTTTAACTATTTTGCTAAATTGTAAAAATTTTTTTTCTAAAATATTTCGACTAGATATTTTTTCTGATTGTGGAGAAATCCACGCTGCTATTTGACTATCTTTAGGTCGACTATAGAAATACTTGATAACTTCAACAGAAGATAATTTTTTAGCAGTACCTAGAAAACAAACTTGACGTTCTAATGAATACCATGGGAATAATACACTAACATGATTATTGACAATAATATGTCGCGATTTACGACTAAATAAATTAGTATAAAAAATCAATCCATGTTTATCATAATGTTTTAATAAAACAATTCTTTGATATGGTTGTCCATTAGTGTCTACTGTAGAAATAGACATCGCTGTTGGATCTACTAGTTTTTCTTTATAAGCATCTTGCATCCAAAGATCAAATAAAATCAAAGGATCTTGAGTTAAATCTTGGCGTCTTAATATTCCTCTAGAATATTCTCTTCTACAACCAGAAACATTAAATGAAGTATTTTCTAACATGTCTTTACCTCCTACAATTATATTCAATAAAAATTGACATCATATAATATTCACCGATTTATAAAAAATATGTATAAAGTAATATCATTTAAACACTCATAAGAAATGAACACAATTAATACATAAAAAATACTCTTAAATAAGAAAAATAAATATTATTATATTTTTATATTATATTTTCTATAATTCATATGTCATATTTTAAAATCTTAAAATCTCACTTAATAATGTATTTTTTATGAAATATAATATATATGAAATATGTATTTTATATATGCAGCTTTAGAGATCAAACATAAACTTAATAGATAATTAATTAATAATCTGAATAATAAATAAAAAAATTTATCAAAATATAATAGAAATGCCATAAAATATAATTTTATAATTTGTCTAGTCCATAAAATAGTATAGAAATATAACATGTAAAAAAACATAAATATGTTATATAAAAGTTTTAATTTAAAATTAAAGTGATACAACTCATAAACTTAATTTTAATATTGCATTTTTATTTTTTCATATAATATTTATATGATATTAAACTTTTTACTAAATCAAATCTCCAGTATTATTTTTTTGATTTTTATATTCATATGATTATAAAAAAATAGCAATAATGATTTTTTATAAAAAAATACTCATAATTATCAAAAATACCAATACTATAATAACTATTACTCATAATATATAAATTATAAAACATTAATATATAATATTAATCTTAAAAAAATGTATTAAAAATTCTAAAAATAAAAACTCCAATAAAAAAGTATAAAAATATATGTAAAATGCTATCTTCTATATTTTTTAGAATATTTATTTTTAAAAACTACGAATCTCAGAATTTAGTATTAAAAAACCATATACAAAAATTTTCAGATAAGTGCTTAATTTAATTAAAATTTAATATTTTTATAAAAACAAAAATTTTTTAAAAATAAAAAAAATTTTACGAAAAATTTCATAAGTTATTCTAAGCAATTTTACAGTAAAAAATGAAATCATAAATTTTGATAATTTATATTTTATATTATGACAATATCCAAAAAAGAAAAAATAGACATTGATAATTATTAAAATTGTAATTTAATAAAATATAATTGAATAATATATATAATTTAAAATATTAAAATCTTGCTCAAATATATATTCACCAAATTACTGTCATTTTATGTAGATATCAAATAAATTTATTGAGATATGATGAAAAATATAACATAAAATATTTCCTTTAAATGTAAAAATATTTTTTGTTCATATAAACTTTTTATATCTATTATTTCACCTTATAAAATAATGCTTACTATATTTTTTATTAATAAAACATAAAAATTTTTAAAAAAAATTATTTTAAAAACTGGTTTTTAATACATTTATTTAAGAATAAAAGATAATAAAACCATACATTATATATTTTATAAAACATATAAAATATCTTTATTCATGTTTATATAATTTTGATGACAACTGTTTTCTATTTAAAAAAATATAGATTTTTATCTATCTTTACACAAAAATACAGCAGCATTTATAATACAAAATATCTAATATATTTTGTTAAAATACTTTAAAAAAGTTTATCAGAAAAAATCTTAAAAAGAGAGATCAATAATAAAATTGATATACTTATTTTAAAAAAATGAAAACATAAATTAAAATAATAATAATTTAAATAAAAAATATTTTTTTGAATATTATATCCATCCGTGCATTTTTTTATGTTATGCTAATCCTCTATATTATATATATGTTATATGTTAAAAAACAACATTCTTTTATTCTTAACCATAAATTAATACAAAAATGTCCAATAAAAAAAATGATATTCATACATTATCAGAACGTTTTCGAGGTTATTATCCTGTAGTTATAGATGTCGAAACAGGAGGATTTAATGCGAAACATGATGCACTATTAGAAATTGCGGCAATAACATTAAAAATGGATAAAAAAGGTTGGTTAGATATTGATGAAACACTTCATTTTCATTTAATACCTTTTGAAGGTGCAAATATCGAAGCCACTTCACTAGCTTTTACTGGAATAGATCCTAAAAATCCATTGCGTAAAGCAGTAAATGAACAAACAGCTCTAGATGAACTGTTTAAAATGGTAAAAAAAGGTATAAAAAATAATGATTGTAATAGGGCTATTATTGTTGCCCACAATGCTAATTTTGATCATAGTTTTATCATGGCTGCAACTCACCGAACAAATTTAAAACATACTCCTTTCCATCCTTTTGTTACGTTTGATACTGCTACACTTAGTGGTTTAGTTTTCGGTCAAACTATCTTAGCTAAAGCCTGTGATACTGCAGGAATTCCGTTTGACGGAAAGCAAGCACATGGTGCACTTTATGATACAGATAGAACAGCATTGCTATTTTGTAAAATTGTCAATAAATGGAAACAACTAGGAGGATGGCCATTAAATATAGATTACTCATACCAAAAAAATGACTAATTTTTTATGAAATCATAATTATTAATTAAATATATTGATATATATCACTTTATATATTACATTATTAATATGTTCATATCCATAATACTGATACTATGAAGACTAATTCATAAGTTACAAAAAATGAAAAAGATGATAAAAGATATTTAAAAGTTTTTAAAAAAACGAAAAATAAAATTAAGATATCTTAAAAAACTATGTCATTTTTCTCAAAATAACACCGAAATATATTTAAAAAATATTTTAAAATTTTTTTTGAAAAAGTCAAAATTATCGGATAATATTTGCTATAATTACAGTCAATATATTATCTTGTTTTATACAATAAAACAAGAAATTCATGTTATTTATAATTATCATTTAATGATTATGTAATTTATTTATAATAATATACATATCAATAAAAAAATAATTAAGAATATAAAAATTTTTCATTATATGAAATATCTCACTTTCTAAAAAAGCCACATATAATATAAAGTATAATCGTTTTTTATAAATAACTATATTATAATAAATAACTATTTATATTAATAAAAAATCATATTTAATAAAAAAATAATTATTAAAATAATGATAGTTTTTACTTTTAAACATTTATGATTTATTTTTAAAAATTTTTTATAAAAAACTATATTAATTATATTATAACAATCATTAATAATATTAAAATTTATAACAACAATAAAAAAATAAATTATAAAAAGATAAAAGTTTCTCTTTTTATATTATTAAATTAAAAATTAATATCATGTTCAAATACTATAAAAATAATCAAAATAAAATCAGAATAATCATATTAATTAATATACAATATTGACATATAAAATTTTTAATTGCTTATGTATACAAAAATAGTATTTTATAATCATGTATAAAAATACATAATATAAACAATTAATAAAAACTATTAAAAAATCCATAGATTAATTGTCATGAAAAAAACAAAAATTGTTTGCACTATTGGTCCAAAAACTGAATCTAAAAAAAAACTTTTACAATTATTAAATGCTGGTATGAATATCGTTCGACTAAATTTTTCACATGGGAATCATCAAGAACATAGTCGAAGAATTAAAAATTTTCGTACTGTTTGTAAAGAAAATAATCAACATGCCACGATATTGCTGGATACTCGAGGGCCAGAAATTCGTACCATGCATCTCAAAAATGGAAATGATGTGTTTTTAAAATTAGGACAAAATTTTGTTTTTACTACTGATACATCAGTTATTGGAGATAAAAATAGAGTAGCTGTTACATATACAGATCTACCTCACGAAGTGAAACCAGGTAATAAAATTCTAGTCGATGATGGTTTGATTGCTATGAAAATCATATCCATAAATAAAAATAACATCATATGTCAAGTACTCAACAATGGAAATTTAGGTGAAAACAAAAGCATAAATTTACCTGGAATATCAATTAATTTACCAGTACTAGGAGAGCGCGATAAACAAGATCTAATCTTTGGTTGTCAACAAGATGTTGATTTTATTGCCGCTTCATTCATTCGTAACCATACTGATGTAGAAAAAATTCGTGCTCACCTAAACAAACATGGAGGTAAAAATATACAAATAATTTCTAAAATTGAAAATCAAGAAGGATTAAATAATTTTGATAAAATTTTAGAAGCATCTGATGGTATAATGGTTGCACGAGGAGATCTTGGTGTAGAAATACCTGTAGAAGAAGTAATTTTTGCACAAAAAATGATGATTAACAAATGCATCTCTTCCAGAAAAATTGTCATTACTGCTACACAAATGTTAGATTCTATGATTAAAAATCCACTTCCTACACGTGCTGAAGCAGGTGATGTAGCTAATGCTATTTTAGACGGTACAGATGCAGTTATGCTTTCTGCAGAGAGTGCAAAAGGTAAATATCCTATTGAAGCAGTAAAAATTATGTCCACCATTTGTGCACGTACTGATAGAGTCATGCCAAGCCGTATACATGATAAACACAAAAATCAAACTATACGAATTACTGAAGCTATTTGTCAAGGAGCAGTAGAAATAGCTGAAAAATTAAACGCTCAATTAATTATTGTAGCTACTTATGGCGGTAAATCTGCTAAATCAATACGTAAATATTTTCCTAAAGCACCAATACTGGCTTTAACTACTCATGAAAAAACCGCTCGCCAATTATTATTAGTAAAAGGTGTGATTCCAGAAATAGTAAAAAAAATTAATTCTACAGATGATTTTTATCATATTGGCAAAAAAATTGCTTTAGAAAATCATATTACTAAAAAAGGTGATATAGTGGTTATGGTTTCGGGTGCATTAGTACCAAGTGGCACAACAAATACATCATCTGTTCATATTTTATAAACTTATTTTAAAATTCATTGTTTATTATAAAAAATAATGTATTTATATATCTGCATTATGAATAATCAAAAAAATTTTTTTAAACTATTAAACCAATATCATATTATAAGAAAAAATAAGAATTTTAGATAATTTTAAAAAAGATCTAATAATTTAAAGTTAAAAAGAGAAAAATATTCTCTGTTTTAATAGAAATGTGTCATACTTACTTTACTACTTAAAGATTAACTAAATTTAAAGGATAATACAATGAATCGTACTAAAATTACACTAACTTCTATCTTTTTGACTACTTTTTTGCTAGCAGGTTGTTCAAGTAGTAATCAAATGAATAAACTTTCCTCTGATGTGCAAACATTAAACGGGAAAGTTGATCAATTATCTAATGATGTAGAATCATTACGCACTGATGTTCAAACTGCTAAAGATGAAGCAGATCGTGCTAATCAACGCTTAGACAATCAAGTACGTACATATAAAAAATAATTTAATTATTTATAATATGTAATGTATGTATTGATAAATAAGGCACCTATATTTTAGGTGCCTTATTATTCATTTGAAAACATTTTATAAAAAACTGTAGATTTTAAATTTATTTATTTTTATTGACTTTTACTGGCATCCCAGAACGTCGTACAATAGCTTCATCAACTAATTGCTTATCAATTTCTTCTTGCTCTAAAAAAATTTTAAACTCATCACTATATATTAATGGCATGGTTTGTGGGTTATCAGACTCTGTTTTTGATAATGGTTGATGCACTTCTATATAATAACTACCATCAGATTCTTTATGATATTTAATAGGTTCATCAATTACTTGTACACGAGTTCCTAAAGAGATGGAATGAAATAATTTTTTTATATCCTCTGGTCTCAACCTAATACATCCAGAACTAACACGTAATCCAATACCAAAATTAGCATTAGTACCATGAATCAGATATTGTCCTTTATCATACGATAAACGTAAAGCGTACAGCCCCATGGGATTATCAACTCCAGGAGGTAATACATTTGGTAAAATCACACCATCCATAGCATACCGCTTACGAATATCAGATGTTGGGGTCCAGGTAGGATTCTTGATTAATTGATTTACAGTAGTTAACATTGTAGGTGTATGTGCTCCTAATTGACCAATACCAATAGGATAAACTATAACTTTATTTATGTTTTTAGGAAAATAATATAATCTTAATTCTGGTAAATTAATAACAATGCCATCATGTTTAGTTGCTGGAAGTAACATTTGTGATGGAATAATTAATGTGTTTCCAGCTTTTGGTAAATAAGGATCTGTGCCTGGATTAGCTTGTAACATAGCAAGCATGCCTATATGAAATTCAGTTGCAATCGCTTCCAATGTTCGACCATCACTGGGAATGGTATAACTAATATTTTCACCAATTAAATATGTAGTTGTAGATGGCAAAAAATATTCAGTAGCACGAAGATTTACCATAAAACTATGTAAAATCCATAAACCTATAAGAAATAATTTTTTTTTCATATGTATCCTCAAAAAAATACATTAAAATATACTTTTTATAACTTTTTAATATAAATTATTTCAAATATTTAATATCTTGATTTGACAATTTTCTGAGTTCTTCGAAGAATAGTTTTAATAATAGCATATAACCCTTGACTACGTGATGGTGTTAAATGTTGTTCTAATGATAATTTTCTAAAAAAATTTTTAGTATTTATATTTAAAATTTCTTGTCCAGTTTTATTTTGAAAAATAATTATTACAAGTGCAATTAAACCTTTAACAATAGCTGCATCACTATCACCTAAAAACTGAATTTTACCATTAATATCAACGTTCATAACAATCCATACCTGACTTTGACAACCTGTAATTTTATTATTAGGTTTTTTTTGTTCATCAGTTAAAGGTAATAATCTTTCTCCTAATTCAATTAAATAAAGATAACGCTCTTCCCAATTCTTACATCGCAAAAAATTATATAACAATTTATTTTGATCAGGTAAACTGGACATCATTGTACTCTTATATATTCTCTAATATATGAATTAGTTTAATAATTTTTCAATATGTTTTAAAATTTCTACTAAAAAATCAATTTCTTCTTTTGTTGTATAAACAGCTAAGGAAACCCGACACATTGCAGGAACTTTATAAAAATTCATCAATGGCAATGCACAATGATGACCTGTTCGTATTGCTATAGCGTAATTATCTAAAAGAATTCCTACATCATAAGCATGATGATTGCCTAAATTAAAAGCAACAACTCCCTGGCGTTGATCAGAACCATATATATGTAAAGAATGCACTTTTTTTAAAGAAAAAATTGTATATTGCATTAATTCACTTTCATGCTTATATATTTCTTGATAACCAATTTTATTAATATAACGTAAGGCTTCACCTAAACCTATGATACCAACAATATTAGGCGTTCCAGCTTCAAAACGCCATGGTATTTTTTCATAAGTAACATTAATAAATGTTGGTGATACTTTTAAGTCCATACTCACAGTATCAACCATAGCACCACCACCTTCCCAAGGTGGTAAATTGTTTAATAACGACTTTTTTCCATATAAAATTCCAATACCAGTCGGTCCATATAATTTATGCGCTGAAAAAACGTAAAAATCACAATCTAATTCTTGTACATTAACAATATTATGAATAATTCCTTGTGCACCATCAATTAAAATTGATAGTTTTGCTGTTTTTTTTTGTGCACATTTTCTTGCATAATGAATAATATCCTTTACTGGATTTAAAGTACCTAAAATATTCGACATATGTGTAAAAGATAAGAACTTTGTACGACTATCAATTAATTCTTCTAATTTTTTAAAAATTAATTTACCATTTTTATTTATAGGTAATACTCGAATACTAAAACCAATTTTCATTGCAAGCAAATACCATGGAACAATATTAGAATGGTGTTCCATTTGCGTAAGAATAACATTATCACCTGATTTAATAAAAGTATGTCCATAACTATTAGCAACTAAATTTATGCCTTCAGTTGTTCCTTTTGTAAAAACAATTTCCTCAACAGCAGATGCATTAATAAAATTAGCTACTTCTTTGCGAATATTTTCCACCATAACTGTTGCATCAGCACTCAAAGTATGGATACCGCGATGTACAGCAGCATAATGGTTAGAAAAAAAGTTGTGTTCTTTTTCTATTACTTGAATAGGTTTTTGCGCACTAGCAGCACTATCTAAATAAACTATTTTTTTACCATTTATAATTTTTTCTAACATAGGAAAATCTTTACGAATAGATTCTACTGAAAATGCCATATTAAATTCCTGAAAAAACTTAAGTAATAATACGCATGATATGTATTTTTAGAGGTAAAAACATTAATAATATCTGTTAATTATAAATAAAAAAGATTGAAATATTATTTTTATGCTGAATATCAATACTTTAAAAATCTTACTGATATATGATATATTGATTTATACTTTAAAAATATTTTTTATATTTCAGTATATAGTATTTTTCTTAAAATATAAATTGATATAGTTTGAATAATTATTTTGCCAAAAAATAATTATTTTTAGAAAACTGTATTTTTAATAATTCAGACTACACTTAAGCCTTTTTATTTATCAGAAATATTTTTTACACAAAAATTGTTTTTTATAAGTATCAAATGTAATTAACACAATAAAAGTAATAAAAATATAATTTATAAAACTAATACAAACAAAAATTTTTATATGATACATGATAAGTGTATTGATAAAAATGTTCAAACTTGTTTTTTAATAAAAATCACATTACTGATAATTCATTACAATTTCTTATTCTTTAAAAAAAATATATTTAATATAGTAAAAAAATATTGTTTATAAGTACCATATATGCTCTAAAATAATCATTAAACAATAAAAATATACTGCAATATTGTTAATGGCATTAAATAAAATGTATTAATTTTTTTTAAAAAATTTGATTGGTGTATGAAATGTATCATGGTTACATATTATCAATAAGCCACCCATAACCTTTTGATTCCAATTTTTTTGCTAATTTAAAATCACCAGATTTAATAATATTACCTTGATATAATACGTGCACAAAATCAGGCTTTACATAATCTAAAATACGTTGATAATGAGTAATAATTATAAAAGCACGATCTAATGTACGTAACATATTCACTCCATTTGCCACTACTTTTAATGCATCAATATCAAGACCTGAATCAGTTTCATCTAAAATGCATAATACAGGTTCTAAAAGAAACATTTGTAAAATGTCATTTCTTTTTTTTTCACCACCAGAAAAACCCACATTTACTGATCTATTTAACAAATCTTGAGTCATATTAAGAATCTGCATTTTATTTTCAATAAAATCCTGAAACTCACATCTATCTAACAATTCTTGTTTGCGATATTTTCTTATTGCGTTCAGAGCCGTCTGTAAAAATAACTGATTGGTAACACCAGGAATTTCCACTGGATACTGAAATGCTACAAATAGACCTTCCCCAGCACGTTCTTCAGGAGATAATTCAAGTAAATTTTTATTTTTAAAAATAATTGCACCATGTTTTATGGCATATTCATCACGCCCTGCTAAAACTGAAGACAATGTACTTTTTCCTGATCCATTTGGTCCCATCAAAGCATGTATTTCACCTGCTTTTACTTCTAGATTTATTTCTTTAAGAATAGTTGTACCTTGAACACTAACATGCAAATTTTTAATACTCAACATTACTTAATCCTTAAAAGAAACTAATATTTTTATAGAAATCATTAACCAATACTCTTTTCTAAACTAATTGCTAATAATTTTTGTGCTTCAACAGCAAATTCTAATGGTAATTTAGAAAAAACATCCTTACAAAAACCATTGACGATCATAGAAATTGCATTTTCCTCACTAATACCACGTTGTAAGCAATAAAAAAGTTGCTCTTCACCAATACGAGATGTAGTAGCTTCATGCTCCAATTTTGCATTATGATTTTTAACCTCTATATAAGGAAATGTATGTGCACCGCATTCGTTTCCAATTAACATAGAATCACATCTAGTATAATTTCTAGCATTTTCTGCACTTGGCAAGATTTTAACTAAACCACGATAACTATTTTGACTCCGACCAGATGAAATTCCTTTAGAAATGATGGTAGAACTAGTGTTTTTACCAATATGAATCATTTTTGTTCCGGTATCTGCTTGTTGTATACCATTTGTTAATGCAACAGAAAAAAATTCACCAACCGAATTATCTCCTTGTAAAATCACACTAGGATATTTCCAAGTAATAGCTGATCCTGTTTCAGATTGCGTCCAAGACATTTTAGAATTACTGCCTTTACATAAAGCACGTTTTGTAACAAAATTTAAAATTCCAGCAGTTTTATTCGTGTCACCAGAAAACCAATTTTGTACAGTAGAATATTTAACTTGAGCATCTTGATGTAAAATAACTTCAACAACTGCAGCATGTAATTGATAATTATCTCTGGCAGGAGCCGAACAGCCTTCAATATAACTAACAAAACTGCCCTTATCAGCAATTAAAATAGTGCGCTCAAACTGGCCTGTGTTTTCTTCATTAATTCGAAAATAGGTCGATAATTCTATAGGACATCGTACACCTTGTGGCACATAAACGAATGTTCCATCAGAAGCAACAGCAGCATTTAATGAAGCAAAAAAATTATCTTTATTCGACACAACACTACCAATATATTGTTTTACCAAATCAGGATATTGTTGTATTGCTTCACTGAATGAACAGAAAATTATCCCATATTTTTTTAATTTATTACGATAAGTTGTTGAAACGGAAACAGAATCAAAAATTGCATCTACTGCAATAGAGTTGCCTTCACGTACTGGAACACCCAATTTATTAAAAGTATCTTCAACTTCTTCAGTTAAATAATTATTTTTACAATCATTACATTTCGGTGCAGAATAATAAGAATATTCTTGATAATTCAAATTTGGATAATAAGCATTTAACCAATGAGGTTCTTTCATATTTACCCAATATTTATAAGCTTCTAAACGAAACTGTAACATCCAGTCTGGTTCATTACGTTTATGAGAAATTGCATAGATAACATTTTTATTAATACCAACATCTAATTTATCTGTTTTTATTTTAGTAGAAAATCCTTCTTTATAATGATTTTTTTTTATCCATATTTTAAGATCACTATCATCTTCTAGATTACGCTGTGACATAATTTAATTCACTTTAATTTATTGCTTTTTTTTAAACAGCAAAACTTGCACCACACCCACAAGCATGTTGAGCCTTAGGATTATTAAACTTAAATGCTTGATTAAGCCCTTCATAAACATAATCAATTTCAGTACCATCAATAAATGGTATTACTTTCAAAGAAACAAAAACTTTAGCACCATTATTTTCAAATAACAAATATTCCTTAGTTGGACTATTTATCAATGTAATCGCATAAGTTAATCCTGCACATCCTGATTTTTTAATATTAATCAATAATCCTTGACTATCCTGATTTTCTTTCATTAATTTACGAATTTGAGAAGCAGCCTTTTCAGTTATAGTTACTCCATGCCATTTTTTTTTATTACATAAAAAATCAATATGATCAATCATTATTTTAAAACCTCTACGAATTAAGAATTTTACGATCTATCACCTTTCTATCACTATAAAAAAATAAATGACTTATATTTTTATTTTTTATAACATTTATATGTTACCAATCACTTTTTTATTTTATTCAAAAATTATAAAATATTTAATATAACTTAGTATAATTATTTAAAATATTTTTTTCTATTTTAATAATATGAATTTACTATCATAACAAGTTTTTTGTTTTTTATATTACATAAAAAAATACTAAAAAAAAATGATAAGCTAATATACCATAAAAATTTAGTCATAAATAATACAAAATTCTTTTTTCAAAAAAAATATCTTTAATGATATATTTTATAAATATTTTTCTTTATTATATGATGTCCTAAAAACTCAGATATAAGTTTTTACTTACAAATATCCTTATAATATTTTTTAATTCATATAGTTTCCAATAAAAGTAATAAAAAATGAATTCAAAAACTAAAAAAACATAAAAAAAGAATCATTCTTCATGATGTCATTTTTGAATAAACTTAGAAATTAAAAAAAAATAAATAAAATAATTAACATTTAAAAAACTAATATTTTAAATATCTTTAAAAAAATTATAGTTTTTATAATTTTACGAATTATTTAATACGTATTTTTTTAATTTATATTTTAAAGATGTAAAATAAACAAGTTATATAAAAATACATAGATATATGATGTTTTTCAATTAAACAAAAATATAATTGCAGCTAATTATTATTGTTTAGCAAATTATAAAAAACAAAAAATATATAACATAAATATTTTAATCTTTTAAATGAATATTATTTTCATAATTAACATTAATTTTATTAATATTAATTAATAAAATATTAAAAATATAATAATCAAAATTGTTATAATTTTGTTTTTTTTTAAAAAATATTATATTGGTCTTAAAAAGAATATATGCACAATATTTTTAATTTAAAAAATTTTAATCCTTTATAGGATAAAAAAATAGTATATTTATAAATGTTATATGATTCTTAATTAACGATTACTATATTGTAAAAATAAAAAAATATATATCATAAATATTACATAATATTATTTCTTTGAAATAATAAAAACATGAAATCACAATCATTTTTATCTACAATAAAAATTAATTATTAATTATTTATAATAAATACTTATATTAATCTTGTTTAAGAAATATTATTGCATAATGTAACTGCAATAATTTTTATTATTTGAATCAATTATATATTCTATATATAATCATTACATGAGTAAATAAAACTTATCATAAAAACCTTACCAATGATAAATATCTTGATAATAAGAATATTCTTTATAAAAAACCATTAATTATCAAAAAAGAATTTGTAATACCAAAAAATAACCTCCATATTAAAGGTCTATATGAAACAAATCTCATTTTATAATGATCTGCCAAAATTTATTTTTAATATAATAGCTATCGTATTAATGATAACTGCATGTTTTTTTATATTAAAACCTTTTATATTAGGTTTTTTATGGGCAGTTATGGTTGTAATTACGACTTGGCCATTATTTGTAAAACTCAGTTTAAAAACAAAATATAACAAATGGTTAGCAAGTATCATAATGATATTATTAATTATTTTGCTATTTGTAATTCCTTTAGGGATATTAATTGGCAGTATTTTACAAAATAGTGGGCCATTAATTGAATGGGCAAAATCCCCCAAAAATATTCAATTACCACATTTTTTTTGGTTAGAAACCATACCATTAATAGGTCATAAACTATATCATGTTTGGCATACATTAGTAATCAATGGAGGAAACTTATTAATAGGAAAATTACAACCATATATTGGAGAAACTATCATTTGGTTTGTAGCACAAGTAATTAATATTGGACGTTTTGTATGTCATTTAATAGTTATGTTACTTTTTAGCGGATTATTCTATTTAAAAGGCGATGATATTATATTAAATATACGTCATTTAGCTTTTAAACTTGCTGGAATACAAGGTGAAAAAACCATTCAACTTGCCGAAAAATCTATTCGAGCTGTAGCATTAGGTGTAATTACTATAGCATTAATAGAAGCAATTATTAGTGGCATCGCTTTATTTTTAGCTGCAATACCTTATACTTCTGTATTATCTATTCTTATTTTTGTATGTTGTGTAGCACAAATTGGACCATTAGTTATTATGATACCATCAATAATATGGTTATTTCATTTAGGTAATACTAGTTGGGGTATTACCATGATTATATTAAGTGTCGTACTCTCAATCATAGATGGAATCCTACGACCCATATTAATAAAAATAGAAGGCGGTTCATCTATGATACTAATGTTAATTGGTGTTATTGGTGGTATTTTATCATTTGGTTTAATTGGACTTTTTATTGGACCAGTCGTTTTAGTTATATCCAATAATTTGTTAATTGCTTGGATGAAAGAAGGTTTTAAACCACTTCCATGAAGATCATAACTGACTACATGAAGATCATAACTGACTATATAATAGTATTATTATTTCATAATAACAGTATTATTATTTCATAAAAAATAAAATAATTTATTAAAAATATGTGTATATTTTCATGATTAATCTTTTTATATATTTTTTATGCTTGTTATATTTAAAAGAATAAAATAATTTTATTTGAAATTAAAATATTCAAATATTTATCGTTGAATATTTAATTGTTTATGATGATTTTATTTTATAAAATTAACAATTTTTTAAAAAACTAAGATTTATTAAAACAAATAAAAGTATAAAATAAAAAATAAAAATTTATCAACTAACAAAAGATTTCTTATCCATCATGAGTAAATTTTGTACTAACTCGATACAACGCAAAAAACGAACATCATAATCAGGAGAATTGACCACAACAAATTCTACTTGATTTTTAAGTAATAAATTAACTAATAAATTTTGAAAATTTATACGTTCCTTATCGCTACCTAAACTACGTAATCCATCAGAAACCCATGGTGTATTGTTTTCCAATAAAATCACTAAATCAAACTGATATTCATCAATTAATGCCTGTACAAACGGATGAGCCTTACCTTCATATTGCTGACAAAAAGCTTGAGTTGTAATAAAATCAGTATCAATAAAAACAACCTTATTACCATATTTAACTGCAAAATCAATATATTTTACATGACCTAATGCAATTTTATCGTAATCAGAATATTGTAATGCCATCTCATCGCCACCTAAATGAGAAAAAATATAATCACGACCATATTCCCATGCACTAGTTGTATTAAAAATATTTGCTAATTTATTCACTAAAGTAGATTTACCACTAGATTCTCCACCTAAAATCACTACTTTACGCACAAAAAAAGGTTTTACTTCTGTTGGAATATACTCCCAATAACGAAATGGATCTTTTCTAATTTGACTGCCACTAATACTCATAAATGTATGATCTGGATCAATTAATATTACATCTATACCAAAATATTTTTTATAATATTTAACATCTTTCATTTCTCCAGAATAAATTAAATGTGGTTGAATATTTTTTTTTATCAAAAATTTTTTCATTTTCATACTCCAACATTCCCATCCATTTGGGTATGGTTCTATACCATTTTCATCAAAAGAATGAATAAAAATATTTTTTTGATATTTAAAAGTTTGTAATAACCAACGTAGTCTATCACTCACTGTAGGTTGTTGTGACATAGAACTATCTGAAAAAATGGCTTTGTCAAACTTCTTATCATAGCATAATATGATATATAATTTATCAAGTTGACTGCATGCACGTTGTATGAGATAAATATGTCCAGTATGCAATGGATAAAACTTTCCAAAAATAATGCCAATTTTTGAAGACTTAAATGGGTTTTTAATATTTAAAAAACGATGTAAAGAAATTATTTTTTTTATATCAGGATTCTTAATTTTGCTGTTAATTAATTTATTTAAATAATCTTTAGGAATATCACAAATAGCAGAAATTACCTCTAAAGAGTAACCAGTTTGTTTAATTGTTTTTTTCAAATAATCAAACTGTTTCATAACTATTTCCTAATAAATATTTTTAATAAATAAATATTCCTAAAATTTTTACAATAAATAATTGCGTATTAAATAATACGTATAAAAAAATTATCAAAAAATTAGATTTAAAATTAAATTTATTATATAACTATTTGCTATATCAATTTTTATTGATTATCTCAAACATTAAATTTTAAAAAAATACTTGAATATTAATTTAAACATCATATTAATAACAATGATTCTAATGCAATTTCAATCATATCATTAAATGTATGTTCTCGTTCTTTTGCAGTTATTTTTTCACCAGTAAAAATATTATCAGATACAGTACACATAGTTAATGATTTTATACCGTATTCTGCTGTAGTACTATATAAACCAGCAGCCTCCATTTCCACTCCTAATATACCATATTGTTTTATTTTATAAAAAAAATCCATTCCAGTTGGATAAAAAAGATCAGTAGAAAAAATATTCCCTACACGAATATTTATATTTTTTTTCTTAGCAATAGTAACCGCGTTATAAATCATATCGTAATCTGCAATAGCAGCAAAATCATTATCATTAAACTTTAAACGGTTTACTTTAGAATCAGTGCATGCTCCCATACCAATAATAATATCTCTTAATTTTATATCACTAGCAATAGCACCACAAGATCCTGTTCTCAATATTACTTTAACACCAAAATCTACAACTAATTCTCGTACATATAATATACAAGAAGGTATTCCTATTCCATGTCCCATCACAGAAATCATGCGACCTTGATAATTCCCAGTAAAGGCTAACATACCACGAATATTATTTACTTGATGAGCATTACTCAAAAATTTTTCTGCAATATATTGCACACGTAAAGGATCACCTGACATCAAAACAATATCTGAAAAATCCCCTATTGAAGCATGTATATGTGGGGTGCTCATAAATAAATATCCTATTTTATCATATTTTTATAAATTATAAAATTGTATACAACTAAAAAATATATAATAATATTTTTATCTTATATTCAAAACAATTCTTCCCCGTATTTTATTGGAAGCTATAATATTGAGCAATTATTTGTCCAACATCAGCAAATGTTTTTTCTATAACCTAATCTGCATTTTTTGATTTTTTTATAAATCAGAATAGGTATATTTTTTCTTGTATGATCGGTTCCTATCTAAGTTGTATCAGACCAATAATAAGCTGTAATAATTAAAATATCATTATTTTCTTTTGCCAATTGTAATATTTCTGGTAATCGATAATCAAATAACTCCAATGCCCTTTTATAATCATCGACATCACGTCAATATCCAATAAAAAAATAAAAATTAATAAAATTAGTAAATACTATGGTATAATTTTTTGCTTTCTTCATCTCCTGAAGAGTAGTATTAAATACCCTTTTAATTCTCATTGCCTTTATTTTTTTATTGATCTCTACATTGGCACAAATATCTCAAATTTTTCTAATTCCAATAATTTTAGCTGTTTTTTCATGTAGTCTTTTAAAAACAGTATCCATAGAAAGTAAAACAAAATAATCAAAACGATTTTCTGTACGTTGAAAAACAACCACTTTTTCCTGTAAAAGGACGCGCTATAACACGAGCAATATTATAAGCACCATCATCTAAAACTTTTTTAGTGTTTCTTGAATTTTATAAATATTTTTTAAACTAAAAATTTCTTCATGACATGATATTCGAAAAACAGAAGCTTCAGAAATATAAGAAATAGATTTATTAGTTGTCATTTAAATTTTACCTAATTTATCTAAAATTATTTTACAAGAAGCATGACAATTACGAAGGTAACCAGGTAAATTGGCTACTTGAATACAATGTATCTAATAACTCTTGGAAGAAGCTATTTTATTTTTTTTAAAATATCCCAGTCAATAAACATAAAAACTCCTACCAATCCCCAATGACCTGAAAATGTATCTTTACCTATAAACAATTAGCATAAGCATATAAATCAATAATATTAATCGAATTTTCTAATCTCACTAGAAATACACTTGATGATTCTTCTGTAACCTTTCTTACACCCCTAACGCAATAAATTTGATAAATATAATTTACCTTTCCTGCCATTATCTGCTATTCCTTTTGCACACGCTTTAGCTATATTCACTAAAGTATTGGCACCTATTATATCACCTAATTTATAAGAATCATGAACTCCTTTTATACCCATCTAATATAATCATAAATGTAAGTTTCATAATTTTACCAATAACACTACAGATTTTAATGAAATACTTATTATATTAAAAAATACATAATAAATCATTTGCATTAAAAATTAATATAACAATATAATTCTCTAAATTACTTTATTAAAACATATCTTTTTCAAAACTATATTTTATTTATCATCTTTAAAAATTATTTTTAAAAGTGTATTGCATATCAAAATATTATCAAACTATAGATAAATACCAATAACTAAAATAAAGAATTTATATATTCACATAGAATTAAAATAAATGAGAATAACAAATGAAAATTTATGATAAAAAAAATATGTATTTCACAATTGCAAGATATAAAAAAAATGCCAATTATCTATTATGATATTAAAACACAATTGATTAAATTTTTATATTTTTGATTGAAATTATATTTTGACTATTATCTTTTAAAATTATTTTTTAAAAAATAATTTTATATTATACGAAAAAATTATGTATAAAAAATCAGATTATTGTAGCACCTAATGACAAAAAAAAGCCAGCAATTGTAGCACTCATTAAGTTTGATAAAGAACTGGCTAATACTGTTTTTAAACTTAATCGTGCAACATCCTTACGACGATTTGGAGCAATACCTCCCAAACAACCTAATAATATTGCAACTGATGAAAAATTAGCAAAACCACATAAAGCAAAGGATATGATTGCTTTTGTATTTTGAGAAAGCACTTGTTTACCTGTAGCAATAAGATCATTATCAGGTTTTAAGTATTCACTAAAATTCATATAAGCAATAAATTCATTCATAACTAACTTTTGCCCAATAAATGAACCGACAATTTTTGCTTCATTCCATGGGATCCCAATAAGATAGGCAATAGGTGAAAAAATATATCCTAAAATTAATTCCAGTGAAAAATTACTTATATGCATCCAATGACCAATGATACTTAAAATACCGTTTAGTAAAGCAATTAATGCAACAAATGCTAGCAACATACCACCAACATTTAACGCAAGTTGAATTCCAGTAGAAGCACCAGATGCGGCAGCATCAATAATATTAACAGGACTGTCTCCTTCATTTTTTCTTACATCACTCATATCAACTTTATTATAAATTTTTTCTGTTTCAGGCACCATCAATTTAGCAAACAATATCCCTCCTGGAGCCGCCATAAAGGAAGCTGCGATAAGATATTCCATTGGAATCCCCATTTGGGAATAACCTGCTAATACAGAACCAGCAACCGAAGACAATCCACCACACATAACAGCAAATAATTCTGAATTTGTCATAGTACTAATATAAGGTTTAATCACTAAAGGAGCTTCAGTATGTCCAACAAAAATATTAGCCGTTGCAGATAAAGACTCAGTGCGCGAGAGTCCTAACACCCATTGAAAAAAACCGCCTATAATTTTAATAAAAATTTGTATTATACCAAGATAATAACAGACAGATATTAATGAAGAAAAGAAAACAATAATAGGTAAAACGCGTAAAGAAAAAATGAAACCACTGCTCCCAAACAACTCTAACATTTTATCAGAAACTAAAGCACCAAAAATAAAATCTATGCCAATTTGGCCATAAGCAATTACATTGTACACTATATCAGATAATGTTGCTAAAATATTACGACCAGATGGAATATAAAGAACAAACGCTCCGATGATTATTTGAATTAAAAAGGCACCTAATACAGTACGTAATTTTATATATCGACGATTACTAGAAAAAATAATAGCAATGAAAATTAATATTATCATTCCTATCATACTCATGATACATTGCATAAATTATATCTCTATTTGATTAAATCAACCCATAACTGAATTCTGCTACTAAAAAATAGTCAAAATAATTATTTTACTATAAAATAAAAATATAAAAAAAAATAATGACTAAAAATTTGATTTTTAACTCTAAAATTAAAATATTTTTTTGAAGTATTTTTTAAAAAAAATGATTTATTATAAAAATTTTACAATGAAACCTAAATTCTTTTTTTAATATTTCATTTAACTTTTAAAACATATTTTATACTTTTTCATATACAAGCATCAAATCTATTTTTTTATTATTTACACTATTTTTAAATATAACTTTTTCAGAGTGTCATTAAAACCTCAATTGCTTTATTTTTTATTTATTTTATATAAATATATATAATGTTTATTTATATATTTTAAAAAATTAATTAAACATAAAAAATATATTTATATATCTCTAAGTTTAAAAATACTAATATTTATTATTTGTACATAAATATTAATACATAAACTTAACAAAAAAAATAATATGTTAGATATGAATCTAAATTATATTTATAATATAATATTTTAAAAAACATATTATTTTAATTTTTTACTATTTAAATAGAATAACTTTAAAAAAATAAAATACTTAATTCCATCATCTTGGAAATAATATTTATAAAACTATTAATAATTTATATTAAATTTTTATATTAAAAATAAATTTAAAAAAATAAATATAAAATTATTATACTAAATATTTTTTTATTTTTTTATGAGCATATAGATCAATAAAAAATTGTAAAACTATAAATAAAATTATAAATAATAAATCAAAAAAGATAAATATATTTAATATTTTTTTGTTTTTTTTTTATAGAAAAAACAATTTTTATACATAAAATAATGATACAATAAAAAATTACTATTGTTTTTTTACACATAAACATAAATATTTTTAATTGTATTATTAAAATGATTTTTAATAAAAAAAACATTATAAAGCTTGAAAAAAAATAAAATATTTATATGCAATAAAGAAAATATAAAAATTATTAATCAATATTTAAAAAAATATCTAATTTTATTTACTGTGATGTCATTTATTATTTTTAATGACATTATTTAAATATATAACATATATATTTATAAAAAAATAATTTTCAATATATATCAAAAAAAATAAATGATAATAAATTATAATATAAAAAGAAAATGTATAAAATATTTAATTTTATCCTTATGTATTTAGAAAAAACCCTGCTTATTTTAAAAAAAAAGGTGCATAATGCATTCATTTGATGTTACCAAACGTTCACTGTATTCACTAAGTTGGCCCATCTTTATCGATGTTCTATTACATTTTTCTACTTTACTTATCAATACTTACATGGTAAGTCATGTTTCTACATCATATTTAGCTGCAATGGGTGTAGGCAACCAAGTTTTTGATCTTTTCATAACTATATTTAATTTTATTAGCATAGGATGCAGTGTTGTTATTGCTCAATATTTAGGTGCAACCAAAACAGAAAAAGCAACCCAAGCAATTCATATTGCTATTGCTTTTAATTTTCTATTAGGATTGTTAGGTGCTGTAATTATTTTGTGTCTCGGTTACAAGATACTTGCTATAATGAATACACCCATTCATTTACTAGATGATGGTTATGCTTACTTACATATACTAGGTTTATGTTTGATTCCAGAAGCAATATCAATTATATTAGCCGCTTGCTTACGTGTTTATGGAAAATCAGAACCTGCTATGTGGGCAACATTTATTGCTAATATTATGACCATTATAGGAAATATAATTGTTTTATATGGTTTTTTTGATTTACCAAAATATGGATTAATTGGAGTTGCATATTCCACTACTATTGGTCGTATAACAGCTACTATATTGCTTTTTTTTCTACTGTTCAGTAAATTAAACATTAAATTTTCTCCAAATTTACTATTTAGTTGGTCAAAAAAAATAGTTAATAAAATATTACATATTGGCATTCCTTCTGCAGGTGAAAATTTAGTATGGATTCTACATTATATCATTGCATCTGCTTTTATTGGGATAATGGGAGAAATATTTCTTGCAGCACAAACTATTTATTTTCAATTGTCATTATTTATTATGTTATTTGGAATCTCTATTAGCATTGGTAATGAAATCATCATTGGACATTTAATTGGATCCAAACGTTTTAAAGATGCATACAAAAGAGCATTTAAAAGTTTAAAATGGGGATTTTTTATTACAGTGTGCATTGTTTTTGTTTTTTGGCTATTTCGTATATCTATATTGAATATGGTTACTCAAGATTATCAAATAATGAAATTATTACTTCCGCTTTTTTTATTATCTGTTTTTTTAGAACCAGGGAGAACAGTAAACATTGTCATGGTAAATTCTTTGCGTGCTGCTGGAGATGCTAAATTTCCATTTTTTATTGCTTTATTTTCCATGTTTGGAATAGCAATTCCAATGAGCTATTTATTAGGATTAAAAATGGGAATGGAGTTACTAGGTATCTGGCTTGGTTTTTTATGTGATGAGTGGATTCGTGGTTTACTAAATACTTGGCGATGGCAATCCAAACATTGGCAAAAAAACACTTAAATATATATAATATATTTTTATGCCGAAGGCCGGGATCGAACCGACAAACCATAAGGCGGTTGATTTTGAATCAACTGCGTTTACCAATTTCGCCACTTCGGCTTTGAAATTAAAAAACTAATATATTATTTTAATGATTAGAATACAAAACACAAGTTTTATTTGTATAATAATAATCATAGTATTGATTTAATAAAATATTTAATATGTTTTTTAAAAATCAATATCTTATAACTAAAAAGTTTTTAAACAGTTTTTATATAAAAATTATATAATCTATTTTTTTAAAATTAAAAAAAATTATCATTAATAAAAAATATGAGAGTATATAAAATATCAACACTCCTGATATTCTAATTCAAAATTAGACAGTTTTTAAAAAAAAATCATTAAAAAATATATTTTATAAAATATTTATAGCATAATGAATACTGATAATATAATTACTATTGTAGAGAAAAAATATAAAAAAAATTGATGATTCGTTTATTTTACAATAAAATAAAAACAATCTCTTCAAGAAGAAATCAAAAAAAAATTAAAATAAAAAAAATAAAAAAATAGACATAAACATTATTAATACACATAAAAAAAATTTAAAATTGCATAAAATAATAAATCTATACTTAAATAAATTTAAGAAATTTTATATTCAAGAAATATTATTTTATGCGAGCAACATACTCACCTAACCGAGTATCAACTTTAATAATATCACCAATTTTAATAAACAAAGGAACTTTAATTTTTACTCCAGTAATTAATGTTGCATCTTTTCCTCCACTGCTTCCACCACATAATGTATCACCTTTTAATCCTGGATCAGTATATATTACTTCTAATGCAACAAAATTAGGTACAGTTACAACAATAGGTTTTTGATTCCATAACGTCACAACACAGTTTACTTGATTAGTTAACCATTTTTTATTGTCAGAAATAACTATATGATCTAAAGAAAATTGTTCAAAATTATCATAATTCATAAAATACCAAAATTTTTTGTTATTATATAAATATATCAAATTTAAGTCTACAATATCAGCACTCCTTAAAAAATCAGTTGACTTAAATGTTTTTTCTAATAACTTATTAGAAATTAATTTTCTCATCCGTACACGAGAAAAAACTTGCCCTTTACCGGGCTTAATAAATTCACTTGCAACAATCACACAAGGTTCCTGTTCTACAATAATTTTCAAACCAGGACGAAATTCGTTAATACTATAAACAGTCATAAAAATCCTTAAAAATTTTTAAAAAAAATAAAAAAACTAAGAAATTAAAAATAATGAAGATTATCAATAAAAATAAAAATAAAAAAGAAATTTGGATAAAACAACTTAACGAAGCTGTAAAAAATCATCATGAACTACTAAAATTACTATCACTAGAAGATGATCCAGAATTATCTTCCGGAGCTCCAGCACATAAGCTTTTTCCCTTACGTGTACCCCGTCCTTTTATAAAAAAAATGAAAATTGGTGACCCTCAAGATCCTCTTTTGCGACAAGTTATTACTTTAAAATCAGAATTTAATCTTACACCAATGTTTTCCGTTGATCCATTAAATGAACAAAACAATCCTATTCCAGGACTGTTACATAAATATTATAATCGAATATTATTGTTAGTAAAAAATAGCTGTGCTGTTAATTGTCGCTATTGCTTTCGACGTTATTTTCCTTATAAAAAAAATAAAGGTAACAAAGAAACTTGGCAAATAGCATTAAACTATATTCAACAACATAAAGAAGTAAATGAAATTATTTTTTCAGGAGGCGATCCATTAATGGCAAAAGATCATGAATTGGATTGGTTAATTACACAATTAGAAAGAATTTCTCATATTAAAAGATTAAGGATACATAGTCGATTACCTGTAGTGATTCCTAAACGTATTACAAATACACTCTGTCAACGTTTCTATGTTTCACGATTACAAATTATTTTAGTGACTCATATTAATCATCCAAATGAAATAGACAATATTTTTTATGATTCCATGAAAAAATTAAAAAAAACAAATGTTACTTTACTTAATCAAAGTGTTTTATTACGCGGTATTAATGATAATGCTCATACTCTTGAACAATTAAGTGATAAACTATTCCAAAATGGGATTTTACCTTATTATTTACATTTATTAGATAAAGTTCAAGGCTCTGCACATTTTCTTGTAACTGAAGAAGAAGCCAAAACAATAATGAAAACACTAATAACAAGACTTTCTGGATACCTAGTACCTAAATTAACGAAAGAAGTAGCTGGAAAATTACATAAAATCCAAATTAATCTATAATTATCAAAATTATTTTTTTAACTTTATTGATAATATTTATTATAAAATTGATAACCTAATCGTGATTAGTAAAAAAATATGAATTAATTGTAAATTTACGAAGTCATAATTACTGCATCATGTAAACTATTTATAATAATTATATTTTATTTATTTTAATATTTACATTTATTGATCATATTTTGTTGTTATTATAAATTCCGAAAAAATAAATTTATTTATACTTTATTAAAAATTAGATATTAAATTAATATCTAATTATACAATATATAAAAAACCCTGAGGATTTGTTATACACTCAGGGTTTTTATATAGTTATTAAAACATTATAGTATTTATTGCGTACTACAATAACATTAAAATAAGCTATAAACTTCTTATTTTACATCATTCCACCCATGCCACCCATATTACTGGAAGCACTACTTATATCGGATTTCTCTTCTTTAGGTAAATCTGTGATCATTGCTTCAGTTGTAATCATCAAACCTGCTATGGAAGCTGCAAATTGCAAAGCAGAACGAGTAACTTTCGTTGGATCTAAAATACCCATGTTGATCATATCTCCATACTTTTCAGTAGAAGCATTATAACCATAATTATCTTTTCCTTGCTTAACATTGTTGACAACTACTGCTGCTTCTTCACCAGAATTCTCAACAATTTGACGCATAGGAGCTTCCATTGAACGTAATGCAATACGAATACCAACTGTTTGATCTTCATTGTCACCAGTTAAATTGGTTAATGCAGTTGCAACACGCACTAAGGCAATACCACCACCTGCAACAACACCTTCTTCCACAGCAGCGCGAGTTGCATGTAATGCATCATCAACACGAGCACGTTTTTCTTTCATTGCAACTTCAGTAGCAGCACCAACTTTAATTACAGCAACACCATCAGATAATTTAGCAATACGTTCTTGTAATTTCTCACGATCATAGTCTGATGTTGCTTCATCACGTTGTTGCATTATCTGTTTAATTCTATCTTTAATCGTATTTTTTTCACCCATACCATCGATAATAGTAGTAGTATCTTTATTAATAACAATACGCTTAGCTTGCCCTAAATGTTCTATAGTGGCTTTTTCTAATTCCATTCCGATTTCTTCAGAAATAACAGTTCCGTTAGTTAAAATAGCAATATCCTGTATCATCGATTTACGACGATCGCCAAATCCTGGAGCTTTTACCGCAGCAACTTTTACGATACCTCGTAAATTATTTACTACCAATGTAGCTAATGCTTCACCTTCAACATCTTCAGCAATAATTAAAAGTGGTTTCCCCGCTTTAGCCACACTTTCTAATACAGGTAATAATTCACGAATATTAGAAACTTTTTTGTCTACAAGTAAAACATATGGATTTTCTAATTCAGCAACTCCACTATCTGGTTTATTAATAAAGTAAGGAGATAAATAACCACGATCAAATTGCATGCCTTCAACAACATCAAGTTCATCTTCTAAACCTGAACCTTCTTCAACCGTAATTACTCCTTCTTTACCAACTTTTTCCATTGCTTCTGCTATCAATTTACCAACTGTTTCATCAGAATTTGCAGAAATAGTACCTACCTGTTCAATTGCTTTATTATCAGCACAAGGTGTAGATAATTTTTTTAATTCCTCGACTCCAGCAGCAACTGCTTTATCAATACCACGTTTTAAATCCATAGGATTCATACCAGCTGCTACTGCTTTTAAGCCTTCGCTAACAATAGATTGCGCTAATACTGTAGCAGTAGTTGTTCCATCACCTGCTGCATCATTTGCTTTAGAAGCAACTTCTTTTACCATCTGGGCGCCCATATTTTCAAACTTATCTTCTAATTCAATTTCACGGGCAACAGACACACCATCTTTAGTAATTGAAGGTGCTCCAAAAGCTTTATCTAAAATTACATTTCTTCCTTTCGGACCTAAAGTAACTTTTACTGCATCTGCAAGAATATTTACTCCACGGAGCATTTTTATACGTGCATCAGTACCAAATTTTACGTCTTTAGCTGCCATTGTTTCTTTCCTTTAAATTCTTTCATTCAGAAGATCTAAACTAGAAATTATTTTTCGATAATTGCCAAAATATCGCTTTCTGACATAATCAACACTTCTTCCTCATCAATCTTCTCTGTTTTCACACCATAACCGTCGTTAAAAATAACTATATCATCGACTTTCACATCTAATGGTTTAGTCTGACCATTTTCTAAGATGCGACCTTTACCAATAGCTAGCACTTTACCTCGAGTTGATTTACTTGCTGCAGTACCAGTTAAAACAATACCACCTGCAGATTTAGATTCAACTTCTTCGCGCTTGACGATAACTCGATCATGCAATGGACGAATCTTCATGAATAGATCTCCTATAAATACAATCCACGTAAAGTAAATGAAGGATAATACTAGCATGTTTTAATATTAACTAGTACCCTGTTGAATATATGGGGTCAATAAACATCACTTCAAGGGGGGTACCATAAAATTTTTTATATTTTTTATTATCAAGAAGTAACAATGGTATTTATCCAAAAAAAAATTTTTTTAAACTGCATTGTACAAACATGAAGTAATCATAACATAAATACGAATTTATATATTTATATATAAATATTCATATTATGAAAACTTAATAATAATCAAAAATCAATACAATTCAAAGCCTTATATGCTTGTTCTAAACGTTCTATCATAGCAATTTGACCAGCTCGCATCCAAATACGAGGATCATAGTATTTTTTGTTTGGTTTATCTTTACCTTCTGGATTACCCAATTGAGTTTGTAAATAACTTTTGTTCTTTTTATAATAATTTAATATACCCTTCCAAGTTGCCCATTGGGTGTCCGTATCAATATTCATTTTTACAACACCATAATTAATAGCTTCTTTGATATCTTTAGCAGAAGAACCAGATCCACCATGAAATACAAAATTTAAATTGTTTTTTTCTGGTAAATGAAATTTTTTAGCAACATATTCTTGTGAATTTTTAAGAATTTTAGGAATTAATTGAACATTACCTGGTTTATAAACACCATGAACATTACCAAAAGATGCTGCAATCATAAATCGGTTACTAATTTGACTTAATTTTTCATAAGCATAAGCAACATCTTCAGGTTGTGTATAAAGTAATGCGCTATCTATTCCAGAATGATCAATTCCATCTTCTTCACCACCAGTACAACCTAACTCAATTTCTAATGTCATCTCTATTTTACTCATTCTTTTTAAATACTGAGCACAAACTTTAATATTATCTACCAAAGATTCTTCTGATAAATCAATCATATGTGATGAAAATAATGGTTTTCCTGTCATTTGATAATATTGTTCACCTTGATCTAGTAAACCATCAATCCAAGGAAGCAAATTGCGTCCACAATGATCAGTATGCAAAATAACAGGCACTCCATAATGTTTAGACATTTTATGTAAATAATGAGCACCTGAAATAGCACCTAAAATTGCTGCTTCTTGACCTTGCACCTGCAAACCTTTTCCTGCAATAAACGCAGACCCACCATTAGAAAATTGAACAATCACTGGAAAGCGAATTTTAGCAGCAGTTTCCAAAACAGCATTAATAGAATCCAAACCAAAACAATTAACTGCTGGTAATGCAAATTTATATTTTTTTTCAATAGAAAAAATTTTTTGTACATCATCTCCAGTAATAACACCGGGATTAACAAAGTCAAAAATTTTTAACATAAGATAAATTCCTTTTTTACATAAGTCATTAATCTTACCTATTATTCTTTAAATATGATTGCTGTTTTTCCATGCTTCTAATGCAGCAATTGCAGGTAATTGCTTATTTTGAATAAATTCTAGAAAAGCTCCCCCACCAGTAGAAACATAAGATATTTTATCCATAATACCAAGCATATCAATAGCTGCTACTGTATCACCACCACCTACAATAGAAAAAGCTTTGCTTTTTGCAATAGTTTTTGCAATCACTTCAGTAGAATAACGAAAATTAGCAAACTCAAAAACTCCAAGGGTACCATTCCACACAATTGTTTTTGCTTTTTCCAAAATATTTACTAAAAAATTAACAGTTTCATTACCTAAATCTAAAATTTGCTCATTATCTTTAACATCATTAATAGACTTTACCATTCCTATAGCAGTATCTGAAATTTTTTTTGTAACACACACATCAATTGGTAAAATAATATCAAAATTTGATAATAATTCTTTTGCTGTTGAAACAAAAGACGCTTCATATAAAGAACATCCAATGTTATAATTAGCAGAGGCAATAAAAGTATTGGCAATTCCACCTCCAACAATAATCTGATCAGCAATCTTTACTAAAGAATTTAATATATTTAATTTACTTGAAACTTTTGATCCACCAATAATAGCTACCATAGGACGTGCAGGTTTTTTTAAAGCTTTATTTAATGACTCCAATTCAAAAGATAATAATAATCCTGCACATGATAAAGAAGAAAATTTCACTACACCATAAGTTGATGCATGAGTACGATGGGCTGTTCCAAATGCATCCATCACATAAACATCACAAAGTGCAGCATATTGCCTAGATAAAGTTTCATCGTTTTTTATTTCGCCTTTATTAAAACGTACATTCTCAAAAACTATTAATTCATTGCTCTTAACCTGGACTCCATTTAAATAATTTTTTACCAAACGAACAGGATAATTAAGTTTATTGGCTAAATATTGTACAATAGGTATTAATGAAAATTTTTTATTATATTCACCTTCAATCGGACGTCCTAGATGAGACATGACCATCACTTTTGCACCTTTCTTTAATGCAAGTTTAATGGTTGGTAACGAAGCACGAATACGTGCATCAGAAACAATATTTCCATTTACAATGGGGACATTTAAATCAGCTCTGATTAATACTTTCTTTTTATTTAAATCTAAATCAATCATCTTAATTATAGACATACATAATAAATCCTCTTAATAGTTTTTTATAATGTATAGAAAACATAATTTTTTAACTATTGTAGAAATAAATAAAAATATTTATTTTAAAATCCAATAGCAGCCATTGCTAATGTAGTATCAAGCATACGATTAGCAAACCCCCATTCATTATCACACCATACCAAAATTTTTATTAAATGTTTCCCACTTACGCGTGTTTGGGTACCATCTACAATAGCACTATGTGGATCATGATTAAAATCTGTTGAAACCAATGGCAATTCAGTATAATCAACAATACCACAAAATAATTCTTTTGCTGCTTCTGCTAATATTTTATTAACTGTATCAACTGTGACTATAGATCGTACTGTTACACTCAAATCAATTGCTGTTACATTAATAGTAGGCACACGCATCGATATTGCTTCAAAATGATCTTTAAATTTAGGAAAAATTCTTGTAATACCAGACACTAATTTAGTATCCACAGGAATTATAGATTGACTAGCAGCTCTTGTGCGACGTAAATCTTCATGATAAGCATCAATTACTGGTTGATCATTCATTGCAGCATGGATAACTGTTACTGTACCGGATTCAATATTTAAAGCAGTATCCAGTATTTTTATTACGGGAATAATACAATTAGTCGTACAAGATGCATTTGAAACTATTTGATCAGTATTTTTTAAACTGCTTTGATTCACACCATAAACAATAGTGGCATCAAGATCAGTGCTACCTAAATGAGAAAATAAAACTTTTTTTGCACCACTGGATAAATGAGTATAACCATCTATATTTGAACCATAAACACCAGTACAATCTAACACAATATCAACATCTAATGCACCCCATGGCAATTTTTCTATCTTATGTTCATGAAAAAGATAAATAATATCATTACCTACTAATAAGGAATCTTGATCGATACTCACATCCCAAGCGAATCTACCATGACTAGAATCATACTTTAAGAGATGTGCCATGCCTTTTGCACCAGCAATTTCATTAATTGCAATAACAACAATTTTAGTACGATGACCTGATTCATAAAGCGCTCTTAATACGCTACGTCCTATTCTTCCAAAACCGTTAATGGCTACCTTAATCATATTAATCCTTCAATTCAACAAAAACATATTAACGGTGAAAAATACTGACAAATATAATTTTTATACTAAATATTTTTTATTACCATGTATAAAACTTATGAAAGACATTATTAGTTCTTAGCAATTACATCTAAGAAAAGTATTAATTTTATATAAAAAATGAAACTATTCAAAAATAAAGCTATATAAATGTATTTTACTTTAAAAATTATCAAATACTAAACAAATAAATGTTTCATGCTTCCATGTTTTTTAATGAATCAATGTATTAAAGATTTAGCTATACTAAGTATATTCTTGATATTAAAACCAAATTTATTAAATAATATATCTGCTGGTGCTGATTCACCAAAAGTATTTATACCAATAATTTTACCATGCATACCAATATATTTATACCAATAATCAGGAATACCGGCCTCAATTACAAGACGAGCAGTGACTGAAGACGGCAATACAGATTCAATATAATCTACATGCTGCTTTTCAAAAGCATCTGTTGATGGCATAGATACCACTCTTACTTTATATCCTTCATAACTTAATTTTTGATATACTTTAACAGCTAATTGAACTTCAGAACCTGTTGCAATTAAAATAATTTCAGGGATGCCTCCTACTTGACTATCTTTAAGAACATATCCTCCCTTACTAATATTGCTTAAATCTTTTTTATTGCGTACTTGTTGTTCAAGATTTTGACGAGAAAAAATTAGAGCGCTTGGTCCTTCAAGACGCTCGATTGCATACTGCCAAGCAACCACTGCTTCAACTTGATCACAAGGGCGCCAAGTACTCATATTTGGCATCATACGTAAACTAGCTAATTGTTCGATTGGTTGATGGGTTGGGCCATCTTCACCAATACCAATAGAATCATGAGTGTAAACAAAAATAGTGCGAATTTTCATTAATGCCGCCATACGTAATGCATTCCGTGCATATTCAACAAACATCAAAAATGTACCTCCATATGGTATAAAACCACCATGTAATGTAATTCCATTCATGATACCTGACATGCCAAATTCACGTACCCCATAATGAATATAATTACCACCTGAATACTGATGTATCGGTTGAGAACCTGACCACATAGTTAAATTGCTCGGTGATAAGTCAGCAGAACCACCTACCATTTCAGGAAGTATTTTACCAAAAACTTCTAATATATTTTGTGAAGCTTGACGACCGGATATATTACACGGATTAGATTGTGATTGAGTTATTAAATTATTAACAGTAGATTCCCACTTATCAGGAAAATATCTTTTTATACGACGCAAAAAATCTTTAGCAAGTTCAGGAAAAACTTTTTTATATTCTATAAACTTTTTATTCCAAATTTCTTCTTTTTTTTGACCTATTTTTATAGCATTCCACTCTTTATAAATTTCTAGTGGTATTAAAAAAGGTGGATATGGCCAATTTAATGCTTTTCTAGTAGCAAGCACTTCGTCATCACCTAATGGAGCACCATGAACTTCTTTTGAACCTGCCTTATTTGGAGATCCATAACCAATGATTGTTTTACAAATTAACAAAGATGGTTTATCAGTAATATTACGTGCTTCCTCTATTGCTAATTTAATTTGTTTAAAATCATGTCCATCAATATTCTTGATAACATGCCAATTATAAGCAGAAAAACGTACAGATGTATTATCGGTAAACCAACCTTTTACTTGACCATCAATTGAAATATTATTATCATCATAAAATACAATAAGCTTACCTAATTTTAATGTTCCAGCTAATGAACACACTTCATGTGAAATTCCTTCCATCATACAACCATCACCAATAAAAACATAAGTATAATGATCAATAATAATATGATGAGGACGATTAAATTGTGCAGCTAAAGTACGTTCTGCAATCGCAAATCCTACAGCATTTGCGATTCCTTGTCCTAAGGGTCCTGTTGTTGTTTCAATCCCTGGTGTATACCCATATTCCGGATGTCCTGGAGTTTTAGAATGCCATTGACGAAATTTTTTTAATTCTTCGATAGATAAATCATAACCAGTAAGATGCATCAAACTATACAATAACATCGATCCATGTCCATTAGATAATACAAATCTATCACGATCTATCCAATGAGGATTAGAGGGATTATGATTCATATAATCACGCCATAGTACTTCAGCAATATCAGCCATTCCCATTGGGGTACCTGGATGTCCTGATTGTGCGTTCTGAACCGCATCTATGCTCAAAAAACGAATAGCATTAGCAAGAATTTTACGATTTATCATTTTTTGCTCCAAATAAAAAACAAAATCAATAATATAATACTTTTTTATGAAAAACTGTGGTTTATCCCAAAAATTAAAAATATTTTTAAAATATTTATCATATAGAAAAGTACTAAAAAATAAATAACCTTAATTTTTTATAAAAAAATATTTTAAAGATAACATTGTAATTTTATCTAAAAATAAAAACCTTTTATGAATAAAGAAAAACTATCAGTTTATTAAAACTTTGATAGGATTTTGATAATATTGGCGGTGCGGACGGGACTTGAACCCGCGACCCCCGGCGTGACAGGCCGATATTCTAACCGACTGAACTACCGCACCAATCTTATTAATTGAATTAAAAACATTAATGATATTACGAATCTAGTATCTATTCGTCAATCTTTTTTAAGAAATATTTTTTAAAATTATGACTATTTATTTTATGTTAATGATCTTTTTGAATATTTAAACGCCAAATAGACTTTCTTTTAATTTTATTTTCAATAAAATTTAATTTTTCTTCATGGGCCATTTTTTCTGAATGGTTAGCATAAATTACAGTCAATTTATTTTTTAATATTGCTAATCGTTGAATATTGTTTACAGAAACTTTACTATTTACTTCTGAATTTGATGAAAAAGATAATGACATTTGACCCCCAGTCATTGCTATATACACTTCTGCTAAAATAGAGGCATCAAGCAATGCTCCATGCAATATACGTTTTGAATTATCAATTTTGTAGCGATTACATAAAGCATCAAGATTATTTCTTTTACCAGGAAAAATTTTTTTTGCTAACAATAAACTATCCGTTATATGACAAATAGTTTCTATTAAAGGAATATTTTTTTTTAATTTAGAAAATTCATAGTTTATAAATCCAACATCAAAAGGTGCATTATGAATAATTAATTCACTTCCTTGAATAAAATTTAAAAAATCATCAGCAATCTCTGAAAAAGTTGGTTTATCTATTAAAAATTTATTGGTAATCCCATGAATAGCAAAAGCTTCAGGATCAATTAATCGATTTGGTTTTATATAAACATGAAAATGGCAGTTTGTTAATTTTCGATCAACAATTTCCAAAGCCCCAATCTCAATAATATTATGTCCTTCATAAGGTACTCCTGATTTATTGATTCCAGTTGTTTCTGTATCAATAACAATTTGTCTTCTAATCATTGTGCTCATCTTACTTTTTTATGTCACACTAAGAAAAATTATCAATTATGAATATATAATGAGTTTATCAAAAATGAAAAAACAAGTAGAAATTTTCACTGACGGTTCTTGTTTGGGAAATCCAGGCCCAGGTGGTTATGGTATTTTATTAAGATATAATAAATATCAAAAAACTTTAAGTAAAGGATATTTTTATACAACAAATAATCGAATGGAATTAATGGCTGCAATTATTGCATTAGAAACACTTAAAAAACCATGTAAAATTATTTTTAAAACAGATAGTCAATATGTTCGCCAGGGTATTACAGAATGGATACACAATTGGAAAAACCAGAAATGGAAACGCACCGCTAAGTTACCTGTTTTAAACATAGATTTATGGAAAAGATTAGATAGAATAATTACAACACATACAATAGAATGGAATTGGATCAAGGGGCATTCTAAAAATAAAGAAAATGAGTTATGTGATAGATTAGCAAAACATGCAGCTTCTTCACCAACAGAAGAAGATGAAGGTTATTTGAAACAATAAAATATTATAAATATTTACAATAATTCTCCACAAGACCTAATTTATTACCTATTTTTATACGATTTTTGATAAATTTTATCGGTTTTGGTGTTAATGGTAATGTTCTTTTACGAGCAATAATAAGAGCAATACAACCTGCAAATTTAAATGTTTTATTAATAAAGTCATAAGGACTTCTCCACGGGAGAATTTGAAAACTTTCTTGAAATAATATTTCGTAATTCAATAAAGTTAACCAATCAAGCAAAATACACAATGAAAACATAGGACTATCATATGTATATAACTGAGATCTACGAAAAAAAGGAATAGATTTTGTAATGCCTAACAAACTCATAGGATTAAAATTAGAAATAATTAACCAACCGTCATCAACTAAAATTCTATCTGTTTCACACAGCAAAGAATATGGTTTTTTACTATACGCAAGTTCTTGTATCAATAAGCAAACGTCTATTGATTTATTTTTAAAAGGCATTTCATTAGGATTACCTATTAAATTAAAATTCTTTCCAACCATATTCATACTAACCTGATGATTAATAAGAGATGATTGAGTATCAATATCTAAACTAAATTGACCAATTTTTAATAAATGAAATCCAAATATTTTTGGCCACCATAATTGAAGTTTTTTATTTAATGCAGTACAATAATTTTCTCCCCATGGTATACTTTTCCATGCATTAAAACTATGATATGTTTTATTAAAAAGCACTGAATTCATTATAATATCCTGTTAACAAATAAGATACACAACATCATTATGGAACTTTTTAGAATTCCTTCCCTAGTTGATAATTATATATGGTTATTAATTCACAAAAAAAAATGTATCATTATTGATCCTGGTATTGCAAAACCAGTGCATTTTTTCTTGGAACATAATACTATAACGCCAATTGCCATTTTAGTTACTCATCATCATGATGATCATATTGGTGGCATTAAAAAATTGAAAAAATATTATCCAAAAGTAGATATTTATGGACCAATGGAAGCTTATAGAAAAGGAATTAAATACGTAATAAAAAACGGAGATATTTTAAATTTTTTTGGATATTCATTCAATGTTTTTGCTGTTCCAGGCCACACATTAGGTCATGTAGCTTATTATCAAAAACCTTATTTATTTTGTGGTGATACTCTATTTTCTGGCGGTTGTGGACGTATCTTTGAAGGAAATAGCAAACAAATGTATCATTCGTTAAATTTTATAAAAAAATTACCTGACGAAACTTTTATATGCTGTGGGCATGAATATACTTCTCAAAATATGGAATTTGCTAGTTATTTACTACCTAATGATGAAGCAATTAAGAATTATACCTTAATAGTAAATCAAAAACAAGCAAAAAAACAGCCTACAATTCCATCAAAACTGAAACTTGAAAAAAAAATTAATATATTTTTACGATCGTATGATTATAATTTACAAAAAGCATTAGGCATTTCTCCATATATATACTATTCAAATTATGAAGTATTTAGAAAAATACGAAAACTAAAGGATATTTTTTAATAAAAATTCCTTCAAATAAAATTTCTATCTAAAAACACACAAAAACC
This sequence comes from Arsenophonus sp., assembly GCA_031446165.1. GTDB lineage: Bacteria > Pseudomonadota > Gammaproteobacteria > Enterobacterales > Enterobacteriaceae > Arsenophonus. Next base: position 89,979 of record CP132905.1, on the reverse strand, counting down.
ATAAATTTTACTAAACCATAAATGATGTTTTCATTGTTTTTAAAAATATAAATTTAAAATTGACAATTTACTTCTTTTAAACCATTAAAAAATACTTTTTTACCTAATTCTTCTTCAATACGAATTAATTGATTATATTTAGCTAATCTATCAGATCGACTCATTGAACCTGTTTTAATCTGACCTGCAGCAGTTCCTACTGCCAAATCTGCAATTGTAGTATCTTCAGTTTCACCAGATCGATGTGATATAATTGTAGAATAACCTGCATTTTTTGCCATATTAATTGCTAATAAAGTTTCAGTCAAAGTACCAATCTGGTTAAATTTAATTAAAATTGAATTAGCTATACCTTTTTTTATTCCATTTTCTAAAATCTTAGTATTCGTTACAAACAAATCATCACCTACCAATTGAATTTTATTACCCAAAACTTCAGTTTGATAAATAAATCCATCTAAATCTGATTCATGAAGACCATCTTCTATAGAAATAATCGGATATACTTTAGTTAATTCTTCAAGATATTGAGTAAACTCTTGCGAAGAAAAACTTTTTCCCTCACTTTTTAAGTTATAAGTTTTAGTTACACTATCATAAAATTCAGAAGCAGCACAATCTATTGCTAAAGTGATATCTTTTCCTAAAACATAACCAGCTAGTTCAACAGCTTCCTTAATTAATTCCAAAGCAGAAACATTCGATTGTAAATTTGGTGCATAGCCACCTTCATCTCCTAATGCCGTATTTATACCCTTTTTTTTCAAAATTTTTCCCAAATAATGAAAAATTTCAGTTCCAATGCGAACTGCTTCTTTAAAATTTTTAGCACTAATTGGTTGAATCATAAACTCTTGAATCTCAATATTGTTATCTGCATGTTTTCCTCCATTGATAATGTTCATCATAGGTAAAGGCATGGATAATTTACCAGACGTGCCATTTAATTCAGCAATATATTGATATAAAGAAATACCTTTCGCTGCTGCTGCTGCTTTAGCATTAGCAATAGAAACTGCTAAAATTGCATTTGCACCAAATTTAGACTTATTTTCCGTACTATCTAATTCAATCATAATTTGATCAATATTAGATTGTAATGTAGCATCTTTGCCAATCAATCCATCCATAATTGGCCCATTTACTGCAGAAACAGCTTTTAAAACACCTTTACCTAGAAAACGGGTATCATCACAATCTCGCAATTCTAATGCTTCTCTTGATCCTGTTGATATGCCAGATGGTGTGGCTGCCAAACCATAAAAACCGCCTTCTAAATGCACTTCTGCTTCAACAGTAGGGTTACCACGAGAATCTATAATTTCTCTTCCAATAACTTTTACTATTTTTGACATTATGTTTTCCTTTGTACATTTTTTAAATTAAATTAATAAATAACTACATATATTTCTTATGTTATTTGCACTGATATTCTGAAGCCGATTTAACAAAATAAAAAATAAAGGATGACTATTTCTTTAGGATAAAAGTAAATTCAGAATAAAATAGACAAAAAATAAACCGAGGATGAGTTGTATTTTAAATATTTCCAGTGATTGATTATATAGTACACATCCTGTAATAAAAAAACCTGCTTTTTAAAACTTTCTGCAAATATATTATTGACTTATTTGATAATCATAACGATTTTTTTAAAAAATTGTATTCTTATTATATAATATATTAACTTTAATTTTAAATAGCATTTTCAGCATTTATAAACATAGTAGTAAATTATTAATATTATTATCTATTTTATAAAAGATTTTATGATTTCAAAAAACAGCTATATCTTTATAAATTATATGATGAAAATTTTACAGCATTTTCTTTTTTATGTTAGAAAAATGACGCACATACTGAATAAATTCTACTTACATACCTAAATAAATAAATGGAAAAATAAAGTGGTTTTTACGAGCATAAACTGGCAGCAGCTATTTTTTCTAAAACCACACTCACCAAAAAACCTAAAACTAAAACCTGATACTACTATAATAATAGCCTCCAAACCTTCTAAAAGTTCAGTATACCATATACGTCAACATCTTAAAATTCATTAATTTACTACGAACCACATTAACCAGTTTTTTAAAATACCATGTTGTAAAACTTCAATAACAGATCTATGAAAATCGAATAATCTTATATATTTCTACTATGCCGATATTGACTTTACCTAAAGAATTACATTGTGCATGAATAACTTTTTATCATTCACACAGATCAAATGATTAAAACTCAACTCTGAATTTATTATAGATATAATCAACTAACGATTACAATTTTAATGAAGACAGGAATTTCATAAATCGAAATGAAATATATTAATAACATTACTGCTTTTTTTATACAGTACAAAATTAATAATTTTACTGCTTTCTTTATACACTAAAAAAGCAATCTCTTCTTTTTTTATAAATCAGAAATATTTTATTTATATAAAAAATTAATATCGAACTCAATATTAAAAAATAATTCTACAACTGAATATCGAGTCTGTTGAGTCTTAACTTCAGAGTTACAACTTCAGAGTTATAGATAGAGTTGTAGATAAACAAGAAAGCGAAATAGGATCAATGAAAAGAATATCTTTTCTATTAAAATCAACAAGTAAAATAAACAGCTAAATAGATGACTTCCAAAAAAGTAAGGATTTTAAATCACCAAACGTTTTACAATCTGTAACTAAAATAATATTACAGTTTTCTCTTCTATTAATAATCCGTTTTTTAATTTTATTAGCAATAAAAACTCTAACTTGAATGTTTTCATTAAATAATCAAAAAAAAATTCTTAAAGTAATACTGTAACATATAAAGCAATTATTTTTTACAATTATTACAACAAATGTAAAAAAACTCATAATCCCAAAAATCAAAAAGATCAATTTGAAATTGATTTCTACAGCATTCCTTAAGCAAAAACTTTTTATGTTGAATAGAACACGTTGTATCTTGATCAACATTAATTTTAATATCTATTTTAAATAAATATAATATTTAGTTTAACATGATTCACGTATAGCTAAAAAACCACTGATGCAATACTTCCTCTAAAAACGGAAATCACTCCTACGGTACAAAAATCGATACAAAAATTGATTTTCATATTAAACCTATACAGATTAAATAAAAAATACATACAAAAACTATGAGAAATTTATTATGGATAACATCTATTTCTATAATGTTATCTATTTTTAAATTAATAATAATTATTTTATTTATTTTAAATATTAAAATGTAAATTAAACAAATAACAATTGTCTATATTAATCAATAATATAACAATATCATCAAATGATATCAAAATATATATTTTTTATCTAAAAACTTTTCACTAATTCTATGTTTTTATTAATAATTTTTATATGATAAAAAAATTTTTTTAATGATTTTTTACTGTTTTATGATTTTTATCATATAAATATTTTTTAAAAACCAATTTATTTATTTTAGTAAAATAAATAAATTTTTAAAAAAATATTTTTTAAAAACTAATAATAGATTTATTATATTGATCTTACTGTATATAAATTTAATAATTAAATCATTTCATAGCATGAATATCATTAATGCTTAATGTAATACAGAGTTATATCTTATATAATATAATATAATTATTTATTAATTTATAAAAAAAATTTTATTGCTTAATCACAAAAATATTTTTTTGAAAAAAAATGAGTGTTACCAAAAAAAAATAAAAAATTAAAATAATAATTTCATGTATGTATCTTTATCTTAAAAAAGATATTTATATCTTAATTTTAAATAAATATTACTCTTTAAAATTTTATTTTTTAAAATACATATTATGCAATATGTATTAACTATTAAGAATAATGCCAATTATTTAATTAAGTAAAAATTTGTAAATCAACCATTTTTTTGATTTCAGCAATACTTACAAATAAAAATATGAATTACAAATTATATAAAACATAATAAATCTCATTTAAATATAAAAAAAACATTAAAATTTTAAATACATAAAAAAATGAAATTTTCTTCTATATTTTTTCTAATCTACAACCTAGATTTATGATTATTCTGATAAAAATTTCTTACTTACCATAAAAGTATATTTTTATATTTTTCATGTACAGGAATAATTTGTTTTATATTTTATGTAAATATTAAACATAAAATTTATATTTCTATTTTTTATAATTTGTAATTAAAATATTAGTATTTATAACATTAAAATATTAGTATTTATAAATTAATCACTCTTGATCTTTAAATAAATATGATCATCAAATTAATGAGATGAATAAAAAAATCATTAATAATATTATGATAAAGAACATCAGAAATTTTTTAAAACTTAATTTCTTGTATATACTGTTCTCTAATCAGATATATTATATTAACCCAAATATTGTAAACATAATTTTTTTGTAATAAAAATTACAAAATTACAAAAAATACAATAAAACCGTTAATATATTTTCTTCAAATTCAATTGGAAGTTTATACAGAAACAATCTTTTCAATTTTTTTAAAATGAATAACACATTAAAATGAATAACACATAATAAAAATAAAATTCTTTAAATATCTATTTTGTTTTAAAAAACTATATCGTAACTCAGAAAAACAAAAAAATAAATATTAGAAAGATATTGAAGCACTTTATTTTTTCCAGATTTAAGAAAATTTTACTTATAACATGAAAATATATTTTACTATTTTATACTACCTGAAAATCTTTTATCATTAAGTTTTTTCTAAAATGATTTTTCCAAAAAATCATTAAACTTTTTAAAAAGTAAATTTATAATGCTCTGTATGATAGCACTTTTTTATTAAAAATTAATTATTTGACTACAATTGACAATTACTATGATTTTATAATATACGATTTTTATTAACGAAAAAATAACATGTGTTTTTATATTTATATAAATGCATTTAATTTGCATACAAACAATGATTGGTTAATATTTTTTAATAAAAAAGAATATTAAAAATCTATTGTTGTTAAAAGATAATTAATTTAATAAAAAAGATTCATGCACTGAATACAAATCTTTCTAAAAAACTAAATAATTATCAAATTTTAAACAATATTTTACAGTAAAAATTTTCATAACAATTAAAAAAATAATATTGCTAATATATAAGATTTTAAAAATAAAATAAAAATAAAATAACAAAACAATTTAATATTATTGTTTAGAATTCTATTGTTTAAAATTATCTAAAATATATTATAAATAATTATAATTTATAACATACATTCTTTAAAAATTATTGTTACTATTTAAATATTTAAATTTAAAATACCTACTTAATGAAATTCATACAGGGATATAAAAAATTAAAAAATATTACACAAAACTGATAATATAATTTTATATATTTTTATTTTCTAAAAAACATCAATAAAAATATAATTAAATTATCTAAAAAATCATGAACAAACATAAAAATTATAAAAAAAATCACAAAATAGAATACAAAAATTAATCACTGAAATTAAAGTATATTTATGTTAGCATAATCTCAAAATATATAATTATAAGTTTTATAAGAAATTTAACAAATTTTAATTATTTTAATTCAAAAAAATAAATATTCATTTATATCATTATGATTAAAATTGATATATATTTCATAATAAAAATATTTATACTTAATCAAATTTATTTAGTACTAGTATATAGTAAACTATCATTTTTTAATACAGATCATTAAAATTGTATTTTATATAAATAAAATTTTTATTAAAAAATTTCAATTTATTGACACTATATTTTATATAGAATAAAATCATTTTAATTGTATTTTATACTAGAGTAGTATTAATTGATAAAAATTTTTAATTAACTATATAATAGCAATTATACAAAAAATGAAAATAGCAATAATAACAGCAATGCATCAAGAAATGGAGTTATTACGCGATGTAACTAAAGCTAGTCTCTCATTATCAATAGCAGGGTGTGATATATATCATGGAAAACTTGATCATCTTGATATTGCATTATTAACAACAGGAATAGGAAAAGTTTCCGCAGCAATTGGAACAACATTACTTATAAAATATTTTTCACCTCAATATATTATTAATACTGGTTCTAGTGGTAGATTATTTCCAACTTTAAAAATTGCTGATATTGTGATTTCAACCCATGTTTGTTATCATGATGTAAACATCACAGCTTTTGATTACCAATTAGGTCAAATAGCAAAATGTCCTCCTACTTTTATAGCAGAAAAAGAATTGATATTAACAGCAAAAGAATCCATAAAAAAACTTAACTTACATGCCATGTACGGTTTAATTTGCACTGGAGATAGTTTCGTAAATGATATAAAAAAAACAAACCACATCAAAAAAAATTTTCCTGATGCAATTGCCGTTGATATGGAAGGAGCTGCAATCGCTCATGTATGTTACAAATTTGAAATTCCATTTATTGTTGTGCGTGCAATTTCTGATATTTCTGATATAAAATCTAGTGTTTATTTCAAGAGTTTTTTACCTATTGCTGCCAAACAATCAAATCGAACAGTAGAAACTATGTTAATAATTTTGTCGAAAAAATTAAAAAACAAAAAATTATAATCATGAATATTATATTTTTTTAAAAATATCATATTAAAGTTCATACATAAAACATTAAAACACTAAATACTAAAAGAAGAACCACATCCACAAGTTATTTTTGCATTGGGATTTACTACTACAAATTTTGATCCTTCTAATCCTTCAACATAATCTACACAACCACCTAATATATATTGAAAACTCATAGGATCAATAATTAACTCTACTCCTTTATTTTTAATTTTAAAATCTCCTTTCTCTATTTTATCATCAAAAACAAAACCGTACTTAAAACCGCTGCATCCCCCACCAATAATATAAACACGAAAATGCAAGTTTGGATTTTTGTTATCTTTTATTAATAATTTAATTTTATTTGCTGCAGTATCAGTAAATTTTATAGATACTTGATTTTTATTAATCATTTTTTATTCCACTTCAATTTAAAAATCATACACAAAAAATCAAAAGATTTTTTTATAAAAAAATACATAAAATAATACATTGTTTTATTGGATTATTTAGTTCACAATTAAAATTTATTAAACATCATTAAATATTATAGTATTCTTTGAAATTTAACATTTAATTTAGTATGAAGATTTTTTCAAAAAAATCAATAAACATCTATTCATATTATAAAAATTAGGGTTTTTTGTATGAAACAATCTAAGATATTTTATGAAAAAGCAAAAAAAGTAATGCCTGGTGGGGTTAATTCACCAATACGTGCATTTCATGCTGTTGGTGGTTATCCACTATTTATCAAACAAGCTAACGGAGCTTATATTTATGATGTTGATAATTCTTCCTATATTGATTATGTAGGATCTTGGGGAATTATGATTTTAGGTCATAATCATCCTTATATTAAAAAATCGATTATTAAATATTCAAAAAACGGCTTAAGTTTTGGAGCACCAACTTTTCTTGAAATAGAAATGGCAGAATTTATTACTCAACTTATACCATCTATAGAAATGGTAAGAATGGTAAATTCAGGAACAGAAGCTACTATGACTGCCATTAGAATTGCCAGATACTATACAGGACGTAATAAAATTATCAAATTTGAAGGATGTTATCATGGACATTCAGATTCTTTATTAATACAAAATACTTCTCGAACCTTAAAAGAAGGGAAAATGAATATTAATGGCATTCCAAATGATTGTATCAAAAACACTCTTCTTTGCAAATTCAATGATTTAAATTCAGTTGAAAATACTTTTAAAAAATATCCACAAGAAATAGCTTGTATCATAGTAGAACCTGTAGCAGGAAATATGAATTGCATTTTACCTGAAAATGACTTTTTGCCAGGACTGAGAGCATTATGCGATCAATTTGGTGCATTATTAATTCTAGATGAAATAATTACAGGATTTCGTATTTCATTAGGTGGGGCACAAGAATACTTCCATATTACACCTGACCTAACTTGTTTAGGAAAAATAATTGGTGGTGGCATTCCCATTGGTGCATTAGGTGGTAAACGTATATTCATGAAAACATTAGCACCAATAGGGGAAATTTATCAAGGGGGGACATCATCAGGTAACCCATTAGCTATGGCAGCCGGTCTTACTTGTTTGAAAGAAATAGCAAAAAAAAATACTCATGCAAAGTTAGAAAAATTAACAAAAAAACTTGTTAAAGGTTTACAAAAAAAAGCTGAAAAAGCAAAAATCCCATTCGTTATAAATCATATAAATGGTATGTTTGGTGTATTTTTTACTAACTCAAAAAAAGTTAAATGTTATGATGATGTTATAGAATGTAACTTTGAGAAATTTAAGCAATTTTTTCATCTAATGTTAGCAGAAGGAATTTATTTAGCACCTTCTCCGTTTGAAGCTAATTTCCTTTCAGTAGCACATACTGATGCTGAAATTGATTTCACAATTCAAGCAGCAGAAAATGCTTTTTATAATATGAACAAATAAAAAACTATAGAATTAACAATAGTAGTAATTTTAATGATAGTAAATACAATTAATATAAATAATATTTTATTCTAAAATTTTTAATCAAACATTTCTTTAATCCAAAGAGGAGGCGTGTTGTATTTCTTTTTTGGTTCTTTTTCATTTATTTGATCATTTGAATTTAATAATTGAGCTCCTTCTTCACATAATGCTAGCGGATCTTTAGCCCAAACAGGTAAAATGCGATAACCACCAAAACAGTTAAAACTACCATCAAAATTAATGCTCATTTCTATAATTCCTTCTGGAGGACGATTATTTAAGACTAATGGAATTTGATTCTCTAAATAACGATGATAAATATGTAATGCACCACTTGCACCAGTTAAATTAGTTGGACCATTGTTATCACGACCAACCCATGTAATCACAACTTCTTTACCATCAATACCAACGAACCAGCTATCGCGTAAATCATTAGTAGTTCCTGTCTTAGCTGCTAAATGATATTGAGAAAATTTATTTGTTAAAAAACTTGATGTACCTCGATGAACAACTTGTTGCATGCCATACAGTATTAAATAAGCGGCTTGAGGAGAAACCACTCGTTTTGCTAAAGGATAGCTTTTATAAAATTCATGACCATCACCATCAATAACAGAACGTAATGCTGATAATTGAGCCCGATTTCCACCACTACTAATAGTTTGAAACATTTGTGCTGTCTCAATTAAAGTTAAATTTAATGAACCTAATAACATTGCCGGTACCTGTGTGATCACATCATTGGGCACACCAAGATTTACCAATACTTTGCTAACTTGATTTAAACCAAGACTCAATCCAATGTTTACCGTAGGTATATTCAATGAACTTGATAAAGCGTCAATTAACATTACTTGACCTCTAAATCTACGATCATAATTCTTAGGTTCCCAAATTTGATTATCAAATTTTACAATAATGGGTTCATCAGGTATCCAAGTGTTTAAACGAAAACGATGAGGTTCACTTAATGCTGTAAGATAAATAGACGGTTTAACTAATGACCCAATTGATCGACGAGCATTTAACGCTCTGTTAAATCCAGAATATTGTGGTTGAGATCCTCCAACCATAGCACGAATTTCACCATTAACTCGATCAACTACTACCATCGCTCCTTCAAGATCAGATAATTGAAATTTTTTACGTAAATCTAATATCCCATTTTCTATCGCATTTTCAGCCTCTTGTTGAGAAACTGGATCTAAAGTAGTAAATATTTTTGCGCCAGAAAGATTATTAGCTTTTTCACCTAATGTTCTCAACAATTCTTGTCGAATAAGTTGCATAAAAGCAGGTTGAGGTGTCAAAACATCACTTTTAGATTTTACTCCTAATGGCCTAGCATATAATATAGGATATATTTCATGACTGATAAGTTTATTCGTTTCTAGAAGTTTTAAGACTAAATTACGACGCTCAAGTGCCAATTGAGGATTGCGCCATGGATTATATAATGATGCTCCCTTAACCATACCAACTAATAATGCTTGTTGATCAATACTTAATTCATCTATAGGACGACTAAAATAATAAAGGCTAGCAAGTGGAAAACCACGAATTTGATCATCTCCACTTTGACCTAAATACACTTCATTGAGATAAAGCTCAAGAATACGTTCTTTTGTATAATGAAAATCCATCAAAAGAGCCATATAAGCTTCATTAACTTTGCGTATCAATGTTCTTTGATTATCTAAAAATAAATTTTTTACTAATTGCTGTGTCAAAGTGCTTCCACCTTGAACGGTTTTACCAGCTATTAAATTAGCGATAATTGCGCGGCCAATAGAATAAATGCTTATCCCATCATGTTTATAAAATTGTTTATCTTCAGTTTCAAGCAACATTTTCACCAAAGATTCTGGAAAATCTTTTCTTGGTAAAACTAAACGTTTTTCATTATTATTAACTGATTGCATCATCGTAATAAGTTTGGGATCAAGTCTAAAAAAACCAAACGAGCGACCATTATTAATATTAATTATATTTTTTAATTTAGTATTATCAAAAGTTAATTTTACAAAAATTTGTTCTTCTTTTTGATCAGGAAATGAAAATGGTCGGCGTAACATTTCTATAGTATTGTCTATAACTGTATATTCACCTGGCAAAGTAATTTTTTTTACCTGACGATATTGCATACCCTCTAATAAACGAATCATTTCTTCTTTATTATAGTTCATTCCAGGCTCAAGATTAACCATACGACCATATATAGCTGCAGGTAGATCCCAAACTTTTCCATCTAATCTATAAATAATTTTATGATATAAATAAAAACCATAAATACCAATTAATAAACTAAAAACTATTATGATTTTGATAAACAATAAAAAACAACCTATTTTTTTTTTAGGTGACTGATACCGATTTTCTTTTTTTATTATTATCTTTCCTCTTTTAATCAAGATATTTATCCTTATAATGATTATCTAAATATTTTTATAATTAAATATAAATTTTTATCAGCAATTTTTTCGATAATAAAACAAACAATTTTATGCCACTATTACATCTTAAAATGCTAAAAATATATTAAAAATACATGTAAGATAAAAACAATTTTTTATTAATTATTAATTCTTATTTCTAGAATTAATTTTCAAATATTATTTAGATAGCATAAACATAATATATTATATAATTTTTAAGATTTTATGTTAATAGAAAAGATTGTTTTTGATCATTCCCTGATATACATATATTCCCTGATATACATAAATAATAATTAATACCGTTAATTAAATAAATACAATATCTTACAAAAAAAATATCTAAAAAAATACGATTATTAATTCATTAGATGAACTCTAATATAAAAATATACTTAATTCTAAAATACTAAAAACACTATGAACAAATTCAAAATTTATTCAAAATAAATATTAATAATTTTATTTTTATCAATATCTAATTAATATTTTAAATATTTTATTTATAAAACTATTTTTAAGAATTTTATTTTAAGAATTTTAATTATTCAAATCATTAAAATATGTTATAATGTGAATTATAACAAATATACAAAATGAAAATAATTAATAAATTTACTAAAAAATAATATTTTTGTTATTAGATATAAAAATATAGAATATTTTTTCATAAGAAAATTATATTTTTGATACAAAACAAAACTATTGCAAAAACATTTTTTTTTGATACATAATATTTCTTATATAAAAAATAAAATACATCTATCTAAATTAATATACTAGATTACAAAAATAACTGTTAATTATATAAACTTTTAATTTTTATCACTACTTTATATCTCCTTCCCCCAAAGCTATAATGGAGATATTATAAATATTTTCTTTATGGAGAAAAATTATGCAAGAAGGGCAAAAAAATAAACACTCGTCCTTAAGCATTCTTGCCATTGCAGGAGTAAAACCTTACCAAGAAAAACAAGGTGAAGAATATATGAATAATGCTCAATTAATGCATTTTAAACGTATTCTTGAAACATGGTACAATCAACTTATGGGTGAGATGAATCATTCGGTTATTTATATGCAAGATGAAGCTATCAATTTTCCTGACCCTGTAGATAGAGCAGTACAAGAAGAAGAATTTAGCCTTGAATTACGTAACCGCGATCGTGAGCGTAAATTAATAAAAAAAATAGAAAAAACACTCAAAAAAGTTGCAAATGAAAATTTTGGTTACTGTGAAAGTTGTGGTATTGAAATTGGTATTCGCCGATTAGAAGCAAGACCAACAGCTGATTTATGTATTGATTGCAAAACATTAGCAGAAATACGTGAAAAACAAATGACAGGATAAATCATGATATTATATTAACGGTAGCTCTGAATTTGTATACCGTTAATATAACCTTTATTATGAATCTATTTTTTAAATAAAAGTAATATAAACATAAAATATTTTATTAAAGTTTTTATAATTTTATAAAAACATATAAAAAATTTTTTTTAATAAAAGTAAAAATTTTTTAAAATTATCTTTTTTTAAAAATAAAAATTTTACTAAAAATATTCATAAAATTTAGCAAAATCGAATCATATATACGTAAAAATATTTATTTATTTTAATTTTTTAAGAAAATATCGTTTCATTTTAATATTTTTTCATATAAGATGAGTTTTAATTTTAATAAAAATCTAAAAAATAAAAACATCAAAACATAATTAGTAAACATTTTAATGGACATAAAATTTTCATAAAAAACAAAAACAAGATTATTTCTTAAAATACATAAGTTTTTACATTTTTTTATCAAAAAAAATATTTAATTTATCCAATTATTACTATATATTATTAATTTTATACATGTAAATTATTATTATATTTATAATTAACAATCAAATACATCTTACAGACACTATTCTAAATCAAAATTATAATAATAAATACAATAAAATTATATACGTTCAATTAGAACGCATTATATAAAAATATTGTTTATAAAAAACACTACTTTATACTATTAATATTAAATACAAAACAAATAACAATTTATTTCATAACTACATAACTCATGTATACATAATGCTGCATATAAAATAATGGTCAAAGATTCATTAAAAAAACAAAAAAATAAACGTTTAATCCATAAACTAATCCCTTTTCCCAACATAAATAATGTAATATCTGTTATAAAAAGAGACAAACATCTTATATCAAGAAAATATATTAGTGATAATGCACTAAAAGTACTTTATCGTTTGAATAAAGCAGGCTATGCTGCCTATCTTGTTGGTGGCAGTGTGAGAGACTTGTTATTAGGAAAAAAACCTAAAGATTTTGACATAACAACAAATGCAACACCAGAACAAATTTATGAGCTTTTTCGTAATTGTCGTTTAGTTGGACGTCGTTTCCGTTTAGCGCATATTATTTTTGGTTATGAATTTATTGAAGTTGCTACCTTCCGCTCTTCTTTACAAAATAGTAACATTCATCAAAATATTCCACATAGAACTCATAATGGTATGTTATTAAGAGATAATATCTTTGGAAATATTGAAGATGATGCCATACATCGTGATTTTACAATTAATAGTTTATATTACAGAATTAATGATTTTACAATCCATGATTATGTTGGTGGATATAAAGACTTAAAAAATGGCATTATTCGTTTAATTGGTGATCCAAAAATCCGCTATAGAGAAGATCCAGTAAGAATGCTACGGGCTATCCGATTTTCCTGTAAATTAAATATGAAAATTGATAGTAATACAACAAAATTTATTCCAAAATTAGCTTTTTTATTAAAAAATATTCCGTCATCACGTTTATTCGAAGAATCTATAAAATTACTACAACATGGTCAAGGCTATGAAACATATAAGAAATTAAAATATTATAATCTTTTTCAAGTTTTATTTCCAATAATCGCAGAAAATTTTAGTAATAATAAATTTCCAATGGAAAATATTATTAATCAGGTGTTAAAAAACACTGATTATCGGATAAAAAGCAATAGACATGTTAATCCTGCATTTTTATTTGCAACCATGTTGTGGTATCCATTAGTAAATTATGCAGAAAAACTTTTAAAAAAAAATAACTTAACTTATTACGAAAGTTTTTCGATTGCAATGAATGATATACTTAATGAACAATGCCGTTCTATTGCAATACCTAAAAGGCTTACTATAATTATGCGTGATATTTGGAAACTACAACTAAAATTACCATGGTATCACAAAGAAAAAGCAGACATACTTTTTGAACATCCTAAATTTCGTGCAGCATTTGATTTACTGGAACTACGTTCAAATGTAGAACAAATTACCGAACTAAAAAAAATTACTAATTGGTGGGCTAACTTTCAAGAAAAAACGACGCCATAACACATAAAAAATAAACATAGTGTAAATAATCGATTATCATCTTCATTAAGATATACCTTTAATTCATTATTTACTATAAGTAAATAAAAAAACAAAAGAGAAAAAAATGACCCGTGTTTATATATCTATTGGCAGTAACTTAGATAAACCTTTACAACAAGCAAAAGATGCCATTAAAAAATTACATCAATTACCTAATACAAAATTTGTGGGTATCTCTTCTTTTTATCGTTCTAAACCTATGGGTAAAATGAATCAACCTGAATATTTAAACGCAATGATTGCTTTAGACACTACTTTATTACCTTATAATTTACTGCAATATACTCAAGCCATTGAATACATGCATGGAAGAAAACGTACAATGCATCGTTGGATACCAAGAACTCTTGATTTGGATATAATTTTATATGGTAAAAAAACTATTAATACAAATTATTTAACTATACCACATTATGGTCTTAAAGAAAGGGAATTTATACTATATCCATTAGCTGAAATTGCTCCTAAATTACGTTTTCCAGATGGAGAGTTACTTTCTCATAGATTGACATTAATTCCTGAGAACGATCTCAAAATATGGTAATTTTTACCTGCCAACTTTCATCATGCATATAATACAACTGTGTTATTTTATATAACCATATAAAAAATTAATTAGTTATAAAGAAAGATGTTTTTGATATAAAAAATTAATGAATTTATTATTTTTATTAAATAAAATTTTTAAAAATAATCGTTAATTTATATATATATTTAAAATATAAAGAGTCCTAATTATGTAATTTTTTGTTTGTATTGAAAAAGAATGCAAAAAATTGCATTTTATTTATCTTTTATTACAATCTTTATTGTATTGTATGTTAAAAACAAAGAATCATGATTTTTAAGTATCAATTAATAAAATTTATCACTTATATCTCTTCATCATTTTATCTATTTTATCTATAAAACATTATTAAAATATATCAAAAAATTTAAAAGCACTTAATCTATTTTTTCAATTATTTTTTAAATATACTACTAATATCATTATAATTTATACATTCAAAAATATATATTATGTATTACAAAAAATATTATAAAATATTTAACAATTAAAAATATATATTAATTTTTTTATATTAATAAAAATTAAGTTTTTAATCCTTGTCCTTTTTCAATAAAATACCATGTAACAGTATATAAAATAATGATAAAAATTGTTAACATCAATAAAGTAATAGATAACTTAACATCACTCATACCAAGAAATCCATAACGTAATCCACTAATCATATATACAATAGGATTTAATTTGGAAACCATTTGCCAAAATTCAGCTAAAAGAGATAAAGAATAAAAAACACCTCCTAAATAAGTTAGTGGCGTTAAAACAAAAGTAGGAATGATACTGATATCATCAAATGTTTTCGCAAAAATTGCATTTAATAATCCAGCTAATGAAAATAAAATAGCTGTTATTACAACAGTAATAATAACAACAAACCAAGAATAAATATGTAATGGTACAAAAAACAAGGACACAATCGTAACCAATATACCCACTAAAATACCTCTAGCAACACCACCACCAATAAATCCAATTATTAGAATATGAGTAGGAACTGGAGCAACCAATAATTCTTCAATACTTTTTTGAAATTTTGCTCCAAAAAAAGAAGAACAAACATTCGAATAAGCATTAGTGATAACCGACATCATAATTAGTCCAGGCACAATAAATTGCATATAATTTACACCATCCATTTCTCCAATTCTAGAGCCAATCAAACTTCCAAAAATAATAAAATAAAGAGACATAGTAATAACAGGAGGCAATAAAGTTTGTACCCAAATACGAGCAAACCGTGTTATTTCTTTTATCCAAATTGTTTTCATGGCGACCCAGTAAAGCTGAATCATTCCTTTATCCCTTGATTAATAGATGTACAATATTGTTTATTCATTAAACCAAGAAATAATTCTTCTAAACGATTAACTTTATTACGCATGCTAAGTATTTCTATACCTTGTTGAGATAATTGCTTAAACAAACTATT
The DNA here is from genome assembly GCA_031446165.1 of Arsenophonus sp. GTDB lineage: Bacteria > Pseudomonadota > Gammaproteobacteria > Enterobacterales > Enterobacteriaceae > Arsenophonus. The sequence goes on along the minus strand of CP132905.1, from coordinate 73,578 downwards.
CAGACCTTGATTTTTTGGTACATCTACTTCTAATGTTGTATTATCTAATACTCTAAATTTATAATCTTTTAACATAAGCATAAAACCTTTTGGAGTAATATCAAAAATAAAAGTTTCTAACTCCAATTGATTAAGCAATTGTTTCATAGTAGTATTTTCAATCAATTCACCATATTGAAGAATACCAATATTGCGACATAATATTTCTGCTTCTTCTAAATAATGTGTGGTTAAAATAATTGTTGTTCCTTTTTCGTTTAATCTCTTTAAAAAAGACCACATTGAACGACGTAATTCGATATCTACTCCTGCTGTTGGTTCATCTAATATTAATAATTTTGGTTGATGCATTAATGCCCGAGCAATCATTAAACGACGCTTCATACCGCCAGAAAGATCTCTAGCAGGTTGATTACGTTTATTCCATAAAGAAAGTTGATATAAATAAATCTCTGCTCGCAATAATGCTAATGAACGTCGAACGCCATAATAACCAGCTTGGTTTAAAACTATTTGTAATACAGTTTCAAATGGATTAAAATTAAATTCTTGTGGTACTAAACCAAGTTGACTTTTAACATGCACTACATCTTTATCAAGATCGTAACCAAAAACTTTTACTTTACCGCTGGTTTTTTTAATTAATGAACTAATGATACCAATTATTGTTGATTTACCAGCACCATTAGGTCCTAATAAAGCATAAAAATCACCAATATTAACTTTTAAATCAATGCCACTTAATGCTTTTATAGCACCTGGGTAACTTTTTTTAAGTTTAACCAACTCCAAAGCATAAATCATAAAAAACCTATCTGATCATTTATAATTATCTATAATAAATTATATCCTGGAATTATAATTTATTATTTTAGTGATGATTTCAATTAAATTGCATTTAAATGAAACTACATATAATAACTTCTAAATATATAAAATATATAATTAAATATATAATAAGGAAAAATATAAAAAATATTGTATATAATTTTTTCTTAATTAAATAAAATAATTTTAAAAAATCAAATTTTGAGTAATTACAATTATTATATAACTTAAAATTTTAATTTTACATTTAATATTTTTACAAAAAAAATACAAAAATCACATATATGAGATCATATTTTTATTTAATTACTTATATTAAATATAATTTTTAAAAATCAGTAGATAAAAAATTTATGATATTAGTATATATAATTCAATATTATATATTAATAATTTTTATAAAAATATTTTAATCATCTACAATAACAAAATTTCCAATATAGGGTAAATAACGATATTGTTGAGCATAATCAATTCCATAACCAAAAACAAATTCATCTTGAATGGAATAACCAATCCATGATACAGGAACTTCAACTTCACGTCTTGATGGTTTATTTAATAACGTACAAATCGCAATAGATTTTGGATGTCGTGATTCCAATATTTTATATAACTTTTTTAATGTATAACCTGAATCAATAATGTCTTCAACAATCAAAACATTTTTATTACGAACATCTTCACGTAAATCATTAATAATTTTTATATTATGTTTAGAAGTTATTCCATTTTCGTAACTCGACACTGTCATAAAATCAATTTTATGAGGAATATTAATTTTTCGGCATAAATCAGCTAGAAAAATAAAAGAACCTTTTAAAATACCAATTAACACTAAATCATCTTTTAATAATTTATAATGTTGAACAATTTCTTTTGCCATTTGATTAATACGATTGTTAATATTGGCTTCTGAAAACATCACTTCTACAAGTTTTTTCATAACTTTATTTGGTAAAATAGGAGTAAAAAGTAAAAATTCTAACAATTTAAGAATAAATTATGACGCTAAAAATATTCTGATATAAAATATATAACATTTTTTTAAAATCTTTAATGAACTACTTTTTTTTGTAGCGATTTTATATTTTTAACTATTATATATTTTTTTTAGTTTTTAATTATCTTATATACAGCATATTCTAAATCTTATCAAAGTACATTTTTATAAAAAATAATGGTATATTAAACTTATTAATCATAAAAAAAATATATTATTGTATTAATAAATCTTCTTCTTATATATTTTTTTTTATTTTTTATTAAAAATTTTGATATTTTTTTTCAAAAAAATGTTTTTGTAAAAAAAATATCAAATACTTTATTTATAATTTATATTTTTTTATAAAATAAACTTAGAGTTTAAATCAAACTTCGATATTTTTATATGAAAAATTTTTATAAACTAAAATATCACTCAAATATCAAAAAAAATGAAGACAATAAATTCCATGATTCAGAATCATGCTTCATATTATATTTTATAATTAACTGAAAAAATATAATTATGAAAATTAAAAATTAAGTAAAAACATTAAATATTCTATTATTAAATGTTCTATTTTCTTGTACAAAAAACCAACCTACAATAAAATTATTTATATTTTATAATAAAAATTATTATGTGATGCGTTACATAATTTTATTCATGATTTCAATAAACACATCAATAAAAAATTCATTTTCTAATACTATTCCTCTAAAAATTTGCAAAAATAATTTCATTTATTGTATTCATGCTATTATTACTACATTTAACCCATAACTTAAAAATACAAATTCAATCATTGATTTGTTAGCTTTATAAATTTATGACATATTAGAAATAATTTTTTTTACCTATGAATTAAATCCTTCAATCGTTACACATTGGCAATCATTTAATAAAAATGAAACTTACCGTTTTTATTTAAAAAATATTCAATTTCAAAAAACAAATTGGTTTATCTAAACAAAAATGCTCAATGCAGATGATGTAATGTTTAGTTTTGTACGTATTTTTGATAAACAACATCCATATCATTATGATAGTGGGGTATCCTTATTTTGATAGTATAAAAATAGAAAAACATTCGTAGTATTAAAAAATTAACAATTATACTATGAAATTCAGATTATACACACCTAACGCCTTATTTCTTTGGCATCTTGCCACTTCTTATTACACACCAATCCTTTTATAAGAATATTCTTAACATCTACATAAGAAAAACCATAAAGAATTCATTGATCAAAAACCTATTAGAGCAGGTCCTTTTATGTTAGTAAACCATAAAACTAATCAATTCATTAAACTAATGCGACATGAAAATTATTGGAGAGAAAAAGCATTGATCAAAAACATTATAATGGAACTCGTATCAGGAGCAACAGAGCATATATCTAAATTACTTACAGGAAAATGTTTTGCATTCACCAATCTACTTATAAATCAATTACATTTATTAAAAAAATTACTTGCTTATGATTATATATACTGTTTAATATAAATATCGCTTACCTTATTTTTAATACTAAAGTTGTTCTATTAAATCAATTAAAAATTAGACAAGCCATTGCCTATGCAATTAACAAAAAAAATCACAAAAGCTATTTATTATGATACAGCTGAAATAGCTACTTCTATATTAACAAAATCTTCATGGGATTATTATAATAAAATTCACACAATAGAATACAATGAAAAAAAACAAAAGAAATCCTTCAGGAAGCAAATTTATCTGCTATAAAATTAAAATTTTTAGTACCTGTTATTGCTAAAACGTATAATCCTAACCCTTTAAAAACCACAGAAATTATCCAAGATGAATTAGGAAAAGTAGGAATTAAAATAAAAATTGTTTTCATTGATAGCAAGTCATTATACAAAAAAAATAATGGTGAATATGATATGATACTTGATGGTTGGTTAATAAAAAATAATGACCCAGATAGGGTTTTTCGTCCTTTACTGAGTTGTCAAAAAAAAAATTTTGATACTAATTGGAATACATGGTGTAATCAATACTTTGACAACATTTTAAATAAACCTCTTACACATCAAAATATTAGATTCAGGACTAATTATTATTATCAAGCACAATTATTAGTAAACACAGAATTACCTATTCTAACTTTAGCTTATTCATTGCATGTAGAAGCTTATCGCCACAATATAATAAGTTTACTCAATAGTTCTTGTGGTAATTCATATTTTGCAAATGTATACCACGAAAAATCTTCTAATATTATTTATAACTACTAGTAATATTAATTTTATAATAAACCAGGAGAATTATAGTGATAATTTATTCATTAAAACGATTGTTACTATTAATAATTACATTTTTCTTACTTACATTAATCAGTTTTAGCTTAACTTATTTTGCAAAATATGCTCCATTAAGTAAATTGTCTGTAATAGATGGTTATATCTTATATTTTAAAGATTTATTAGATTGGAATCTAGGCATATCTACTTTAAATGGTCAACCTATTAGTGACCAACTTAATTCTGCTTTTCCTGCTACAATGGAATTATGTTTACTATCATTTATTTTGTCTTTAATAATTGGCATTCCAACCGGAATTATCGTAGGCACTCAAAAAAACAAACCTATTGAATCTATTGTTAAAATTTTTACATTATTAGGTTTATCTATGCCAATTTTCGTATTATCTTTATTATTAATTTTATTTTTCTCATTACAACTAAACTGGTTACCTAATTCTGGAAGAATTAATTTACTGTATGATCTACAACCTATTACTGGATTTTTACTAATTGATGTTTGGTTATCTGATTCAATGTATCGTCACGAAATCTTTTTAAATATAGTTGAACATTTAATTTTACCAGTTATTACATTGGCTATTGCACCAATTTCTGAAATTATAAGATTTACAAAAACTAGCACTGAATCAATTATGATTAAAAATTATATTAAAGCAGCTAAAATTAGAGGACTGTCTAATTTTACTATAATAATACGTCATGTATTGCACAATGCACTTCCACCTATTATTCCAAAACTTGGTTTACAATTTTCTAACATGATCACACTAGCAATAATTACAGAATTTATTTTTAATTGGCCAGGATTAGGTCATTGGTTAATCATATCTATTCGACAAAACGATTACCCAGCTATTTCTTCTGGTGTCATGATTATTAGTAATTTAGTAATTTTTGTACATGCTGTATCAGATATTTTAAAAGTTGGAATGAACTCTTATAAATATAAGGATGGATATGTTTTCAGATAATTTTTATTACGAACAAAAAATAACATCTCCCATCAAAATGATATTGCAAAATTTTTATAATGATATTTTTGCTATGACTGGATTTTATGGTGTCTTATTTCTTTTAATTTTAAGTTTATTTGGTACTTATTTAGCACCTTATACCATCAATGAACAATTTTTAGAATATCAATTACTACCCCCATCTTGGTGTCATAATGGTAATATCGCTTTTTTTTTAGGTACTGACGATCTTGGAAGAGACATTATGAGTCAATTAATCATTGGAACGGCATCTACATGTGGTTCTTCATTTATCATTACTATCAGTGTAATGCTATTTGGAATAATATTTGGATGTTTAGCTGTTCTTATTAAAGGATTCACATCAGTTATTTTACATTATGTATTAGATACATTACTATCAATCCCATCACTATTACTTGCTATTATTATTATTACTTTTTCTGGTGCCAGTTTAAAAAATGCAATAATTGCAATTTGGCTGGCATTATTACCAAAAATAATAAAAAAAGTTCATGATGCAGTTTCCAATGAACTACATACTGAATATGTTCTTGCAGCACGCCTTGATGGTGCTTCAAATTTTTATATTATATGGTATACAATATTACCAAATATTACACATATTTTAGTCATTGAAATTACATATACATTATCTATAACTATCTGTGACATAGTGGCACTAGGCTTCCTTGATCTAGGTGCAAGATTACCAACTGCTGAATGGGGCACTATGGTTGGTAATAGCTTAGAATTAATCTACGTTGCACCATGGACAGTTTTTCTTCCTAATACAGCCATTATGATCAGTATATTATTTATTAATTTACTAGGAGATGGTTTACATCGTGCTATTAATTCAGGGGTAGAATAAAAAATGTTATTATTAGATATTCGTAACCTTACTATTGAATTTATTACTAATGAAGGATCAATAAAAGCTATTGATAATGTTTCTTTACAATTACATGAAGGAGAAATTCTTAGCTTAACAGGAGAATCAGGATCAGGAAAGAGCTTAATTGCCAAAACTATTTGTGGTATCACTCAAAATAATTTAAAAGTTACTGCTGATCGTTTTTATTTTCTTGATATGGATTTCTTAAAGCTTAATTCAAATCAAAGACGTAAAATTATAGGATATAATGTTTCGATAATTTTTCAAGAACCTCAATCTTGCTTAGACCCTTTTATAAGTGTAGGAAAACAACTAATTCAATCAATACCCAACTGGACTTTTAAAGGTACGTGGTGGAAAAGATTAAATTGGCGTAATCGACGTGCAATTGAATTACTTCATCGTGTAGGATTTAAAAATCACCATGATATTATGAATCATTATCCTTATGAATTAACGAAAGGTGAATGCCAAAAAGTTATGATTGCTATTGCATTAGCAAATCAACCTAAACTGTTAATTGCAGATGAACCAACAAATAATATGGAATCTAGTACCCAAAATCAAATTTTTCGTCTCCTGTTCAGATTGAATCAAAATAATAAAATGACAATTTTACTCATTAGTCATGATATGCAAATTATCAGCAAATTAGTTAATCGTATTAATATACTTTACTGTGGGCAAACTGTTGAAAGTGCAAATCCCAAAGAATTACTTACTCGTCCTCATCATCCTTATACTCAAGCTTTAATAAGGGCAATTCCTAACTTTGGAAATCCATTACCTCATAAAAGTCGACTTAACACACTATCTGGTTCTATTCCTTCTTTAAAACATTTACCCATTGGTTGTCGTCTAGGACCACGGTGTCCGTATGCACAAAAAAAATGTATTACTACACCACAATTACGTATTGCCAAAAATCGAGCATTTGCATGTCACTTTCCTCTTAACATGAATGAAATACCATGAACGTCACATTATTAGAAATAAAAAATTTAAGTAAAACTTTTTTTCATCGTATTAATTTCTTTAAAAGTCAATTTTTAGAAGCAGTAAAACCTTTAAGTTTTACTTTAAACAGTGGAGAAACATTAGCCATTATAGGTACTAATGGTTCTGGTAAATCAACTTTAGCGCGTATGTTAGCAGGTGTTATTAAACCAACTAATGGTGAAATTTTTGTTAATGGCAATAAACTAAACTATGGTGATTATACTTATCGTAGTCAGCATATAAGAATGATTTTTCAAAATCCCAGCACTTCCTTAACACCTAAACAACCTATTGGGAAAATTCTTGAAATTGCATTAATACTGAATACTTCACTATCTATCATAGATCGCGAAAATCGTATAAAAGAAACACTTCGTCAAGTTGGATTATTAGCAGATCATGCAGAATATTATCCTCATATGTTAGCAGAAGGTCAAAAACAAAGAGCGGGGCTAGCAAGAGCATTGATTGTAAATCCTAAAATTATCATTGCAGATGAAGCATTAGCTTCTTTAGATATGACAACTCGTTCTCAAATTATTAATTTGATGATTGAATTACAAGAAAAAAATGGTATTTCTTACATTTATGTTACCCAAAATTTAGGTATGATGAAACATATTAGTGATAACGTATTAGTAATGAATAATGGCATTATAGTTGAAAGAGGGAACACAGCAGAAGTTCTTGCTGCACCTTTACACGAAGTAACTCGACATTTAATCTCTAGTCACTTTGGTGAACTTTTATCAGCTGATTCATGGCATCAAGACATTACATAAAAACTATAAAATAAAACACAATAAAAATTTTCTTTATTGTATTATAAAAATAAATTATATCTCTTGTAATTACATGTATATACAAATATGATATCATTTTTTAATAAAAAATGAATGTCAAATTAAAAATTAACTTTATCAATAAAATTAATTTAGCAATTGAATTATGTAACAGGATATAAATTTATGAGTTTCTTGAAAGGTAAAAATATTTTAATTACTGGTATATCTAGCAAATTATCCATTGCTTACGGGATTGCGAAAGCAATGCATCAACAAGGTGCAAACCTTGCATTTACTTATCAAAATAATAAACTAAAATCTCGTGTAGAAGAAATAGCACATAAATTTGATTCAAATATTATTTTTTCATGTGATGTTGCTTCAGATACTAGTATAATGGAATTGTTTTTTGAATTAGAAAAAATATGGAAAAAATTTGATGGCTTTGTACATTCAATTGCTTATGCACCTTCAGATCAATTAAATGGGGACTATATTGATACAGTCACTCGTCAAGGCTCACAAATTGCTCATGATATTAGTTCATATAGTTTTGTTGCATTAGCAAAAGCTGCCAGAAATATGTTGAATCCTCATTCTGCTTTAGTGACTCTTACTTATTTAGGATCAGAACGTGCTATACCTAATTATAATATTATGGGAGTTGCTAAAGCTTCACTTGAAGCAAACGTTCGTTATATGGCTAATGCTATGGGACCTAAAAACATTAGGGTAAATGGTATTTCAGCAGGACCAATACGTACTTTAGCTGCATCTGCTATTAAAGATTTTCGTAAAATGTTATCATATTGTGCATCAATAACACCAATTCGCCGAACAGTTACAATTGAAGATATTGGTAATTGTGCTGCTTTTTTATGCTCCAATTTATCATCTGGTATTACCGGAGAAATTATACACGTTGATGGTGGTTTTAATATCGCCTCTATGAATGAAATTAATACATAAAAATAACATCAAAACAAAATTTTATTTAAAAATTACGCTCAAATACATTTTTTTCAAAAACATGTCAATATTAATAATAAGAAATCTTTAAATTAACATTTATATTTTGAGAATAATAAGAAATACTGTTTTAACATCAAAAAAATCATCAATCATCAAATTAAACTGTTTACTTATAAATATACTAAAATTTCTATTTTTTTATATAAAATTTTTAAATATTCTTATTTTATTGAGAATTCAAAAAATACTATTTTAGTTGTTTTTTATAAATTTCTTATAAAAAAATTATAAATTTATTCGCAATAAATTTAAAGGATCCTCATATAAAACATTATGAATAATATATTTTTTGAAAAATACATCATTTACTTTAAAAAAGTACCAACTAACATTAAAAATTATATCATTATTAAAAATTACTAAATACGTTATTATTTTTTGTAATATTAATGATAATTATTATAAAAGAAATATTGTTAATATGCAGAAAAATTAATTAAAAAATAATTTTATTAAATTACCATTTTTTACAAAATAGCTATTTAAAATGACTTTTTTCAAATATATTACAATCTTACATTTTAAGAATGTAATTTTTATTTTTAAATAACATATATATTAAAAAATAAATGTAACTAATACACATGATGTAACTAAAAATATTTTAATATTTACAGAAAATTAAATCCAAAAAAAATTACATTAATAGTTTTTTATAAATAAAAAATATATTGACTTTTTTCGAAATATATTTATATTATTTTAGAATAAAAAGAATATGATGTTTTATTTTAAATCTTTTCTCTAACCATTGACATTAAAAAATTAATCCAAAAATCACATTTATAAATGAGTAATATTTTATAAAGTTAAAATTTGAATTATAAAAAATTTTTATTAATTATATATAAAATTTATCTATATAATATAAATTATATTATAGTCATTACTTTAATATTCTTTTATTATAAATTATTATAAACTTTTTTATTAAAAATAGAATTTTAATCTTTAAAAACATGATTTTTCCAGATATTTTTTAATTAAAAGATAAACATAAATATTCTTCAATACTATAAAAATAGATAATCATATAACTGACTTGTTATAAAGGATATTTTAAGAGGTTAATATTGAAAATTACTGTTGTAGGGATAGGTTATGTTGGTATATCAAATGCTCTGTTGTTAGCACAGCATAATGAAGTGATTGCTTTAGATATTAATCCTGAAAAAGTAAATATGTTAAATAAAAAACAATCACCAATAAAAGATAAAGAAATTCAAAAATTTTTAAAAGAAAAAAAATTAAACTTTATAGCAACAACTGAAAAAAAAATAGCTTATCAAAATGCAGATTTTGTAATAATTTCAACACCTACAAATTATGATAATAAAATTCATTCTTTTAACACCTCTTCTCTTGAATTAATAATTGATGAAATACATAATTTTAATCCAATTGCAACAATTATTATAAAATCAACTATTCCAATTGGATTTACTAAACGTATAAAAAAAGAAAAAAAACATAAAAATATTATTTTTTCACCAGAATTTTTAAGAGAAGGAAAAGCGTTATATGACAATCTGTATCCTTCCCGTATCGTAATTGGTGAATATTCTAAAAAAGCAAAAATATTTTCTAAATTATTATTAAAAAGTGCATGTAAAAAAAATATTACCGTTTTATTTACTAATTCAAATGAAGCCGAAGCAATCAAATTATTTTCTAATGCTTATCTTGCAATGCGAATTGCTTATTTTAACGAATTAGATACTTATTCTTATGTTAAGAAATTAAACACTGAAAAAATAATTCAAGGTGTTGCACTTGATCCTCGTATCGGTATACATTATAACAATCCGTCATTTGGATTTGGTGGATATTGTTTACCAAAAGATACTAAACAATTAGTAGCTAGTTACAATAATATACCAAACAATTTAATCAAAGCAATTGTAAAATCTAATCATACACGTAAAAATTTTATTAGTAAAGTGATTATTAATAAAAACCCAAAAACAGTTGGAATATATAGATTAATTATGAAATCTGGATCAGATAATTTCAGAAAATCTGCAATAAAAAGCATAATGAAAAAACTAAGAAATCATGGAATAAAAATAATAATATATGAACCATTTATAAAAAATAATTATTTTGCAAAATATACAGTAACAAACGATTTAAAAAATTTTAATAAAAAATGTGATATTATTTTAGCAAATCGTATAGTACCAGAATTAGAAGATATAAAAGAAAAAATTTACACAAGAGATTTATTCGGAAAAAATTGATACTTATAAAATATCAATAGTATTTGTATATTATTTTTAATTTTTTTTTAAAATATCTTAAAATTGTATTTTTTATCATAAACTTTTATTTATTGAATAAACAATATTTTTAAAAAATAAAAAAATATATAAAAAATCCAATAACTCGTAAAAAATTTTATAAAAAACATCAGGATAAGATTTTTTAAAGAAATTACAAAAATTGAATTTTATATACAAATAATTTTATTTAAAAAAATAATAACAATCTTTGCACTAAAACTTCTAATAATTGTTAAAATATATAACATTAATAAATGCGTAATTTATTTTCCTTTAAAAATAAAAAATTAATGTAAAATATAAAAATAACGACTCATATTCACTGTAAGCTAAAATCTTATACTAAAAAATACTATATATATTTCTGAATATTATTTCAATATATGAATACATTAAAATGTAAATTAAATAAAAAACTGAGCAAAATAAAGCTTAAAAAATTGTATTTTTTAGTTTGATAACTTATTTTATTAAAGAGGTGATTTTATTTTCCAATGCAAAATTTAGAAAATATCTCAGATAATAAATCATCTGAAGTAAATTTTCCAGTAATTGTATTTAATGAAATTTGAGCTAACCGAAGTTCTTCTGCTAATAAATCAATTGCATTAAAAACAATTAATTGTTGATGTGCTTGTTGTAAATGTTTAAATGCTATATTAATTGCTTGAATATGACGACGCCTAGCTAAAAATCTACTATCAACATGGTCATGTAATCCAGAAAAAATTTCTTTTAAATGATTACGTAATAAATCAATACCTCTTTTTTTTAAAACTGATAAACAAATCATAAAAAAATTATCAATTTTCGTTTTTTCTATTGGTTCATTAGTAATATCTGCTTTATTTCTAATTACTGTAATAGGTATATTTTTAGGTAATTTGGTCATAAATTTTAATAAAAGTTCTTTAGTTTCTTTTATTCCTGTTTTTGTGCTATCTATCATAAACAACACATGATGAGCTTTCTCTATTTCCTTCCAAGCTCGCTTGATACCAATTTTTTCAACTGCATCAATCGTTTCACGTAAACCTGCAGTATCGATAATATTAAACGGTATACTTTCAATATTAAGATTTCCACGTAATACATCCCTAGTAGTACCTGCAACATCAGTTACAATTGCTATTTCATGACCTAATAGTGCATTTAATAAACTAGATTTACCTGTATTAGGTAAACCAGAAATTACAATCTTTATTCCTTCTTGTAATAAATTAGCTTGAGAAGCTTCTTCAGATATGTTTTTTACATCAGTCACTAACTTATTTAATGCTAATTGAATTTTTTTTTCAGATAAAAAATTTATTTTTTCATCTGGAAAATCAATCATAGCTTCAATATAAATACGTAAATTAATAAGATCTGCTACTATTGCATGAATATGTTTGGAAAAAACACCTTGTAAAGAATTCATTGCTAAACGCGCTTCTACCTCACTATTTGCATCTATAATATCAGCAATTGCTTCAGCTTGAGTTAAATCGATTTTTTCATTTAAAAAAGCACGTTGGGAAAATTCACCAGGTTGTGCAATACGCACTTCATCTATCTGTAAAATCTCACGAAGTAACAAATCTAAAATAACTCGTCCACCATGACCATGTATCTCTAAAATATCTTCACCAGTAAACGAATAAGGTGCAGGAAAATAAAGTGCAATTATTTTATCTAGTAATTGACCGTTTTTATTATAAAATGGAAGATAAGCTGCATATCTTGGATTAGGTAATTTACCTAAAAAACATTTAGCAATTTCAATGACTTTAGGTCCTGATATTCGTAAAATGCCTACTCCCCCCCGTCCAATTGGAGTTGCTTGTGCAATAATTGTATCATTGATATAAATCATTTTAATTTAAAATTTTATAAAATATAACATTTTTAATGCATAATTTTTATTTAACATAACTATATATTATTTTCTTATTTTATATTTATTAAATCTGTTAAAAAAGAACTCAAAAATAAAAAATATAAAATATCAATAATGATTTAATTTTAATATATATTAATTTTATTAATTTAAAAAAATAAAACATTAAAAATTTAATCATCAATATAGAATATTTGTAAATATTAATATATCAAAATATTAATATATCACATCAAAAAAACTTTAAAAGAAATAATATTTATCTAAAATTATTTTTATTGAAAAATAATTAAAATTTTATTTGTGATAAACTTAATCATTTTTTTTCATTTGATGAAATAAGATACTTATTCGATGTTAAATTTAAAGATAAATTCATACGTTTAAGATATAAAAAAGATTTAAAAAATATATTACGAACCAATTAATGAATTATTTAATAGTTTTAATTATTGTTAAAGTAATAAATACATATATCTAAAAACTTATGCGACATCATTTTTTTGTGAAAAAAAGATATAAATATTAAAATAAAAATTTATATTTTGAATATATTAAATATATAATAGAAACATGAATCGATTATACAATATTTTTTATTTTATCCGCAAAAATAAAAATCATTTTTTAATTTTATGAGGATTATACAATCCACATTTTTCTAATCCACGATAAATAATTTGTTGTTGAATAATTGTTATAATATTACTTACAGTATAATACAAGACCAAACCAGAAGGAAACCATAAAAAAAACAAAGTAAAAATAATAGGCATATATGTCATAATTTTTTCTTGTATGGGATCAGCAATTGTTATTGGTGACATTTTTTGTATTATATACATTGTTAAGCCCATTAAACATGGAAGAATATAATAAGGATCTTGATCTGATAGATCTTGTATCCAAGCAATAAAAGAAGCATGACGTAACTCAACAGAACCCATTAACATATAATATAAAGCTAAAAAAATAGGCATCTGAATAAGCAAAGGTAGACATCCACCTAATGGATTAACTTTCTCAGTTTGATAAAGTTTCATCATTTCTTGACTGATTCGTTGTTTATCATGACCTATTCTTTCTTTTATAGCCATTACTTTTGGCTGTAATAAACGCATTTTTGCCATTGAAGTATATTGTGCTTTGGTTAAAGGATACATAATAACACGAACGATAAAAGTAATAAAAATGATTGAAAAACCCCAATTACCGATAAAACCATAAATAAATTTTAATAATTTAAATAATGGTTGAGAAATAAACCATAACCATCCATAATCAACTGTTAGATCTAAATGTGGTGCAATTACTGCCATCTCTGATTGTAATTCAGGACCTATCCACAATTGTGAAACATAATACGCTTTACTTTTAGGCATTATTTTTACTGGAAAACTTTTATAACCAATAATAGCAACAGATTTATCTAAATTTATACTGTATATTGTATTTATATTTTTATATTTTAATATCCATGCGGTTACAAAATACTGTTGCAACATAGCAACCCATCCACTTCTTGTTTGAACGTTTAAATCATTATCAATGATATCACTAAAAGTATATTTTTTATAATTTTTTTGATCAGAAGAATAAGCAGTACCACGATAAGTATGCAAATCAAAGTTACTATTTTCTATAGTGCGATATTTTGGTAATTCTATCGTCTGTTTTAATTGACCAAAAAAAGATAACATTAATTGTTGATTGGTTATATTATTTATAATATATTCAATAAAAATATTATATTTACCACGCTGTAACACATAAACTTTTTGATAAATAATGCCATTTTTGTCTTTAAAAGTTAAAGGAACACGTAATTCATTTTCACCATCTTCTAATACAAAATTATTTTTGCTGGTCAGATACAAAGGTCGAAAACCTTTATTATAATTAGGATTATCTGGTCCATCTTTTCCAATTATTCCACTTTGTGCTTGATAAACAAAATCTTTACTAGTTTCTAATAAACGAAAAGGATCAGAAGAATCCAATTTTTGAGAATAAGCTAATAAATCGGCTTCATTAAGATCTCCCCCTTCCGTATTTATACGTAAAGCAAGTACATCAGTTTTTACCGTAATTATTTTACCTTTTTCATAAACCTTTGAATTAATCGGATCATCATAAGTAATTCTATATTTTTCTTTTAAATTTTTATCAGAATCATATATTGTTTTTTTATCATTTTCCCATGTTTGCCACATTAAAAATGAAACAAATAACAAAATAAAAAATAAAACATTTCGTTGCGAATCCATCATTAATGTTCTCTATTATGGTTACGATCTCTAAATGATACTGGATCATCACCACCTACATGTAAAGGATGACACTTTAATATACGTGTTATTATTAACCAAATACCTTTTATACATCCAAATCGAGATAATGCTTCAATACTATATTGAGAACAAACTGGATTAAATCGGCAACAAGACCCTAACAATGGACTTATTATTAATTGATAACATTTTATGATTAAAATTAAAATCTGCGTGCTAAATGACAATAACGACACCATAAGTAACCTAATTTTTTCGTAATTTCTTGATTATCTAAATTCACAATACCTTTTTTTACTAAAATAACAAAATCCATTGATGGTAATTTATATTGATTTAACCTAAAATATTCTCTTACTAAGCGTTTAATACGATTACGCTCATGAGATAATTTGATATTTTTTTTTGCAATAATAAAACCAATACGTGGATATCTCAAAGTATTTAGACGTCCAAGAATAGTGATTTCTTGAGAGAATACCCTTTTTGGATATTGAAACACATAATCAAAATCTTTAGATTTTAATAATCTTAGTCTCCGGGAAAAAACCAGTTTATTCACTTTGAGAAATTATTTTGAAGAAACAGTAAGATGAGAACGAATTTTAGCCCGTCTATTAGCTAAAATTTGTCGACCATTTTTAGTAGACATACGGGCACGAAAACCGTGAGATCTATTACGTTTTAATAAAGATGGTTGAAAAGTACGTTTCATAAAAGTTTTACCTAACTTAAATAGAGTTTTTGAATCAGCAAAATCGTATTTTAATCATTAAAAATGATATGAATTCTTAACATTGCTGTTATTATTAGTAATATCTAAACAGTATTTTCTTAATTTTTACGCCAAAATTAAGATAATATTGTAATAAAAGATATAAAATTCCGCAATAAAAATAAATGTTAAATTTATTGTACAATGCGTTTATATTAAAATCTAAATCTTTATTTTTCTATAAGAATTTATATAAATCAACATTTAAAATAGTATAAATAATACACAAAATAATCTATTCTTTAATAAATAACCATTTAAATGATCAAACCTGTAATTAACATTACAAATTATATCCTCAATCATATAATTTGTTTATTAATAAATAATAATGCATATATAATGAATATATTAATATTTGTTTTTTATTTTTTTTATAAACATGTGTACTAAATTTCATGTTATAAAATAAAAATTAGTAAAACTATATGAAAGAATACAGATTTTATACAATTTTTAATATATAATTCATATTCTTTATTTAGTCTTTTTTTTAAACATTAATAATTATATTACCTGTTTAATGTAACAATTTTTTATTTATTTTGTTTGAGGGGAATTCATCGTGTCATTTTCACTTTGGCAACAGTGTCTTGCTCGATTGCAGGATGAGTTACCTGCCACAGAATTTAGTATGTGGATACGCCCTCTCCAAGCAGAATTGAGTAATAACACATTAGCACTTTATGCTCCTAATCGTTTTGTGTTAGATTGGGTAAAAAATAAATATATTAATAACATTAATATATTATTGAACGATTTTTGTGGCTCTAATGTTCCTAATTTAAAATTTGAAATAGGTAATAAACCTAAAATAACAGAAACTCATCTTATAAAAGATATGCCTCTAAAAAAAAATATTTCAGAAAACAACCATTTTAAGAATACTCCTAATTGGGGTAATACACAAAAAAATATTAAAAATATTTATCATTGCAATATAAATCACAAACATACCTTCAATAACTTTGTTGAAGGTAAATCTAACCAACTTGCCCGTGCTGCTGCAAGTCAAGTTGCTAATAATCCTGGTAAAGCCTATAATCCATTATTTATTTATGGTGAAACAGGATTAGGTAAAACACATTTGCTTCATGCAGTAGGAAATATTATAAAAAGAAAAAAAATAAATGCAAAAGCAGTATATATGCATTCTGAAAGATTTGTGCAAGACATGGTAAAAGCATTAAAAAACAATGTCATTGAAGACTTTAAACGTTATTATCGTTCCGTAGATGCATTATTAATTGATGATATTCAATTTTTTGCTAATAAAGAACGATCTCAAGAAGAATTTTTTCATACTTTTAATGCTTTACTTGAAGGTAATCAACAAATTATTCTAACTTCTGATCGATATCCAAAAGAAATTCATGGAGTCGAAGATAGATTAAAATCCCGTTTTGGATGGGGGCTTACTGTTGCAATTGAACCACCAGAATTAGAAACACGTGTTGCTATTTTAATGAAGAAATCTGATGAAAATAAAATTCAATTACCTGATGAAGTAGCTTTTTTTATTGCTAAACGTTTGCGTTCAAATGTTCGAGAGCTAGAAGGGGCATTAAATAGAGTTATTGCTAATGCAAATTTTACTGGTCGTACTATTACAATTGATTTTGTTCGTGAAGCATTACGAGATTTATTAGCTTTACAAGAAAAACTGGTCACTATTGATAATATTCAAAAAACAGTTGCTGAATATTTTAAAATAAAAGTTACAGATTTATTATCTAAACGCCGTTTTCGTTCTGTTACACGCCCTAGACATATAGCCATGGCATTAGCAAAAGAATTAACTAATCATAGTTTACCAGAAATTGGAGAAGCTTTTGGTGGACGCGATCATACTACAGTATTACATGCTTGTCGAAAAATTGAACAATTGCGAAAAAATAATCATAACATAAAGGAAGATTTTTCTAATTTAATGAGAACATTATCATCATAATACTATGAAATTTACTATTGAACGTGAAAAATTACTTAAACCTCTGCAGCAAGTTAATAATATATTAAGTGGACGTACTATATTACCTATATTAAATCATATATTACTAAAAGTTAGTGAAACATTCTTATCATTAACAAGTACTGATCTAGAAATAGAAATGATTTCACAAATAAAACTAATAAATGAAAGTGAAAATGGTATCACCACTGTTCCTGCAAAAAAATTTTTTGATATCTGTCGTGGTTTACCAAATCATTCTATTATTCAAGTGATTTTAAAAGAAAATCGTTTATTACTATTGTCCGGTCGTAGCCGATTTTCACTTATAACTCTTCCTGCTAAGGATTTTCCAAATCTTAGCGATTGGAAAAGTAAAGTTGACTTTAAAATACAAAAATCTATTTTAAAACGTCTAATTGAAACAACACAATTTTCAATGGCTCATCAAGATGTACGTTATTATCTAAATGGTATGTTATTTAAAATAGAAGATAAAAAATTATGTACTGTAGCTACAGATGGACATCGGTTAGCATTATGTTCACTTAACATAAATCAAGTTTTACCAAAATATTCAGTTATAATACCACGTAAAGGAGTTATAGAATTTTTAAGATTATTAGATAATAGTGAGGAATTAATTACATTACAAATCGGTAATAATAATATCAGAGCTCATATTGATAATATTATTTTTACTTCTAAACTTGTAGATGCTTGTTTTCCTGATTACCAACATGTTATACCAAAAAATCCAGATAAAACATTACTTGGTGATTGCAACAAATTAAAACAGGCATTTTCACGTGCAGCAATTTTATCAAATGAAAAATTTCGTAGTGTAAATCTTTGTATAACAAAAAATAAAATAAAAATTACAGCAAAAAATACAGAACAAGAAGAATCAGAAGAAATTATTGATGTTATTTATCAAAATTCAGCAATAGAAATTGCTTTTAATGTCAGTTATATTCTTGATGTTTTAAATGCACTAAAATGCGAAACAATTAATATATTATTAACTGATTCAAATTCTAGTATGCAAATCAAAAATTTAGAGAATCATGATGTGATTTATGTTATTATGCCTATGAAAATATAATTGTGAATTTTTTTAATAGATATTAAAAAACTTGAAAAAATAAAAGCCAGTATTTTTTTTGTTTTTTTAATTTATAGAATATCATAAAAATATATTATATTTCTTTATTAATTATTAAAAAATAATACATATTTTTTAATAATTTTAAATGATTAACACAATTATAATTTATATTATATTGAAATACTTGAATTATTATCAGTTATAAAAGATATAAGTAATTTTCTATACTAAAAATTTTATTAATATAAATTTAAAAAATAATTGATAATATTTATTATTAAATTATATTTTTTTTCTTATTGAATTGAATCAATGCATTTTATTATTATAAAAAACATAAAAATTATAAAAAAAATCGAAATTAATCTTATTTATATTCATAAAACATATAAATATATATATAATAATTGTATATTTTCTATTGATCAAATAAAAAATAGATTTTTAAAATCTAAATGAAGCAATATAAAGTTTAATTTTAATATAATTAAAAAAAATATAATAAATATTATGTTTATGAGTAATATATTATTACGCTATTTATAAACATAAAACACATGCAAAATATTTTTTAAAATGATGATAGCAAATTTTAAATATTTTATACAAAAAACACTTTTTATAAAATATATAAAAGAAAAATTAAAATATAAAACTCCATACAGTACAAAGTAGTGAGATAAATTGATGTTAAATATATATGACTCATCAAGTATTAAAGTATTAAAGGGATTAAATGCTGTTCGTAAAAGACCAGGTATGTATATTGGTGATACTGAAGATGGTACTGGACTGCATCATATGGTGTTTGAAATTGTTGATAATTCTATTGACGAAGCTCTTGCAGGATATTGCAATAATATTGTTGTAACTATACATACAGACAATTCTGTATCTGTTGTAGATAATGGTCGTGGTATTCCTACTGATATTCATGAAGAAGAAGGTATTTCTGCTGCAGAAGTTATTATGACTATTTTACATGCTGGTGGAAAATTTGATGATAATTCTTACAAAGTTTCAGGTGGTTTACACGGAGTTGGAATTTCTGTCGTAAATGCTTTGTCAGAAAAATTGGAATTACTTATTCATCGTGAAAAAAAAATTTATAAACAAAAATATCAATTTGGGGTTCCAGAAGCACCTTTACAGATTATAGGAAAAACTGAAAAATTAGGCACTTATGTTCGTTTTTGGCCAAGTTTGAAAATTTTTAAAAATGTTACTAAATTTGAATATAATATTTTAGCAAAAAGATTGCGTGAACTTTCTTTTCTTAATTCTGGGATATCTATTTCTTTAATAGATAAACGTGATCAGAAAGAAGAAAATTTTTTTTATAAAGGTGGCATTAAAGCCTTTGTTCAATACCTGAGTTCCAGTAAAACAGTAATTCATCCAAATATTTTTTATTTTTCTAGCGAAAAAAACGCTATTAATGTAGAAATATCTATGCAATGGAATAATGGCTTTCAAGAAAATGTTTATTGTTTTACCAACAATATTCCACAAAAAGATGGAGGAACTCATTTAATTGGTTTTCGTACAGCGATAACAAGAACACTAAACAATTACATAGATAAAGAAGGTTATCAAAAAAAAACAAAAATAAACACTACCGGTGATGATACACGAGAAGGATTAATTGCAGTTATTTCTCTTAAAGTTCCTGACCCAAAATTTTCCTCACAAACAAAAGATAAGTTAGTGTCTTCTGAAGTTAAAACAATCGTTGAAACATTAATGAGTGAAAAATTAATTGAATATTTACTAGAAAATCCTAATGATGCAAAAATTATTATTAATAAAATAATTGATGCTGCTTATGCACGTGAAGCTGCGCGCAAAGCACGTGAGATCTCTCGGCGTAAAGGCAGCTTTGAAATTACTGGTCTACCCGGGAAATTAGCAGATTGTCAAGAACGTAATCCTGCTTTATCGGAACTTTATTTAGTAGAAGGTGATTCTGCTGGTGGATCTGCAAAACAAGGTAGAAACAGAAAAAACCAAGCAATTTTACCTTTAAAAGGTAAAATTCTTAATATAGAAAAAGCTCGTTTTGATAAAATCTTATCTTCTCAAGAAGTTATGACTTTGATCACAGCGTTAGGATGTGGCATTGGAAGAGAAGAATATAACCCAGATAAATTAAGATATCATACTATTATTATTATGACCGATGCTGATGTTGATGGTTCCCATATTAGAACATTATTATTAACATTCTTTTATCGTCAGATGCCAGAAATCATTAATAGAGGTTATCTTTACATTGCTCAACCGCCTTTGTATAAAGTAAAAAAAGGAAAAGACGAACAATATGTGAAAGATGACGAATCAATGAATAAATATTTAATTTCAATAGCATTAGAAAACGCTGCGATTCATGTTAATCACAATCTTCCTATATTAAAAGGAAAAGAATTAGAAAGAATTATTACCGATTACAATATAACACAAAAAATCATTAAACGTTTAAAACGTATTTATCCCTTTACTTTATTAAATAATCTTATTTACCAACCGAAATTAGAAGAAAATATTTTAAAAAATCATTCTAAAATAGATAATTGGATGAAAATGTTTTTATCTCGTTTATCAAATAATGAAAAAAATGCTAGCACTTATAAGTATTATATCCATGAAAATATTCAAAATAAACTGTTTGAACCGATGCTTATTGTTAGAACTCACGGGATAGATACTACTTATCATTTTGATTTAAATTTTATTCAGAGCATCGAATATCATCATATAAAAAAAACTGGAGATCAAATCAGAGATCTTATAAAAGATAGTGCATATGTTATAAAAGGAGAGCGTCGGAAAAAAATTTATACATTTGCAGAAGCATTACATTGGTTATCAAAAGAATCACAAAGAGGATTAATAGTACAACGCTATAAAGGATTAGGTGAGATGAACCCTGAACAATTATGGGAAACTACAATGAATCCTAAAACACGTTCCATGATGCGTGTTAAAATTAAAGATCCGATTGCAACTGATCAATTGTTAAATACGCTAATGGGAGATGCTGTTGAACCAAGAAAAAAATTCATAGAAAAAAACGCTCTTAATGCAGAAAATATAGACGTATAATGATTAATTTAATCAATTTCACATAAAATTTTTAACATACGGTGTAAAGGTTCTGCGGCCCCCCATAATAATTGATCAGCAATTGTAAAAGCAGATAAATACTTAAAACCAATATTTAATTTCCGAAGACGTCCGACAAGAATATTTAATGTTCCTGTAACTGCAACAGGTGTGAGTTTTTTAACTGTTAATTCTCTGTCATTAGGAATGATACGTACCCAAGGATTATGAGCTAATAATATTTGCTGAACATCGTCAAGAGAAATATTTTTTTTTAATTTAATAGTAAAAGCTTGGCTATGACAACGTAATGTACCAATGCGCACACATACACCATCTACAGGAATAAAATTAGATCTATTATTATTTAAAATTTTATTTGTTTCTGCTTGACCTTTCCATTCTTCACGACTTTGTCCATTTGATAATTGTGTATCTATCCAAGGTATCAAATTAGCAACTAATGATTGATCAAAAAATTGATTATTCATTGTTAAATTACGCATAAATGTTGTTGCTTTTTTTTCAATTGCTAAAATAGATTTAGCAGGATTTTTTAATTCATCAGAAATATGTGAATATAATGCACCCATATGAAATAGTAATTTTTGGATATTTTGTGCACCTGCACCAGATACTGCCTGATATGTTGCTACTGAAATCCATTCAATTAATTTTTCTTTAAACAAACCACCTAAAGCCATTAACATTAGACTAACAGTACAATTAGCGCCAACAAATGTTTTTATTCCTTTATGTAAGCTTACATCAATATATGGACGATTAACTGGATCGAGTATAATAAGACTATTTTTTTTCATTCGCAATAAAGATGCAGCATCTATCCAATAACCTGACCATCTAATTTTTCTTAGTTTATGATAAATTTTATTTGTATAATCATTACCTTGACATGTTATAATTATATCTAATACTTGTAATCGATTAATATCGAATGCATTTTGTAATATTTTTTCATGTTGTCCATAATTTGGTGCATATTGACCATATTGAGAAGTAGAAAAAAAAACAAATTTAATATCATTAAAATTACATTCTTTT
Source organism: Arsenophonus sp. (assembly GCA_031446165.1). Classification (GTDB taxonomy): domain Bacteria; phylum Pseudomonadota; class Gammaproteobacteria; order Enterobacterales; family Enterobacteriaceae; genus Arsenophonus. Next base: position 50,335 of record CP132905.1, on the reverse strand, counting down.
AGTATTCGTTCTAAAAGAACAGAACCTACCATACCTCTCCACCCAATTAATCCTACATGTTTCATTCTTATTACTCATCTCAAAACAAAGGATTCATTACTACTGAAAAAACCAATAATATCTAAAATATTATTACAATAATGACATATAATTTATTTTTCTGAAAAATTTTTAATCAGAAGAATAAAAAATTAATATAATTCATTCCATTTAGATCTGATATAATTTACTGCATTTTTAGTATTTTCATATTGTAAAAAAGATTCTCTAAACAAAATTATGCCTTTAATTTCAGGTAAAGAATCATTAAAATCAAATTGTTTTTTTAATTCATAAACACCCCCATCTAAAATCCAATCTGGTTCAATGTTAGATTCTATACCAGCTTTGTATAATGCAATACCAATATATAACTTAGTATTATTTCTTTTGACAATATCGGTCCACCATTTTGCAATAACATCATATTTTGCAATCTCACGAGAAAAAGACCAATATATTTGTGGAGCAATATAATCTAATAAACCTTCTTCTACCCATAATTTAGTATCAGCATAAGCTTTATCATAACTAGATCCACCAGATTTTGTTTTGGAACCTCTTGGATCATCAATAAAGTTTCTCCAAACGGCATCAGGACTGATACCAAATTCAATGTTTGGTTTTAAAAAATTAATTATTGAAGATATCTTTCTAATTAACAGCAAAGTATTATTTCTTCTCCAATTTCCTTTATCTGAAAAATTTTTTCCGTATTTTTTATATGTTAAATCATCATTCAATTTTGATGAAGATATTTCATTATAAAAATAATCATCAAATTGTATGCCATCTATATTGTAATTTCTAATTAATTCAACCACAATACTAGTGATCCAATTACGTACTTCAGGTAATCCTGGATCCAATACCAAACGATTACAAGCAATTCTTATCCAATCCTGATGTAAAACATAAATACTTGGAAGTGGTAAAAAAATTGTTTCTTTTAAAGAAGAAATAGTTTTTGGATCTATATCCATAGAAACACGATATGGATTTAACCAAGCATGTATTTTTAAATTTCTTTTATGGGCTTCTTTAATAATAAACTCCAATGGATCATATCCTGGATTTTTACCTATTACACCAGTTAATACTGAAGACCAGGGCAAAATATTAGAATGATAAAGTGCTGTGCCATCTGGTTTTACTTGAAAAAAATTGTATTAATTCCTAATTTAACCAAATTATCAAGTTTATCAGTTAATGTTTTTTTTTGTACTTTTATTCTTAATATATCTGAATTAATATTAACTGATGCGATAGAAGGCCAATCAAGACGAGAGACAGTAGCTATCCATATACCTCTTACTGGTATATTTTGCTTAATATTTTTTTTCTTTTCATCTATGATATTTTTTGTACTACACCCAATCATAAAAAATAAAAAAAAACATGAAGTTAGAACCATATGTGTTTGTTTGAAATATAATAACATTTTAAATTCCTTGCAACATTACAATTAATAAAACCTTAACTGTTATATAATTATCGATATATAGAAAATTATATAAATAACAATATTCTTTAAATAATATTGTTTAATATCACTAAATCACTAAAAAAAATATTAATAAATTATACAATACAAATAAATTTTAAACAAAAATACAATAATAACATTATATAAAATAATTTAATCATAACTTTTTTATAAAATGTTATTTTTCACTCCACTGTTACTGATTTAGCTAAATTTCTTGGTTGGTCAACATCAGTTCCTTTAATTAAAGCAACATGATAAGATAACAATTGAAGAGGAACAACATAAAAAATCGGAGCAATTAACTCCTCAACATGAGGTAATGGAATAATTTTCATATTTTTGCTGTCAACAAAACCAGCATTTTTATCAGCAAAAACATATAATAAACCTCCTCTAGCACGAACTTCTTCAATATTTGATTTCAGCTTTTCTAAAAGTTCATTATTTGGAGCAATAATAATAACTGGCATATCTGCATCAATTAATGCTAATGGTCCATGTTTTAATTCACCAGCAGCATATGCTTCTGCATGAATATAAGAGATTTCTTTTAATTTCAAGGCGCCTTCAACAGCTATTGGAAATTGATCACCTCTCCCTAAAAAAAGAGAATGATTTTTATCAGAAAAATCTTCAGCTAAAACTTCAATCATTTTTTCTTTTAAAAACATACTATTGATATGCGCAGGAAGGCCATGCAAAGCTTTTATTATGCTTTTTTCAAGGAAAATGTTTTTATTCTTTAAGCGAATCATATATGCAACTAATAATAACAAAATAGTTAATTGGGTAGTGAAAGTTTTAGTAGATGCTACGCCAATTTCTATACCAGCTTTTGTCATTAATGCAATATCTGATTCACGCACTAAAGAAGATCCAGAAACATTACATATAGATAAAGATATTAAGTAACCTAGTGTTTTTGATAAACGTAATGCAGCTAAAGTATCTGCTGTTTCACCTGATTGAGAAATGGTAATCAACAAGCTATTTTTTCGACGTGCCGGTTTTCTATATCGAAATTCCGACGCGATTTCTACATCACATGGTATACCTAGTAAAGATTCAAACCAATAGTGAGCAACCATTCCAGCGTTATATGAAGTACCACATGCAACAATTTGAACATGTTCTACTTGAATTAAAATATTGTTTTCTATTTTATCTAATTCACTAAAACAAACATTATTATTATTCACACGCCCTTCTAGAGTATTTTTTATCGCCAATGGTTGTTCGTATATTTCTTTTTGCATATAATGTTTATAAATGCCTTTTTCACTAGTATTAAATTTAATGTTAGATTCTATTTTTTTTCTTTTAACTTGAAACCCTTTTTTATCAAAAATAAAAACTGTCCTACGAGTAATTTCAACAACATCACCTTCTTCTAAACAAATAAAACGACGGGTAACCGGTAATAAAGCTAATTGGTCAGATGCTAAAAAATTTTCACCAACACCTAAACCTATGATTAATGGGCTACCACATCGTGCAGCTATTAACATTCCAGGAATATGACTATTCATAACAACTATGGAATATGTACCCTTTAATTGCGTTACAACACGCTGAATTACTTGAAAAAATTTTCCCCCATTGTGTAATTCTAGATGTATTAAATGCGCAATTACTTCAGTATCAGTTTGTGAAGTAAAAACATATTTTTTTGTTTTAAGTTTTTTTCTAAGTGCTTGATGATTTTCAATAATACCATTGTGAACAATAGCAATATTTTCAGAAATATGAGGGTGGGCATTTTTTTTACTTGGTTTTCCATGAGTAGCCCAACGGGTATGTGCAATACCAGTACCACCGACTACGAAATGTTTTTCTAATTTTTTAGCTAAACTTTGAACTTTTCCTAATTCACGTAATCGCGTTAAATTATTTTTATTATCAACAATAGCTAAACCTGCAGAATCATAACCTCGGTATTCTAATCTACGAAGTCCTTTGATAAGAATTTCAGCTATATCACGTTGTGCTACTGCACCTACAATTCCACACATAAATTTTATATTCCAAAAAATATAGTATTACGGTATTATGTTTTATAAAATAATGTAATCTATTGTTTTTCATATTTATATATATATTTATTTTATAACTTTATTACTATGTTTTTTTTCTGGGCGTTTCCAATTACGAATATGCCTTTGTTTTATACGACTAATCACAAGTTCATTTTCCTGAACATCATTAGTTAATGTAGTGCCAGCACCAATGGTTGCCCCTTTACCAATTGAAATAGGTGCGATTAATTGACTATCTGAACCAAGGAAAACATCATCATTAATAATTGTTTGAAATTTATTGACACCATCATAATTACAAGTAATTATTCCTGCACCAATATTAACATTATTACCGATTTTTGTATCACCTAAATAACTTAAATGACCAGCTTTAGAAGCTACACCAAAAACTGAATTTTTAACTTCTACAAAATTACCAATATGTACTTTCTTAGCAAGTTTAGTTTTTGGGCGTAAACGAGCAAATGGACCAACGATACAATCCATAGATAATTCTGATCCTTCTATAAAGGAATAAGGATTAATAATTGAATTATCATGAATAATACAATTTTTTAATATAGAACCAGTATGAATATACACATTATTACCTAATATAACATTTCCTTCAATAATAACATTAGTATCAATAACTACGTTACGCCCATGTTTTAATGTACCTCTTATATCAAAACGAAAAGGATCAATAATCATGACTCCATTTAATAGTAATTTCTCTGCCTGTTCTTGTTGATATATTCGTTCAAGATTTGCAAGTTCTAAACAATTATTAGCTCCTTTTATTTCACTAATTTTTTTTGGATGCACAACATTAATTTTACAATTTTCTTGATAAGCTAATGAAATTACATCAGTAATATAGTATTCATTTTGAGCATTATTTTTATTAATTTTTTTTAACCATCTTTTTAAATCACCACCATTAGCAACTAATATACCACTATTTATTTCTTTAATTGCAGATTGATGACTATTTGCATCTTTTTGTTCTACAATTCCAATCACTTTACCTTTTTTGCGAATAATTCTTCCATACCCTTTTGGTTCATCCACTACTGCAGTCAACAAACCAATTCCTCCATGAATTTTAGATTTTATCAATTTTTTAAGTGTGTCTTTTTTTATAAGGGGGGAATCACCATAAAGCATTAAAATATCTTCATTGTCTGAAAAATAAGAAGATGCTTTTTGCATTGCATGTCCTGTGCCCAATTGTTCTTCTTGTAATATCCAATGAAGTGGTTGATTAACTAAAGCTAATTTAAGTAAATTACCACCATAACCATAAACAACATGAATATTAGATGCACCAAGTGATATTGATGTATCAATCACATATTGAATCATCGGTTTACCTGCCAAAAGATGTAAAACTTTTGGCAAATCAGAATACATTCTAGTACCTTTACCAGCAGCAAGGATTACAACACTTATTTGCTTTGTAGACATAAAAAATCTGATGATTCCATTAGTTAATATAAAATAGAATTACTTATTTATATAAATAAAAAAATTCTGTGTTATCCTAAAAAAAAGAGCGAAACAAAAAAATACTGTCTCACTCCCTGTATATTTAATTTTTATATTTTTTATGACTCGTTTTTAAAATTTTTTAAATGATCATGTTTTTATTCATTGTTTCAATTATTTTAAATTTTTCAATAGCTTTTCTAAATTCTAATAATGCTTGTACTTTGTTGATATTATTATTTAATGATAGAATATATTCTTCTGCTTTAGATTTGAAAATCAATAATTTGTTACTATTTAAACCATTTTCAAAATCTTTAGCATATATTGCTATATCCGCTAATATCATTACATTTTTTTTTATTTCTAAAATACCAGAAGAAATATATATAATTTTTTTCTCATTTTTTTTTATATTTTCAATGTTTTTTGTTGTAATAGATAAAAAACAAGGTTTAATCAAAGTTAACATAGAAGTATGCTGTGGATAAATACCTAATTCTCCTTCACTTCCTGTAATTTTTATATTTTTTACAAAATTATCAAACATTTTTTTTTCTGGACTTACAACAACTAGATGATATGTTTTTATAGGCATTAAAAAAATATTCCTAAGTATTAAAATATGGATTTTTTTTAGCTTTTTCAACAGCTTCTTCTATAGTTCCTACCATATAAAATGTTTGTTCAGATAAATCATCATAATCACCATTTAAAATTCTTTTAAAACCATTTATAGTATCTTTTAATGATACAAATTTTCCATTTGAACCAGTAAAAACTTCAGCTACAAAAAACGGTTGTGATAAAAAACGTTGTATTTTTCTAGCTCTAGAAACAGTCAATTTATCTTCTTCTGATAATTCGTCCATACCTAAAATAGCAATAATATCTTTTAAGTCTTGATAACGTTGTAAAATTGATTGTACACCCCGTGCAACTTCATAATGTTCTTCTCCAACAACCATTGGGTCAAGATGACGACTAGTTGAATTTAATGGGTCTACAGCAGGGTAAATTCCCAATGATGCAATTTGACGGCTTAATACAACTGTTGCGTCTAAATGTGAAAAAGTAGTTGCTGGCGATGGATCAGTTAAATCATCTGCAGGAACATATATTGCCTGAACGGAAGTTATAGAACCATGTTTCGTTGATGTAATTCTTTCTTGAAATACACCCATTTCTTCAGCCAAAGTAGGTTGATATCCAACTGCTGACGGCATACGACCTAATAAAGCTGATACTTCTGTTCCTGCTAACGTATAACGATAAATATTATCAATAAACAATAATACATCTCGACCTTCATCACGAAATTTTTCCGCAAGAGTTAATCCTGTTAAAGCAACACGTAACCGATTTCCAGCTGGTTCATTCATTTGTCCATATACAAGAGATACTTTGTTTAAAACATTTGGGTCTTTCATTTCACAATAAAAATCATTACCTTCACGAGTACGTTCTCCAACACCTGCAAAAACAGAATACCCAGAATGTTTAATTGCAATGTTACGAATCAGTTCCATCATGTTAACTGTTTTTCCAACACCGGCACCACCAAACAATCCTATCTTATTTCCTTTAGCAAATGGACAAATAAGATCCATCACTTTTATTCCTGTTTCAAGTAATTCAGTTGAATGAGATAAATTTTCATAATTGATTGGTAATCGATGAATATCCCAAAATTCTTTTGTGTCAATTTTTCCTTTCATATCTATCGGATCACCTAAAACATTCATTATACGACCTAAAGTTGCTTTACCAACAGGTACTTGAATTGGGTGTTTTAAATTAATTACTCTTAGACCGCGTTTCAAACCATCAGAACTGCCCATTGCAATACACCGAACAACTCCTCCACCTAAGTGTTGTTGAACTTCTAAAATTAATTGTTCCTTACCATTTTCAACCTTGAGTATATAATAAATTTTAGGCATAGAATCTTGGGGGAACTCAACATCTATTATGGAACCGATTATTTGAATAATTTTTCCAGTATTCATCCTAAATCAATCCTCTATTTTTATTAATGGTTACGTATTTTTTATTGAATTGCAGAAGCTCCTACAATAATTTCGCTAAGTTCTTGAGTAATATTGCTTTGACGACATTTGTTATACATTGACATTAATTCTTTTATCATATTAGCACAATTGTCTGTGGCTGTTTTCATTGCTACCATACGGGCAGCTTGTTCGCTGGCTAAATTTTCCATGAGGCCATTATAAACTTGTGATTCAATATAACGACATAAAATAGTATCTAATATTTTGTTAGAATCGGATTCATATAAATAATCCCCAGTTTTTTTTTTATTTTTTGATGATTTTCTTTAATCAAAGGTAATAATTGAATAATACTTGGTAATTGAGTGATAGTATTAACAAATTTATTGGTAACAAGATATAACTTATCAATATTTTCTTTTTTATAAGATTCTAACAAAACTTTTGTCGGTTTCATAATATTTAATAATAAAGATTGCCATTCCATGCTAGCTGTTTTAGAAATAATTTTATAATCAATGCTATTGAAAAATAAAATTGCTTGGGAACCAATTAATGCTAATTCAATTTTAATATCTTTTTTTAAATAAATCGTAATTTCGTTTAATAATTTTTTAAATAAATTAATATTTAAACCACCACATAAACCATGATCAGTTGAAATTACTAAATACCCTACACTTTTTATTTTACGTGTTTTGAAGTATGGATGGGGATATTCCAGATTGGTTAATGTTAGATGAGAAATTAAACGTTGCATAGCTTTTGCATAGGGCCGGTTTGCTAATAAATGTTCCTGTATTTTTCGCATTTTTGAAACTGCAACTGTTTCCATTGCTTTAGTAATCTTTTGTGTGTTTTTTATGCTATGTATTTTATTGCGTATTTCTTTAGTAACTGCCATTTTTAATCCTTCTGTATTTTTATCAAGCGACCAAAATAAAATTTACATACAGTTTAAAAAAAATTACTTTCTTTAAAAGTATCAAGCACATGACTCAATTCAATTTCTATTTCTTTATTATATTCACCGGTTCGATTGATTTTTTCTAATAGCATAGAAAATTCACGATGAGCATAATTTAACAATGATGTTTCAAACCTATTGACTTCTGTTACTTCAATATCTTTAAGATACCCATATTCTGCAGAAAATAAAGACAAAGCTTGTTCCGCAATAGACATTGGTCTATATTGTTTTTGTTTTAACAATTCAGTAACTTTTTGTCCATGACTTAATTGTTGACGCGTTTCTTCATCTAAATCAGATAAAAATTGCGAAAATGCAGACAATTCATGATATTGTGCTAATGCAGTACGAATACCAGCAGATAATTTTTTTATAATATCAGTTTGTGCTGCACTCCCTACACGTGATACTGATATTGTAGGATTAATTGCAGGGCGAATACCAGAATTAAATAATTTGGATTCTAAAAAAATTTGTCCATCTGTAATGGAAATAACATTAGTTGGTACAAAAGAAGAAACATCGCCTTCTTGAGTTTCAATAACTGGTAATGCTGTTAATGAACCGGTTTTATTTTTTATTTTACCTTTAGTACATTTTTCAACATATTGACTATTAACACGTGCAGCTCGTTCTAATAAACGAGCATGAATATAAAAAATATCACCAGGGTAAGCCTCACGTCCAGGAGGTCGTCTTAACAATAAAGAAATTTGCCGATAAGCAATAGCTTGTTTAGAGAGATCATCATAAACAATTAAAGCATCTTCTCCATGGTTCCTAAAATATTCGCCCATTACACAACCCACATATGGTACTAGATATTGTAATATGGCGGCTTCAGAAGCCGTTGCAACAACAATTATTGTATTATGCAATGCGTTATGTTCTTCTAATTTTCGTACAATATTACCGATAGTTGAAAGTTTTTGACCAATAGCTACATAAATACATTTTATGTTTGAATGACTCTGATTAATTATAGTATCAATAGCTAGTGTAGTTTTTCCAGTTTTTCTATCACCAATAATTAATTCACGTTGACCACGTCCAATAGGAATCATTGCATCAATTGATTTATATCCTGTTTGTAAAGGTTGATCAACAGATTGACGGTCAATAACTCCAGGCGCCATCACTTCTACAGGTGAAAAACCACTGTGTTTAAGAATACCTTTGCCATCAATAGGTTCACCTAATGTATTAAGTATACGTCCAAGTAGTCCTGGACCTACAGGTGCTTCAAAAATACGACCAGTGCATTTTACTTTCATGCCTTCAGTTAAATGAAAGAATGCTCCCATAACCACCGCAGAAACTAAATCACGTTCTAAATTAAATGCAATAGCATATTGATTACCAGGTATTGATATCATTTCATTTTGCATGACTTCAGATAACCCATGGATACGGATTATTCCATCACCAACAGCAATAATTATACCCTCATTATGAGATGTATTTAATATATCAAATTGAAGAATACGTTCTTTTATTAATTGACTAATTTCAGTAGAATTTAGTTTCATATTCCACAATTCCCCTTAAAATTGTAATGCATTATTTAATCGCTCAATGCGGTTACGTACACTACCATCAATAACTAAATCGCCTATTTTTATTATTAAACCTCCAATCAAATATTCATCAAAAATATAATTTAAATTAGCTTGACATGAAAATTTATTTTTTATTATTTTTGAAATTTTTGTTTTTTGTTTTTCATTTAATTCATAAGCAGAAGTAATATCAACATTTATCTTTCTGTCTAAAAAATTACGCAGTAAAATAAATTGTTTTAAAACTTCAGGCAATACACCTAATCGGTTATTTTCAGCCATAATATAAATTAAATTTCTAATATATTTATTCAGTATACTATCACAAATAGAAATTAATATTGTTGCTATTTTTTTATGTGCTATTGTAGAATTAATGAGTTTATTAATTTCTTTTTTGTTAATTATTTCCACAATAAATGTTAGTATATTTTGGTATTCATTAAGCAATTGATATTTTAGTGCAATATCAAAAATTGCTTTAGAATACGGTCTAGCAATTGTAATCATTTTAATGATATCCTACTATTTTTTTTGCTAATTTCATTAAGAATATTGTCAATAATTTGATTGCTAATCGTGATATTGATAGAATTTTCAATTATTTTTTCAGCTCCTAAAATAGCTAATTTTGCAATTTCTTTATGTAATTTTTCACAGACATGTTTTCGATGAACTTCAATTTCAATATTTGTTTGAAAAATTATTTTTTTTTGTTCTATTTTAGCTTCTAATTTAGCTTTCTCAATAATTTGAATTCGTTTTTTATCAGCATCATTAAGAATTTTTTGAGCTGTTTCTTTTGCTATTTTAAGTTGTTTTTTTGCATCTATTTTTATTAATTTTGATTCATTTTTTATTTTTTCTGCAAAAATTAAATTTTCAGTAATTTTTTTTTGGCGTTCTTCAATTACATTGATAATAGGTTTCCATACATATTTCATACAGAAAAAAACAAATAAAAAAAATGCAATAGCTTGACCTAAAATTGTTGCATTAAAGTTCATAATAAAATTTTTCTTTTAAGTTTTTTTTAAATTTGATTGATTTAATTAAGAAATAACAAATATCATGTATAAACCTAAACCAACAGTAATCATAGGAATTGCATCGACTAATCCCATAACAATAAAAAACTGAGTTCGTAACAATGGGATTAAATCTGGTTGACGTGCAGCACCTTCTAAAAATTTTCCACCTAATATTCCAATGCCAATTGCAGCACCAATTGCCGCTAATCCCATCATTATACCTGCTGCTATGTATAATAAATTTATATTAAAGTCTTCCATCATATATTTTTCCTTTTTGTTTGCTAAACTTAATAAACTATCAATGTTTTTCTGATGCCATTGATAAATAAATAATCGTTAAAATCATAAAAATAAAGGATTGTAAGGTAACAACAAGTATATGAAAAATGGCCCAAGGTACATTTAGTATCCACTGTAACCACCATGGTACTAAAGTAGCAATAAGAATAAAAATCAATTCACCTGCATACATATTACCAAATAATCTTAAACTCAGTGATATTGGTTTAGATAAAAAACTAATGCCTTCTAAAATTAAATTAAGAGGCATAAAGATAGGATGATTAAATGGTTGTGAAATCAATTCTTTTATGATTTTTTTAAACCCCTTTGTTTTTATGCTATAAAAAATAATCAAAATAAATACATTAATGGCCATAGATATGGTTATATTTATATCGGCAGTGGGTACAACACGTAATGCAGGTAAAATTAAATAATTTTTTCCAATATATGGAAGAAAATCAATAGGTAATAAGTCCATTATATTCATCATAAAAACCCAAATAAAAACTGTCAAAGCTAATGGTGCAACAATTTTGTTTTTACCATGGTAAATATCACAAACAGAATGGTTAACGAAATTTATAATCATTTCTATTGCAGTTTGTAATTTATTTGGTACATAAGCAGTTAAATTAATAGCAATAATTCTGAATACAAGCAAAAAAATAATTCCCAAAAAAATTGAAAAAAAAAGTGAATCAATGTTTAATGTCCAAAATGATAATACATTTTTATTTGATGGATCAATTAATTTAAAAGTATGTAAATCCAATTGAAGATTTTCTAAATGGTGTGCTATATAATTTTTTTTTGTCATGATTTCTTCTGAATCAGACATGATGTTTTACCTTTTTTCTTTCTTCTAAAAATTTTTGTTATTAAAGTTAGTTTTACATTAGCAACTGTTAATTTTATCTCAAATTATTTATAATTTTACATTAATCAAAAATGAAATAATTTAATGATGAAACTTTTTATGAATATTACTCATTTCGCCATTTTTTATTAATAAAGAATATTAATATATTATTTTGATATAAATTTTACATCAAATTTATATCAAAAATAAAAAATACAAGCAAATAAATTTTATTATATATATCAAATTTTATTATATATCAATATATACCATAAAAAATATACCATAAAAACATTATTGACAAAAAAATATTACGTAAATAATTTGTAATTATTGTTTAATATTTATTGAAAATGCATTATTTAAATATATGAAATTATGAAATATAGTTTTAAATATAATTTATTCAATTTAATTATTTATATATTATATGTGATAAAAATATAATTCAATGAATTTATTTTACATATAATTTCATTATAAAATATTGTTTTTGATCATCAATTTCTAATATCTTTGATTGTTTACTCTCATATATCTTGTTTATATTCCATGTTATTAAATCATTTCTTTAAAAATGAAATCATTTATAAAAAAATGATTGTTTATTTTTTCATAATATATAAATATAGTTTTTAACTATCTGAAATTTTTATTTATTTTGTTAGTTTTTTATAAATTTTATAATATTAATAAGGTTTATTTTTATTTTTATGCTTTTTAAAAACTTTAAAAATACATATATTTGTAATGTAGTAATGAGAAACAACATCTTTTAATAGTATTTAATAGCATTAAAAATAGCATGAAATCAGATTTTTATATAAAATTTTAGAATATATTTATATGATATTTTGATATAAAATTTATATTTATATTAACAATAATTATTCTATAAAATGATTTGTATAATTCGAAATTATTTTTAAAAATTTACTATAAAAGTTATCTATCATATAGATATTTTTTTATTTTATATTGATCAATAATGATAAATATTAATTTTTATATGAAGATATATTTTAAATAACTTTAAATAATTTTTTTTAAAAATTAAGCATCAATACGTAATAAATTTTGTTTTTTTAGCCATACTAATAATATTGATATTGCTGCAGGAGTGATTCCTGATATACGTGATGCTTGACCAATAGAAGTTGGTTTATGAGCATTGAGTTTTGCTATTACTTCATTGGACAGGCCTGTAATATTTTTATAATCCATTTCAATCGGTAAGGTTATATATTCATTGCGTAAATGTTTTTTTATTTCTTCTTGTTGACGAACAAGATAACCTTCATATTTTATTTGAATTTCAATTTGATTGGTAATTTGACTATCATAAATAATTTTAGGTGAAAAATACTTTAATGAAGTAAGCAATGTATAATTTATTTCAGGACGACGTAATAATTCCTCCCCATTAGTTTTTTTTGAAAGTGGTGCGCTTAAAATCTTATTAATATCATCAATATGATTGCAATGAGGATGTATATAAAGATTACGTAATCTTTGACGTTCTTGTTCAATTGATTCAATTTTACTGCAGAATATTTTCCAACGATTATTATCAATTAATCCAAGTTCATAACCTTTTTCAGTTAGACGAAGATCAGCATTATCTTCACGCAACATAATTCTGTATTCTGCTCTTGAAGTGAACATGCGATAAGGTTCTGTTGTACCTAATGTACAAAGATCATCAACTAGAACACCAATATAAGCCTGATCACGACGAGGGTACCATCCTTTTTTATCATAAGCATAAAGAGCAGCATTAATCCCAGCTAATAATCCTTGTGCTGCAGCTTCTTCATAACCTGTAGTCCCATTGATTTGTCCAGCTAAAAAAAGTCCTTTTATAAATTTACTTTCTAAAGTAGGTTTTAAATCACGTGGATCAAAAAAATCATATTCAATGGAATATCCAGGTCTAGTAATGTCGGCATTTTCTAAACCTTTTATTGAATGAATAATTTTTATTTGTATATCAAAAGGTAAACTTGTAGAAATCCCGTTAGGATAAATTTCGTTGCTTTTGAGTCCTTCTGGCTCTAAAAATATTTGATGTTCGGTTCTATGAGCAAATCGAACTATTTTATCTTCAATAGAAGGGCAATAACGTGGTCCTATACTTTTGATTATACCTGTATATATAGGACTATATTTCAAATTTTCGCGAATTATTTGATGAGTTTTTTCATTAGTGTAAGTGATATAACATGGCAGTTGTTTTGGATGTTGATTTGATGTTCCAAGGAAAGAAAAAACTGGTATTGGATTATCACTGAATTGTGGTAATAATTCTGAAAAATCAATACTTCTTTTGTCTAATCTAGGTGGAGTTCCAGTTTTTAATCTTTTTATTCTTAATGGCAATTCTTTTAGTCTATTTGATAAATCAATAGAAGAAGGATCACCTGCTCTACCACCATCAAAACTTTTTGATCCTATATGTATTTTACCATTAAGAAATGTACCAACGGTTATTAATACAGATTTTGCATAAAATTTTAATCCAATTTGTGTGACTACCCCAATAACGCAATCATTTTTTACTATAAGATCAATAACATTTTGTTGAAATAACATTAAATTTTTTTGTTTTTCTAATGTCATGCGAATATTATTTTTATAGAGTGTTCTGTCAGTTTGCGCTCTTGTTGCACGCACTGCAGGTCCTTTTTTTGCATTAAGTATCTTGAATTGTATTCCTGATTTATCAGTTGCTATGGCCATGAATCCACCTAATGCATCAATTTCTTTAACTAAATGTCCTTTACCAATTCCACCAATAGCTGGATTGCATGATAGTTGGCCTAATGTTTCAATATTGTGTGTTATTAATAAAGTTTGACATCCCATTCTAGAAGCAGCCAAGGCTGCTTCTGTACCAGCATGTCCTCCTCCAATGATAATAACTTCAAATTTTTTTGGGTAAAACATGATATTTTTTATACCTTGATTTAAAAGATTATAAATTTTTAAACATAAAAAAATAATAAGTATTATTTAAAATAATAAATTAAGTTTAGTTGTTTTTATTTTTGCTTGCTTAATAAACAAATAAAAAATAAAAAAATCAAAAAATAACTGAATATCTATTTAAATAAATAACTATAAAAATAACTATGAACAACTAAATCATAAAAATTGATTATATTAATTAATAATAATTATAAGTAATTAATGTTTCTTATTTCTTTTATTATAAAAGGGATTATCTGTTGATAAATTAAAATATCTTAATAAGATTATGATCTTGTCAATGATATTTAACTGTTAATGATAAGTGATTGCACATAGGATAAGTTTGTATTAATATAAAAAGTTATGCACAATTTTTAATTATTTATTAGTTTTTCTATTTATAAACACAAGTTATTCTCAAACTTATCAACAAAATAATTTTTAATTTCTTATAATTTCATTATATCATTTTTCCATTTTTCAATCCAATTTTTTACCAAATTTTCTAAAAGGCTAGATTCTAAAATGTTAACTTCTAAAGTTTTTCCTATTTTTTTAGCATTATGTTTTTTTAATAAAACATTTAATGTGTGAATTGCACCACAAAAAGTATCATATTCTTTGCTTCCTATGCCTATAGCCCCATAAAAAATTTCATTAAGATTAGGTTTTTTTTTAGTTATTTGTTTTGCAAAAGGTTGTATGTTTTCAGGCAGTTCACCTGTTCCATAAGTAGAGCATATAATTAACCATATACCTTGCATTGATAGATCTTTTAAATTTGGTCCGTGTTTTATGTCAGTTTTAAAATTATATTTTTCTAATATTTCAGCTGCATATTCAGCTATATATTCAGCGGTTCCCATTGTGCTGCCAGTTATTAATGTTATTTTTGTCATCATGAACCTCAAAATTTTTTTAATATTATTTTTTAGAAAAATATAAATTTCCATTTTTTATGTGAGTTTGAAGTTAACAAATAAAATATTATTAAATTAAGCTTATTTTGATGATTGATTATTTTATTTGAAATTCGTTTCAATAATATTACATTCGAAACAATTTCATTACATTTATAACTTTTTTAATTTTTTCAAAGTTAAGTTGTTTTTATTGTTTTTTTTCGAAATTGAATTGTTTTTTATTTCTATGTTATGTTTATTGAATTACATTATTTTAAATTGATTTATTTTGTCATATTTTTTTTAAACAATGATTTTCATTGGATCTAAAAAGTTATTTAAAATTTATATATTATAAATCTAACATAATATATTCTTATTTAATATAAAAAATTTCAAAAATAAAAAAAAATAAAAAAATCAAAAAATATCATCTGATATGGAGTATAAAAATGGAAAAATTGTTTATAGAAACCCAAAAACAAATTAATTTTACTAAATCTTATTTTTCAAATTTGTTAGAAAAAAAATTATCTTTAATTGAAATACAGTCTCCCATGTTAAGTCGTTTTGGTGATGGTGTTCAAGATAATTTATCAGGACATGAGCAAGCAGTAAAAGTCCAAATAAAATCAATTCCAAATGTTATTTTTGAAATTTTGCATTCGTTAGCTAAATGGAAACGTAAAACTTTAGCTCGCTTTAATTTTAAACCAGGGGAAGGTATATATACACATATGAAAGCATTGCGTCCTGATGAAGATTGTTTGACACCTATGCATTCTGTTTTTGTTGATCAGTGGGATTGGGAAAAAGTAATACTGAAAAAAGATCGATCTTTGGATTATTTAAAAAAAACCGTTATTGAAATTTATAAAATTATTAAAAAAACAGAGGAAGTTGTTAGTCTTGAATTTAATTTAGTTCCATTTTTACCTGATCAGATTTTTTTTATTCATAGTGAAGAATTGTTACGGCGTTATCCTCATCTTAATTCTCATGAAAGAGAATATGCTATAGCTAAAGAACTAGGTGCAGTTTTTATTATTGGTATTGGTGGAAAACTATCTCATGGTTTTGTTCATGATATACGTGCTCCTGATTATGATGATTGGACGACAAAGAATAGTGAAGGATTCATTGGTTTAAATGGTGATATTATTGTATGGAATCCCATATTAAAAAATTCGTTTGAAATTTCTTCAATGGGTATACGTGTTGATGAAGAATCACTTAAAAATCAATTAGAAATAACAGGATATCGTAATAGAATGTTTTTTGAATGGCATCAAGCTTTATTGAAAGGTCATATGCCACAAACAATAGGTGGAGGTATTGGACAATCTCGTTTAATTATGTTATTACTTCAAAAAAAACATATTGGTCAAGTTCAATGTAGTGTGTGGGCTATTAACAATCACATGGAAGTTCTTGATGTATTATGATTATTATGAATACAATTTTTTAGTATTTATTAATAATTATTATTTTTTTTTTATAAATTTTATATAGTTTTTTAGTTTTTCAAAATTATATTTGTATTTCGTTTTGTACGAAATTAGTACGAAATTATAAAATAAAAATTATCATATTTTTATACTTTTTGTGTTTCATTATCAGTTTGTTATCATACAGTAAATTCATACAGTAAATTTTAAATTATGAATTAAATTTTTTAATTATTGTAAAAAATAGTGAATTTTATTACATAGAAGAATATTGATGTGGTTTAAAAATTTTTATTTACTTTGTTTTTTGTTAAATCATTTATTTATTTTTTTTGTTAGATATTTTTTTAAAATATTTATAAATGTTTACTTTTAATATTGATTAATTGTAATATGCATAAATATATATTTATTATGACAATAGTTTTTATACTATTATAATGTTGTTTTGTGTTAGTTTGTATTTTTTATTTTACATTGGATATGGTTTTATTTTTATATTGAATATGGCAATTATACATTTTTTGTATTGATTTAATATGATGCAGTAAAAATATTTAAAATGCAGTACAATGCAGTACAAATGTTTAAATACAAAAATAAAATTAGAAAAATTTATTTTTATGTAATTTTATAGAAAATATTATAAATAAATAATTATATGTACCAAAAAATTAAAAACTAAATGTTTTTATTATTTATTAGTTTTATTTTATTAATTTAATTAATGTTAATAAAATGGGTACTTAGTTGTTTTTTATTGGTTTATTTTTTTAATAGTTTTTATAAAATATCTGCAATATATAAAATATCTACAATATTAAAGTTTATTGAATATTGAAGTTATTTGATTTATGTTTTTATTTTTTGTAAGCATAAACATTATAAATTTATTTTATTAAAGAAATTAAAATAACTACTTGACTTTATAATTTCAAAAAGTAAAATAACTATTTTAAGATAGTAAAACGTTTTTTAAGGCTCTTTAAAAATTTGATCAGACAATCTGTGTGGGCACCAACAAAAACATCAAAATAAAGTCTTAAAAAATACAATTTTTAAAAATTTTGACATTTTTTAAGCATCAAACTTTTAATTGAAGAGTTTGATCATGGCTCAGATTGAACGCTGGCGGCAGGCCTAACACATGCAAGTCGAGCGGCAACGAAAAAATAGAATTTCTATAGTTTCAGCAAGCGGCGGACGGGTGAGTAAAATATGGGGATCTACCCTAAGGCGGGGGATAACTATTGGAAACGGTAGCTAATACCGCATAATCTCTTATGAGTAAAGTGGGGGACTCAGTAACATGGGCCTCACACCTTAGGATGAACCCATATGAGATTAGCTAGTAGGTGGAGTAAAGGTTCACCTAGGCAACGATCTCTAGCTGGTCTGAGAGGATGATCAGCCACACTGGGACTGAGACACGGCCCAGACTCCTACGGGAGGCAGCAGTGGGGAATATTGCACAATGGGCGAAAGCCTGATGCAGCCATGCCGCGTGTATGAAGAAGGCCTTCGGGTTGTAAAGTACTTTCAGTCGGGAGGAAGATATTACAGCTAACACCTTTAATGTTTGACGATACCGAAATAAGAAGCACCGGCTAACTCTGTGCCAGCAGCCGCGGTAATACGGAGGGTGCGAGCGTTAATCGGAATTACTGGGCGTAAAGGGCACGCAGGCGGTTAATATAAGTTGGATGTGAAATCCCCGGGCTTAACCTTGGAATGGCATTCAAAACTGATTAACTAGAGTTTTGTAGAGGGAGGTAGAATTCCATGTGTAGCGGTGAAATGTGTAGAGATATGGAGGAATACCAGTGGCGAAGGCGGCCTCCTGGACAAAAACTGACGCTCATGTGCGAAAGCGTGGGGAGCAAACAGGATTAGATACCCTGGTAGTCCATGCCGTAAACAATGTCGATTTGGAGGTTGCGGTCTTGAACTGTGGCTTCCGGAGCTAACGCGTTAAATCGACCGCCTGGGGAGTACGGCCGCAAGGTTAAAACTCAAATGAATTGACGGGGGCCCGCACAAGCGGTGGAGCATGTGGTTTAATTCGATGCAACGCGAAGAACCTTACCTACTCTTGACATCCAAAGTACTGAACAGAAATGTTCAGGTGCCTTCGGGAGCTTTGAGACAGGTGCTGCATGGCTGTCGTCAGCTCGTGTTGTGAAATGTTGGGTTAAGTCCCGCAACGAGCGCAACCCCTATCCTTTGTTGCCAGCGAATAAAGTCGGGAACTCAAAGGAGACTGCCGGTGATAAACCGGAGGAAGGTGGGGATGACGTCAAGTCATCATGGCCCTTACGAGTAGGGCTACACACGTGCTACAATAGCGTATACAAAGAGAAGCAAGCCTGCAAAGAGAAGCGGAACTCAAAAAGTACGTTTAAGTTCGGATTGGAGTCTGCAACTCGACTCCATAAAGTCGGAATCGCTAGTAATCGCGGATCAGCATGTCGCGGTGAATACGTTCCCGGGCCTTGTACACACCGCCCGTCACACCATGGAAGTGGGTTGCAAAAGAAGTAGGTAGCTTAACCTTCGGGATGGTGCTTACCACTTTGTGATTCATAACTGGGGTGAAGTCGTAACAAGGTAACCGTAGGGGAACCTGCGGTTGGATCACCTCCTTATATATTATAGATGAAATTGTAAAGGTGCCCACACAGATTGTCTGATATTAAATATCATTAGGCTTGTAGCTCAGGTGGTTAGAGCACACCCCTGATAAGGGTGAGGTCGGTGGTTCAAGTCCACTCAGGCCTATTTAAACCAAAAGCTTAATTAAACCAAAACTAAAAGCTAAACCAAAAGCGATAAAGTTGTAATGATAAAATTACATTAAAGAGGGGGCTATAGCTCAGCTGGTAGAGCACCTGCTTTGCACGCAGGAGGTCAGCGGTTCGATCCCGCTTGGCTCCACAAAAAACATTTTCATTCATAATAAAATAAATATATAATAAATATATTACTGTTACATTTTAATATACTTGTAATAATACTGTGATATTTTAGGTTTTTATAGTTTTTTAGTAACTTTTTAAAATTTTTAAAAAAATTACTAAAAATATTTTTAAAAACACTTATAGCTCTTTAACAATTTGAAAAAAAAGCTAACTAATTAAATATAATGCTTTGATGCTTTAAATATAAATTTTTCATAAAATATTGTGGATTATTTTTTTATTTTATTTTTATTTTAAATTAAGTATAAAACATCTTTGGGTTGTGAAGTTAAGCAAATTAAGCGTATACGGTGAATGCCTAGGCAATCAGAGGCGATGAAGGACGTGCTAATCTGCGAAAAGCATCGGTAAGCTGATATGAAGCGTAATAACCGATGATTTCCGAATGGGGAAACCCAGTGTATTAATACACTATCGTTTTATGAATTCATAGTTTAACGAGGCAAACCAGGGGAATTGAAACATCTTAGTACCCTGAGGAAAAGAAATCAAAATGAGATTCCCTTAGTAGTGGCGAGCGAAAGGGGAAAAGCCAAAAGTTAAAATCAATATTAATTTCAGAAGAATGATTTGGAAAAATCAGCAATAAAGGGTGATAGCCCCGTATTTTAAGTTGTTATTATTGTGAACTTTAATAAGTAGGGCGGGACACGTGTTATCCTGTTTGAAGATGGGGGGACCATCCTCCAAGGCTAAATACTCCTGATTGACCGATAGTGAACCAGTACCGTGAGGGAAAGGTGAAAAGAACCCCGGAGAGGGGAGTGAAATAGAACCTGAAACCGTATACGTACAAGCAGTGGGAGCCCCACCACTAAGCTAAAATGTGTATCATTTTATTATTCATTGATTCATAAATAATATCAATTAATAAACCTCTATTTTTGAGGAGGCTTAGTGGTGGGGTGACCGCGTACCTTTTGTATAATGGGTCAGCGACTTATATTCTGTAGCAAGGTTAACTAATTAAGGGAGCCGTAGGGAAACCGAGTCTTAACTGGGCATTAAGTTGCAGGGTATAGACCCGAAACCCGGTGATCTAGCCATGGGCAGGTTGAAAGTTAGGTAACACTAATTGGAGGACCGAACCGACTAATGTTGAAAAATTAGCGGATGACTTGTGGCTAGGGGTGAAAGGCCAATCAAACCGGGAGATAGCTGGTTCTCCCCGAAAGCTATTTAGGTAGCGCCTCGTGGGTTCATCTTTAGGGGTAGAGCACTGTTTCGGCTAGGGGGTCATCCCGACTTACCAACCCGATGCAAACTACGAATACTAAAGAATGCGACCACGGGAGACACACGGCGGGTGATAATATCCGTCGTGAAGAGGGAAACAACCCAGACCGCCAGCTAAGGTCCCTAAGTTATGATTAAGTGGGAAACGAAGTGGAAAGGCTTAGATAGCCAGGATGTTGGCTTAGAAGCAGCCATCATTTAAAGAAAGCGTAATAGCTCACTGGTTGAGTCGGTCTGCGCGGAAGATGTAACGGGGCTAAATCATGCACCGAAGCTGCGGCAGCAATATTTTTTTGCTGGGTAGGGGAGCGTTCTGTAAGCTGTAGAAGGTAGATTGTAAAGTCTATTGGAGGTATCAGAAGTGCGAATGCTGACATAAGTAACGATAAAGCGGGTGAAAAACCCGCTCGCCGAAAAACCAAGGTTTCCTGTCCAACGTTAATCGGGGCAGGGTAAGTCGACCCCTAAGGCGAGGCTGAAAAGCGTAGTCGATGGAAAACAGGTTAATATTCCTGTACTAAAATTGTTGCGAAGGGGGGGTGAAGAAGGTTAGGCTATCCGAGTGACGGTTATCTCGGTTTAAACGTGTAGATGAGTTATGCAGGAAAATCCACATAACTATAACATTGAGGCGTGATGACGAGCTATTAAGGTAGTGAAGTAGTTGATACCCTGCTTACAAGAAAAGCCTCTAAGCGATAGACAATTATTAATCGTACTCAAAACCGACACAGGTGGTTAAGTAGAGAATACTAAGGCGCTTGAGAGAACTCGGGTGAAGGAACTAGGCAAAATAGTGCCGTAACTTCGGGAGAAGGCACGCTGACATTAAGTGAAGAACCTTGCGTTCCGAAGCTGAAGTCAGCCGCAGATAACAGCTGGCTGCAACTGTTTATTAAAAACACAGCACTGTGCAAACATGAAAGTGGACGTATACGGTGTGACGCCTGCCCGGTGCTGGAAGGTTAATTGATGGGGTAAGCTTTTAAAGCAAAGCTCCTGATCGAAGCCCCAGTAAACGGCGGCCGTAACTATAACGGTCCTAAGGTAGCGAAATTCCTTGTCGGGTAAGTTCCGACCTGCACGAATGGCGTAATGATGGCCAGACTGTCTCCACCCGAGACTCAGTGAAATTGAATTCGCTGTGAAGATGCAGCGTACCCGCGGCAAGACGGAAAGACCCCGTGAACCTTTACTATAGCTTGACACTGAGTATTGAATTTTAATGTGTAGGATAGGTGGGAGGCTATGAAGCATGAGCGTCAGCTCATGTGGAGCCAACAGTGAAATACCACCCTTTAAAGTTTGGTGTTCTAACTTCATTCCGTAATCCGGAATAAGAACAGTGTCTGGTGGGTAGTTTGACTGGGGCGGTCTCCTCCTAAAGTGTAACGGAGGAGCACAAAGGTTGGCTAATCACGGTCGGACATCGTGAGGTTAGTGTAAAGGCATAAGCCAGCTTAACTGCGAGCGTGACAACGCGAGCAGATACGAAAGTAGGTCTTAGTGATCCGGTGGTTCTGAATGGAAGGGCCATCGCTCAACGAATAAAAGGTACTCCGGGGATAACAGGCTGATACCGCCCAAGAGTTCATATCGACGGCGGCGTTTGGCACCTCGATGTCGGCTCATCACATCCTGGGGCTGTAGTAGGTCCCAAGGGTATGGCTGTTCGCCATTTAAAGTGGTACGCGAGCTGGGTTTAGAACGTCGTGAGACAGTTCGGTCCCTATCTGCCGTGGGCGAAGGAAGATTGAGAGGGGCTGCTCCTAGTACGAGAGGACCGGAGTGGACGCACCACTGGTGTTCAGGTTGTCATGCCAATGGCATCGCCTGGTAGCTAAGTGCGGGAAAGATAACCGCTGAAAGCATCTAAGCGGGAAACTTGCCTCAAGATAAGTCTTCCCTGACACAATAATTGTTGTGTCCTAAGGGGTGTTCGAGATTAGGACGTAGATAGGCTGGGTGTGTAAGCGTAGTGATACGTTAAGCTAACCAGTACTAATGACCCGTGAGGCTTAACTTCATAACACCAAAGGTGTTTCAAAAAATTAGTTTGTTTTATTTTTAAAAAACAAAAATAGTATGAAAATAAATATGTAAAAAACTTGTTTGGCAGTTTTAGCGCGGTGGTCCCACCTGATCCCATTCCGAACTCAGAAGTGAAATGCCGTAGTGCCGATGGTAGTGTGGGGTTTCCCCATGTGAGAGTAGGGAACTGTCAGACTTTTTGTTAAAAAATAAAAAGCCACTCATTTGAAAATGAGTGGCTTTTTGAATGTTTTTTTTGCTATCTTTATTTTTGTAAAGATTGTTTGCCAAAGCGTGCTTTTCTATATTTTTATGAATTTTTAAAATATGTAAAAATAACAATGTAGATATATAGAGTGTTATATATATGTATAATCAAATTTATAATAACTACAAAAGAATATACAATACTTTTAATCTTGATGTGAAAGCTAAAGGAATATATTCAGCTTCTTCAATAGAAGAATTATTATTTTTATGGGAAAGTGCAAAATTGAAGGGATGGCCCGTTTTATTATTGGGAGAAGGAAGTAATGTTCTTTTTGTAAAAGATTTTCAAGGTGCAGTAATTTTCAATAAAATTACTGCATTAGATATAACTGAGTCATCTCAAAATTGGTTTATACATGTAGGAGCCGGTAATAACTGGCATGAATTAATTAAGGAACTTATTAAGCGTGGTATTTACGGATTAGAAAATCTTGCTTTAATTCCTGGATCTGTAGGTGCTGCACCTATACAAAATATTGGGGCTTATGGTATTGAATTTAAAGATGTCTGTCATTATGTAAATATAGTTGATTTGAATAATAAAAAACAATATTGTTTAAATGTTAGTGAATGTCAATTTAGTTATAGAAATAGTATTTTACAGTATAAATCTTATAAAGATTTCGCGGTAATTTCCGTAGGATTAAAACTTAAAAAATTATGGAAACCAATGTTAACATACGGTGAATTAGTTTCATTAAAAATAAAAAAAATTACACCAGAAAGTATATTTCATATAGTTTGTAATATTAGAAAACATAAATTACCTGATCCATTTATAATGGGAAATGCTGGTAGTTTCTTTAAAAATCCAGTTGTTTCGCAAATAATTGCAAATAGAATTAAAATTCTTTATCCTCAATGTCCTACATATCTTCAATTAGAAGATGGTAAAGTAAAACTTTCTGCAGGATGGCTTATTGAGCAATGTAATCTTAAGGGTTATCAATGTGGTGGTGCAGCAGTAGATATGCATCAAGCTGTAGTTTTAGTTAATAAAAATAATGCCATTGGGAAAGATATTATAAAACTAGCTAGTTATATACATAAAAAAGTTATGAAAAAATTTGATGTTATTTTAGAACCTGAAGTTCATTTTATTGATGAATATGGTCAAATAAATCCTATGGATATTCTTTAATGAAAGATTTGGATATTTCTTTAAAACTTATTAAAATACTTGCTGATGGTAGTATCCATTTAGGTGATAATTTAATTCGATTATTTGGTATTACATTTGTTGATTTTAATAAACATATAGATGTGTTACGTAAATTAGGTGTTGAAGTAAATATTATTAATAATAATTTTTATCAAATTAATAAAAAAATAGATTTATTAGACTATAATAAAATTTATAGTCTGGTTAAGCAAGGTAAAATTTTTGTAAAATCTGTTCTTTCTTCTACTAATCAATATTTATTAGATTATGTTGATCAATTAAAATCTGGTGATGCTTGTTTGGCGGAATATCAAATAGCTGGCAGAGGGCGCTATGGTCGAAATTGGATTTCTCCTTTTGGATGTAATCTCTATTTATCTTTATATTGGTATCTAGAAGATACCAATACTTCTGTAATAGGATTAAGTTTAGTAGTTGCTGTCGTAATAGCGGAAACTCTTAATCAATTGATTGGTAGTAATATAAAAGTAAAATGGCCTAATGATCTCTATCTAAATGAAAAAAAACTTGCTGGAATTTTAATTGAAATGAAAAGCAAAATTGGATATATGGTAGATATTATTATTGGTGTTGGAATAAATATTTCAATGAGTAGTATTCATGCAAAAAAAATTAATCAAAATTGGATTAATCTTGAGCGATCAGGAAACACGATAGAAAAAAATATAATTGCTGGTAAACTTATTATGGTTTTGCGTCATGAATTATTAATTTTTGAAAAATATGGTTTTATCCCTTTTGTTGAACGTTGGTTAGCTTTAGATAATTTTTTAGATAAAAGAGTAAAATTAAGAATTGGTAATCGTGATGAGATTGTTGGTATTGTAAAAGGGGTTAATCAGAATGGCGCTCTTTTATTAAAGCAAAATGGTAAAGTTTCTCCTTATTTCGGTGAAATTATTTCTTTACGTTCGGATAATAAAATTTTTTAAGAAAAAACATTAATTATATAAAATTATTTTTTAATTGTATTTTTATAATTGAATGATTATAGCTTTTAGTTATAATTAATTTTGCTTTTTCTTTTGTTGGTATAATATTTTTTTCTAAATTAATTTTATTAATTTCTTCCCATATTGCTTGAGCTATTTTTATTATTTCTGTTTTATTTAATTTTGAATAATTATAAAAATAAGATTTTGAATTAGAAAATGCTTTTTGGCAAAATTTTAAAAATCTCTTTATATACCAATTTTTTAATAAATTTTCTGGAGCATCAATATAAATTGAAAAATCAAGAAAATCTGAAACTAAAAGATGATGTGATGTATTTTGGCAGTCAGTGTTATTTTGTAAAATATTTAAACCTTCTACAATAAGTATATCTGGTCTATGGATTATTTTTTTTTTATTTGGAATAATGTCATAAACAAAATGTGAATATATTGGAGCAGTAACTTTTTTGATTCCTGATTTTATTTCAGATATAAATTTTATTAAATTATACATATCATAAGATTGGGGAAACCCCTTTTTATGCATTATTCCTTTATCCTGTAAAGTTTTATTCGGATATAAAAAACTATCTGTTGTTATAAGTTCAACTCTATGATGCAAAGGGTCACTGCTTAACAATTTTTTTAATAAATGAGCAGTTGTACTTTTTCCAACTGCAACACTTCCTACTATGCCAATAACATAAGGTATTTTAGTCATATTAGTGGTATTATATGATGTTTTTTTTAAAAAATTGTTGTGATGTGAATTTAAACTTATATAAAAATTAAGTAGTTCTGTAATAGGAATATAAACTTTATTGATTTCTTTCTTTTGAATTTTATGATTTTTTCCTGGAAACTTTAGTAATTCTTTTTTTTTGTTTGAAATCTGTATTGGGAGAGTTTTACAAAATATCTTCCAATTTTCAGGATTAAATTCTAAGTAAGTTTCTATTAAATAATTTTTTTTTTGTTTCATAAGTTAATACATTTTATTAGTAAAGAGTGTTTATAATTATTTGTGAATCATAAAGAAATTTTTAAGAATTTTTGCATTTTGAATTTATTTGTGTTATTTTTGTTAATTTAATAATATGTAATTTAATATTAGTTTTTGTTATTAAACATTTTTTATAAAATAATAAAAAGTATTTTACTTGTTAAAAATAAAAAGTAACATCATGAATTGTTAAACTGTTTGTAAATGAAAATTTATCCTAAATAAAAATAAAACATATTACAAAATATAAAAAAAATTTTTTATTATTTTTATTGCAAATTATGATTTTTCTAATTAAAATACATAAAAATTAATATTGTTATTTATGATATATAAAAAATATTATTTTTAAGTTTTTTATAAATCTTAGTTATATATAAGTTTTCTGTAAAATTAAATATCAAATGGTGGGATTCCCGAGTGGTTAAAGGGAGCAGACTGTAAATCTGTCGTCATAGACTTCGAAGGTTCGAATCCTTCTCCCACCATCATAGCTTGATTTTAATTTTTTTAACAATTATTTAGGTAAAAATATATAATAGTACTAAAAATAAATTATTGATTTATAAAATATTTATAAAAAACAAGTATTTTTATAAAAATTATTAATCAATAGTAAATTATTAATAATTTTTATAAAAATTATTAATCAATAGTAAATTAATATAAAAAATTAATACAAAATAAAGGCAAAATTTATTTTTGCGGGTATCGTATAATGGTTATTATTTCAGCCTTCCAAGTTGATAATGCGGGTTCGATTCCCGCTACCCGCTCTTAGAAAAGTGATTCATAAAAATATATTTGCTGATATAGCTCAATAAGGGTAGAGCACATCCTTGGTAAGGATGAGGTCGGTGGTTCGAATCTACCTATCAGCATAAAATTTTTTATTTATTATAAAGACATTTATAATGTTTTATATATAAAATTTATTTTTAATAGCGTTTTTATAAATTTCAAAAAAAATTGTTTTATGTATGTAAGTTAAGTTTTGTAAAAATTTTTATAATATTCATAAATTTTCATAAAAATATTATTAACATTCATACATTTTTTATTGATTTTTTAATATTTTTAAGCATGAAATTATTTTCATATAAAAAATATAGTTGTAATAAAAATTATTAAATTTTGTACTAATAAAAAAAATGCTTAATGATAATAAAATTATAAATATAAACAATATTTTTATGTT
Organism: Arsenophonus sp.; assembly: GCA_031446165.1. Classification (GTDB taxonomy): domain Bacteria; phylum Pseudomonadota; class Gammaproteobacteria; order Enterobacterales; family Enterobacteriaceae; genus Arsenophonus. The sequence goes on along the minus strand of CP132905.1, from coordinate 22,425 downwards.
ATATGAAGATATTAATATTGCTAAATATATTTTTTGTTAAGAATTAAGAATACGATGTGATCATGATCATAGATGATAAGAAATAATAAATTAAAAACTTTTAGTTATGGAAAATATTTTATTAAAAATTATGATGTAATTCTTAAAAACAACAGTATATTATAATATAATATTATAAAAATAAATATTTTTTTAAAGCTAATATATTATATTCAAGGTTTTTTAAAAAAGGTATTTTTAAAAAACTCGTTACATAACAACTCTGGTAATAGTATATTATCTAGTAATATAGATAAATTTTTTTTGTTTGATATATAACGTATTAGTTATTTGTAAGATTTTATAATTATTTTTGCTTGTTATCGCTACTAAATAAATTTTCATAATTTATTTATTAATAATAAAAATTGATATATAAATATTTTTATATTCTTCTTTCATAAGAAAATGAATTTTTATAAGAATAAAAATGTTATGACTTTAATTTTTATGTAATTTATTTTTAAAGTTTTAAAAAACTTCTATAAAAATAAATTTGTAAAATTTATTAAGATTTTTATATAATTTTTTGGTAAATAATGCCATTTGATTTAAAATCTATAACTTGCTCTTAATTTATAATTACGTATAATGATTTTGTTTTTTGTTTTTAAAAGCATTTTTTTAAAATCTGTATAAATTATCTACAGCAGTAAAAACTGCATTTTAATAACCTCAATTTTTTTAAATAGGTTATAATAGTAATAATTCTACTTCCTCCCTATTGACTAGTTAATAGGAATTTGACTAGTTAATAGGAATAATTTTATATTTTTAAATAGTTGGAGTTCTGGTCTTATGCAGAACCAAAGAATCCGTATTAGATTAAAAGCTTTTGATCATCGTTTAATTGATCAATCTACTGTTGAAATTGTTGAAACTGCCAAAAGAACTGGTGCTCAAGTACGTGGTCCCATCCCATTGCCTACACGTAAAGAACGGTTTACAGTTCTTATTTCACCTCATGTTAATAAAGATGCACGTGATCAATATGAAATTCGCACTCACAAACGTTTAGTGGACATAGTAGAACCGACTGAAAAAACAGTTGATGCCTTGATGCGTTTAGATTTAGCAGCAGGTGTAGATGTACAAATTAGTTTAGGCTGAAATTAGTTTATGGCTTCACTTGAAAAAAGTTGTACATAAAAAAGGGGTAATATAAGAGGTTAAAACAAATGATTGGTTTAATCGGAAAAAAAATAGGGATGACACGTATTTTTTGTGAAAACGGTCTTTCTATACCTGTGACTGTTATACAAATTGAAAATAATCGAGTCACTCAAATTAAGAGTTTAGATAAAGATGGCTATAATGCAATTCAGGTGACGACAGGTAGTAAAAAAGTTAGTCGTTTAAAAAAACCTGAAATTGGACATTTTGTTAAATCTGGTGTTGAAGCTGGCAGAATGTTACGTGAATTTAAAATAAATGAAAATAAAAACTTTATTTTAGGTCAAACAATTACTGTTGATTTTTTTGCTGATATAAAAAAAGTGGATGTTGTTGGCATTTCAAAAGGAAAAGGTTTTTCTGGAACGGTAAAACGTTGGAATTTTCATACTCAGGATGCCAGTCATGGTAATTCATTGTCACATCGTGTTCCTGGTTCTATTGGTCAAAATCAAACTCCTGGTAAAGTGTTTAAAGGTAAAAAAATGGCAGGCCAATTAGGTAATGAGCGTGTAACAATTCAAAGTTTACCTGTAATACGGATTGTTTCTTCTCGTAATCTGCTATTAGTTAAAGGTGGTATCCCTGGTGCTACTGGTAGTAATGTAATTGTAAAAAAAGCAATTAAATCATAAATGTTTAGGAAATACTAATGGAATTGGTAATAAAAGATGAAAAAAGCACATTGCTTGTTTCCGAAAAAATCTTCGGACATCATTTTAATGAAGCGCTGATTCATCAAGTAATTGTTGCTTATTTAGCTGGTGCTCGTCAAGGTACGAGATCACAGAAGAATCGTTCTGAGGTTTCAGGTTCTGGTAAAAAACCATGGCGTCAAAAAGGTACCGGTCGTGCGCGCGCTGGTTCAATAAGAAGCCCAATTTGGCGTTCTGGTGCAATAGCTTTTGCTGCTAAACCGCAGGATCATAGTCAGAAAGTAAACAAAAAGATGTACCGAGCTGCTTTAAGAAGTATTTTTTCTGAATTATTGCGTCAAAATCGTTTAATCGTTGTAAAAACATTCATAGTAACAGAACCAAAAACTAAAATATTAGTGCAGAAATTAAAAGATATGAACTTATATAATGTTTTGATTATTACGAATATTTTTGATCAAAATTTGCTTTTAGCAGCTCGTAATTTATACAAAGTAAATATTTGTGATGTAATAAATATTAATCCTGTTAGTTTAATTTCTTTTGAAAATATCATTATAACTGTTGATGCAGTGAAAAAAACTGAAGAGATACTGGCATGACTCGTGAAGAATTGTTATTGAAAACATTATGTGCGCCGCATATTTCTGAAAAAGCTTCTACTGTAATAAAAAGAAATAATACTATTGTTCTTAAAGTTGCTAAAGATGCTACAAAATCAAAAATTAAATATGCAATAAATAAAATATTTGAAGTTGAAGTGAAAAATGTAAATACTTTATTAGTTAAGGGAAAATCAGTTAAAGGAAAAATGCAAGCCAATACTCAAAAAAAAAGAGGTCGCAGGAACTCTTGGAAAAAGGCGTATGTTACTTTGAAAAAAGGACAAAAAATTGACTTTATTGGCACTGCTCAGTAAGTAGGAGGAAAAAATTTATGGTCGTTGTTAAATGCAAACCTACATCTCCTGGTCGTCGCCATGTAGTTAAAGTAATTAACCCTGAATTATATAAAGGTAAGTCTTATTCTCCATTATTACAAAAAAATAAAAAAACAGGTGGACGTAATAACAATGGACGTATTACTACACGTCATATTGGTGGTGGTCATAAACAACATTATCGTTTGATAGATTTTAAACGTAGAAAAGATGGAATTACAAGTATTGTGGAACGTATAGAATACGACCCAAATCGTTCTGCAAATATTGCATTACTTTTATATAAAGATGGAGAACGTCGTTATATTTTGGCGCCAAAAAATTTAAAAATTGGTGATGTTATTGAATCAGGTTTAAATGCAGCAATAAAAATAGGAAATAGTTTGCCTATGTGTAATATTCCTATAGGTTCAATTGTTCATAATGTTGAATTAAAACCAGGAAAAGGTGGACAGTTAGCACGTGCGGCTGGTGCTTATATGCAAATTATTGCAAGAGAAGATAATTATGTGACTGTTCGTTTACGTTCTGGAGAAATGAGAAAAATATTTTCAAATTGTCGTGCTACATTAGGTGAAGTTGGTAACGTAGAACATATGTTGCGTATTTTTGGTAAAGCAGGTGCCAATCGTTGGCGTGGTATTCGTCCTAGAGTTCGTGGTACAGCAATGAATCCAGTAGATCATCCTCATGGCGGAGGTGAAGGTCGTAATTTTGGAAAGCATCCTGTAACCCCATGGGGTATGCAAACAAAAGGAAAAAAAACAAGAAGAAATAAACGTACTGATAAATATATAATACATCATCGTTCTGAAAAATAATTAGAGGATAAAAAGATGCCACGTTCTCTTAAAAAAGGCCCATTTATTGATGTACATTTATTAAAAAAAGTAGAAAAAGCATTAAAAAGTGGTGATAGAAAACCTATGAAAACTTGGTCTCGTCGATCAACAATTTTTCCTAATATGATTGGGTTAACTATAGCTGTGCATAATGGTCGTCAACATATTCCAATATATGTTACTGATGATATGGTTGGCCATAAATTAGGTGAGTTTTCTCCTACTCGTACTTATCGTGGTCACGTAGCTGACAAAAAAGTTAAAAAACGCTAAGGGTGTAAGATAATGGAAACTATTGCTATGCACCGTTATGCTCGTTCTTCTGCTCAGAAGATTCGTTTAGTGGCAGATTTAATTCGTGGAAAAAAAGTATTTAAAGCTATTGAAATCTTAAATTATACTAATAAAAAAGCTGCTGTTTTAGTAAAAAAAGTTCTTGAGTCTGCTATTGCTAATGCTGAACACAACGATGGTGCTGATATTGATGATTTAAAAGTAAAAAAAATTTTTGTAAATGAAGGTTCTACAATGAAACGCATTATGCCTCGTGCTAAAGGGAGAGCTGACCGTATTTTAAAACGTACCAGCCATATTACTGTAGTGGTGTCTGATAACTAATAAGGCACTTTTTGGAGAGAATTAGCAATGGGTCAAAAAGTACATCCTAATGGACTTCGATTAGGTATCATCAAAAATTGGAATTCTACTTGGTATGCGAATACAAAAGAATTTGCTGATAACTTAGATAGTGACTTTCAGGTACGTAAATATTTAAACAAAGAATTAGTGAAAGCATCTATTTCACGTATAGAAATAGAACGTCCTGCAAAGAGTATTCGTGTAACTATTCATACTGCTCGTCCTGGTATTGTTATAGGTAAAAAAGGTGAAGATGTTGAAAAATTACGTAAAAAGATATCCAGTATTACTGGTGTGCCAGCACAAATTAATATTTCTGAAGTACGTAGGCCTGAATTAGATGCGAAATTAGTTGCCTATAGTATTGCTTTGCAACTCGAACGACGTGTTATGTTTCGTCGGGCCATGAAACGTGCAGTGCAAAATGCTGTTCGTTTAGGTGCGAAAGGTATAAAAGTAGAAGTGAGTGGTCGGTTAGGTGGTGCTGAAATTGCACGAACTGAATGGTATCGAGAAGGTCGTGTACCATTACATACTTTGCGTGCTGATATTGATTATAATACTGCTGAAGCAAAAACTACTTACGGTGTGTTTGGAGTAAAAGTTTGGATTTTTAAGGGTGAAATTTTAGGTGGTATGACTATTTTGAAACAATTAAAAAATTTACCATTTAATAAAGCAAAAAAAAATAATAACTCTACACGTAAGGAGAATCGTTCAGATGTTACAACCAAAACGCACAAAATTTCGTAAGATGCAAAAAGGTCGTAATCGTGGTTTTGCTAAAGGCACAGATATTAGTTTTGGTTCTTTTGGTATGAAAGCAGTGAATCGTGGACGTATAACTGCACGTCAAATTGAATCGGCTCGTCGTGCCATGACACGCAGTGTTAAGAGAGAAGGAAAGATTTGGATTCGTATATTTCCAGATAAACCTATCACTGAAAAACCTCTTGAAGTTCGTATGGGAAAAGGTAAAGGTAACGTGGAATATTGGGTTGCTTTAGCTCAGCCTGGAAAAATTCTGTATGAAATAGATGGAGTTTCAGAAAATTTAGCACGTGAAGCATTTAAATTAGCTGCAGCAAAATTACCTATAAAAACTATTTTTGTAACTAAAACGGTAATGTAATGAAAGCAAAAGAATTACGAAAAAAAAATATTGAAGATTTAAAGAGTGAATTGCTTCATTCAATACGTGAAGAATTTAATTTAACTATGCAGTTAAGAAGCGGTCAATTAAAACAATTTCATTTATTAAAACAAATACGTCGTCATATTGCACGGATTAAAACTTTGTTAACTGAAAAAGTGAGTGTATAATGAAAGCTAAAATTCGTATTTTGCAAGGTATTGTGATTAGTAATAAAATGCAAAAATCTATTGTTGTTGCCATTAAACGTATAGTAAAGCATCCTTTATATGGTAAATTTATACGTCGTACTACGAAATTGCATGTACATGATGAAGATAATGAATGTAAAATTGGTGATTTAGTAGAAATACGTGAAAGTCGTCCAATATCAAAAACAAAGTCATGGAAGCTTATTCGTGTTATAGAAAAAAATACTCTATAAAAATTATTTTTTATAGAAAATTTTTTTGTTTGTAATAGTTGTGTAAAAATAATAATTTTATGATTTGTATGAAAAAGTGTATAATTTTTAATGTATTTAAAAAATAGAAGTATGTCGCAAATTAATATGGATAATATGGAAAATTAATATATGATCCAAGAACAAACTGTATTAAATGTAGCTGATAACTCTGGAGCACGTCGTGTGATGTGTATTAAGGTGTTAGGTGGTTCAAATCGTCGTTATGCAAATATTGGTGATATAATTAAAATTACTGTTAAAGAAGCTACTCCACGGGCTAAAGTAAAGAAAAGTGATGTATTAAAAGCAGTCGTTGTTCGCACAAAAAAAGGTGTTCGTCGTCCTGATGGTTCTTTAATTCGTTTTGATAGTAATGCTTGTGTTTTATTAAACAACACAAATGAACAGGTAATTGGTACACGTATTTTTGGTTCAGTAACTCGAGAACTGCGCAATGAGAAATTTATGAAAATTATTTCTTTAGCACCAGAAGTGCTATAATTTCAATCGGAGTATTTTGCAATAATGAGAGCTAAAATTCGTCGTAATGATGAAGTCATCATATTAGTTGGAAAAGATAAGGGTAAGCGGGGCAAGGTAAAAAAAATTTTTTTTTCTAAAAAATCTTCTGGTAAATTAATTGTTGAAGGTGTTAATTTAGTTAAAAAACATCAAAAACCTGTTCCTTCCTTAAATCAACCAGGTGGAATTATTGAAAAAGAAACAAAAATTGATATTTCAAATGTTGCGATTTTTAATTCAATAATTGGAAAAGCTGACCGTATAGGTTTTCGAATTGAAAATAACAGAAAAGTAAGATTTTTTAAATCTACCAATGAAGCTATTAAATAATTCTGAGGTTATAGGATGCAAAAATTGCATGATTACTATAAAGAGCACATAGTAAAAAAAATGATGGTTCAATTTAACTACAAGTCTATCATGCAAGTTCCTAAGATAGAAAAAATTATTTTGAATATGGGTGTTGGTGAAGCTGTTAATGATAAAAAGTTACTTGATAATGCAGTATCTGATTTAGCTCTTATAACAGGGCAAAAACCTTTTATAACTAAAGCACGTAAATCTGTTGCAATTTTTAAAATTCGTCAGGGTTATCCAATAGGATGTAAAGTAACTTTACGTGGAAAACGTATGTGGGATTTTTTTGAACGATTAATTTTTATCGCTATGCCACGTATTCGTGATTTTCGTGGTTTATCAATTAAGTCTTTTGATGGGCGTGGTAATTATAATATGGGTGTACGTGAACAAATTATTTTTCCAGAAATTGATTATGACAAAGTAGATCGGGTACGTGGTTTAGATATTAGCATTAATACCACTGCAAAATCAGATAATGAAAGTTTTGTACTTTTGAAAGAGTTTGATTTTCCTTTTCGCAAATAATGTGGGATTGGTGGTTTTTTGTGAGGTATTATTTATGGCTAAACAATCAATGAAAGCACGTGATTTAAAACGTGAAAAATTAGCTAAAAAATTTTTTTTAAAACGCACAAGACTGAAGACTATTATTTCTAATATTAACTCTTCTGATGAAGAGCGATGGAATGCTGTTCTTAAATTGCAAACGCTGCCACGTGATTCTAGCCTTTCTAGGCGACGTAATCGGTGTCGACAAACTGGTCGACCACATGGTTTTTTACGTAAATTTGGTTTAAGTAGGATAAAAGTACGTGAATTTGCTATGCGTGGTGAAATACCTGGACTTAAAAAAGCTAGCTGGTAATTTTTGTTTGTATATTAAATTTACGTGGGAGTAAAGATAAATGAGTATCCAAGATCCAATTGCAGATATGTTAACACATATTCGAAACGGTCAGAATGCAACTTTATCATTAATTAGTATGCCTTCAAGTAAATTGAAGGTAGCAATAAGTAAAGTACTAAAAGCAGAAGGATATATTATAAATTATAAAATAAAAGGAGATATTAAACCAGTATTAGAAATTAGATTAAAATATTTTGAAGGTAAACCTGTAGTAGAAAGTATTGAACGTGTCAGTCGTCCAAGTTTGCGTATATATAAAAAGAAAGAAGAACTTCCACAGGTATTGGCGGGTTTAGGTATTGCTATTATTTCTACTTCTAAAGGTGTTATGACTGATCGGGTTGCCCGTGAAATAGGATTGGGTGGTGAAATCCTATGTTATGTATCTTAATTTAGGAGAAAAAATGTCTCGTATAGCAAAAATGCCTGTTGTAGTTCCTGTTGATGTGGATGTTCAACTTGATGGTCAAACGATAAAAATTAAAGGTAAAAATGGCGAACTTACCCATAAAATACATGAATTTGTTAAAATTAAATATTTTGATAATAAGTTAACTTTTTTATTTAGTAAAAGTTTTGTTGATGCACGTACACAAGCTGGAACTACTCGATCTTTGGTTAATGCAATGGTGATTGGTGTTACTGAAGGATTTAGTAAAACACTGCAATTAGTTGGTATAGGTTACCGTGTGTCGATCAAAGAAAAAAATATCAGTTTATCTTTAGGATTTTCTCATTTAATTACATATAAGCTACCAGTAAGTGTTATTGCAACATGTCCTTCACAAACCGAAATTATTTTAAAAAGTGCAAATAAACAGCTTATCGGTCAAGTAGCTGCAGAATTACGTTCTTATCGACCTCCTGAAAAATATAAAGGAAAAGGTATTCGTTATGCTAATGAAATTATCTTTACTAAAGAATCTAAAAAAAAGTAGGTTGATTTTATGAATAAAAAAGAGGCTCGTCTTCGTCGCAGAAAAAGAACTAGATCTAAACTACACCAATTAAATGCAACTCGATTGATTGTACACCGAACTTCTCGTCATATTTATGCACAGATTATTGAGCCAAAAAATCATGACACTTTAGTTATTGCTTCTACTACAGAAAAAAATATTAATCAAAAATTAAAATACACTGGAAATAAGGAAGCAGCAATGGTAGTCGGGAAATTAATTGCTGAGCGAGCATTAAAACAAGGTATAAAAACAGTGTCGTTTGATCGCTCTGGTTTTCAATATCATGGTCGCATTAAAGAATTAGCAGACGCTGCTCGTAAAGCAGGACTAAATTTTTAAAATAAAGGTTTATATAATGGCTCATTTTGAAAAACAAGTTGGTGAATTACAAGAAAAGTTAATTACAGTAAATCGTGTATCAAAAACTGTTAAAGGTGGGCGTATTTTTAGTTTTACTGCTTTAACTGTTGTAGGTGATGGTAATGGTCGTGTTGGTATTGGATATGGGAAAGCACGTGAAGTACCAGCTGCAATTCAAAAAGCAATGGAAAAAGCTAGAAGAAATATAAAAAATATTGCTCTTAATAATGGTACATTATATCATCCGGTAAAAGGTATTCATACTGGTTCTCGTGTTTTTATGAAACCAGCTTACGATGGTACTGGTATTATAGCAGGAGGTGCTATGCGAGCTGTATTAGAAGTAACAGGTATACATAATGTATTAGCTAAAACTTACGGTTCGACTAATCCAATTAATGTTGTGTGTGCAACTCTTAATGCTTTAGATAGTATGAAGTCTCCAAAGATGATCGCATCTAAGCGTGGTAAATCTGTCAAAGATATTCTTGGTAACATATAATGATTAATAAAAATATTAAAATTACACAAGTAAGAAGTTCCATTGGTCGTCTGCCAAAACATAAAGCAACATTAAGCGGTTTAGGTTTACGTCATATCGGTCATAGTGTAGAACGTGAGGATACATTAGCTATTCGAGGAATGATAAAATTAATAAATTATATGGTTGTAGTCAAGGAAAAATAATAAATGTATTTAAATACTTTATCTCCAACCGAAGGCGCTAAGCATGTACCCAAACGTGTAGGTCGCGGCATTGGCTCTGGTTTAGGAAAAACTTCTGGACGTGGTCATAAAGGTCAAAAATCTCGTTCTGGAGGAAGTGTTCGTCGTGGTTTTGAAGGTGGTCAAATGCCTTTATATCGTCGTTTACCTAAATTTGGTTTTCTTTCACGAAAAGCAAAAAAAACTATAGAAGTGCGTTTATCGGATGTTATAAAAGTTAAAAAAAATATTGTTACTTTAAATACATTAAAATCTGCTAAGATAGTTGGTATGCATATAAAATATGTAAAAATTATTCTATCTGGTAATATTAATTATCCAATAACTATAATTGGTATTCGTGTAACTAAAGGTGCAAAGAATGTTATTGAGGCCGCTGGAGGTACAATTGAGGAATAAATTATAAAAATGTCAAAAAAACAATTAGGTTTAGATTTTCAAAGTGCTAAAGCTGGGATCAGTGAACTAAAAGGTAGACTTTTTTTTGTTGTTATAGCACTGATTGTTTTTCGTGTTGGTTCTTTTATTCCTATTCCTGGGATAGATGCTACAGTTCTTACGAAATTATTTCAAGAGCAAAAAGGCACTATTATCGAGATGTTTAATATGTTTTCTGGTGGTGCACTTAGCCGCGCTTCTATCTTTGCATTAGGTATTGTTCCATATATTTCAGCGTCAATTATTGTTCAGCTGCTTACTGTATTAAATTCACGATTAGCAGAAATAAAAAAAGAAGGTGAATCTGGTCGACGTAAGATTAATCAATATACACGTTACGGTACTTTGGTATTAGCAATATTTCAATCTATCGGGGTTGCGATAGGTTTACCAAATATGGTTGGTATGCATGGATTAGTTGTTAATCCAGATATTGCTTTTTATTTTACAGCTGTTATTAGTTTAGTTACAGGAACAATATTTTTAATGTGGTTGGGTGAACAAATTACTGAAAGGGGTATTGCGAATGGAATTTCAATTATTATTTTTGCTGGTATAGTGGCTGGATTACCACCAGCAATCGCTAATACTTTTGAAAAAGTAAGACAGGGTGATTTGCATTTTTTTCCATTATTCTTGATTTTATTTTTAATATTTGCTGTTACTTATTTTGTTGTTTTTATGGAACGAGCACAGCGTCGAATAGTTGTAAATTATGCAAAACGTCAACAAGGTCGACGTATTTTTGCTGCACAAAGTACACATTTACCATTAAAAATAAATATGGCAGGTGTTATTCCTGCAATTTTTGCTTCTAGTATTATATTATTTCCTGGAACAATAGTTTCTTGGTTTGGTGATGGAACAGGTTGGGGTTGGTTAACTATGATATCAATGTATTTACAACCAGGACAGCCTTTATACGTATTACTTTATTCATCTGCAATTATTTTCTTTTGTTTTTTTTATACAGCGTTAATTTTTAATCCTAGAGAAACAGCAGACAATCTAAAAAAATCAGGTGCATTTGTACCTGGTATTAGACCTGGCGAACAAACATCTAAATATATTGATAAAATAATGACACGTTTAACATTAGTTGGTGCTTTATATATTACTTTTATTTGTTTAATACCAGAATTTATGCGTGATGCAATAAATGTTCCATTTTATTTTGGTGGTACTTCATTTTTGATTGTTGTAGTTGTAATTATGGATTTTATGTCTCAAGTGCAAACTCTTATGATGTCTAGTCAATATGAATCTGCATTAAAAAAAGCAAATCTCAAAGGAAAATAATTTATTTTTTATAGTTATATTCATAAAAATCAGGGAGCATAAAATGAAAGTTCGGGCTTCCGTTAAAAAATTATGTCGTAATTGCAAAATTATTAAACGAAAAGGTAGTCTTCGTGTAATTTGCAGTATTGAACCAAGACATAAACAACGTCAAGGTTAATAAAAATATTATTAACAAAGTTTTTCAGTTAAGCTGGTTATCAATTTATCTAGAAAAATTTTATAGGAAAAAGTATAATCTTTTAAAAAGATCCTAAAAAGATTATTTAAGTGTTATACAAAGTTAAATTTTAGGAGTACATAGTGACCCGTATAGCAGGCATTAACATTCCTGATCATAAACATACTGTAATTGCATTAAAATCTATTTATGGTATAGGGAAAAGTCGTGCACGTTTAATTTGCGTAGAAACTGGTATTGCTGAATCTGTTAAAGTCAGTGAGTTGTCTGAAGAGCAAATCTACAAATTACGTGAAGAAGTTGCTAAATATGTTGTTGAGGGTGATTTACGTCGTGAAGTTACCTTAAGTATTAAACGTCTGATTGATCTTGGTTGCTATCGTGGATTACGTCATCGTCGCGGTCTTCCTGTTAGAGGTCAACGCACTAAGACCAATGCACGTACTTGTAAGGGTCCACGTAAATTGATAAAGAAATAAATATTTTATTAATGTTTTATAAAAGGAGGCGAGAGGTATTGAATAATGACTAAAGTATCTACACGTTTACGTAAACGTGTAAAAAGACAAATTTTAGATGGTGTAGCGCATATACATGCTTCTTTTAATAATACAATTGTTACGATCACTGATCGTCAAGGTAATGTATTAGGTTGGGCTACCGCAGGCGGTTCTGGTTTTCGTGGTTCTCGTAAATCTACGCCATTTGCTGCTCAAGTTGCGGCAGAACGTTGTGCTGAAATAGTAAAAGAATATGGTATAAAAAATTTAGAAGTTATGGTTAAAGGACCAGGTCCAGGACGTGAGTCAACTATTCGTGCCTTAAATGCAGCAGGTTTCCGTATTACGAATATAAATGATGTAACTCCAATACCTCATAACGGTTGTCGTCCACCAAAAAAACGTCGTGTTTAATTTGGTTGTGTTTTAGGATTTTTGGAGAAAAAATGGCTAGATATTTAGGTCCTAAGCTGAAGCTTAGCCGTAGAGAATCTACAGATCTCTTTCTTAAATCTGATGTACGTTCAATTGATAGTAAATGTAAATTAGAACAAGCACCAGGACAGCATGCTACACGTAAATTACGTTTATCTGATTATGGTGTACAGTTGCGTGAAAAACAAAAAGTACGCCGTATTTATGGTGTTTTAGAACGTCAATTTCGTAATTATTTTAAAGAAGCAATGCGATTAAAAGGAAATACCAGTAAAAATTTATTAAATTTATTAGAATGTCGTTTAGATAATATCGTTTATAGAATGGGGTTTGGTGCAACACGTGCTGAGGCACGTCAGATAGTTAATCATAAATCTGTGATGGTTAACGGTAAAGTAGTTAATATTGCTTCTTATCAAGTGTCTCCTAATGATGTTATTAGCATTCGTGAAAAAGCAAAAAAACAATCTCGTATTAATGCTGCTTTAGAACTTTTTGAGCAACGTGAAAAGCCAAATTGGATAGATGTTAATTCTGTTAAAATGGAAGGTATATTTAAACGTATTCCTGAACGTAGTGATTTATCTGCGGATATTAATGAACATTTAATCGTTGAGCTTTATTCTAAGTAAAGTTTAGAAGAATAGAGAGGATATAATGCAGCAGGCTTCTATAACAGAATTTCTTAAACCTCGTTTGGTTGATATTGAACAAATTAGTGCAACACATGCTAAAGTAACATTAGAACCTTTAGAACGTGGATTTGGTCACACTCTTGGAAATGCATTGCGTCGTATTTTGCTTTCATCTATGCCGGGTTGTGCTGTAACAGAAATTGAAATTGATGGTGTATTGCATGAATATAGCACTAAAGAAGGTGTACAAGAAGATATTTTAGAAATTCTTCTGAATTTAAAAGGACTGGCAGTAAAAGTGCATAGTAAAGATGAAGTAGTTTTGATATTAAATAAATCTGGTATTGGACCTGTTACCGCAGCAGATCTTACTCCTAATGATGATATAGAAATTGTTAAACCTCAACATATCATTTGTCATCTAACTGATGAAATTGCTTCTATAAATATGCGTATTAAAGTGCAACGTGGACGTGGATATGTTCCAGCTGCTATTCGTGTTCAATCAGCATTAGATGAACGACGACCAATAGGTTGTTTATTAGTCGATGCATGTTATAGTCCAATAGAGCGAATTGCTTATAATGTTGAAGCCACCCGCGTAGAACAACGCACTGATTTAGATAAGTTAGTGATTGAATTAGAAACAAATGGTACAATTGATCCAGAAGAGGCTATTCGTCGAGCAGCAACAATTTTAGCTGAACAACTCGAGGCTTTTGTTGATTTGCGTGATGTAACGGATAAAGTAGAAGTAAAAAATGAAAAACCAGAGTTCGATCCAATTTTACTTCGTGCAGTAGATGATCTTGAATTAACTGTGCGTTCTGCAAATTGTTTGAAAGCAGAAGCTATTCACTATATTGGTGATTTAGTGCAACGTACTGAAGTTGAATTATTAAAAACCCCTAATCTTGGTAAAAAATCACTTACTGAAATTAAGGATGTTTTAGCATCAAGAGGTTTATCATTAGGTATGCGTTTAGATAATTGGCCACCAGCAAGCATTGTTGATGAATAAAATGATCATATATTAATAATTTTTTTTAAAAAAAGGATAAGGTCATGCGGCATCGTAAGAGTGGTCGTAAGTTTAACCGTAATAGTAGTCATCGTTATGCCATGTTACGTAATATGGCCGGTTCTTTAATTCGTTATGAGATTATTAAAACAACTTTATCAAAGGCAAAAGAATTACGTCGTATTGTTGAACCATTAATTACTTTCGCAAAGATTGATAATGTAGCTCATCGTCGTTTAGTATTTGCGCGTACTCGTGATGATCAGGTTGTAGAGAAGTTATTCCATGAGCTTGGAGTACGTTTTTTAAAACGTACAGGTGGTTATACGCGTATTATGAAATGTGGTTTTCGTGTAGGTGATAATGCACCGATGGCTTATATTGAGTTTGTTGACCGAATTTTAAAGTCAAAAGGAGATATGATTAAAAAATAAATTAAAATTTATTTAAATTTGATAATTTTAGTTTTTTAGTTATAGTTTTTTAAATATAAGATAATGTTTTTATTTATTTGTTTTTTTAAATGTTTCTTTTAAAAGTTAGAAAATCATATTTGTTAATATTTTTGATATTTGATGCTTATTGCACATTAAAAACATATACGATTTTTTTAATATATTAAAAATATTTTCAATTATTATTGGTGTTAAAAAATATCAAAAATATTTGCTAAAACAAACTCTATTGTAATAGAGTTTGTTTTTTGACAAATTAAGTATGCATAAAAATATTAAAAATTATAGGCAATATCTATTTCTATAAATGTATGAGTGTTTTATGTAGTGATGTATTATAAATATAAAAATATTTTTTATTTAAAAAAGTTTGATTTATTATCTAATTACATTAAATGTGTTTATTAGAATTTTTCTTTTAAATATTAAGTACGATAAAATATACATAGAAATACACCTTTTAGTGAATAAAAAAATTTGTTATTAATAAATAACGCACATTTATATATCATAAGAAAAATGGGCTAGGTTGAAAAATTTTTTCTACTTCATGAACATATTTTTTATCAGTTATGAAAATAATTATATGATCTCCTTGTTCAATAATGTGATGATCATCGGCAATGATAACTTTATCATTACGAACAATAGCACAAATAATTGTTCCAGGAGGTAGTTTAATTTTCTCAATTTTTTTACCCACTATTTTTGATGTGCTCGTATCACCATGTCCAATAACTTCTATTGCTTCTGCAATACCCTGTCGTAAAGATGAGACATTAATTATGCCAGCTTTGCGAATATGTCCTAATAATGCTGAAATTGTTACTTGTTGAGGTGATATAGCAATATCTATTACTTCTCCTTGTACTAAATCTACATAAGCAATGCGCTGAATTAAAACTATGACTTTTTTTGCACCCATTTTTTTTGCGAGCATAGCTGACATGATATTTGCTTCATCATCATTTGTGACTGCTATAAAAACATCAATTATTTCAATATTTTCTTTAGAAAGTAATTCTTGATCTGAAGCATTTCCATAAAAAACTGTTGTATGATGTAATAATTCTACCAATTTATTTGCTCTTTCTTGATTTCTTTCTATTAATTTAGTTTTATATTTTTTTTCTAGTTTTTGTGCTAAACCAGCACCAATATTGCCACCTCCGACTATCATAATACGTTTATATGGTTTTTCTAAACGTTGTAATTCGTTCATAATTGCACGAATATGTTCTGTTTCTACAACAAAAAAAATTTCATCACTTGCTTCAATAATAGTAGATCCTTGTGGTCTTATTGGTTTTTCTTGACGAAAGATCGCAACAATTCGAGTATTAATATGAGGTAAATGTTCTTTTATATGTGATAATGAATTGCCGACAAGTAAACCACCGTAGTATGCTTTTGCAGCTACAAGACTAACTTTATTATTTGCAAAATGAACAACTTGAAGTGCTCCAGGATATTGAATTAATTTATAAATATGATCAATTACAAGTTGTTCTGGTGAAATTAGATAATTAATTGGTATCTTTCCATTAGGCAGAAAAAGTTTTTTATTTTCTTTAATATATTCAGATGATCGTATTCTAGCAATTTTATTTGGAGTGTGAAATAGAGAATCAGCAATTTGACATGCAATCATATTAATTTCATCTGAATTTGTTACAGCAATTAGCATGTCAGCATCTTCAGCGCCAGCTTCTTTTAAGACTCTAGGATAAGAAGCATATCCAGTGATAACTTTTAGATCAAATTTATCTTGCAATTGATGTAAGCGTTCACTATTTATATCCACAATAGTAATATCATTATTGTCATCAACTAAATTCTCTGCGAGTGTTTCACCAACTTGTCCAACACCTAAAATAATAATTTTCATGATATTTTTATTTTATTTATATTAGATTAATAATATTAAGATGAATGTTATTTTTTCACTAAGGAAGTATAAAAAAAACCATCTCCTCCATTTTCAGTTGGTAATATTTGTTTTTCTAAATCCATACTATTTTTTATATATGCTTCTTGATGAAAGGAAAGAAATTTTTTAATTTGTTTTTGATTTTCATCGGGAAAAATAGAACAAGTGCTATAAACAAGAGTACCTTGATTTTTTAAATAAGGCCAAATAGCTTCAAGAATGTTATATTGTAATTGTATTAAATTTAGCATATCTTTAGGTTTTTTATTCCACTTAATATCTGGATTTCTACGAATGACACCGCTTGCGGAACAAGGTAAATCTAACAATATACGATCAAATTTTTTTTCTGATGTTATCCATTTTTCTGGATAACGTCCATCTCCGATTATGATTTTTGCGTGTAATTTTAATCGATTAAGGTTATCTTGAAGATATTGTATACGTGATTTATTGACATCAACTGCTAAAACATAAGCTTTTGGAGCAATTTCAAGAATATGGGTGGTTTTCCCACCTGGTGCAGCGCAAAGATCAAGAATAAATTCATGATTTTTTGGGTTTAATGATTCAACACATTTTTGTGAAGATATATCTTGAATTGTTACCCAACCTTGATCAAATCCTGGTAGTTGATGAATTCTGCATGGTGTTTTTAGTTTGATCGCAGAAAGACAATCGTTACTTAAATTCGCTGAAATATTATGTACTCTTAGTAATTCATAATATTCATTAGTTGAATGATATAGCTGATTTACTCGTATCCACATAGGAGGTTTTTTATTATTTTCTGTGATAATTTTTTCCCAATCATAAGGATAAGATTTTTTAATTTTTTTTAATAACCATTGAGGATGTAAATAATTGTTTTTTTTATTTTTTATTTTTTTGTTCAATGTCTTTTTTTTTCTTTGAAATTCTCTTAAAACTGCATTAATAAATTTTTTAAATTTTGAATTTTTTAATAAAATAGTACCATTTACAGTTTCATTTAATACAGCATATGCTGGAATACGTGTAAAATTTAATTGATAAATTCCTGTCATTACAAGATAATTAAGAATTTTTTTTTCTTTGTTTAATGGTTTTTTTATTAATTGTTTAATATACCATTGTAGTATAGGTAAAACCCTAAGTATTCCAAAACTAAGTTCTTGTAAAAGTGCTTGGTCTTTATATGATAAATTTTTTTTATATTTTATAAGTGTATTTTTTAATGTTTTTTTTTGATCTATGACTTCTAAAATTACTTGAGCACACATGCTTCTAATATTTTTTTTTTGATTCATTTAAAATAATTACCTATTAAAAGAGTATCTTTTATTTTACTTTTTAAAAGAATATCTTTTATTTTACTTTTCTTAATTGATTATTTTTCCAGGAAAAAATAATTTATGATGAGCATTTATAAAATCTTTAACTAACATTATTTTTTTTCCTGCTGGTTGTATTTTTGAAATATTTAAAATATTTTTTGCAGTAATTATTTTTAAACCTGTTTTATTAACTTTCAAGATTGTTCCTGGATATAGATCAATATTTTTGAAAATAACTTGAGCGTCCCATACTTTAATTGGTATATTTTCAATAACAAAATAACTTACTGGCCAAGGATTAAATGCTCTAATGCATCTTTCAATTTGTATTGCGGATAATTTCCAATTAATTAATGCTTCTTTTTTTTTAATTTTTTTTGCATATTTAACAGAAAAATTGTTTTGTTTTTTTGATTTTATTTTTCCAAAAATAAGCAAATCAAGAGTATTCTGTAGAGCTATAGGTCCAATTTTTTCTAGTTTTTGATATAGTGTTTTAGTTGTATCATATATTTCAATTGGACACGTTTTTTGATAAAGTATGTTTCCTGTATCGATTCCAATATCCATTTGAATAATACTGATTCCTGTTTTTTTATCTCCAGCTAAAATAGAATGTTGAATTGGGGTGGCTCCTCTCCATCTAGGTAATAATGAACAATGAACATTTATGCATCCCATAGGAAGAAGATTTAGTATTATCTCAGGTATAATAATTCCATAGGCAATGACAATCATAATATCAGCCTTTTGATTTTTAATCCAGTTTTCGCTTTCTTTTGTTTTTAGTGTTTTTGGTTGAAAAACAGGAATATTCATTGTATTTGCTAATATTTTTACTGCACTGGATGTTAATTTTTGTCCTCTTCCAGATGGTTTATCAGGTTGTGTTAAAACTCCAATGATTTTATGTTTATCTTTTCTGTTAATTAGCGTTGCTAAATGTTTTGCTGCAAAATCAGGAGTACCAGCAAAAATTATTCGTAGAAAATTTGACATTTAACTATCCCTAATTTTTTTTATTCGTTGAAGTTTTTTAATTTTTTTTAAAATACGTTCCCGTTTTAATGGGGAAAGATAATCAATAAATAATTTTCCATTTAGATGATCAATTTCATGTTGAATGCAAACAGAAAGTAAACTATCATTTTTTAATTCAAATTCTTTACCATCTATGTTAGATGCTTTTATTTTAATATATTTATAACGAGAAATAAATGCATGTTGGTTTGGTATAGAAAGACATCCTTCTTCACTTTTTATAAAACCAGATGTTTCTAATATAACAGGGTTTATTAGTGTTATTTTTTTAGAAAAAGATCTTGAAATATCAATGACAATAATTCTTTTATTAATATTAACTTGTGTTGCGGCTAGTCCAATACCTTTTTTGTGATACATTGTTTCGAACATATCATGTACTATATTTTGTATTTTAGAATCAATTTTTTTTACAGTAGTTGCAATATTTCTCAGACGGTCATCTGGATAATATAATATATTTAATATTGACATATTTTTAATGTTATATTTAAATTAGTTGCTATAACAATTTAATTGTTTATAGATGTTTGTTGATTTTTTATAATTTATTTTATTATGTATAACATAAACATAAAAAACAATAACTGATTTTTAAAATAATTTATTATTTTAAATGTTAATGTAATATTGTTTAATTTTTTGGATAGTTTTTTACTGTTTTTTGTTTTCTGAATTTAATTATCCATAGTATTTTTTTTTAAAATTAATTTTTTATACTATATACTTTTATATAGCCGATCAATTTATATGCATAATGTTATTGCATAATAAAATTATTTTAGAGAAAATAATATAAACTTATTATTTTTTATGAAAATCAATGATTTCTTTGGAAAGATTTTGTTTTGTTAAAGCTGTGTATATTTCTTTATAAAGAAATAGTGTTATATA
This sequence comes from Arsenophonus sp., assembly GCA_031446165.1. Lineage (GTDB taxonomy): Bacteria > Pseudomonadota > Gammaproteobacteria > Enterobacterales > Enterobacteriaceae > Arsenophonus. The sequence goes on along the minus strand of CP132905.1, from coordinate 2,556 downwards.
AAAAATATTTTTTCTAAAAAATGTATGATTCTCTTATTTGGAAAAATATTTATGTACACTTAATTTTTAACTCTACAATTTATTTGATAGGTTATAAAATAGTGATCTAATATTTAAAAATATGTTTATTATTTTTATTTGCAATATTACTAATAAAACCAAAATTAAAAAAATAATTATCATGAATAATATTTGTTTTTAAGAATAGTTTTTAAAGTGAATATATATTTTGTATTTTTAATTTTTTATTTATTCATAATCATTTTATGATTAGCATTGTTCATTAAATTTATAATTTTGGTTTATGTATATATTCTAAAAAAATTAATAATTATTATATTGATAAATATTAATTATTATGTAATTTTTTATTTAATTAAATAATCGTATTTTATTATTTTTTGTAAAAAATTTACATTTTAGGAAATTTATATTTAAAAATTTGAAATCCTACCATATTTTTATGTACAATTTTGATTATACATAAAAATTTGTATAATATAAGAAATTAAAAATTTTGTTATATAAATAACAATTAAATATTTTTTTTTGAAAAAATATCAAAGTTAAAAGAAAAGTTATATTATAGAAAATATCAAATTTGTATACCATTAAATGGTTTTTTTTATTTTGATGTTCTTAAAAGATATTATCTATATTAAATTATATTTGTTCACAAAAACTTTAAAAATATATTTTTATATTTATCAGCAATCAAATATTTTTGCAATAAATATTACCAATAAGATTATATAGACAATTTAAAATGTTTAATAAAATATTTTATTCTTTGCATAATATTGTTAAAGTTTTAAAAAAAGGTGAAATTATCGCTTATCCAACAGAAGCTGTTTTTGGATTAGGGTGTGACCCTGATAACGAACAAGCAATTCATAAGTTATTTTTATTAAAACGGCGTTCCTGGAAAAAAGGTTTAATTTTAATAGCATCGTCATATGAACAATTAATACCTTATGTTGATTATCAAAGATTAACTATTGAACAAAAAAATAGGATTTTTTCTGTAAAAAATAAACCCATTACTTGGGTATTGCCTGCAAAAAAAAATATCTCAAAATACTTAATAGGAACGTTTGATTCAATTGCAGTTCGCATTATACATCTTCAATTAATTAAAGATCTGTGTTTTTTATATGGTAAACCGTTAATTTCTACTAGTGCTAACTTACATGGAGAACCCCCTTGTAGAACAACAGAAGAAGTAATTTCCAGGTTTAATAATAAAAAAGTATTTATTTTGGATGGTCTTGTTGGTGGATATCAAAACCCATCGGAGATTCGCGATATAATAAAAGGTTGTTTGTATAGAAAATATTAATTTAAAAGAAAAATTTGCAATATTTGGTAACCAACTATCTTATACTCAATCACCATTTATTCATCAGTTATTTTCTCAGCAAATTGGTATTCATTATAATTATACCAAAGAATTAGTTTCTATAAATAAATTTGAAGAAAAATTAGATATTTTTTTTGGATTAGGAGGTAGAGGGGCAAATATTACGTCGCCTTTCAAAGAACTAGCATGCAAAAAAGTTCATAAATTTACCGATCGAGCCTATTTATCTGGTTCTATTAATACTATCAAGAAATTGAAGAATAAAAAATTATTAGGTGATAATACTGATGGAATCGGATTACTTTTTGATCTTCAACGGTTAAATTTTATAAAAAGGGGAATGCATATATTGTTAATAGGTGCTGGTGGAGCATCTTCTGGTATTATCCCTTTTCTTTTAAATTATGGGTGCCGCATCACAATTACGAATCGAACGTTTAGTAAAGCTGAAATATTAGTTAAAAAATTTTTCTCTATAGGGGATATAAGTGCATTAAAGATGGAATTGATTAATATTCCAAAATATGATTTAGTTATTAATGCGACATCTGCGAGTATTACTGGAGATGTCCCCAGTATTTCTCATAAAATATTTAATAAAAAAACTATTTGTTATGATATGTTCTATTCATTTAATAAAACATCTTTTTTAAAGTTCGCAAAGGAAAATGGAGTATCAAAATATGCTGATGGTATTGGTATGTTAGTTATTCAAGCGGCTTTTTCTGTCAAATTATGGTATGGAATATTACCTGATGTTTCTCCTGTTTTAAAAAAAATAGAAGAAAATTTTAAAAAAATAATGAATTTAAAAAAAATATTAAAGTGATCAATTTTATAATTATTTATAAAAAATATCTTTTAAATTCATGTAGTTATACTTTTTTAAAAAGTACATTACAAATAAAAAGTATAGGATTCTTAGTCAAAACATATATTTTTATGTAACTTACTTTTAAAAAATATATTCAATTTAAAATAATTTAAATAAATAATTGATGCTGTTTTCTATTATTTTTTTATATACATTAATGATTGTTTATTGCTTCAATAGTATGGTTTTTAAAATTATATTTAATTAACTTTACTAGTAAAATTAATTATATAGTATCGAATAGTTGCAAATAAAAAATATTTTTACTAGAAAATTATTTGTATATTTTATATTTTTTTTTAAAAACAATGCTTCTGTGTAC